>CAYPOD010000003.1:2851-143440 GCA_964412375.1 uncultured Chitinophaga sp. | reverse complement strand
GTTCGATTCCTGTCGAGGCTACTACTTTCATCAAATTCATTTAGGTTCCGCCTGTTGGTTTTTTAACGCTTTTAGCCGGCCTTTTTAAAAAATTTACTGCTTTACATGGCGGCAAAATGTTCAACCAATCTACACATGATCATCCATACCAATAGTTCTTCCAATTTTTCGATCCGGACTTTATTGTTCTGCCCTGGCTCCTGATATTTATCACCCTTTCTGCTGCCGGCTGTCATGAATGTCATCTAAGTCAATGAATAGTTTAGCGAAAATTATTGACAATGAAAAAAGTTGTGATTGCATTCGATGGGAGGCATTTCTCAGATGGCGCCCTTGAAATGGCCGCCTTTCTCAACGAAAAAAGCCCTGTTCTTCTAACCGGGGCATTTTTACCGCAGGTAGATTATGCCCGCTTGTGGAGTTACTCCGGCAGTGGCAGGATACTTGACTTCAACAACCCTCTTTCAGCGGATGATGCAGCTGTAAAAGAAAACATTGAACGATTCAAAAACTGGTGCGTCAAAAGCGGTGTAGAACACCGGGTACATGATGAGTTTTACGATTTCACCCTTCCTGAACTTAAAAAAGAGAGCCGCTTTGCTGATCTGCTTATTATCGGCAGTGAAACATTTTATGAAAACGCCGGAGGTAAGGCCCTCAATGAATACCTGAAGGATGCGTTGCATAATGTGGAATGCCCGGTGATCGTAGTGCCGGAGAAATTTACTTTACCCGACACAACTATTCTTGCCTATGATGGCAGCCCCTCATCGGTATATGCCATCCGTCAATTTGCCTGTCTCTTTCCTGAACTTACTTTTCAAAAAACAATTTTGGTTTATGCCGGGGAAAAAACGGGCAAATCAATGCCTGATGAAGATAACATTAAGGAACTTGCTGCCAGGCATTTCACCGATCTTACTATACAGCAGTTAGATGCAGATCCCAAAATATATTTCACTGCCTGGCTAAACCAAAATAAAGGTGCTATTTTAGTAACAGGTTCTTTTGGCCGGTCGGGTATATCCCGTTTCTTCCATAAAAGTTTTGTGACAGATATCATCCGGCAACACCAGATGCCCGTATTCATTGCCCATCTCTAACTGAATTTATGAAAAAAAATAACCTGGAAGAATTGCTGGCATCAGAAGATCTGCAATTAAAAAAACTAAATGAGATCGTCTTAAAAGCCATTGAAGAAGAGAAAATATTGTCGCAAAAACTGGCTGAATTTGAAGACAGCAATCCGCCTTTCAGCAGTAAACTGGCTGACAAAGTAGCCTCTTTTGGCGGAAGCTGGCGATTCATCATTTTGTTTATCCTGGTCATGCTGATATGGGTAGGTTTGAATCTTTGGCTTCTGCAAAAAGCATTTGATCCTTTCCCTTTCATCCTGTTAAACCTGCTGTTGTCAACCATTGCTGCTTTGCAGGCACCCATTATCATGATGAGCCAAAACCGGAAAGAAGAAAAAGACAGGCAAAGGGCCATCAACGATTATCTTATCAATCTTAAAGCGGAAGTGGAAATCAGGCATGTCCACCGCAAACTGGACCTGCTGATCGCTGAGCAAATGAAAACGTTGTTTGATATTCAAAGGGAACAGTTGCGGATGATGGATGAGATCAAAGATGTATTATTAACTAAATAACTCAATACCGGTAACAGGTATCACTGCATGTTAACAGGAGAACGCCGAATACAACTACGAAAAGAGTTCCTCATCTTTCTCTATCCGCCGTTGCTGATTGTGGCAGCCTATTATGCGTTTGATTTCCTCGCAGGACTTTTCGGAAATATGCAGGGTTTAATCCTGGGCCTGGTTGCATATTGGCTGGCTGGTTGTTTACTGCCGGCAACAGGATGGATTAGTCGCCGGAACAGAAAGATCCTGCTTCGTTTCAAAAAACTTACTGCCTGGCAATGGATGTTGTTATTGTTACCTGTTGCATTGGTATTAATTTTTATTCCTTTTACAAGCGGCCCTGGAAATGTAAAAGCGGCTATCCTGCTATTGATATTCGCATTGTCATTGCTACATGCCTTTAGTGAAGAACTGTTCTGGCGGGGATTGTATTATGATCATCACCAGGGAAATTTTTTCTATGCCTGTATAGTGCCTTCCATCTGGTATGGCATATGGCATTATGTGCCGCTTTCGTTGATGCCAGTAGAAATTCCAAACTTTTATTTTATTGTTATTGCTGCTGTGCTTGGTTTTTCCAGAAGCATGCTTACCTGGTACAGTCATTCTGTTGCCTGGAATATTCTTGTTCATGCCCTTTTAACCTGGCTTGGGGCCGGCTTCCTTTCGTATGGGTCTCCGGGCTTTTAAAATCAACCCGGTTGCTGACTGGCATCATAAAAGACGGTATTCATAACTTCTACATTCATGTAAACATTCAGAATGAAAGGACTGGACAACCCGACCTACGTGATGCTGCTGGTAATATCCAATGCTGTGGCGTTGCTTCAATTGCTGGCGGCTTTCAAATGGCCCAAAATAGCCAGGCTATCTTTTTTTCTTCTTTTTGCCTGGGCCAGCTGGATCAACTGGAAAACGTCACAACAAACACCTCATTTCTATCTTGAATACGGAGAACTTACCTGGAGCGGCTGGTACCGGGATTTCATCAATGGCTGGTTCAAAGAAAATATTCCTTTGGCGATTGGCTTTGTCGCCACCTGCCAGGGCCTTATCGCTATTTCCATGCTGCTGAAAGGATGGATATACAGTATTGGTTCTGTTGGCGCTGTTATTTTCTTACTTTCTATATTACCATTCGGAGTCGGTTCCGGCTTCCCATGCACAGCCATCATGGCTGCTGCAATAGTTGTTTTATCGAGAAAGCATACTAACCAGTTTATCTGGGAAAGACATCAACAGGTTTCAAGCCTGCAACTGTAACACCGTAAAGAAATAGGAAACTTGAGCAAGCTTAATCTCATCAAAACCATCCACACTTTCATCTGGTTGTCCTTTAATGTGGTGCTGATCTATTTGTTTTATGCAGGGCTGACCAACCAAATTGATAAATGGGTGTGGATCGGGATCGGGCTATTTGTACTGGAAGGAATTACCTTGATGCTGTTTAAGATGATGTGCCCGCTGACTATCTGGGCAAGAAAATATTCTGATTCTGAAAAAGCCAATTTCGATATATTTTTACCACCCTGGCTGGCAAAAAACAATAAACTGATCTATACCACCCTGCTGACCATGGCCATATTGATCATTCTTTATCAATTTTTATTCAATTAATATGGATTCTCTCACACATATTGCTCTAGGTGCCTGTGTGGGTGAGGCGATGCTTGGAAAACAATTAGGGAAAAAAGGAATGCTGATCGGTGCCATCGCCAATTCCATTCCCGATCTTGATTTCCTCGCTGCATTCTGGACCAATGTGGATGAAAACCTGCTGGCCCACCGGGGTTTCACACATTCTTTCCTGTTCATGATCGTTGCAGCAGCGCTGTTGACCCTGCTTTTTGAACGATGGTTTCGTTATTCAGGGATAAACATTAAGACCTGGACTGCATTTTTTGCGCTACAACTATTCCTGCACATTTTCATTGATGCATTCAATGCTTACGGCACCGGGTGGTTTGAGCCATTCAGTCATCAGCGGGTTTCTTTCAACAGCATCTTTGTGGCCGACCCTTTTTATTCCGCCTGGTTGGGCATCGGAGCTGTCATGCTATTAATCTTAAAAAAGACAGACAACAGGCGTTTGGCATGGGTCAGGTTTGGTTTGGGCATCAGTACACTTTACTTTATGTATTGCATCGTCAATAAAATAAAAACCGATACGGATATAAAAGACATGCTGACTAAGCAGCAGGTAAGCTATGACCGTTATTTCACTACCCCCACGCCGCTGAATAACTGGCTATGGTATGTGGTGGCCGGGGATGGCAAAGGTTTTCATGTTGGCTATTATTCTGTTTTTGACAAAGAGAAAAAAATTGACCTGCACTATTTCCCTAAAAACGATTCTTTACTGCAGCCGGTTAGCAATACGGAAGACCTGCAGCACCTGGTGCGTTTTTCCAAAGGTTTTTATACGGCGGAAAAATGGGGCGACACTCTTGTCTTTAATGATCTTCGCTTTGGCCAGATGGTGGGCTGGTATGAAAGAGATGCCAAATTTGTTTTTCATTATTTCCTGCAACACCGCGATGCCAACCAGTTGGTAGTGCAAAGAGGACGATTTGCCCGCTGGAACATAGCCAGCACCCGGTCATTAATAAAAAGGATCCGGGGTCATTGATGTTTTCGGAAATAAAATGTGAACAAAAAAACACCGGCTTTGATGAATTGAAATGAAAACCATCTCACCAGTTGTTTAAACCAGTTAGACTTGCGGACAAAATCCTCCTCGGTGATCTGATCACATTCGTCGCTAATGATCTGTTCCAATACTTGCCCGGTGTTCAGGGCAAAATCCGCATTGCTTACATCAAGATTCAGTTCAATGCTGGCATAGGCGCTTAGATTATTAATATTATATGAACCTATTGTTACCCATTGGCTGTCGCAGACCGCTACTTTTCCATGCAACACTGCTTTTTTATATTCATATATTTCAATTCCACTCCTGAGCAGGCGGCGATACATATATCTTTCAGCCTGTTTGGCGATCATCACATCAGAAAAATGCGCCAGTATCACTTTCACCTTCACTCCTCTTTTGGCGGCAGCTACCAGGTTGCGGTAAATCACCCTTCCGGGTAAAAAATAACTGCATAGTATAGTGATGTGTGACCGTGAATAGCGGAACATTTCAATATAGCTTCTTGAAATCTGGTTCTTTCGCCTCACCCAGTCATTACGACGCATTCTTATTTCACAAGCCTGCTGTGCAGGAAAATTAAATTTTGGAGGATCAATCTCACAGGGAGTTATTCCCATTTTCAATGGAAAATTGTTCCATGTTTTCCAGCAAAGCACACAAAGCTCTTTGGCGATCTCACCTTCGGCATACACCGCAAAATCAAGCCAGGCCGGCTGATCTGGCATATCATTATACCGGTCGGTGATATTCACTCCGCCAACCAATGCATACCGGTTATCCGTCACCAGCACTTTGTGATGTAAACGGCGGCCAAAATAAAAAGACTTGCCCTTAAACAATGGCTGAAAAAAACGAAAGTTGATCCCGGCTTCCCTAAGCCCGTCTATGAAAGATTGCGCCATCACCTGCGAAGCATAGCCGTCTGCCAGTAAATACACTTTCACCTGCCGCTGTGAAGCTTCTTTCAACGCATTGGCTACAGCATAGCCTGTTTTATCGTCATCAAAAATATAAGTCTGCAGGTGAATGGTATCAGTAGCTTGTCCAATCAGTTGCAACAGCAGATCAAAATATTCCTTGCCGCCTTTCACCAGCCTTGCCCTGTTATTGGCGCTGTATCCTTTACCGGGCTGTTGGGTTTGCAGAGGCATAGCCAGAATTCATTTCAGCAATAAATTTAACCGAAGCCTTTAATATATCACGAATGAATCTTTCAGCAGCCCGCCAACGAGGGACCACTATCCCGGCAGAATGGGTGAAGAGCCGCTTTGCTCAAATCGGCCTGTTTTTTCTTCCACCTTCACCCGGAAAACAATACCATCAATTTTCTCTACTTCAGTAGAGGAGAAAGGCCATTGATCCCCAAGGTGAGTGGTTACACTGGATATGACCGGTAAAGATCTTTTTAGCAACACCTGCAGGGCCTCATTCCGTTCCTTGCCAGCGGGTAATTCTTCCGCCTTGCCCCATACGATCACACTTTTCCAGTTAGCCATATCGGTGATGTCATCCACCTCAAAACAAATGTTGGGGTTCTTGCGAAGCATATCCATTTTTTTCCCTTCATAAGAATGGCAATAGATATAAACACCGTCATAGGCATAACTGATGGGTACAACATAAAGCTGGTCACCTGTATGAAAGGCTATTCTTCCCACCAACTGCTGTTGCAGGAATTCTTCTATTTCCGCCGGCTGTAATGATGCGATCATATTATTAAGTTTTATTGGGTTGTTTCAGATTACAAGAATAAAAGTAAGTCCGAAATTAACACTTCGGCTTGACGGGGGTTACCCCAGAATATGAAAATGATCATTTATTCAGGAAAATTCCCATTTGTCCAAAATCAGTAAGCCGACTAACGGCTGTCAGCAATTAATACTTTTACCTGAAGCAACTTTAGTGAGTAAAAATCCAAAGGGTAATGAATACAGTAACTTATGCCAGCCTTTATTCCGAAAAAGCCAGGTTTGTGCTCATCGCTGCCTGGCTCATAACGGTATTGATCATCACTGCCCTACTGGAAGGGTTGAAAGATGCAGTCGCCTGGTTATTGGTGAAACTATACGAATTGTTCATCCAGCACAACCCCATCCGGTTTTGATGTAGCATACCAGTTGAATTGCTTCTTACTCCCTGGAATTACGACTGAGCAGGTGATTGACAGCCGACCAGCCGGGCATATTTTCTGTTACTATTTTTAGTATCCCCACAAAAGGAATGAAGAGGATCATTCCTGAAACACCCCACAAAATGCCCCCGGCAAGAATAGCTACGAGTGTGGCCCATGTGCTTACATTGAGCTTTGTGGCTACTACTCTTGGAAAAATTACATTGGCTTCGAGATACTGAACAAATGCAAAAACGGCTACGACTCCCAACGGATACCAGAAAGAATCTTTGGTGAGCCAGGCAACAGAGATCGGCAATAAAGCGCTTATAAAAATACCGATATAGGGAATGATGGTCATGATAGCGGTCAGGAAACCAAACAATACCGCATGCTTTATACCCAGTGCCAGCAAACCAATACTGTTTAATGCCCCCACAATAAGATAGACCAATATCATCCCTTTGATAAAGTTGTGATAGGTGTGAATAGTGCGGTTCAGCACAGTGTGAAGACGGCTGTTGAATTCATGGCCTGCCGCCTTTTCGAGAAACTGCACAAATGAACGCCGGTTATAAAGAAAAAGTGCTGCAAAAACAGGCACCAAAAACAACATGAACAAAGCATTGACTGACCCCTTTGCTACAGCCCCGATATAAATACCCGCATTGGAACCAGTCTGTTGCCACCATTGTTGCTGGTTTTCGACACTGATGTGAAAATTGTTTTCAATCCATAGCTGTATCTGCGGCAACATTTGTTCGATCCGGGCTTTCAGTTCGGGAAAATCTTTTTGAAAAGCATTCAGTTGCATAATCAGCAATGCAATGAGTGCAGCAAACAGGATCGCCACGATTGAAAGCGACAGGGCAATCGCTAAGCTTGCCGGCCATTTTTTTTGTTCCAGCCATTTGCAAACCGGGTAAAGTACAATGGCAATGAATAATCCATAAAAAAGTGGTATGAACATGGTTTGCCCAAAATAAAGCAGTACAAGAGAAAAGAAAATCATTTGCAAAGGACGCAGGATCTGCTCCAGGCTGCTGGCATTCGTTGACATGAGAGAGTATTTAGATCAGGTGTCAAATTCAGCATTCAAGGCGATAAACAACATGAGTAGTGTAAGGCAGCAGCCTGACACTTATCAGCCAAAGCCGGTAAAGAGTAACGAATTTTGTCGTTTACTTTGCTACCTGATGCCCCTGTCATTTGATATATGGAAAATGCTCGCCGGTATTGCCATCTTTATGCTGGGCATGAACTTGCTTGAAGAAGCGCTTCATCAACTGGCCGGGCGGTCCTTCAAACTCTTCCTGAAAAAACATACTTCCAACAAACTGAAGGGGATTCTCGGTGGTGCGTTGGTTACGGCAGTGTTGCAAAGCAGTTCAGTTGTTGGTCTCATGGTACTCGGGTTTACAGGCGCCGGCATCATCTCGATGAAGAATGCGCTGGCTGTTATCCTGGGAGCCAACCTGGGTACCACCATCAGCAACTGGATCATTGCCACAGTAGGATTCCAGTTCAACATTGAAAGTTTTGCATTGCCTATTACTGCAATTGCGGGAATACTGATGTTCCTCGCCAACAAAGAAAACCGCTGGCATCAATGGTGTAAATTTTTCTTTGGCCTGGGATTTTTATTTCTCGGTCTTGCCTTTATCCGTGGCGGGATGGAAGAAGCCGTCAGCCAGTTTGACCTGGCGCTGTTGCAACAACAACCGGTGATCGTGTATGTGCTGGCCGGTGTGTTGATGACCTCCCTGATACAATCGAGTACGGCCACAGTAGCTATCGTATTAAGTGCCCTGCATGTAGAAGCCATAAGTCTTTATGCTGCCACCGCAATTGTGCTGGGTTCTGAGATCGGTACAACACTGAAACTCAATCTTGCCTCTGTCAACGGCCCGTCCGTAAAGAAAAGAGTGGCGTTGGGCAACCTGCTTTTCAACAGCATTAATGTGGTATTAATTTTTATTTTCCTGCATCCACTCAATCATTTCATCACCGGCACTGTTGGTTTTAAAGACAACCTGCTGGCTCTTGTATTTTTTCAAAACCTGGTGAATATTTCTGGAATCATCTTATTCTATCCGTTCCTCGGCGCATTTGCCGGTTTCCTGGAAAAGAGATTTATTCAAACGGATAATGGCACTTTATTTATTCATAAAGTGAAAGTGACAGACACGGAACTGGCCATTACTGCACTGGAAAAGGAAACCCGCCAATTGTTGTATGCTGTCAATAGATTAACACTTGATGCATTTGATAAAAAAAATAACGGGGCGGAAGATCTGCAACCGGGCCGGGAATTTCTAAGCAAACCACTTGCCGGGAAATATGAATACATCAAACAGGTGCATGGAGACATCCAGCAATTCTCAGTTCAGTTGCAGCAAACCAATATCAGCAAGGAAATTTCACTCAGAACCGGCCAGTTGATCGCTGCAGCCCGCAACGGTATGTATGCCGCCAAAAACCTGAAAGATGCACTGGCTGATATTGACCAGTTGAAGAAATCTTCCAATGATCTGAAATATAGTTTCTACCGGCGAACCGGCGACCGGGTGGAAATATTTTGTAATAATATCATCAAACTATTGCAGGCGGACTCCAATATATCATCTTTTGAAGAACTGGCAGCGATCTATGCAACAGCCCAGTCGGGCTACCGTGCCACACTGGAAGAACTCCATCAGCAAGGGTTATTTCAAAACCTGACGGAAATCGAATTTTCAACCATCCTGAATTTTAACCGGGAAATATTCACGCTGGAAAAATCCATTGTATTTGCATTGAAAGACCTGTTGCTAACCGCAGAACAGGCAAACTATTTTGACGATCTGCCCGGTTTCATCCGCTAAAGAAAGCATCAGTCTTTCCGGTGCAATATCCTGTCTACAATATTACTTAGGCCTTCGGCTGCTTTATCAGCAAGATGATCAATTATTTTGCCCAACCCTTCCTGCACTTTTTCATTTTCCCAAACCGAATGAAAGATTTTCTCTTTCACTTTTTCCCCTCCGGAAGATGACTTTTTAAAAAATGAGTTCATGGTCATGGAGGCATAATGGTGCTGAAAGTGGTCTAAATTTTTGTCCAGGTTATCCGCTGTATTTTTTGCTTTTAGTTGTAACCGGTAGATTTCGGTGTTCAGCGTTTCGAGATTCGTTATTTTTTGTCGTGCAGCCATTTTCAATGTTTTTATGTATTAAGAAAGTTCATCTTCCTCATCTTTTACTGCTGTCTTTGAAATAAAAGTCCGGATGATAGGGTTAACGAATATTTTTTTACGAAGCAACGCAATAATGATGATCAGCGCAAGGATAATGAGTGTGGTGATGCTAAAACCGGTGAGATAGCTTCCCGTCATTTCGCTGAACCAGAGGCTTACTACAATTCCAAGAAATATGATCAGCAGGAATGCGAGAAAAAGAGAAATAATGATCCAGAGAAAAAAACCAGCCGATTTTGCTATCAGCCGGATGGCCCTGAGACGGTAGATCTCCAGCCGGGTTTCAAAATATTCTCGGGCCAGTTTCGCATTTTCCTTAAAAAATGATCCGAGGTTTTCCTGTTGCTCTGCCATAACTGAAAATTTTGCATATAAAGTTATTTCCGGGTAATACGACAGGATATGATATGTATCATCCTGAACAATGAGGTTGGTTAACAAGTACTTTCTCCGGGTATTTGAGGATAATCAAACGATTGCCTGACAGCAATCACCCAAACCGGCATGCTGTTAGTGCTAACTTCATTTCGAAACGGATGATTATGACCACAAAAGCTTTGCCCATACCTAATTCCTTGCCTGCTAACAGAGGGGAGGCGCCCTGTGTGTCACTTTATTTGCCTTTTGAGCCCAAAATGTCACTCACTACTGAGTTAGAATACCAACTTAAACGGGCTGTGGCAAAAATTGAAAAAGAATTGCTTGCTGGTTACACCGCACAAAATGTCGCTGAAATTATGATACGATTGAGAACGTTGGTGGCGGGGCTTGATTTCAATACTCACAAAAAAAGCATTGCCATTTTCGTGTCGGCCTCTGTAGAAAAAGTTTACTATCTCGATATGCTGCTTGAAGAAAAGCTCATAATTGACGATTCATTTGCGATAAGGGACCTGGTATATAGTAAAAAAGAAACTCTCCAATACCTGGTATTGGTGCTCAGCAGTAAACAAAGCCGTATCTATTTTGGTAATGATCGCCAGCTAACAAGGATTGTATCAGATATTCCTGAACATATGGCAGCCTACAGAAATGATATTCCTTCCAGGGTATCAAATTTTTCAGACCCTGCAAAACGAAAGGAAGTCATGCTGGATAAATTCCTTCATCACATTGATGAAGGATTGAGTTTACTAATAAAAGCATATCCTTTTCCACTATTTGTAATGGGAACCACCCGTATCATTGGACATTTCAAAAAACTTAGTCATAACAAACAGCATGTATCAGCCTATTTGAAAGGTAGCTATGGCGGGGCGAATGAGAAAGAATTATATGCTTTGCTGAAACCATTGCTGTCAGGCTGGAAGAAGATAAAAGAAAAAGACTTGCTGAAAAATATTGATGCGGCCATGGGAGCTGGCAAGCTCGCCTTTGGAATTGAAGAGGTATGGAAAGAAGCAGTTCATAAAAGAGGCCGCCTGTTGATAGTAGAAAAAAATTTTTTGTGTTCAGCCATGAAGGGCAACAAGAGGGATAAAATCTATAAATGTGACCCCGGGACCAGGGCCGATATTAAAGATGCTGTGGACGATGTGATTGAAAAAGTACTGGTAAACGGAGGTGATGTGGAGTTTATAGATGAAGGGGTGCTGACAAATTTTGAACATATTGCGCTGATTGACTTCTACTGATCTCATTCATCCCTGAATAAAAATGCTGTCATCAGGCTTGCGGATGTATGGTTTACGGGGTCCGCATTTTCATAATTTTATCAATATAAGTGTCCTGCTAAACTAAAATGCAACCAGCATGTATTCCATAATCACTATTACCTTAAACCCTGCCATTGATAAAAGCACAATAGTGGAAACTCTATTACCGGAGAAAAAGCTTCGTTGCAGCAGTCCTGTGTTTGAGCCAGGCGGAGGTGGTATAAATGTAGCAAGAGCTATTAAAAAATTAGGCGGAGAGGCCACTGCGCTATACCCGGCAGGTGGTCATAGTGGCAGGTTTTTTACTGAGTTGCTGGCAAAAGAAAACGTTAGCTCACTCGTAACTGAGATCAATGACCACACCCGTGAAAACCTAATCGTCCTGGAAAGTTCAACCAACCGGCAATATCGCTTTGGCATGCCAGGTCCTGCTATCAATGAAAAAGAATGGCTCAACCTGCTGAATGCCTTGGAGCAGGCCGAATCCCCCAATTATATTGTATGCAGCGGAAGCCTTCCGCCGGGAATGCCTGCTGAAGTGCTGGCTAAGATTGGTGAAATTGCTGCCAAAAAGAAAGCCCGGTATATTGTAGACACTTCAGGGGAAGCGCTGAAAATGGCAATCACGGCACCTGTTTTTCTCCTTAAGCCCAATCTTGGAGAACTAAGCTTTTTGTCCGGAAAAGCATGGATTAAGCCGGAGGATATAGCAACTACAGCAAGAACATTAATGCAAAAAAGTAATTGCGGCATAATGCTGGTTTCAATGGGCAAAGACGGCGCTATGCTGGTTACAGAAAATGAGGTTCAGCATATCATTCCTCCGGCTGTTCCGAAAAAAAGCACTGTTGGCGCCGGCGACAGTATGGTGGCAGGTATCGTATTGGCCCTTGCAAATAATAAGTCGCTGCTTGAAGCCGCCCAATACGGTGTGGCCTGCGGCACAGCAGCAACTATGAACCCCGGAACAGAATTGTGCAGGAAACAGGATGCTGATCACCTGTTTTCGCTTATCCGTAAAAAAAATCAACTGCATGAATAAACAGCAGTTAAACAATATCATTCATTCACATTTCATCCGGTTGAAAAAATATAGCCGGCAAATCAGCAAAACCGGTAGCGAACAGGCTATTCACCACTTCAGGGTTGAAGTAAAAAAATTAAGGGCATTGTTGCGGCTGCTATCTGCAAACAACCAAATCAAAACTCAATTAAAACTACCGGGATCAATTAAAAAGATGTACCGTTTTGTTGGTCAGATCAGGGATGAACAACTTCACCAGCAAAGGCTGGGTGCAAATCACAGCATAAACATGCCCAAGACCGGCCTGTCAACACATAAAAGATGGAAACAATATATACTTACAGATGAAAAATTAAACAGGGAAGAAGCGAAAATTATTAAACTGCTGCCCTTGCAACTGAATGAGCAAATGCTTCAATATTTCTTTACTGCTAAAAAAAAGAAAATTTATTCGATTATACTAAATAATGCCTTTACTGATAAGAATCTGCATACAATCCGGAAGGCACTCAAAGATCTCATCTATATCTCCAGGCTTTTACATCAGCAACATATTGTATCCGGGTATATATTTAGGCAAAGAAATGACCTGAAAAAAGCAGAAACCCTGGCCCAGTCTTTAGGTATTTTTAATGATATCTGCACAGCCCTGTCCCGGTTATCACTTCAGGCTTCCATCAGTATGGAAGAAAAACTGCAGATAAGAAGTTACAGCCGAAGGTGGATGACCGCCAAAAGAAACAGGAAAAGGACACTGGCCAGGCGGTTAGAAAAATTTAAAGATGAAGTGCTGTCCGGTTATGAATGAATATTCTATATTTTTAAGAAAATATCTAAGTGGCTATTTCTGAAATATAACAGAAAGCTGAGATATAATATTCTTTACGTACAACAAATTCAGGTTGAAGTCAATTAGCAGAATGACCTGGCTCATGTTCCAACCTTCCGGTCTCATTTATTTTCGCTTTATAAAATCAACGATATGAAAAAAGTATTAGTTACAACAGATTTTTCCGCCAATTCAAAAGCGGGAATGCGATTTGCCATTCAGTGGGCCAGCCAGCAACCGTTGGAACTGGTATTCATCCATGCTTTGTATTTATTAAAGCCAGTAGGCTGGTCGGATTCCTACTTTGATGAATATTGTGGCACCCGGCTTGCTGAAACCCGGGAGAAGATTAAACGGTTCACAGCAGACGTTTATCGCTCTATGAAGAAGAAGCCCGGCAAGCATTCTTTTGTTGTCATTCAAAGTGTAGCTGCCGATGTGGCCCTGCTGGACTATTGCAAAAACAACAGCGGATTTGATTATATCTGCATCAGTACCCGGGGCGCCGGCAAACTCAAAAAGATTTTTGGCACCAACACAGGTAACCTCATCACCAAATCGCCAGTGCCGGTAGTGGCAATACCGCATAACTACAGGGCTTCTGCAATCAAAAAAGTGCTCTATGCATCCGACTTTAAAAACTATACAAAAGAAGCAGATAAAGTGGTTGCTTTTGCAAAACCATTGAAAGCAGCGGTTGATGTGCTGCATTTTGCCTGGCCGGAAGAACTGATCGTTGACCAGCAACTAATTGAAACCGCTTTTCGCAAACAGTTCAGGTATGACATGAAGTTGCATGTTGAAAAAACCAACGTAGCACATACTCTTATCCGCAACCTGCAGGACCAGGTAAAAACATTCAAGCCCTCTGTGGTAGTAATGTTTACCAATCAAAAAAGGGGATTCTTTGGAAAATTGTTCCTGTCCAGCAAAGCAGAAGAATTTTCTTTCCGTGCCACGGTTCCATTGTTGGTGTTTGGCAAACAATAGGCTTTATGCAACCGGCTCACAACAATTTATTCATGAACGAAAGAATATTTTATGCAAAAGATTCTTGTACCAACTGATTTTTCTGATAATGCAGCCAAGGCGGCTATTTATGCTGCAGAAATTGCCAAACGATCCGGCGGCACCATCTATTTTCTTTATGCCATGGAAGCCGGGGCCACAGAAATTGTTTTGCCCTCTTCTGTAGTTGAGCAGCAGTTCATGGATGAAAAAGAAGCGGCCATGAAACAACTGGAAATTTTCCGGAAAAGTGTAACTAATGTGTATCCAGGCATTAAAACAGAAGTGATCCTCGATGAAGGTATGCCCACTGAAGCCGCCCGGTATGCCTGCAAACTTTATGATATTTCCCTGATTGTAATGGGCACCCGTGGCGCCGGTTATTTACGGAGTAAACTGATCGGCACTAATGCGGCGGATGTGGTGGCTTCCTCCACTGTTCCTGTGCTGGTGGTTCCTGAAGAGTATGTAATGGAAGAGCCTGATAAAATATTGTTTGCCACCAACACTTTTGAGAAAGACATAAGGTTGCTGCAACCCGTTATGGATTTCGCCGCTATTTTTTCCGCAGCGGTGCATGCTGTCGTTTTTGTGGACACTGATAAAGCGACGGCGGTTGACTACCTGGATGGCCAGCGCAACATGGAAAATTATCTCCGGTTTTTACAGAAAACATTCCCTTCACATACGTTTAAAGGAGAACTGATTGAAGGCAGGGAATTTGAACATGCCATTGAATTGTACCATGCAGTTAACGATACCGACCTGGCAGCGATGATTACCTGGCCAAGGGGATTCTGGGAAAGAATATTTCAAAAAAGTGTAACAAAGAAAATGGTATATCATTCCACTGTTCCCGTGCTGGCTATACCTGCCACATAATTACATAAGAGATCCACCTGTTTTGTGAATAATGCAACATTCTGATCTTGAAAATAAACAGCAATGAAAAGATTCCTGGTTGTTTTTGATGGTTTTAAAATTTCTGCTGCCACATTAGCCTATGCTATACATGCTGCAAAAGCTGCTAAAGCTGATCTTTCGGCCGTGTTTTTAAGCGATCCCCGTGATCGTCGTCAAAGTTCGGCCATTGCTGCAAAGTCAAGACGCATTCCCGGCCAGGCCAAACGGATGAAAGACATTGACAAAAAGAAAAGAGACATCGCCGTGCAGCAGTTTCAGCGTGCCTGTGCAAAAAATGCTGTAGGATATATTGTAAATACAGAAGAAAGATACGCTGTTAAAGAACTTATCCGGGACAGTATGTTTGCCGATTTGCTGATAATCGGCCGCCAAAGATTCTCAACAAAAGAATACAGCAAATTGCCCGACACTTATCTTAAAGACCTGCTGGGTGATGTGCAATGTCCTGTTTTAGTGTTGCCGCCCGAATTTATTCAACCTGAAAAAGTGGTGCTACTGTATGACGGCAAGCCGTCAGGAGTGTATGCTGTTAAATTGTTCAGCTATTTGTTTGGAAGCACCGGCTTCGGGCCCGTGGAAGTTTTCACCGTAAAAGAAGAATTCCTCGCCAACCTGCATGTGCCCGGCAATAAACCTATCCGGAGTTTTATCAAAGCACATTTCCCAAAAGCTGGATTCGTGGTGATAAAAGGTGATCCCCGTGAGGAAATTCCGAATTACCTCGAAACTAATAACGAGCATGAACTGGTGGTGCTGGGCGCCTATCGCCGAAGCCAGGTGTCCCGCTGGTTCAAGACCAGTATGGCGGATATCCTGATGCGAAAAACAAACAACCCTCTTTTTATTGCTCATACCTGAGTTTTAAAACAGATCACATGAAAAGAATTCTCGTTCCTACCGATTTTTCATCAACTGCCGAAAAGGCATTATTATATGCCATGAACCTGGCTTCAAAAACCGGTGCAACAGTTGTGTTATATCATGGCTTTACTCCTATAGTCAGTGCGTTTGTTGAAACAGCTGAAAAGAGAAAAGCGTTCAATGCAGAAACAGAATCAAACCTTTTAAAAAAACTGGAAAGGTTGAAAAAGAAAATGAATACCGCCATGCCGGCTGTAACTATCATCACTGCTGTTGGCCGTTCACCATTGATCAAGAATCTCATTGCCTATTCTCAAATCAATGAAATAGACCTTATCGTTATGGGAACACAGGGAGCCAGCGGTCTCAGGAAAGTGGTGGTTGGCTCGGTGGCAACAAGAGTGGTTGGCAAAAGCAACATACCGGTTTTACTCGTACCCGAAAAATTCAGCTGGAAAGAACCGGGGCAGATATTATTTGCTGCAGGATATACGGAAGCCGACCAGACTGCTCTTTCTTTTACACTGAAATTGGCTGAAAAATACAACGCTGCCGTATCGGTAGTGCACCTGCTCAGCGCTTATACAATAGAATCAGAAAAAGAAAATGAAGAAACCTGGTTCAATGACTATGTAGCCCGTATGCAAAAAACCTGTAAATACCCGGGGCTGCAATTCAAATTGCTGAGAACAGAATCCATTATACATACGATGGAGAACCTCCATAAAAAAATTTCCTATGACATGGTGGTGATGGTGCGCAGAAAAAGAAGCCTGCTTGAAAAATTTTTCTGGCAGAGCTTTACCACCAATATGGCTTATATTACAAAATACCCTTTACTGATTATTCCGGAACAGGATAAATAATAAAAATAAAGAGATATGAATATCAAGATTCAAACACCTGGATTCAAACCGAAAGAAGATCTGACTGATTTTGTCAATGAAAAAGTTCAGAAATTGTCCCGCTTTTCTGACCGCATCATAAGTTGTGAAGTGACACTGAAAACAGATAACAACGGTCCGGGCAAAGAAAAAACCTGCAGCATCCGTGTAGCTGTTCCCGGCAATGACCTGCTCGCCACTTCTCAATGCGCCACTTTTGAAGAGGCGATCTTAGCGGCTGTTGAAACAGCAGAAAGACAATTAAAGAAAAGAAAAAATAAACTACAGGATAAAAACCGGAAAGAAACAGGTGAGTAAAACTGCTTTTCAATTATCAAACCCACAGCACCACCCTGATGGATACTATATTCTTGCATATTTCCGGTTTCATCTTTTGTGCAACCGTAATCTTTTTTGCCGGGAAAAAACTTTCCTTGTACGGTGACCAGTTGGCAGAAATAAAAGGCTGGGGCAAAGCATGGGTGGGCCTGATATTGATGGCCTCCGTCACCTCATTGCCAGAACTGATGGTAGGCATCAGCTCATCAGCGATCGTTCAATCGGCCGACCTCGCTGTGGGTGATATTCTTGGCAGTTGCGCTTTCAACCTTGGCATACTGGCCATGATGGATGCATTTGTTCCCAAACACAAGCCTCTATTCAGTATTGCATCTCAAAATCATGTGCTGAGCGCTGCCCTGGGCATCATCTTGATCACCATGGCGGGTTTTTCATTATTCCTGCCTGAAGATGTGGTAATCACTTCCTGGATAGGACTCACCAGTCTTTCTTTCATCGTTACTTACCTTGTTTCCATGAAACTCATTTATAAGAATGAGCAACGCCATAGTGTTGCCATTCCCGAAAATGAGTCGCACAAAGCTGACCTGAAACAATCATCCCGGAAGATCATCAGCCGTTATTTTCTTTATGCAGGAATTATAGTAGTGGCAGCGCTGGCACTACCTTATTTTGCAGATCACATTGCTGATGCCGCAGGGCTGAATAAGTCTTTTGTAGGCACATTTTTTCTTGCTGCATCCACCTCTTTGCCGGAGATAGCAGTTTCTATCGCTGCAGTGAGAATGGGCTCCATTGATATGGCTGTCGGAGGTCTGCTGGGCAGTAATATCTTCAATATTCTCATCCTGGCGCTGGATGACCTGTTCTATACAAAAGGGCATATCATGAAAGATGCTGCAGAAGTGAACACTCTTTCTGTTTTTGCTACCATCATCATGTCGGCTGTTGTTATTATCGGGCTCATTTTCCGTTCAAAGGGCAAACGTTACTTTCTCGCATGGGATGCTGCACTGATTTTCATTATTTATATCATCAATATCCTGTTGCTGTATCACTATTCATCCTGAAAAAATGAACTGGCATACCCTTGACATAGAAAAAGCTTTACAACTGACCGGGTCGGGACGAAAGGGACTGCGCACAGAAGAAGTGCCGGACCGGCAGACCCGCTATGGCAGAAATGAACTACAGGAAAAAAAGAAGAGACCTGCCTGGTTGCTTTTCCTCCACCAGTTCTATGATTTCATGATCCTGGTGCTCATCGTAGCAGCAGTTATTTCCGGTATCGTTGGTGATGCTACTGACACCATCATCATCCTCGTAATCGTGTTGCTCAATGCCATCATGGGTTTTGTGCAGGAATATCGTGCAGAAAAAGCAATGGATGCTTTAAAAAAATTGGCAGCTCCGCACACAACAGTGGTCAGGGATGGTAAAGCGGAAAATATTGCCGCCGGTGAACTGGTGCCGGGTGATGTGGTATTGCTGGAAGCCGGCGACCTGGTGCCTGCCGATCTGCGGTTGATGGAAGCGCATTCTTTGAGGATTGAAGAAGCCTCGCTGACCGGCGAATCGGTCCCTGTTGACAAATCAATTGAAAAACTCAGTGATGCTGATCTGCCAACCGGCGACAGGCTAAATATGGCTTATAAAGGAACCCTTATTACTGCGGGCCGGGGCACTGGTCTTGTTATTGCCACCGGGATGCATACAGAGATTGGGAAAATCGCCGGGATGCTGCAGGAAAAGGAAGTCCAGACACCGTTGCAACAACGGATGAATGATTTTGGAAAAAAACTTTCTTATCTCATCTTGCTCATTTGTGCTGCTCTTTTCATTGCTGGTTTGTTTCGGGGAGAAGAACCGATGAAAATGCTGCTGCTGGCTATTTCTTTAGCCGTAGCGGCTATTCCTGAAGCATTGCCTGCATTGATCACTATTGCCTTGTCAAGAGGGGCCAACCGGTTGGTGAAAAAAAATGCGCTGATCCGGAAACTGCCTGCGGTAGAAACACTCGGTTCTGTCAGTTTTATTTGTTCCGACAAAACAGGAACTCTGACGCAAAATAAAATGAAGGTGACAATCGTGTCTGACAAAAGCCCTTCACTCTCTTTGTTGCCGGACTTATCACTTCTTCAATGCGCCATTGGATTGAATCATGATGTCAAAAAAACAACAGCAGGATTTATTGGTGACCCGACAGAAATTGCCCTTGTAGAATATATTGAAGAGAAATATGGAATTGGAAAACTTGATGCGATTGTTAATGTAATGCCTCGGGTGGCAGAGTTGCCATTCGATTCAGACAGGAAATCCATGACCACTGTTCATCGCTATGACGATAAGTTTATTGCGATCACGAAAGGTGCGGCGGAATCTGTAACTCAAATCCTCGATTCAACAGGTAATAACAATGAAATCGCTGCCGAAACTGCCGCCATGGCTGCCAACGGTATCCGTGTTCTGGCATTTGCTTTCCGCATCCTGGATGAAATTCCACAGCCATTTGATTACAGTGAGATTGAAAAAGAAATGAAATTTCTGGGCCTTGTTGGGATGATTGACCCGCCAAGGGAAGAAGTGAAAGAGTCCATCAAAGATTGTAAAACTGCCGGTATCAACCCGGTGATGATCACCGGCGACCACCCGCAAACCGCAGCCGCTATTGCAAGAGAGATCGGCATTCTGACCGAAAAAGATCTTGTCATCACCGGGAAAGAACTCAGCACATTATCAAACGAAGAGCTGGATGAAAAGGTAGAAAAGATAAGGGTTTATGCAAGAGTGTCACCACAACAAAAATTAGATATTGTAAGATCGCTGCAACGCAAAGGTCATTTTGTTTCGATGACAGGTGATGGTGTGAATGATGCTCCTTCTCTCAAAGCTGCCAATATTGGTGTGGCTATGGGCATCACGGGCACAGATGTGAGCAAGGAAGCTTCACACATGATCTTGTTAGATGATAATTTTGCCACCATAGTAAAGGCTGTAAAAGAAGGCCGTCGCATTTATGACAATATCCGCAAGTTTGTCAAATACATCATGACCTGCAACGGGGCCGAGATATGGTCTATTATCCTGGCACCGTTGATTGGCTTACCCATTCCACTGTTGCCTATCCATATCCTTTGGATCAACCTTGTGACTGATGGTCTCCCCGGACTGGCCCTCACTACAGAAAAAGCTGAAAAGAATATCATGCAACGGCCTCCCCGCAAAACCAATGAAAGCCTGTTTTCCGGCGGCACAGGCTACCATATTGTTTGGGTGGGACTGCTCATGGCCTTTGTCACACTAAGCCTGCAGGCATGGGCTTATCATGAAAACAATCCCCGCTGGCAAACCATGGTTTTCACCGTCTTATCCCTTTCCCAGTTGGGGCATGTGTTTGCTATACGCAGTGATTACCAGTTTATATACCAAAAAGGTCTTTACAGCAACAAGCTGCTCACAATCGCCATCATTTTCACTTTCCTCTTGCAACTGGCTGTCATTTACCTGCCGGCAGCTAATGAAATATTTAAAACACAACCGCTTACAATTTCTGAATTACTGATCTGTATCGGCGGGGCCGCTGTTGTTTTTCATGCAGTGGAGCTTGAAAAATGGATACGCTTCAGGCGGCGCTAACCCTGCAACTGACAAAACTCACCCGCCCGGCTGATGACGGTCTTAGGAATACCCTATACCCCGGTGATACCTTCATTGTGTAAATCAATTACAATCACTCTTTAAATCCAAGTGTATATGGCAACAAAATCATTAGTAAAAAGTAGTGAAAGTGTTCCTTCAGTATTTGAAGATTTCTTTAAACCCTGGAATGAATGGTTTGATAACGCAGGATTGTGGGGCAAAGTGATGAAAATTCCGGCTGTGAATGTAACGGACAACAAAGAAAACTATGTTGTGTGCCTGGCCGCTCCCGGTATGCGTAAAGAAGATTTCGCTATTGAAATGGATGGCAATATGCTCACCATCAGCAGCGAAAAAGAGGAAAGCAAAGAAGAAAAAGAAACCAAATACACACGAAAGGAATACAACTATTCTTCCTTCAGCCGCAGTTTTACACTCCCGGAAGACGTGAACAAAGAAAAGATTGATGCAAAGTATGAAAACGGCGAGCTGAAACTGGTTCTTCCTAAAGTGGAAGTAACCAAAAAAAATACAGCTGGTCGCAAGATCGCTGTAAAGTAAAGCCAGCTATATGATGGCTTGAGGCTCTGCATATGCAGAGCCTTTTTAACTAAAAAAATTAATTGTCATGAAAAGAAATACAGCAGCTATTCTTACCATCCTGGCGATGATCTTTGGTGGTTGTAGCACCACGTCCTACATTACCAGTTCATGGAAAGCAGAGAATATAGAGCCGGCCTCGTATAAGAAAATTGTAGTGCTGGCATTGGCCAATGAGGCGGACCGTACTATACGGGAAAAAATGGAACAGCATATTGCCGGCGATCTCAGGGAACTGGGCTATGATGCAGTTTGTTCCTGCGAAGAATATAACCCAAAAACTTTTGAGAATATGACGGAAGAACAGGCTTTGAAAAAATTAAAAGCAACAGGTGTTGATGCCGTTCTTACTATTGTATTGCTGGATAAAACAAAAGAAAGATTTTATGTGCCGGGCAGGATTACATATACCCCTTACTCCATTTATCACGACCGCTTCTATGGTTATTACCGCACCATGTATGGCAGGGTATACACACCTGGCTATTATGTGGAAGACACTAAATTCTTCTGGGAAAGCAATCTTTATGAAATGGCAACCGGTAACCTGGTCTATTCTGCACAGAGCAAATCCTTTGATCCTGTTTCATCGGAAAGCCTGGGGCATGAATATGGTAAGATGATTGTGAGTGATATGCTGAAGAAAAAAGTGCTGCAAAATATTAAAGAAGCTGACAAAAGCAGCAAAGTGGCTGCGATGAAATAAGAGAAAAATGAACTATCTTAAATAAAAAAATATGAATACAACGAAAGAATCTTTTAAGGTAACGGGTGAAAAATTGCTGAATAAAGTTAAAGAGCTGATTCATGAGGGTAATATCAGGAAGATCTCTATCCATGATAAAGACGGAAAAGAGATTATGAGTTTTCCGCTGACTTTCGGCGTGGTGGGAACAGTGTTTGCACCGGTGCTGGCTGCCGTTGGCGGCATGGCGGCTTTGATCAAAGAATGTACGATTACCGTTGAAAGGGAAGAAAACTAACATTTTCTTCAAAACCAATCACCCTACCAAATAATAACTCCCTTATAATAATCAAGCACTTTGGTCCGTAACAAATAATCATATTGTGCATTGATCAGGTTGATGCGGGCCCGGTCAAGATTGTTCTTAGCAGTCAGGTAATCGATGGAGTTGCCGACTCCTTCGTTAAACCGTATCTCAGCCGCCCTGAATGATTCCGCAAAAGCTGCCTGCTGTTCAAGCAGGGCTTTATATCGCTCTGAAGCCGTTTGCATATCCAGGTGTGCTTGCTCAATGGCCTGCTGCAATTGTGTTTTTACAGTTTGCAAAACGGCATTCGTGTTCTTTTCTTCTATCTGCGCCAGCCTTATCCTGTTTCGGCTTTGATTGCCATTAAAAATGGGAATGCGCAGGTTAAGACCTGCTGAACCAAACAGGTTATTGTTCAGTTGCCGGCTATAAGTGATCTTCTCCGTGTTGAAATTATCCCTTTGTTTAATTACGGGTAAAGGATTTCCGTTGACAAGCACAAAGTCATTTGAAACAACTTCTGTTGTATTGATATAAAAACTCTGCGCTGCTGCACTGGAATAATTTGTATTAAGGTTCACCCCAAAACTAAGCACCGGAAACAAAGCTCCCTTCGCGGCTTTCACTCCTTTCCCGGCGCTTCGTAGCCGCAGGTCGGCAGCCTTCACTTGTGCAAACTGCTGCAAAGCGGTTTGATAAATATTACCAGGCTCTTCTTCGTATCGTTGCAGTGCCGAACCGGTTTCGAGCCGCTCGGGTGACAAGTCTTTTGAGTACTGTATATTCATCAATTGACAAAGATTCAGCCTCGCTGATTCCAGTGCATTCTTAGCCGTGATGATGTTAAGCTTGTCATTGGCATATTGTCCGTGCAGATCAGCCAAGAGGAAAGGGGCTATAGCTCCCTCCTTATTCATCAGCTCCAGCCGTTCCACCTGCCTTTGAGTCAATTCTGCCTGGTTTGTAAGTTGAGCCAGCACATCTTCATTACTCAACACCAGCAGGTAAGCAAGAATGATGTTCAGGGTGATATTATCTTTCTGTTGCTGCAGATCCATGATAGAAGCATCATAAGCCAGCTTGGTTTGCTGTGCCGTATGCTGCAAGGAAAGCCCGTTGAACAATACCACTCCGGAGCTAAGGCCATATCCTGCAAAATTGATCTGCTGGTTGATAAAACTGTTGGTGAACGGGTCAATACTCCGCCCCCTGTTAATGCCATGATTGGCAAAAGCATTCAGGTTGGGCAACATATTTTGTTTAGCCTGTTTCCAGTTGATCTCATTCGTTTCCGCCTGCAGGCCGCTTTGCCGCACACCTAGATTATTGGCAATCGCAGTTTCCACACATTGCCGCAGGTTCACCTTTCCTGTAATTACCGGCTGGGAATACAGCATTACTGTCAGCAACAATTGAATTACACAAACTCCAAAAAACTTTTTCATACACATTGATTGGTTTCAAAACTATTTCACAATCATCCCATCCAGCAGGTTGATGATGCGTGACCCGTAAGAAGCATTTTTTTCTGAATGGGTCACCTGGATGATCGTCACCCCTTCTTTGTTTAATTCTTTGAAAAGATCCATGATCTCTTCACCCTGTTTGGAATTGAGGTTTCCGGTAGGTTCATCAGCCAGTAACAACTTTGGTTTGGCGATCAACGCCCTTGCAATTCCCACCAATTGCTGTTGCCCGCCTGAAAGTTGTGTCGGGAACAGATCTTTTTTTCCTACAATATTGAACCTGTCCAGCATATCAGCTACCATTGCTTTTCTTTCGGAAGTTTTAATATCCTGGTAAATCAATGGCGTTTCAATGTTTTCATAAACTGTCAGTTCATCAATCAGGTGATAGGCCTGGAAAACAAAGCCGATGTATCGTTTATACAACTGTGACCGCTGTTTTTCTTTCATCTTATGCACCTCTTCATGTAAAAAACGATATTCTCCTTCATTCCATTCGTCGAGCATACCAATAACATTCAGCAAGGTTGACTTTCCTGAACCTGAAGGTCCCATGATGGAAATAAATTCCCCTTCCTTCACGGAGAGGTCAATATCCTTCAACAAAAAGATGCGGTTGTTACCCGTATTCACCCATTTGTAAATTCCTTTCAGTTCAATCATGATTAGTATTTATTCTGTTCGTAAACTTTTTACAGGGTTTGCTACACCGGCTTTAACCGCCTGGAAACCGATTGTGATAAATGCAATAATTATTGCGAGTAAACCGGCAATAGCAAATATCCACCAGCCGATAGCGATCCGGTAAGGGAAATCCTGCAACCATTTATTCATGAAATACCAGGCCAGCGGCGCTGCAATGAGCAATGCCAGCAAGACCAGTTTCAGAAAATCTTTTGACAACAAGCCTACGATTCCGGGTAGCGATGCACCCAATACCTTACGGATGCCGATCTCCTTGGTGCGGTTCACCGCAGCTAATGCGGCCAGTCCAAACAATCCCAGGCAGGCCAGGAAAACAGATATACCTGCTGCCCAGCCGATAATTCTGCTCCACCGTTGCTCTGCTTTATAAAAAGCATCAATTTTTTCATCCAAAAAACTATACTTGAACGGAAGGTCCGGCACTGCACTGCTCCATGCTTTTTGCATGGCTGCCAACGCCGGCGCCGGGCTTCCTGGTTTTAGGCGTACAAAAAATTTAAACGGCGCATAGTCGGCAAACTGGTGAAACATTTGCGGCTGCACCACTTCTTTAAATGACCTGAAATGAAAATCTTTTACCACACCTACCACCACCGGCTGCCTGTCTGCCGGGGCTTCTTCGTGGTAATTATTCAGCACCTGGCCAACTGCATTCTCCAGTGTCCATCCAAAATCTTTTATCATTGCTTCATTAACAATAACTGACCGGAAGCTGTCTTCAGAAAATTTAGCATCAAAGTTTCTCCCTGCCAGCAATTGCATACCCAGTACTTTCAGATAATCATTGTCAACATAATATTCAAACACACTTTTGTTGGTGCCGTTGTAATCAAAACCAGAACGGCTCCAACCAGTTCCTTCACCTAAACCCAGCTCAGCAGCAGCCACTCCTTCCACATCAGCTCTGTTAAGCATTGCCTGTTTGAATAAAGGATATATCTCTTTGCTTTTAGTTTCGCTGGCATCCACCACCACCACGTTTTCCTTATTGAAGCCCGGATTCTTACCGGTCATAAAATTTGTTTGCTGCAAAATGATCATCGTGCTGATGATAAGCCCGACAGATACAGCAAACTGAATGGTGACGAGTGACCGTGTGAATAAATTAGAACCACTTACCCTGATCTTGCTTTTCAACACTTCAATAGGCCTGAACCCTGACAATACCAGTGCAGGATAACTGCCGGCAAGCAATCCCACCAGCAAAGTCAACCCAGCCAGCATCCATATCAGTTCCGGAAACAGGGAGAAAGAAAATTGCAATTCTCTTCCGGAAAGCCGGCTGAAATAAGGTAGCAGTAATTTTGCCAGCAGTAATCCAAGCATGGCCGACAGAATGCTCAGCAAAACAGCTTCGGCAAGAAACTGAGCAGCCAACTGTTTTCTTTGGCCACCTATTACTTTTCTGACACCGACTTCTTTGGCCCTTCTTGCAGAACGTCCGATGGCGAGAGTGGTAAAATTGATGCAGGCAAGAAGCAGTACTGCACCTGCAATACTCAGCAGTATCCAGATTGATTTTGGATTTACATTCCCGACTACCCCCCCGAATATTGAGGTATCTGTGTGCATGGTCTTCAGTGGTTGCAATCCATACCTGACCGGAGGCCCTGACACCTCCCATTTATACCCGCCTTCCTTTAATTGTTTTTCTTCATCAGGGTAAAACTTACTGCGAAAAGATGCCAGCTTTGCCACATCATTCATCAGGCCGCTTCCTTCTCTCAACTGTACATAGGTAGGATAAACCGATCTTCTCCAGTTGTTCACTCCTCTCTTGCCGGATTGGGTTGTCTCCATATAATGAAAACTTCCAAGCAATTGAAATTGCAGGGAAGAGTTAGGTGGTATATTTTCTGAAACGGCACTGATGGTAAAGGGCACAAAGGCATCTTCTATCTTGATTTCAATCGTCCTGCCCACTACATTCTCTGCTCCAAAAATTTCTTTTGCCTTGTCTTTCGTCAGCACAATGTTATTCAAATCACTCAGCGCTGTTTGGGGATTTCCATATAACAACGGGAAAGTAAATACATCAAAAAATTGCGGGTCGGCGTAAGAAACCTCCATCCGCAACACTTTGTTACCGGCTTTGACAAAACTTTCTCCCCACCCTTCCCTAAGCCGAACATAATTCACAACATCGGGAAATTCTTCCTTCATCGCCGGTCCTAACGGGGAAGGCAAATACACATCGCCACCGGCAGGTTGCCCGTTCATGGACTCTGTCCAGCGGTACATACGATAAATATTATCCGCCTTTGCATGAAACCTGTCGAAGTTGAATTCATTCACGGCATATAATAAGAACAGGGAAAAACAGGCAAGTCCAATCGAGAGCCCGGAAATATTGATGAATGACAATATTTTTTGCCGGCCCAGGTTTCGCAAAGCGATCTTGAAATAATGCTTTATCATGGCTATACTTTTATTCAGTTCGTAATGATTTGACCGGATTTGCAATAGCCGCTTTCACAGCCTGGAAACCGACTGTCAGTAATGCGATCAGCAAAGTCGCTGCCGCTGCTGCGATAAACACCCACCACTCAATGCTAATTCGGTAAGCAAAATCCTGTAACCATTTGTTCAAGGCCCACCAGGCAATAGGAAATGCGACCAATGCAGCAATGCCAACCAGCACAATAAAGTCTTTTGATAATAAACCCACCAACCCTTTAACGTCGGCGCCCAGCACTTTCCTAATGCCGATCTCTTTTGTTCTTCTTACTACCACCAATGTTGCAAGACCAAACAATCCCATGCAGGCAATAAATATCGAAAGAACAGAAGCGATGCAGACCACTTTGCCCAATCGTTGTTCTTCACGGTACATCGCATTTAATGATTCATCGAGGAAGCGGTATTCAAAATCCTGGTCAGGAGCAACGGACTTCCAGGCAGCCTGCAAAAAGGCAACCTGTTCCTGCAGGTTACCGCCTTTCAACCGCACATTGATCCGTGGCTGTGGAGAAAAAACCATAGCAATGTCATTTGACCAGCGAAAAATGGAATCAGGTCTCATTGCTAAAACAAGCGGTTGTATCTTACTGTGCAAAGATTCGAAATGAAAATCCTTTACCACACCGATTACTTCCTGCCGATAACGACCCGGCAATTTTTTTCCAATGGGGTCTGACCATCCATATTCTTTCACAAACGTTTCATTCACTATCACTGCCGAGGTGAGATCCGCTGCATTTGAAGCTAAAAAATTTCTGCCTGCGATTATTTCAAGATCCATCGTATTTACAAAATCAGCGTCAATGGCATTCAACCTGAAATTGCGATAAACTCCTTTTTCATCCTCGAAGCCTGCAGTGACCCAACCCGGTTCAGAAAAACTGAACATGCTGGTTGCTGTACTGACCACCTGCGGATTCTTTATCAATTCGGCCCGGAAACGCTCAGCCAGCGGGTATCCTTCTGCCCTTGGTTTATTGGTTGGAACAACCACGACATGTTCCCTGTCATAGCCAAGATTTTTATTTCGCAAAAAACTCAGTTGCTGTCCAATCACTATTGTGCCGATGATCATCATAATAGAGGCTACAAACTGACAAGCTATTAAGCCTTTGCGGAATAAACCGATACCAACAGCTGTTTGCAGACGTCCTTTCAGCACCTTTACCGGTGTAAACCCGGAAAGAACAACAGCCGGATAGATACCTGCGATCAGCCCGACAATAATAATGATGCCGGTAAAAAACAAAATAGTAAATCCGTCAAAAGTGATCATCATCTCTTTATTGGCAATCGCATTGAACGGTTTGAGGAACAGAAAAGAAAGTAAGATAGCTACTGCAAAAGAAATAAGCACTGTCAGCAGGGCCTCTCCCCAAAACTGGCGCATGAGCTGTCGCCTGTCAGCTCCCATCACTTTTCTTACTCCCACCTCCATTGCCCTTGTAGTGGAACGACCTACAGAAAGTGTAACAAAATTTATACAGGCTATCAGCAATATGAGAATACCAATGGTTCCGAGTATATAAGCATAAGCCGGATCGCTAACGGGTGAGTTACCTTCCGGTAATTTTTTATCCAGGTGTATATCAGTGATGGGCTGGAAGTAAACATTGTATTCACCCGGTTTATAATTATCACCAGCTATTTTTTTGGCAAGAGCAGGTATTTTTGATTCGATCTGCTTACCGTCAGATCCATCTTTTGCCAACACATAAGTTTCTACAAACACACTTGTCCAGCCGGAAGTAATGGTTCTTTCACTGAACAACAGGTTTTCATTGGAGTGAGGTATCAACATTCCAAACTGGATGCTGGATTCCTGTGGCGGGTCTTTGGAAACACCGGTTACTGTGAACATTTTACTTTCGTCGCCTAACTGCAGATCCAGCATTTGACCAATGGCAGGCTGACCGCCAAAATACTTTTTTGCAATTCTTTCAGAAAGTACCAGGGCATTACCGTTCGGAAAAACCGTTTGTGCCTTTCCTTCCACCAATTTAAAATCAAAGAGGCTGAAAAAATTGGAGTCCACCATATTTACAGGCTCGTTGAACCGTTCGTTCTTGTATTGAACCAGTGTACTAAAAGCATACACCCGGCAAAAAGATTCCACATCTGTGATATTACTTTGCAATGCCGGGCCAAGAGGAATTGGGGTAAGTGTATTAGTAAAAGTTTGCCCTTCATACTTTTCATACAACCAGGCCCGGTATATGCGGCTGGCTTTTGAGTGAAAACGATCATAGCTCCATTCGCTGCGCACAAACAACATGATAAGTATGCAGCAGGTGATACCAATGGCCAATCCCAGTATATTAATACTGCTATAGCTTTTGTTCCGTAGCAGGTAGCGAAACGCCACTTTAAAATAGTTTCTTAGCATATAGTATTTATTATTCAGTTCGCAAACTTTTTACCGGGTTGGCAAGTGCGGCTTTTATTGCCTGAAAGCTTACAGTAATTAAAGTGATCAGCAATGCGATAACGGTAGCAGCTATAAAAACCATCCAACCTATTGTAATTCTGTAATCGTAATTGGTCAGCCAATTGTCGCAGTAATAATATGCGACAGGCGCTGCAATTATGCAGGAAAAAATTACCAATACTACAAACTCAATGGAGAGCAGGCGCCATAAATTAGTTACGCTGGCACCAAGCACTTTACGAATACCGATCTCTTTCGTACGCTGTTCAGCCACAAAACTTGCCATTCCAAATAAACCCAGGCAGGAAATAAAAATGGCAAGAATGGCGAAATAAGAAGATAGTTTACCAATGCGTTCTTCAGCGCTGAACTTATTGCCAAATTCTTCATCCACAAATTTGTAATCAAAGGGAACGGTTGGTGTATATTTTTTTAAACCCTGTTCAATCCTGCTTAATGACTGCTTCACACTTTGCTGAGGATTCAGTTTTAGTATCAGGTTGTACATGTCCTCATACCTGCCGACATGGTACAGGGATGGACGCACAGGATAAAATGGAGATTCCTGCATTATGTCGTTCACAATACCAATGATCGTGAAGGGCCGGTCGTTCCATTTTAAAATTTTACCAACTGGTTCTTTCATTCCAATAAACCGGGCAGCCGATTCATTAATAATAAATGCCGCGGAATCAGTTGCAAATTCCCTTGAAAAGTCGCGGCCTTCTTTGATATTCCAATTGACTGTTTTCCCAAATTCGTACGACACCCTGCTATTGGGAAAATCAACGGCAAGATTGGGGTCTTTCCCTTCCCAGTCAAAACCACCATTGGAGTTCCATACTTGTGTCATAGGACTATTGGATGCGGCCATCTCTTCAACAGCACCGGAACTTTTTAATTCATTTCGCACTGTTTCAAAATGCTGCTGTATTTCTTTCTCCAGGTTGATATTGATTAAACCGTGACGTGTATAACCAACTGGCCTGTTCCTTGCATGCTGGATCTGCTGGTACACGATAATGGTTCCTATGATCAGCATGACAGATACAGTAAACTGCGTTACTACCAATATTTTTCGGGGAACGGAGGCAAACCTGCCAACCCGAAAAGTTCCTTTTAATACTTTCAACGGCTGAAAAGAGGACAGGTAGAGGGCAGGATAACTTCCGGCAAGCAAACCAGTAACCAAAATAAAAACAAGGCCTGACAGCCAAAAAAAAGGATTTGTCCATGGTATCTCAATTTTTTTCCCGGCCACCTCATTAAACAAGGGCAGTAATAATATCACTAAAACCAAAGACAAGACAAAAGACAGCAGCACCACTGCATAGGATTCAGCAAAAAATTGTTTGATCAGTTGCCAGCGTAAGGAACCGACTGTTTTGCGGATACCTACCTCTTTTGCCCTTTTTTCACTTCTTGCTGTAGCTAAATTCATGAAATTGATACAGGCCAGAATCAATACAAATACGCCAATGATTCCGAATAACCATATGTAACGTATATTACCTCCTGTGTTCTTTCCATTTTTGAACTCGTTATATAAATTCCATTTGCTCATCGGCTGTAAGAATACAGTCCACTGATACCTTTTATCATCTTCGCTTACATTGTCCAGTTTTACATTTTTAATTTTGGCTGAAACTTTTTCCATGTCAGCATGGTCGGCTACCTGCACAAAGGTTTGAGAGAAGTTGGAACCCCAGGGATCTCTTATTGTTTTGGCCCATGGGTTCTGTATCAACCATAATTCCCATGGCATCATGATCTTTATTTCCCTGAACGTAGTATTGTCCGGCAAATCCTTATATACACCAGTCACCTTAACATCATAGCTTCTATCGAACTTGAGTATTTTATTAATGGGATCATCTTTGCCAAAAATGGATTCGGCAACTGATGCGGAAAGAAGAATCGAGTATGGATCATTTAAGCCGGCCCTTGTTCCCCTGATCATTTCAAGAGACAGCATTTCCGGAGCGCCGGGTTCGAAGAAAATTCCGACTTTGGAAATATGTTTATCGCCTACTGAAAGTAAATGTCCCCCTGTCCATGATGCCTGGAGTACATGTTTAAAATCACTGCCATATTTTTCTCTGATCTCCGGGCCCATTACCGCCGGGTTAGACACTTGTGATTCTACTTTACCATTAAAGTTTGCATGTTGCATCACTTGTGCAATACGGTCGTAGTTTTTGTGATACTTATTAAACGTCAATTCATCATACACCCAAAAACCGATGAGCATGGCAACTGCCATACCCACAGCCAATCCGCCGATGTTAATGGCGCTGTACCCTTTGCTCCTAACTAAGTTTCTCCAGGCGATCTTGAAATAATTTTTTATCATGGCTAATGTTTTTATTCAGTTCTCAAACTTTTCACCGGGTTTGCAATAGCTGCTTTGATTGCCTGAACAATCACAGTCATTAATGCGATCAGCAGGGTAATCGCTGCGGCCAGCAGGAATATCCACCATCCCAAATTCACACGATAGGCAAAGTCCTGCAACCACCTGTCCATCGCATACCAGGCTACCGGGAAGGCAATAACAGCCCCGATCAGTACGAGTTTGGCAAAATCAAGGGACAACATGGAAACAATATTGGAGACAGAGGCGCCCAGCACTTTTCTCACACCTATTTCTTTGGTTCGTTGCTCTGCCATGTAAGTAGCCAGGCCAAACAAACCCAGGCAAGCAATAAAGATAGCCAGTGCTGCAAGCGACAATGCTACATTGCTCACCCGTTGCTCTGCCCGGTACATGCTGTCAAAAGCTTCATCGAGGAATTGATAACTAAACGGCATCTCCGGAGCCATTTCCTTCCACTGCTTTTCGATGCTCGTAAGTAGTCCCTTTAAATCCGATGTGGACACTTTGAATGCTGCCGATGATTTATTATTGCCCAGCCTCATGCAAAGAGGGCCGATGTTCTGTCGCAATGATTCGAAATTGAAATTCTTCACCACACCTATAATAGTATAAGCAGTGTTGTTGGGCCCGTTATTATCAGATGTGTAAAGTTTCCTGCCAACCGGGTTATCCACGCCTATGATCTTTGCCGTTGCTTCATTAATGATGAGGCCTGTTGAATCTGAGCCAAATTCCCTCGAAAAATTTCTTCCCTTAGCAATTTCCATTCCCAATGTGGGTATATAATCATAGTCCACATTCCATACCTGCATATTAAACCCGTTCTTTTCATTCATCACTGCTTCCGTAGAAAAAGTGTTATCACTCCTTGACGAATTACTCACCGGCAGGTAAGTGGCAAATGATGAGCCTTTCACTCCGCTCAGTTTAGCCACTTCGTTCCGGAAAGCATCTGCCTGGGTTTTCAAAGCACCCGTTCCATTCACAATCAGCAACTGTTCCTTGTTGAACCCTATCTTTTTAGTTTGTATGTAATTTAGCTGGCGGAAAACAACGATAGTGCCAACTATCAGGACAATAGAAGTAAAAAACTGGAAGACCACCAATGAACTCCGGAACAAATCACGGCTTTTTCCTTTTGTAATTTTTCCTTTTAGAACAGTTATTGGTTTGAAGCCGGATAAAAAAAATGCCGGGTAAAGACCGGCCAGTACACCGGTTGCGATAGCCAACAAAAGGAGAAATGCAATATAGCCGGGCTGAAACAAAGCTGTGATAGATAAATTCACCCCGGACATGTTATTAAAGTAGCCGATGCTTAATGCGGCAATGGCAACAGCGATGACCATTCCTAAAAAAACCATCAGCGTAGATTCTGTGAGGAACTGCCCCACCAGCGATCTTTTTTCCGTACCCAGCACTTTCCGGATGCCCACTTCTCTTGCACGGTTGGCCGAGCGGGCCGTGGAAAGATTCATAAAATTCACACAGGCGATCAGGAGGATGAAAAGGGCTGCAGCGGAAAAAATGTACACATATTGAAGATTACCATTTACACCCAACTCAGGAAAACGATCGGAACGAAGATGAATGGATGTCATCGGCATCAGCGAATAATCCAGCTTATTTCCGGTTTTTTTGAAATCATCCATGCTGCTGATGTCCATGAATTGCCTGGCCTGCGGGAGAATATACTTATCAATCAAACCGGTAAAGTTTTTTTCAAACTCTCTGGCACTGGTCCCTTTCTGCAAAACAATATATGTTTGAAAATTATGACTCAGGTAATTTCCCCAGCCATATTGCACATTATCCATCGAGAACAGGAAGTCAAACCTGAAATGTGAGTTTTCGGGCATATCGTTGATTATGGCTGTCACCTTATACAAGGTGCTGTTATTATCATCTGTTTCCAGCATTTTTCCAACAGCCTCTGTACTACCGAAATATTTTTCTGCTGCCGACTTTGTAAGCACAACTGTATTAGGCTCGTTCAATGCCGTCTTTATGTCACCGGAAATGGCAGGAAATGTAAACACATCAAAGAAAGTGGAGTCAGCATGAACGACCGCCTGTTCATTGATGAATTCATTCCCTTTTTTAATAAGTTTTGAACCGGATGAATTATACAGGCGGGTGTATTGTTCCACCTGGGGAAAATCCTTTTTCAATGTGGCCCCCATCGGGTCACTGCAAACAGCCAGCTTCAGATCAGTGCCGCCAAACCGGATATCGGAATTGATCCGGTAAATGCGATCTGCCTTTGCATGAAACCTGTCGTAACTGATCTCATGCATTACATAAAGCACAATCAGGATAAAACAAGCCAGCCCAATGGCAAGACCTGCTATGTTGATAATGGAAAATGTCCTGTTCTTTAGCAGGTTTCTCCAGGCGATCTTCAGGTAGTTTTTAAACATGGCTATACTTTTTCTATACAAGGATATTCTCTGTAACAGTTTGTCCATCCAGCATCCGGATGATACGGTGGCTATAGCGGGCATCATGCTCTGAGTGGGTCACCATTATGATAGTAGTTCCCTGCTCATTGAGGTCGGTAAGCAGTTGCATCACTTCATTGCCGTTGTGTGAATCCAGGTTACCGGTCGGCTCATCGGCCAAAATGAGTTTGGGTTTGTTGACTACAGCCCTTGCCACGGCCACCCGCTGTTGCTGACCGCCTGATAATTGCTGCGGGTAGTGGTTACGGCGGTGCATGATCTGCATTTTATCCAGCACTTCTTCCACTCTTTTTTCCGCTCTGCTCCTTTCACGCCGGTATAGATCAGCGGCAGTTCTACATTTTCAAAAACAGTGAGTTCATCAATAAGATTGAAACTCTGAAACACAAAGCCGATATTACGTTTACGCAGATCGGCCCTTTTTCTTTCATTAAAATGCGCCACTTCAATTCCGTTGAATAAGAAACTGCCGGCATCCGGGTCATCTAGCAGGCCAACGATATTCAGCAACGTGGACTTGCCGCAACCGGAAGGGCCCATTACCGCTACAAATTCCCCGTCCTTTACTTCAAAGGAAAGTTTATTGAGCGCAACGGTTTCTACTTCTTCGGTACGATAGATTTTTTCGAGATTGGAGATCTTGATCATTGTATACTATTTAAGTGTAGTTTAAATTTTTAAAGTGATCCCAGGAAAAAATGCAGGGGGGAAAGGTCCAGGCCCATACTATGGTCTGCTTTTACGCGGCTGCCTGTTTTTTTGCACTCTTGCACCGTTGATTGTTTAACAGCAACCGGTTTGTTACAATTCTGACCAGATTGTTTTGCTGCAGAAAAAAGACTGGCGCTGCAGATGAGTATGAACATCCAGAAGATTTTCTTTTTCATGACTATACTGTTTAAAGGCAATTATTTTTTCAAAACCAGTTCCTGCATATTCCCATAGTTTTCATAGCTGGATACAACAACCTTATCACCGGGTTTCAATCCCTGCAGCACTTCATAGTAATCCGGGTTTTGCCGCCCCAGTTGTATATCCACCCTGTATGCATGAGTGCCGTTTTCGTTTAGCTTAAAAATCCAATTACCGCCGGTTTGCTGATAGAATCCACCTTTAGCCACTTGTACGGCCTCCACCTCATCGCTGAATGCGATTCTTATCTGCAATGTCTGACCCCTTCGGATACCCTGGGGCACTTCTCCGTCAAATTCCATATCCACCTGGAAACGGCCACCTGTAACCTGCGTATATACTTTTTTGATCGTTAGCTTGTAATCCTTACCCGCAAAAGTGAATCCACCGGAAAGGCCGGTGTAAATACGGGAAATATAGTGTTCATCAATGTCTGCCCTGACTTTAAAACCGCTGAGTACATCTATTTGTCCCAATCGTTCTCCCTTATTTTTTGATTGGCCTATTTCTGCATCCAGGGAAGTGAGTTGGCCATCAACCGGCGCCCTTACAATAAGGTCACCAACTTTTTTGCGCATTACATTCAGGGCATTTTGTGAGCCGGTAAAAGACTGCCTGGCTTGTGACAGTTGTTGTAAATTGGATACTGAATCCTGTTTCATGATCTCATCAGACAACCTTTTTTTCTCAACAAAATAATTATAGTTGTTTTCCGATTGCCTGAACTCCTGGCTGCCAATTACTTTTTGATCATAAAGCTTTTTGTTGAGATTATAAATGCGTTCCGCTTCCTTTAACTGATTGTCAACATCTGTTACCTGGTTCAGCCGGTTCACTGTGTTTTGCTGTGCCGCATTCTGTGATATCTGCATTTGTGTAAGCAAATTATAAACAGATGTTTCCTGGTTCACAAGACTTAGCTCCAGGTCTGTATTTGACAACCGGAGAATGGGTTGGCCTTTTGTCAATATAGCACCATCATCTGCATACTTTTCTTCCACTCTTCCCCCTTCTACTGCATCGAGATAAATTGATGTGATAGGAAGCACAATACCATTGACCGGAATTGTTTCCTGGAAAGGACCTGATTTTACTTCGCTGATGGTGATCCGTTCAGCATCCACATTCAGGCGGCTTTTACCCGATGTGAGATAATAGCTGACAGCAATCAGCGCAATAATACCAACGATGCCACCGATCGTTAAAAGCCTTTTTTTACTCCATTTCTTTTTTGCAATAACTCTGTCCACTGTTTTTACTTTTTTTGATCTTTTAATAAGCTGTCCCTGCCCGGATTCTCAGGGCGGGACAGCTTAATGACTATACACAGAGAAAAAACCGGTTGTTTACCAGTAAGAACATGCCATTTTAGAACGGGTTTGGTTTACAGGAGGTTACAGTAAACAGAAATACGAAAATGTTCGTTAGCGATACAAACACTGTCCGGTTTTGATACAATCGTATTGCGAAGCCATTGCTAAAAAATTAATTGCCATGCGGTTGTATTTATGGTATAATTGCAGCGGCTGACAATATTTATATTATATGCAACTGAAAAATGCTTCGATACTGGCTGTGGATGATGACCCCGATGTGCTCACCGCGGTCCGCCTGTTGCTGAAAACCGAAGCAAAAGAAGTGGTCACGGAACGAAACCCGGAAAATCTCCGCTGGCATTTGTCCAAAGATGCCTATGATCTTGTATTGCTGGATATGAATTTCACCAGTTCTATCAACACCGGCAATGAAGGCCTGTTTTGGCTGAAAGAAATAAAGAAACAGCGAAATGATGCGGCCGTCATTATGATCACTGCTTATGGCGATATTGATCTTGCGGTCAGTTCATTAAAAGAAGGCGCTGCTGATTTTGTGGTAAAACCGTGGCACAACGAGAAACTTATTGGCATCCTGAAAGATGCCCTTCGGAGAAAAGAAAATAAAACTTCTCTTTCACCGGGCATGGAGGCTGATTCGATCATTGGCAAAGAATTGCTGGGCGAATCAGAATTGATGCAGGAGATATTTCATAAAATCGAAAAGATCGCTCCCACCGATGCCAACATACTGATATTAGGTGAAAATGGAACAGGAAAAGACCTTGTAGCCAAAGCTATTCACCAGCAATCGTTGCGGGCCGGTAAACCATTTGTGAAAGTTGACGTTGGCGCATTGACCGAAACACTTTTTGAAAGCGAATTGTTTGGTCATAAGAAAGGCGCCTTCACAGATGCAAGGGAAGACAGGACAGGACGTTTTGAAGCCGCTGATGGCGGCACTCTTTTTCTCGACGAGATAGGAAATATTTCATTGCAGCAGCAGGCCAAACTGCTGAATGTGCTGCAAAGCAGGCAGGTGACAAGACTTGGAAGCAACGAGGCCATTCCGGTTGACATCCGTTTGATCTGCGCTACTAATCTACCGCTGAATGAACTGGCCAATGAAAACCGTTTTCGCAAGGACCTTGTCTATCGAATCAACACCGTGGAAATCATGATGCCGCCGTTGCGCAAAAGAGGAAATGATATTTTATTGCTTGCCCGGCATTTCAGCAAACTGTATAGCAATAAGTATATCAAACCCACTCTTGAATTTGACAATAAAGCTGTGGAGAAATTACTCAATTATCACTATCCCGGTAATGTGCGGGAATTACAATACAGTATTGAGCGGGCAGTTATCATGGCTGATGAAGATGTGCTGCAGGCCAAAGACATCATCTTTTCTCCAATTGAATCAGTAACCGTTCAGGAAAATGAACCGGCTGAATTAAAACTCAGCGCCATTGAAAAGAACACAATACTGAAAGTGATCGAAAAGAATAATGGAAATATCACCCGTGCGGCAAAAGAACTGGGATTGACAAGAACTGCTTTGTACAGAAGGTTAAGTAAGTATGATATTTAAAGGCCCCTACATTCCACAAAGGGACTTAACGAACAGTATGAAGGCGTAAATACTTTGTGCTTACTCAGCCAGGGAAAGATTTGAGCTATGATCTATAAGAAATATGAATGGAGGATCATCATCCGGGTGTTGCTGTTGTTTGCAACGCTCAGTGCTGCTTCGTTACTGCTGGTGAAAGCCCTTTATATTTACCTGCTGATTGCTGCACCTGTCATTATTTACCAGGTAGTGGAGTTTTACCGTTTCCAGAAAAAAGCACATGATGAGCTGAACCAGTTTGTAGAATCGGTGCATTACCGTGATTTCTCCCGCTATTTTGATGTGAAACATGCACCGGTGGAAATTCAGCCATTGCGTCAAGGTTTTAATGAGATCAACTCCACATTCAAAGTCATCAGCAAAGAAAAAGAAACACAATACCAGTACCTGCAAAAGATACTGGAACTGGTGGACACAGGAATCCTTTCTTATGAAGAGGAAAGCGGTGAAGTGGTATGGATGAATGAATCGCTGAAAAGAATGTTGCAGGTACCTTACCTGAAAACGATCCATTCATTAGAACGAAGAGATAAGGAACTTTACAACCAGGTGAAATTACTGAAACCGGGTGATGGCCGCATTGCCACCGCACACCTGGAAACATCTTCCTTTAAAGTGTTATTGTCAGCCACTGCTTTCCAGACAGAAGGAAAGCTGTATAAGCTCATCGCTTTTCAGAATGTGAATGAAGCATTGGATGAAACAGAATCCAAAGCATGGCAAAAATTATTAAGTGTGCTTACCCACGAGATCATGAACTCTGTGGCGCCTATCTCTTCACTCGCCGATACACTGAAACACCGTTTGCAGCAATCCGTTCCTGTGCTGAGCAATGAAACCGGTTCCGTTGATGACCTGGAGTTAGGTATTGAGACCATCAAAAGAAGAAGTGAGGGCTTGCTTAAGTTTGCAGAGACCTACCGCAACCTGAATAAGATCAACACCCTCAACCTGAAAAAAGTGTATGTCCGGGATCTTTTTGAAAACCTGCTGCAACTGATGCATCCCACCCTGGAGCAAAAAAGTATCGAATTCGAGACGATCCTCAAGGATACTGATCTTGTCCTGGAAGCTGATATCAATTTAATGGAACAGGTGCTCATCAATCTTGTGGTGAACGCTATTGAAGCTGTAAAAGAAAGAACCAACCCACGCATTGTATTGTCGGCCTATGTAGCCAGCAATCATAAAACAATCATCAAAGTGGCTGATAACGGTAACGGTATGCCCGCCGAGATATTGGAAAAGATCTTCATCCCTTTTTTCAGCACCAAAAAAAGTGGCAGCGGTATCGGGCTCAGCCTTTGCAAACAGATCATGATGCTGCACAAAGGCAACATACAGGTGCAGAGTGTACAGGGGGAAGGAACTGCATTCCTTTTGCAGTTTTAGCCAGCCCTGCCGACTGCGATAATGCGGGTTTTTCATCATATGGAAATATTATTTATCTTCCTGCTATTCAAAATCACCAATTATGCCTCTTTACACACCACAAAAACCCTCAACCTTCCTCCTTTTTCCCTGGGGACTACTTTCCATTGTGCTGATACTTTTGCTCAACCTGTTCTTAAGTGATAGTTGGTTCAGCAATAATTGGAGTTGGATAGCCCTGGTACTGATCATTCCAGCCGCCATTTTGGAGAATTTCAAAATCGGCTATTCAACTATGCGAGTCATGTTCCTGAAAGTGGTTTATTCGCTGCTTTCATTCATGCTCGTTGGAATAGCTTTCGGGGCAGCGCTGGCCGGCTGGCATCTTGAAAGGTTTCAGCAGTTGACAGGTGTTCAAAGGATCACACTTCCCTGGTATGTGCTGCTGGCCCTTGTCGTGCTGCTATTGATACAGATAGCCCAACTGTTCAGTATGCTCAAAGCTGTTAAGAGGGAGTTTATGCAGATGGACCCGGACAGCTGATCTTCAGATTTGTTTTATTGCAGCCTTCAAAAAAGGCCAGGTAGGCAGGGAAGAAATAATTTTTATTTCTTCCCGCAAAGAAGTTTCATTATCCAAAAATTTCAACACTTGTTGTGGTTTGTTCTTCTGAAACAGCTGTGAAAATATCCTGTGGCCGGGGTATTTGTCAAAGTATAATATATGCAGCAGCGTATTATCGTAAAACCTGAAGCGGCCCGGTGTCGATGGCAGTGTATGCAGAGGTTTATTTTCAAGTAAATATTTTACGATAAGTTCAGATTGTTTCTGAATGAACTGAAAAGTGTAGCCGCTGGATGATTTTGTTTGCCCGCCGGCTGTTCCAATCTGCCATGCATCCGGCCCGTTAAATGAAAGTTTCTCATTTGTCATCGGAATAATTCCGAACTCTTCTTCTTTCACGGTATAGGAGCCAACGCCGATAAATGACAATATATATTCCTTTAATTCTTCATCATATTGCTCTGGCTTAAGTGTTTGCCTGGTGAAAAGGGTGTATTCAACCAAAGCCTCCCTTTCACTAAACGGGAGTACATAGGCAAAAGTGGTTCCGTGGTCCTGGTGAACCCTGAAATCCATCATCACAGCACGACCAGGTTCAAAAACCGGATCGCTTGTTTCAATCATCCATCCCTTGAAATGCTGCAACAACCGTATGGTTTTAGGCTTAGCCGATTCCGGCTTATATAAGGAGCTGAATACAAAGGTTCCGTTATCATATAACCGGGTTTCCTGGTCTTCAAATTTCAGGATAATAGATTCCCGTTCGTAATCCCATCCCTGCACATTGCCATAGGCCACCTCTACGTTGGGGTGCTTTTCAATTTCAGCAAAACAGTAGTTATAGAAATCAACACCCCTGATCATTTTATAGGTGTAGGGGGCGATCTGCATGTCAGCTGAATAGTCAGAACTGAAAAAAGAAACCGTGTCCCACTTTTTGAACACTATATCCTCAAAAAAACCTGCATCCTTTTCCCAATAACACCATGTTCTGTCATTCTTTATTTTATGTTCCTTGTCAAGCAACAATATTTTTTTCTGGCTGAATTGCTCACTGCGAAGCATACGCATCAACAGGCTCAGCCCGGCACAGCCGGCGCCAATGATGATATAATCATATGAAGATGATTTAAGCAGCGAAAATTATTATATGACTAAAGATAAAGAGCAGGACTGAATTATTCCGGCTCCGGTGCATATTCCACTTTGCGGTTGCCTGCCATCAGTTTTTTGTCGCGGCGAATCTTGTCCCAGTACTTTTTTGCAACATACAACATACCGAAACTTTCACCCTCGTGTCTTTCCAGGTGTTTATGATGCATCTTGTGTGCCCAGCGAATGGCCCTGATATAGGTGCTGTTGCTTCGGGTGAACCACTTAAACCGCTGATGAATGATGACATCATGCACTATAAAATAAGCAAAGCCATAAGCCATGATACCAAACCCGAGAGCTTGCATCCACCAGGTATTATCAAACGTGCCAAAATAAATCAGCAACATGCTGGGTACAGCAAAAATGACAAAGAATAAATCATTCTTTTCAAAAAAACCGGGTTCAACCTGGTGGTGATCACGGTGAAGGTACCACAGGAAGCCATGCATCACATATTTATGAGTTGCCCAGGTAACTGCCTCCATCATGATAAAAGTGCCTGCAACAACCAGTATGTACCTTACAATATCCATAGAGCAAAAATAATTTTTTTCTTGTTCTACACTTTTAATAATTGTTCTTTCCGCCACTGCAGAACCTTTGGAAAAGCGATCCGGAACCATGGCGTATATTTTTGCGGATAATACTCCAGCGAGGATGCGATTTCCTCCATAGATTTAAAACAGTAATCACCAACTTCTTCTTTGTTTGGAAATACATGTCCTTCATATTCTCCGGCAAAGACATGATCAAATTCATACTCTGTCAAACCATTATCAAAATCGGCTTTATACACAAAGTCAAATACTTTTTCAACAGGGGTAGTAAAACCCATTTCTTCCATCAGTCGCCTTGCAGCAGCCTGGCAGGTATCTTCACCCGGCCGGGGATGGCTGCAACAGGCATTTGTCCAAAGACCAGCACTGTGGTATTTACCGGCAGCCCGTTGCTGCAGCAGCATTTCGCCTTTGCTGTTAAATATAAACACACTGAAAGCCCGGTGGAGCAAGCCCTTCCGGTGTGCTTCCATTTTCTCCATCACTCCCGTTTGCACATCTTTTTCGTTAACCAGTATAACCTGCTGCATAATGCTAAATAAGCCGTAATTGATTTTTAACCCCTGCTCTGAGAATGATCATCGCTTTGTAATAATTAGGAATACGCACCCGTTTCTCTTTTACCAATGCGGGTTCCAGTCGCTTTATTTTCCGGAATAGTGAAAGATAATATTTGTAAGCCACATACACACCAAATCTTGCTTTTAGCGGAAGACGAACAATGCCCTGAAAAGCTTCCCGAAAATCATTATGTATATCATTTTCTATTCGCTGTTTATCCGCCGCTGAAAAATTATCAAAATCGCACCCGGGAAAATAAATTCTTGACAAGCCAGTGTAATCTGCTTTTATATCCCGCAGAAAATTCACCTTTTGAAAAGCTGCTCCAAGTGCTCTTGCTGGTTGCTTGAGATTCTCGTAAAGCTCTTTTTTGCCTTCACAAAAAACATACAGACACATCAAACCTACCACTTCTGCCGAGCCATAGATGTATTCTTTATAGTCCTGGCAGTCATATTGTGTTTTGGTAAGATCCATTTCCATACTGCTGAAAAAAGCATCAATCAATGTATGGTCAATATTGTATGCATTCACGGTTTGCTGAAAACTGTTCAGGATCGGATTGAGGCTAATGCCTCTTTCGATAGCATCATATGTTTCCTTTTTGAATTGTGCCAGCAAGGTTTCCTTGTCAAAGTCATGAAAAGTGTCAACAATCTCGTCAGCAAAACGAACAAATCCATAAATATTGAATACAGGCTGGCGAAGATCCTTATGTAATAGCCGGATAGCCGAAGAGAAAGAAGTGCTGTATTGTTCGGTCACCAACCGGCTGCACTTTTCGCTGGATGTATGAAATAGCTGAACCATATTCTGTAAAATATGTATTTATCTGAATGACCCGATAACTTGTTTAGCCACCACCTCACCACTTATCAACGAAGGAGGCACCCCCGGCCCCGGCACAGTCAATTGCCCTGTAAAAAATAAGTTCTTCACTTTTCTGCTCCGGCAGGATGGACGAAATATTGCTGTCTGCCGAAGCGTATTTGCCAAACCATAGGCATTTCCTTTGAAAGAGTTGTAGTCTCCTGCAAAATCACTGACTGAATATGTTTTCTTAAATACCACATGTTCCAATATTGGTTCGCCAAGCTGCTTCTCCATCCGACGGACAATTTGCTGAAAATATTTTTCCCTAAGTTCTGCTGTGTCGCCTGTCAATCCTGATGCTACAGGGATTAAAAAAACAATATTTTCGTTTCCTTCAGGGGCGACTGACTGGTCCGTAACAGAAGAAACACTTACATAAAACAAAGGTTCAGAAGGCCAACCAGGTGTTTTGTAAATTTCTTTTCCGTGAAGATCAAACGAAACGTCAAAGAACAACATGTGATGGACCGGATGTTTAAGTTTTTTATTCAACCCTACATAATACATTAAACATGAAGGCGCCATTGTTCTTTTACTCCAATATTTCTCCGAATAAGTTCTGTATGCAGGAGCCAGCAATTTTGACTCTGTAAAATTATAATCAGCTCCGCTTATAACAACATTTGCCTCGTAAAAACCACTGGCTGTAACAACTTTTTTTACACTGGAATTTTCAATAACAATCTCTTGTACCTCTTCATTGAAACGGAACTGCACACCTTTTTCAAGTGCCAGCCTGTACATGGCATCCACTACAGCATACATACCTCCTTCCGGATACCAGGTTCCTCCTTTGATGTCAGCATAGTTCATGAGGCTGTATAAAGCCGGTGTGTCCTCAGGTAATGCACCCAGAAACAATACCGGGAACTCCATCATTTGTCTCAGTTTGGGGTTCCTGAAATATTTAGCAATATGCTTTTTTATAGATGAAAATACATCGAGCTTAAATACTCCGCTTATGGTTTGCCAGTCCATAAACTCTGTCAGCGATTGCCCGGGTTTAAATACCAGATTATGGATGCCGGTGTCATATTTGTAAGCTGCTCCACGCAGAAATCTATCCAATTGCCGGCTGCTTCCCGGTTCAAGGGATTCAAAAACCTGTTGTAATGCATTGTAGTCTGCAGGCAGGTCAGTATAACCATCTGTCCAGAAGATACGGTAAGAAGGGTCGAGACGTTGCAGTTGATAATAATCCGATGTTTTCTTACCAAACTGGGCAAAATACCTTTCAAACACATCAGGCATCCAGTAAAAACTGGGCCCCATATCAAAGGTGAAACCGTCTTCTTTCCATTGACGGGCTCTTCCGCCAGGTGTACTGAGCTTTTCCAAAACAATAACATCCCAGCCTTCATTTGCCATGAATGTAGCTGCTGACAGCCCGGCAAAACCGCTGCCGATTACAATTGCTGATTTTTTGGATGTCATCTGATCAATACCTGCTGAGTTGCTCTTTCAATAATTTCCTGGCAAAATGTATACGACTCTTGATGGTCCCCAGGGGTTCTTGCAACACATCGGCAATCTCATTGTATTTATACCCATCAAAGTACAATAAAAAAGGAGTTTTGAATATTTCGGGTAGCTGTTGTATGGCCGCATAGATCTCTTTGATACGCATGCTGCTCTCAGCACCATTTGCCACCATATTACCCTGCTTGCTGTCAATCAGGTAATCATTCGGCGTGTTGTCAAAAATGGTTTTTTGCTTTGATTTCCTGCGATAGTTATTAATAAAAATGTTACGCATAATGGTGAACAACCAGGCCCTGATATTAGTGCCTGCGTTATACTTATCCTGGTTGGCTAATGCTTTGTACAAGGTTTCCTGGTATAGGTCATTTGCTGTGTCTGCATCGCGGGTCAGGTTTACTGCAAAAGGCTTCAGGAAATTGGCATTGTTTAACAACATAGCTGTGAAATCTTGCGTAGACATAGATGTGTGTTTAATTATTTACGGCTCTAAGTTAAACACACTAAACGAGAAAACGGTCAATTTTGTTTAATTTTTTCGTTAAAATATTAAACAATAGATTTTCAATGAATTATGTATTAACCAATTAACGACTAGCGCAATGGAAAAGACCTAAAGTCCTGTAAACCGAATTATTGAAGAATTGCTGCCTTTAAATTATCTCGGTAAGATAATTAGTTATATCAGTGAGTGACCTGGCAAAGCGGATGGTTGGTGGTGGGATCCTTTTATAATGTTGCGTAAGCTGCCCCGAGATTATAACGGGAGTAATGCTGAATTTGGAGGAGAGATTATTGATAAATTTTTCGAAGTTGAAATTAGTTGCCCCGATTGTGAGGTGAATATATATAAGGTCAGGCTTTTTCAGATTCACGACAAACTCCACATCTTTGAACGGGACATTTGCACCAAGATAAATGGTTTGGAAACCACGGTTTTTCAGAATATAATAAACGAAAAGTAGTCCTAACTCATGATACTCTCCCTCAGGCAAGAATAATAAAATTGTTTTTTCTGACTGGGTAACAGGCGATGCTGCTTCGATAGCAACAATCAGTTTTTGCCGGATAATATTGGTGACCAGGTGTTCCTGGGCGGGATTGATATGCCCGGTTTGCCAAAGAATGCCGATTTTTTCCAGAAAAGGAAAAATAATCTGAAGCACCGTTCTTTCTATTCCCTTGGATGAAATATAGGAAGCAAGGGTTTGTTCAAACTTTTCCATGTCAAGGTCAACCATATCCTTAACAAGATCATTGATAATCCTTTCCTTTACAGCTGCAGCATCATCCAAAGACAATATCCTTTGGATGATTTCGTGGGCCTGCATCCGGCTTATATGAGAAATTTTGTAACCATACTTGTTGAGCAAAGCAACATTGAGAATGGTTTTTAACTCTTCATTACTGTAATAGCGAATGTTCGTGGCCGTCCTTTGCGGTTTTAGAAAGTTGTAACGCTGCTCCCAAATACGGATAGTATGGGCTTTAATACCTGAAAGATTTTCAAGGTCCTTTATGGTAAAAGCATTCATAATAACCTAATTACAATCCACCTTAAAAAAAGTTGAAAAAGGTCAAAAACAGGCTGTGATCAAAGCTGGGGGTTCAGGATTCTGCCGGAGTCCAGCAGTTTTTGGATGGATGCGTGTAAGGCAGGGGTGTGAAGTGTTTCAAGATGACGGGAGTTGTGCAGGTCGGTACCTACCAGGTCATAATAATCCTTTTTTATCAGGTACTGGGCCAGTTCGTTTACGGATTTCCCGTAATAAGTGGTCAGTGAAAGCAGGTTGAGCTGGAAAAGACAGCCGATATTTTTCAAATCGTCGTAGAGGTCTTTTGAATAAGTGAGGTAAGTATATCGCTCAGGGTGAGCGATGACGGGTTGATAGCCCTGCATTTGCATGTCAAATAAAATATCCTTTAGACCCATTGAAGCATGGGCCATTGAGAATTCGACCAATACCTTTTTCCCGTCGAAAGTAAGAAGTGGTTCATTGTTTTTTACCATAGCGGCAACATAATCATCCAAAAAATACTCTGCTGCCGCTTCAATTTCTACCTGAAGGCCTGCGTCCTTCACAGCTTGTTGCACAATTCCCAGCCCCTCCTGTATATTTTGCCGGGTGTTCTGGTACATATCCCACATTATATGTGGTGTTGTGATCAATTTCGAATAACCCAGGTTTGCCAATCCTTTGATCAGCTGCAAAGAGGTTTTTAAATCAGGCGATCCATCATCAATGCCGGGAATGAGATGGGAGTGCATATCGGTTTTAAGCACTGAAAAATCCGGAATCGAAGATGTTGCTTTTGATCGCGAAAATAATCTGAACATACTGATACGAAAATACTCAATATTCCTTCCGTGTAACAGGAGGAATGCTAAAATTTGCGTCGCGGTAGAGAAGGGAACACTCTATAAATTAGATTACTGCGGGGTGACACTATTGCCCAGCCTGTCATGAAAAGGATAAAAAAATCGGTAAGAAAAGAAATATGTTGCTGATACCACATTTCAACTGTTCCTTTATAGGGAAGGATGATCTGCCTGTAACATTCATGCGGTGGCAAATTGCTTTGTGAAACAATCAATTCCTCATCCCTGAATAATATGCTGCCAATACCAGTAAGCCCGGGTCTGACATTGTAAATCTTTTCTTTCACTTCGTCTGAATAACGTTCAAAACTTACTTTCATCAGCGGACGGGGGCCAACAAAAGACATGTCTCCTGTAAGAATGTTAATCAGCTGGGGAAATTCATTTAGCTTACTTATACGGAGAAATTTTCCAACTTTTGTAACCCTAGGGTCATTACGGGTGGTCACATCTCCGTTTCCCATGTTTGGGCTGTTTTTTAACATAGTGGCGAATTTCCAGATATGGAATGTCCTCTTCAGATAACCTATGCGTTGCTGCCGGTAAAAAACGCGATGTTCACCGGTAAGTAATAATACCAAAATAACAGGAATAAACACGGGAAGCAGCAACAGCAGTGCTGCCAGTGAGAAAAAAATGTCAAAAAAACGTTTAATGAAAAAGTACATGGTCAATTGAGGGCAAATTTTATTTCCCGTGCTACGATTTCCAGTTGTTCATCTGTAATATTGGTAGAACAGGGAATGCTTAAACAGGTATTATAAATTTCTCCGGCCACATCCCTGTTTTCAATCTGCAGGCAATCCTTATACATAGGTAGTTTGCTCATAGGCATCCAAAAACGGCGGCTAAGTATACCTTTTGAATTGAGATGATCAAGCAATTTTTGCTGATGACTGGTTTTTATGGTAAACAACCAGCCGTTTGCCTGCACATCAGGTAATTCCTTTTGAAATTCTATATCCGCTACCTTTTGCAGGCTGTCTTTGTAAAAAGATGTGATTTCTCTTTTTCTTTTAATAAACGAAGGTAACAGTTCCATCTGGCCAACACCCACCGCAGCCAGTATATTCACCAACCGGTAGTTATAGCCCACCTCGTCATGATAATACTCATCCGGGCTTGCTTTTGCCGTCGAGGTGAGATGCTTAGCCATTTTCGCAAGTTTTTCATCATCGGTAACTATTACCCCTCCTCCACCTGTAGAAATGATCTTGTTGCCATTAAAACTAAAACACCCCATGAGGCTGAATCTTCCTGCATGTTTTCCCTTATAATACGACCCTAGGGCTTCTGTAGAATCCTCCACAACAGTCAAAGGATATTGTTGGGTTATTGCCAGGAACTGATCCATATTGCACATATTGCCAAGAATGTGCACCGGCATAATAGCCGCTATCCGGCGGCTATTTTTTTTATAAAGCAGCTCCCCGTTTTTGATTTCAGTTTCATTTTTTAAAAATTCTTCAAGCAAGTCAAGGTCCATTTGCCACAAATCTTTATCTGCATCTATAAGCAATGGTTCCGCACCTAGGTACTTAATTGCATTTGCCGAAGCAACAAATGTAAGATTGGGGAGAATTACATAATCGTTTTGTTTGACACCAGCAAGCAGTAAAGCAATATGAAGAGCTGAAGTGCCGTTCACCGTGGCAACACCATACTTTGCACCGGTAAAATCTGCTACCATTTGCTCAAACCGGGAAACAAATGACCCAACAGAAGAAATCCACCCCGAATCAAGACATTCCTTTACATATTTCCATTCATTGCCTGTAATATTGGGAACTGACAGTGGGATCATGCTGATTGGTTTTACAAATTGGGTCTTACTACATTTTCATATCCAGGGTCTTCCCAGTTTCATGATGCGAGAAAGTGGGTATATATTTTTTCAATAACTCAACTATGTCAGCTTTCATTGCGTTTTCCCGGTTGAAAACATGAGTGATAGCCGAAAAAAATTCGTCCATATTATTCCCCGGATGTTGCCTTTGAAGCGGATTGACAACGCCAAGAGAATGAAACCGCTGAAAATCGGGTAACTCTTCGGGTAAATAGAATTCTTCATACAGTTTTTCCCCTGTTGTATCAGAAGTAAATGTATATACAGGATAAAAAGTGTCATCTGGTTTCATTTCTGCTGCAAATTTCTTTGCTTCCCCCTCTGTATCACATTCCAATATGTCAAACCCGGCCTCTGCAAGAAACTTAACAGTGATCTCGTAAAAACCAGTTAACCTGCTTTGATCAAGCTTTGGGAAAAAAACATCACCTGAATTTCCAAGAACAGAAGCAAGCATACATATTTCACCAGACTCAACAGGTGAAACAAAGTATCTTTTCACATCTTTTGGTACTGAAAGTGGCTGTCGATTCAACAATCTACGGATAAACCCATCGGGCAGGCTTCCGTTTGAAAATGCAACATTGGCAAATCTTGCAGTGGTACAGTTTATTTTCGCAGCAAAACTCATCACCAGGTCTTCCATCAGTTTTTTAGTGGCGCCCATTACATTCACCGGGTTGGCCGCTTTATCTGTAGAAACACAGAAAAAGTGAGAAGGCCTGTCTGTTACAACCAACTGCAACAGCTTATGTGCATGAAGCAGGTTATTTTGGATCATTGCCTCAATCGAATAAATATCTTTTTCGCTTCTTACATGTTTATGGGCGGCAAAATTAGCAATGATGTCGAAGGGTTTGTATGCTTCGTAGATCTTACTAAACAACGGATCACCAAAATTAACCGGGTAGGTGATGAAAGTTGAAGGTATCTGTAATCCGCCGGTGCTGCGGATATCTCTTACCATTTCTGTCAAGCCATTCTCATTTGAGTCAATAACAATAACCGATTGCGGTTTGAAATGAAGCAATGACTTAATATAGTTTGAGCCGATAGTGCCGCCACCACCAATTACCAGCACTTTCTTTCCGCTGATACGGGATTCCAGTGCATTCCTGTTGTCGACTATATCCTGCAGAAAAAAAGAAGTACCCCTCTCTAGCACTTTCTCAGCAATAAATTTATTCAGGTCGGGAAACATTTAACTATGATTTTGAATAGACGCTTTTATAAGACTAACTAATTTATTCAGTGATATATGTGAGCTACCGAAAACTGACACCCTCTTTATCAATATCAGACCCCTCTTCCATATAGGCCCATACTTTATCCCCATAGGTGGTAGCCTTGATGCGCCGGTCTATTTCTTGCCTGCTCATTGTGGATTTTAGCCTGCAAAGCTCATTCAGGTCTTTTCGTTTGTACGGTGCACGGGTCCATCTCTCATTACTCATCGGAATTGGCTGACCTTTTAACCATCCGCTCATTAATTCACAAAATGCATGAAGAATCTCTATATAGCAGCGTTGTGTCAACGAATAGACTGTGTCCGTATCAAACAATGGAAATCGTTTTACCATAATAATCTGCCCAGTGTCAACTTTCGCCAGCATATGATGACAGGTGATACCAAATTCTTTTTCCCCGTTATAGATAGCAAAATTGGTGCATCCTATTCCAGGATACTCAGGAGGACCGGGATGCAGGTTAATAGCCGCCAGCCTGGCTTTTCGCAATAATTCTGCAGGTAAGATCCACTGAGCCAGGTAAGATATCAAAAGATCGCCTTCCCATTCCATCAAATCATGCTTAAATGGGTCTGATCTCTTTGAAAAAACAACTTGAGCGTTATAAAAATGCTGTTGAATAAAATCTGCAGCAATTTTTGCATAGAGGTTATCGGCCTTACCTATAAATAAAATCTTTGTACTATTTCTGTAGCTCTCCATTTCCAGATTATAAAAGACCCAGTTACATTATTGAAATAATAAATAAACAGCAGATTATCTGTTTAAAAAGTAAAACTACAAAAAAACCTGTCTCATAAATGAAAACAGGTTTGTAATATATGGTATTATGAACCGGCTTTATGCAGCCTTAAGTTTCTGTGCTGACTTTTTGGTAAGTACCCTGGCCGGGTTACCTATAACAGTAGTGTTGTCTGGTATATCCTTCACCACAACAGTACCGGCTCCGATAATAACATTGCTTCCGATCTTAATTCCCTGGCGAATTACAGCATTGGCACCAACGAATGTGCCTCTACCAACTTCAACATTCCCGCATAATACAGCCCCGGGGGCAATATGGGAAAAATCACCTATTACACATTCATGATCAATACTGCTGGATGTATTGCAAATGACTCCACGTCCGATTTGAACCAACGGATTAATTGTTACGTTTGCGGCGATCATTACACCCTCCATCATTTTGGCAGAAGCTGATATAACTGCACTGGGATGAATAGCATTTATTGGATTGCCTAAAAACTGTGAAAGCTGTGTGTGAATTTTTTCCCTGATTCCGTTATGACCTACGCAGGCAAAAAAATCATAGTTTTTTAATTGATGAATCACTTCTGATTCTTTGCCCAAATATGCAAGATGATAGGGATTTGATTGTTTTTCTTCCTGGTCGCAGTATGCGGTAACCAGTCTTCCGGCATTTAAGAGAATGTCTATAATAACATAGGAGTGGCCGGAATAGCCTACAATGGCCACTGGTTTTTTGATAGTGGATTTCATTTGATTTGGATTTCGCTTACTAAAATAATAGCATGCTGGTCCAATTCAAATAATTTGCTGGTTAAATAAGTGAAAACCAGCAAAAGTACTCCGGCGTCATTCGTAAAAGTCCGATTAATGCCTGATTCCTTTCAATTTCAAGAGTTCTTTGTACCTCTCATATATCATCCTGTGAACCACAGGTTGATCATAAAATTTCTCGACTTTATTTCTCAATGCTTTAGCATATTGCTCCATCCCTGCAGGATTTTCAATAGCTTCTTTGATTGTACATAAAAGGGAATCCTTGTTTTTTGCCATAAATACTAGTCCGGTATTCTGGTGTTCAATCACATCGGTATTGCCCGGTATCTTAGAACAGATTACAGGACATTGCATAGCTCCTGCCTGCAATAGTACATTGGGGAATCCTTCACGGTGAGAAGGGTGTACAAGCATATTTGCAAAGGCCATAAAGTATTCTACTTCCTCGCTCCAGCCTGCCATTATCACTCCAGGATGGTTATGAATAATTGCTTTGATTTCGTCGCTGACTGGATCAAGTTCATCCTCATACCCACCTACCAGCAAAAGTCTGACCTTGCTGTTAGTTTCATATAGCTCTACAAACGCCTTTACTAACTCCTCCACCCCTTTATCCTTAACAATCCTGCCTACACAAAGCAGGTAAATCAGATGACTGTCGAACCTGACTTGCTCTTTAATTTTCCGAAGCCGGCCCACCTCCAGTTTTTCCTTTGAAAAGCGGGAAAGATCAATCCCATTACTGGATCCACCGCCGATAACTTCCAGCTTAGCATCATTGACAAGTTTCTTTTCCTTGACATATTGCATAAGGGAAAAACTATTTGGCCAAACATGAGTGGCAAACAAAGCTGTAAGTTTTTCCATTCTAATCAGTATCCATCGCTTAACACCTGATGAGGTCATAAACCGCAAACCTGCAATGGTATGAATCCTGATCCTGACACCTGCAAACCGGGAGGCCAGCATGGCTATTAAACCAGCCTTTGGTGTATGCGAGTGAACAATATCAGGCTTCAACTTTCTAAGCAGCCGGGTCAATTTGTAAAAAGCAACTATATCCCGGACAGGAGTTATCTTTCTTGTCATAGGAATGATAATATGCCTGCATTGTTCATTGGCAACAACTGTTTCCCGTTCTTTTCCATCAGCTGACACCATGATTACTTCCAACCCATGCTCCTGCATATACTTTAGCTGATTTCGTAACAATACATGCAATGAAAGAGGCACTGTGGTGACTCTTATTAACAATGGCATACTAGTAAATTGTTTTGTACATAAACAGGAAGCGAAAATTTGCAGCTATTTTTTCCCTTTGAATATACGATAATACAGATATTGCCAGAGTGACGGATGGTACCAAACCTTTCCTTTCTCAACTGTTGGCCGGAAGGGCCGATGCTGACCTTGCAATACATCTTCAATAGCCTTACGTAATAAAGCGAGTCCCTCTCCAAGCTGAAGGTAAGGGTATGTAACAAAATTATCCTTGTCAGTAATTTCTATAACTGACTGGTACAGCACTTCACCTGTATCAATTCCTTTATCTACCAGATGAATTGTCACACCGCAATGCGACGGATCATTATTCACTAAAGCCCAGTATCCTCCATGCACTCCTCTGTATTGGGGTGTGATACCCGCATGCATATTGATAAAAACAGCATTTGTACTTTCCAGTATTTCCCTGGTTATAATTCTTGTGCCGCTCACGATTACTATATCCGGGTTTTGTTGTTTAAGATAATCCTTACATGCAGCATCATTGACCGAACTAAAATGAACTGCATTTTCTGCAGGCAGCAGCCCATTACTCATGCCAAAAAAAACTGTTATTTCCTTTATTCTTTTTTTTGAAAAGACCCTTAATAAAGGGACAGCAATGACACTGAACAAAACCTGGCCTGACACTTTCCAAAATCCTAATCTCCTTAAACGCCTTTTTGCAAGCGCCATTCCCCTCAAGGGAGTCTCTGTTATTATTGATTCTATGAAATAAACCTGGCTGATATTATGGTAAAGTGCCCTGGTTGCAAAACAATCGGAGCATAACAGCACAATCTTTTTCCCGTTATTTTTTTCTTCGCTCATCGGCCAGTCCTGTCATAGTGATGCTGCTGAACCCGTATTGTTCATTCAGCTTTTTATAGTAAGCCAGAATTTTCTCAAGAAAGCGGATATTCTCCTCCAGATTGACGCCAAAATTGTGAGGATGCCACCAAAGATGAAATAGTTTCTTATGTTTTGCTGCATGTTGCATCGCTGCACATACTCTGTTCATACGCAGAAAATCAAGAAATGATAATTTCTTGCTGTACGGACGTAAAAAACGAGAAGCCGCAACATTAGTCACCTGATCCCTAAACACATGCTCAGCTGAATGACAATGGAAACCCGTTAAATTAATATAAGTGTCAATAAACCTGAATAATCTTCTAAGCAGGCTTTCATCATTTTTATTCCTGGCTTCATAAAGCCACGAAACAGGATTACCCCGGTATGAATCAATACCAGCCTCCTTGCAAACAACAAGGTAATCCTCCGAAAACTGATTACGGGGAAAAACCAGGCTCCTGACATTTATATTTTCCTTTTCTGCAATTTTCTTTGCTGCCTGCAGGTCATGCCGGAATGAGTCAATGTTTTGACCAGGCTCAAGACAATAGTAATGGCAAAAAGTGTGTGTGCCAATTTCATGAATTTCCTTTTGCTTAATCATTTGCAAAAGAGAATAGCCGAAATGATACGGATCATCTGATTCATTAAAACCAATAGTATCGATATCCAGGTAAGGTGAAAGTTTTTTATCATCATACGCTGGCCGGACTGGCGGAATATGGCTCATCAACTCATTTCGGTCTTCGGCAAAGAGGAATCCTACTGTTGAGAATGTTGCTTTGACCTGGTACTTGTCAAATAGCTCCATCATAGCGGGAATAGCTTTTCTTACTCCCAGGATGTTAGCCCCATACCCCTGAATTGTTTTTTTATCCCTGACACCCCAGAAAAGTTCAAAGTCAAGGGAGATCACAAATTTGCCCTTGTTGAAATCAACAGACATTGACTGCACATTTTTTATACCACACTTCCAAAGCAAATAGAGTATACAACATTTTTGCTCTTTTCTCTGCATGTACCCTGATCTTGTTATCAAGAAGCCCTTTAATAAAATCAGCCTTTACATAACCTGATGCAAAAGAACCCGGTGATGCCAGATAATCAGTGATAATCTCTTTTAGTTCGTTGTTCACCCATTGCTGCAAAGGCACTTCAAATCCTCTTTTGGGTTGACCAACAATTTTATTCGGAAGATACCGGGTTGCCAGTTGCCGCAACAGGACCTTTGTCCTTTTTCCCTTTACTTTAAAATCATCCGGTAAACCGGGGGCAAGTTCTAGTAACTCTTTTGACAGGAACGGGCTTCTTCCTTCCAGAGAGTTAGCCATTGACGCAATATCCATTTTCACCAGCAGTATATCAGGAAGTATGGCATTAAAATCCATATACATAATTTTCTGAAGACCCGACATACCGGATTTTCTGACATCCTGAAAAAGTTGTTCGAGGTTTTTCCCAAATGATTCATCCTGTTTTATAAAAGAATCAAAGTATCCGCAAAAAATATCTGTACTGGCTGAATAATACATTTCAAGACCCTTGTTTGAGGTTAGGTCCGCCAGCCTGTACATATAATTTAGTAAAGATTGTTTCTTCCTGGAAAAAGGAATGACCCCTTTTATTATTGATGAAAGCGATGTAATTAATCCGGATTTTGAAAAGAAATCATATTTGGTAAATGGCACATATCGCCTGTATCCACCAAATATTTCATCCGCTCCGTCACCGTTTAAAATTACAGTCAGGTGTTTCCTCGCCTCCCTACTGACATAATAACTGGGTATAGCACTGTCGTCATAAAAAGGTTCTCCGTAATTGGATAAAATCTTTTCTATATCGTGTTGAAGATTATCAAAAGAAATGTTGATCTCCGTATGATTTGTTCTAAGTTTTGTCGCAACCTGCTTTGCCAATGGAGCCTCATCATAAACTCCGGAAAATGAAACGGTGAATGTTCTTAATCCCGGTCTCATTTCTGATGCTATAGAAGTAACCAGTCCGCTGTCTATTCCACCACTCAAAAATGAACCCACCTCAAGATCTGAAGATTCCAATCGTCTTTTAATCGCCTGCCGTAAAGCATGATCTGTTTGTTCCACTGCATCCGTAAGATCAATACTAAGCCGCCTTTTATAAAAGGGCTCGATACTCCACCACTTTGCTAATTTTACATCTGCTGTATTGATATCAATTTCTGCATAAGCGCCGGGCAAAAGTTCCTTTACATTTACATATGGTGTTGCTTCTCCATGAAATGCTCCGTAACGCAAATATTGTTGTATATGAACATCCGAAATATTTGCCTTAACCTGGCTTTTTAGGGCATTCAACTCACTGGCAAAAACAAAACTATTTTTTTTACAGTAATAATATAATGGCTTTTTCCCAGCTCTGTCTCTTGCTAAAAAAAGCATGTTTTTATCCCTGTCAAGAATTGCAATAGCAAACATTCCATCAAACTCATTCAGGCAGGCTGGACCTGCATGCTGATAAGCCATCAAGATTGTTTCTGTATCGGATGAAGTTTGTCCTGTTAATGCATACTTATTTCTTACATCCTGGTGGTTATAAATTTCCCCGTTAAATATAATAGTACAGGAGCCTTTATGCATTGGCTGTTTTCCACCACTGATATCAAGAATTGATAAGCGGTAGTGAAAAAATTGAAGTTCACCTTCTTCAAATAGACTTTTCTCATCAGGTCCTCTGTGTATAAGGTCCCTGTCAAGAGCAGAAGCATTGAGCCTAAAATTTATTGAACCGGCAATACCGCACATATTCTGTTAGAATAATTTCCGATGTAAAATATAATGAGGAGATGCTTTACCAAGTTTATCCAAAACCACAAATAAAAAAATGCTAAAAAATGGCAAAGCAGGAATCTTATACCTGGCAAGGGTGCCAAAATTAAGCGTACTCATTCCGACAAGGCCTCCAAAAAGTATTGCAAAAACAAGGCAAAAAGAAAGTACAGGATTTTGTTTGATCAACACTCCCAATTTTCTGAATGAAGCATACCTGATACACAAAAGTGTAAGCCATAAGAAAACAACAGCTTCCAGTGCGGTTAATAACATTACAACGCTTCTCACTTCCCAGATAAAAGGCCGGAAAAAAGTGGCAATAACACTGGCAGGAAAAAGAGCCAACAAACCACCTACTGAACTATTAAAATCACCAACAGTAAAATAGGATCCTGCATCTTCTGCAAAAGTGTATGTACCCTGCTGCGCATCAAGTGCTTTTACGATATTTTGTAGCGCATACTGAGATGCGATCTCTGATTGTGCAATACTCAGCATAAAATACACAGCCCCTCCAATGGAAATTATAGCAAACAGAAATGTCAGCAGCATACGAACTCCAGCATCCCTAATCCTTTTATTGATCAGAAAAAGACCCCAGACAATAAATGCAGGTATCGTACAGAGAATAATGTATGGCTTTACATAAAATAGCAAAAAGGCACTTGCCAATATGATCAGCAGGTTAGTTACCAGTTTTCTACGGAGGAAAAAACCCTGGTAAACGGCATAAACAAAAAAACCCAACGCTCCCATACAAATTGAGTCTTTAAGCAAGGCACTTCCCCAGAAAAGTACTGAAGGGAGAAATAATGTAGCAATCGCTATCTTTTTTCCAAGATGCGGAAAAAGCGAATGAAACATTTTAAATAAACGCCAGCATCCCGCAAATGCAAAGAAGGACAGACAAAATGAAATACACAAATAGCTTTTAAAGAAAAGAAAAGAAAAAGGAAGGGCAAACTTAGGTACCATATAATTACTTACATGATACATATAATAATGAGTGACGCTGTTCCCATCATACATAAAATAGCTTGTCAACGGATCATGAGGTTCTACTTTTGTTTTGAAATATATGTCAGAAAGAATAGTAGGGTTGTCAGAAACGGCAAACTGCATATCCAGCAAAGCCCTGTAAAAAAGAGTTGTGTCTCCACCCTTATAATATACATCTATCGTTAGTGCATACAGAACAGTAAACAAAAGGCGAAAGGTAAGACCGGGAATAAAATACTTCTTAATTTCTGTATGCTCATATTTCTTTCTGACACTGAAAGCAAATGCATATAATACAACCAGGCATATAGGTACCAGCAGAATGTCCTCAAAACTGAATAGTCTTAACTTTTCCGGCATATTTCAATTGGTGAAGGCGGGATAATATGTTAGCGATCTCCCTGCATCCATTTTTCATACCACATCTGGAACATTAACAGATACCATAGCTTTTCTGCTGGTACTTTATCTGCGGAGTAAAAACCAGTCAGCAGACGCCTTGCTGCTTTCTTGTCGAAGATCCCTTGCGGCGATAAAAATTCATCTCCGAGGTAGTAGTGAACAATTTCCTTAAAATTAACTTTCATCCATTCTTTTACAGGTATGGCAAAACCCATTTTCGGCCTGTCCATTATTTGCTGAGGCACATATTTGTGAACCAGCTCTTTAATTATAAATTTCTTCTGTCCATCCTTGTACTTGAAATCAACAGGTAATGATGAAGCCCATTCGATCACATTATGATCAAGAAAGGGCTCCCTTGCTTCCAGCCCGATACTCATGGATGCCCTGTCAACTTTCTGCAAAATATCATCCAGCAAATAGGTTTGATAATCTATTGCCATCATATAGGTCAGGGGATCAAAATACTCTTTCTTTAGAGCATTGCTCCGGTAATCATTAGACAGTAATGAAAATTTATTTAGCAAAAGATCTTTAAGCTCCCTGTGAGTGAATAATTGAGTGGCGAAAGAATAAATGGTTTTTAAAGTTGGGTCACGCAATATTTCTGAAAACCGCTCGTACCTGTTGGCAAAATGTATATTTTTTTTAAGGAATGGTATTGCATGAACAGGAAATGCTTTCATTAGCCAATAACCCAGCCTGGCTGCAGGTTTTGGTATCTTCGTCAGCCTGTTTCTGAAATTCAGGATGAACGAATACCGGGCATACCCCCCAAATAATTCATCACCTGCATCAGCCGATAATGCGACAGTGACCTCTTTTCTTGCTAATCTGCTCACAAGTGTGGTTGGAATGGCGCTGCTGTCCGCAAATGGTTCATCGTAATAATATGGTAATATGGATACAATATTCCGTGCCTCTTTCTCACTACAGGTGTACTCTGTGTGCTCTGTTCCCAGATGATCAGCTACATCTCTAGCAAAGGGGGTTTCATCAAGATCCTTATTCTCAAATCCTATTGTATATGTTTTGATCTTCTCTGTCCTGTCTTTCTGCAATAATGCAGTAACACAAGTACTGTCATACCCTCCACTCAGGAAAACACCAACGGGAACATCAGAAACCATCCTGTATTCAATAGCTTTTTTTAAAATTTTGTCAGTTTCTGTTAGTGCATCGGCAAAATCAATACTGATCTTTGGTCTGTTATAGTAATCATATACATTCCAGTATTGATGTATTTCAAGGCTATTCTTAGAGATGTCAAATAACAAATAATGGCCCGGTTTCAATTTAGCCGCATTTTTAAAAATACAGTGGGGAGTCGGTACATTACCATATTGTAAAAAAGCTGCAACTGCATTATTATCCAGTTCCCTTGTAAAAGAAGGGTGCTGGTGAAACGCCTTCAACTCAGAGGCAAAAAGGAATAGCCCATTGGAATGGTAATAATAAAAAGGCTTTATACCAGGTCTGTCGCGGAAAGCAATAAGTTGTTTTTTTTCTTCATCATAAATGACCAGTGCAAACATACCAATGAAGCGATGAACACAGGAGACACCCCACTCTTCATAACTGTGCAAAATAACCTCTGTATCACTTTGTGTTATAAAACTGTGTCCTCTCGCAATCAACTCTGCCTTTATCTCTCTATAATTATATACCTCACCATTAAAAACAATTTGAAAATGCTTATAGGTCATGGGCTGTGATGCCACTGAACTCAGGTCAATTATGCTAAGCCGCCGATGTCCAAGACCAACCTGTCCTTGATTCTCCTGCTTAAAATACAATCCCTCACCATCCGGTCCCCGGTGGGCAAGCGATGTAGTCATTGACAACAATATTTCATTTGTCGAATTTCCTTTAAGGTCTATAAAACCGGCAATTCCACACATGCTGCAATATTATAAAACTTTGTAATACAAAGAAATCATTTCATTTGTCATTCGCTCTAAACTGTAAACACTTTGCAGCTTTTGATAACCATTTTCACCCAGAACCCTTGTCTTTTCACCATTCTGAAATAGTTCTAATATACTTTCCGCAAGCCTTTCTACATTACCAACAGGCACCAACAAACCGTTTTTACTATGATCAACCACTTCATTCAAAGCGGGTACATCAAATGCCAATACAGGTTTCCGGTGATGCCAGCTTTCGAGAGTAATCAGGCCGAATCCCTCGAAAATGGAGCTAACAATTGAAAATTCAGAAAAATGAAGAGTTTCATGCGGGTTAGGTTGATGGCCTTTGAAGATGACCTGTTCAAGCAAACCAAGTTCTTTAGTTAGTTTCAGAAGATTGGCATGATATGATCCACCACCTACGATATATAGCTTTAAAGAGGGATTAGTCTCTTTCACCTTTTTCCAAGCCTTTATGACATACTCATGCCCTTTATACTTTACGAGCCTTCCAAGTATTACTGCGTAACGTTCAGTTGTCTTATTACTGAATCCTGCATTTTGTATATGATCAAGGTTCAGTCCATAATAAACGACCTGCATTTTGGATGCCTTTGTTATTTTACCTTTAACATACATATCATATATACCTCTCGATATGGCTGCGTTTTTGTTAACCATTAGCCCCGAAAATCGCTGAACCCATGAGTAAATACTGCGGTTCACTTTCCCGGGCTGAAAACCATACTTAGCCGCAAACTTCTCGTTAAATCCATGCTTAACACTAATAAGTTTCATTTTGCGAAAGAAAAACACTTTTGAAAGAGCCATCCAAACATCAGCATGAATCAAATTGCTTTGGACAATATCATAATTGCCATTTTTGATTATTTTTTTAAACCGCAATAACAGTCCAAATGAGAAAGTATGATAGCCATACACCTCGTGTACTTTTATACCATTGCGCTGCAATTGATCAACAAATGATTTATTTTTACCTGTATCATTCTTGTAAGCTATCAAAGCCTCTGTGTGGATGCCCCTTTTTTGTAACGACGGTAATATTTGTAATAAATATAATTCAGATCCTGAAATACCGTTCATATGCTGGACAAATAATATTTTCATGTCTGCTGTTGAAATTCAATCTTTGTCAAATAAATTTTGATACCGTTTGAACATGCTTTCAGTGCTATAATTGTTTTCTGCAAAAATTCTCGCCTCATTTCCTAACCACTTTCTCTTCTGGCTATCCTTTATAAGCTCCTCAAGTAGAAAAGCTAATTGCTCAGCATCCTTTGATTTGTATAACAATCCGGTCTCTTCATGCTTGACCATATTATTTACCCCCCACACATCAGATGCAATTATCGGCAGGCCACAAGACATTGCCTGTATAATTGAATTACTCAGAGTTTCGCCGAATGTAGCATGCACATAAATGTCAAGAGATTGCATAAACTGTACTAAATCACTTTGATTCAACATTCCGTGCATTTTGACTGAATTTCTCAGACGCATAGCATCTATAGTATCTTCAATTTTTTTTCTTGTTATTCCGTCGCCGGCAATCTCCAGAACAATCTCGCAGGATGGATTGCGATCTGTCAAAATTTTGAACGCCTTTAATAAGGTCATGTGATCTTTTGCGGGAAACAACCTGCTTTGCATACCAATCACTATTTTTGAAACTTTTGCCTCTCTACTGAGAGGAAAATATCGCATTACATCAAGCCCGTTAGGTATTATCTTGATTTTCCTGCGGGGAATCCATCTGAGTTTTCTTTTAATTCCGTTTGCCGCCTCTTGTGTAAGAAGTACAATATCATTGGCAATCAACAGACAAAAAAACAACCATATCCACTCTTTAGTTGTCTTTAAATGATGGGCAGTAGTGTCTCTTATAATTAGACGATGCCTACGGTTAAATAATTTGTAAATAAAAGCTGGTAATATAAAAGAGACCCCGTGTATAAAAAGAATATCAGGCTTCGTCTTTCTAAAACTTTGTAAAAGTCTTGCATATACTCTAAGATCCAGTCCTGTTCTTTTTTTGTAATACACATATGGAATAGACAGTTCTTCACAAAGTTTTACGTACTCCTCACGAAGTGGTTCTATTCCGCAAAAAATAGCATTGTGTGAGTACTTATGATCGACATCTGATTTAACTAGTGAAGTAAATACATTGCCTGGTCCGCCCAATCCGCTATACAATAATTGCTGTATTTTTTTTTTCGAAGAATTCATTTTATTACTTTCTTGTGTCATTTCTTACCAATGGCATGCCAGTAAAATGGGTCAGGAGAGAAAATAATATCATGCAATCCTGATTCATTCATCATAGTCATGATCTGCTTTTTAGAAAACCGCTGTTCCAGTTTTGTACCAAACCTGTCTAAAGAATCATTTCTTATAATATGAAAGCTCTTATCCCTGTAGGATGACAAGGGGATTTTTGCAGCAAAATTTTTCAGACCTATTGCGTAAAAGAACCTGCTAAGTCCTACAAAGGGCATATATAATACAACTGCCAGTATATCGCATACTACTTTCTTTAATTTTGATGGAAGTGACGAAACAATTTTTCTGAGCAAGTTTGATAACCAGAAAATGGATTTAAATAAAAAACCTCTATTATCAAGATTATAATATAGATAAACATAAAAATAACCGCCTGGTTTTACTTTCCTTACACAGTCTTTCATTGCCTGCAATGTATCAGGTATATGATGCAAAACTCCTATTGACATTACCAAGTCAAATTGGTTATCTGCAAAAGGGATAGCATCTGCTGAAGCTTTTGCCAGCCTGATATTACTTTTATCTTTTAGTAACCTGTCTGCTACAAAAATGGCTTTGCTGGGATCAATCAGGTCAATAGTCCCGACTTTATCGGCCAGGTATTTTGACCATCTGCCGGTACCGCATCCCACATCCAGTACTTGTGTATTTCCATTAAGTAATTTTTCCGGTATAATGTCAAAATACTTTTCCCCGAGTTTCCGGATATCATCTTCACGGAATGAATCAAACTTTTCCCATTCTTCTCCAAATGAGTCAATCACTTTCTCACTTGCATTGCTCATGGAATTATTACCTATAAAATCCGAAACAGGCTTATGTCCTTGAATAATCTTAAAGGGACTTCTGCTATAAGCAGGAAAAAAATGCTGCACTTTGATGAATATTTATTTTTTACTATTAGTATGTAAATCAGATACCTTCTCCTGAATATAATTTGTATACTGTTCAACTACGTTTCGAATATTGTATTTTTTTTGTGTTTTGGCTTTTATGTTTCCCCTGTTAAATTTCCCGGAGTTTTCACAAACAGATTTGATCGCTTCCGCAAACGACTCTATACCGGCTGGAGATGATGGTTCAAGATAAATGCCATTTTCATCATCAATTATTTCCTGCGCTCCACCAACTGTTTTAAAAACCACCGCCGGGCATCCTTCCTGTCCCGCTTCCAGTAATACATTTGGGAATCCTTCAAATTCAGAAGTTAACAGAAGGCAGTCAGCCATTCTGTAATAAAGAGTGGGATCTGCAACTGATGTCTGAATCATTATCCTATCAGAAAAACCTATTTTGTCAATCTCCTGTTTTATTTGAGTTTCCAGGTCGCCATATCCAACAAGAATAAGTTTATATGATGCAGGAAGGAATTGCATAACCTGCACACAAATTTCAATTCTCTTCTCAGTACTAAACCGGCCAACAAACAACAAAATTTTTCCGGATAACTTGATAAAATGCTGAACATTTTCTGGTATCTCATAGTTACTTTCTGATGCTACAACCGGATTAGGAATAATTCTGATCTTATCGGGTCGTACCCGAAAACTTTTAACCAGGTCATTTCTCATTTCTTCTGACTGACTTATTATACCGGCAAATCTGTTGTAGCATCTGTACATAAGCCTGAACAGAAAAGGGAATTTATAATAAGAAATGAAACGGGAAGGTATTGAAGACTCCCTGCACATAAGTCCGATTCGCCGGTTAATGAAAGGCCTGCAAAATGCCAGGTATGCATTAACATGCCCCATCCAGCCAATAACAATATCAGGTCTGTGTATTTTTAACTGCTTTCTTATTTTGAATAGTGAAAAATAAAGCCTTGGAGTACCCAGGTCAATTACTTTAATTTCTTTGCTTATTAGAGCCAGCAAATCCCCTTTTTTTTGAAGGCAAAATATCACCGGCTCTAATGTATTTTTCTCAAAATGATTAACGAGATGAACCAAAACTCTTTCTGCACCGCCTTTATCAAGCGTAGGGATAATAAAAACAGCCTTCAGCTTTTTACCCATTACTTCTTGGTTCAATCGGGTGTTCCTTTACCGAGCTTTCCAGTAAAAGCAAGTCTGCTGCGGATCCAACTATAAAAAATTGTCATTTTAAAAAACCGTTCAATTGTTAGCAGAAGTAAAAGAACAAGAATTACCAGCATTACAATCTGACCTGCAACAGGAATACTTTCTAATAAGTAAACCTTACATAGCCATGTCAGAACATATACAATCAAGGATAAGAAAAACAAGCGAATCAGGTTATAAATATGTTTGTTCAACTGGGTCCTATAAAAATATTTTTTGATGACCAGCAATTGCATACTAACAACCAGAACAGGTGCGATCAACTGAAATACAACAAGACTTTTAAAATCACCCCAGGTTGCGATAACAATAAGCAGTCCCATATTAAATATCTTCAAGGGTATTGTATACCTGACCACAATTGAAATTGCCTGAAAAGAAGCTAATAGACGGTTGTTTAGCACATCAAGAGCTTTAAATGGCAACACCAGGGAAATTATAGTCATTGCAAATACTGAATCACTGTATACATCATAACCCAATTTTTCTTTCCCATATAGAATATCAACGAAAAGTGGACTAAGGACAGAACACAGGATGCTAATTCCGGCCATCAGGAAAAAAACATGATAACTGAAACCACTATAGGCTGAAAACAAGGCTTTATCGTCATTCTTTGCATTTAATGAAGAAAACCTTACCCCTATTACAGATACGAATTGTGATAGCAACAGCACATCAGGCAGGTTAGCAAGGTTGCTTCCGTAATTATATGCACTGAGATGACCGATTGCAAGCTGTGTAAGAAAATATATAAAGAGAAAATTAGCTGAAAGTGTTACCAGAGCACTCATCATGGAAGCAATCGCCTCCCGTAATATCCTGAAAGGTACACTAAAAGTGAATAAACGGATACGATATTTAATTTTCCGGATAAGCAAACCCTGGTAGAATAAAAAGCAGAGAATGTTTCCCACTATCTGACCTTTAAAAAAAACAGAAAGATCAAGCTGTTTTCCGGCAACAGCAATAAAAGATAATGTAACTATTGCCGTTATTACCTGCCCTATCAATGATCCGACAAAATTCCTATTACTTAGCAGAATACTTCCGAAAAAATTGTTCAGCAGCACTAAGGCCATCCATATACCGGAATAGCGAAGCAACCCAGAAAATGAAAGAATTGTTTCATCATCAAAACCAGAAATATTGCTATATAACCAAACCGGGGTAAAGAATGAAACTACTGAAAACAATAATAATGGAATAAAATAGCAATTAAAGAAAAAGCTGTTAATCGAATTTGCCTTGCCTATTTCATTGTTTTCTTTAAATCTTATATAAGCAGGACTTACAACCATGATGTTGACAGTACTTACAAACATCAACATTACATTAATGCCATTCCAGACAAATAAATATATGTCTGTATCCTCTGGCAGGAAGTTTCTTGCCAGAATGATTGAAAGAACAAAATTAATTCCCCTTGTTATTGCATTAAACAATAACATCCACAGGACACTCCTGCTCCATGTACTTTGGCCAGGCATAACTTTAAATAGTTAATCCTTTTCTGCTCATCATTCTAATAGCCCCTTTTAAAATCCTGAAAAGATTAAAACTCGAATGAATAAACAGGTATACAATAAGTGCACTTAACCGATAGCGAAGGTTCCTGTGCTTTTTAAACTTGCTGAACCCTTCTTCAAAAACAACTGTTGGCTTCATTTTACTATAAATAGTAACCTTCCTCCTCACCCAGAGATTACCATAAAACTGTTTGCCCAATCCATACTTTTTGGTGTAAAACTCTGCCGTTTCGACCAACGCCCTTTCTACAAAAGTTTTTCCATGTTCGGTAGTGGTGAGTGTACTGGCATTACCGGTCCGGTAACACCCAAGAAATTTATTTAAGTGAGTGGAATAGCCTTTAGCCCCAATATCCAGCGCATAGAAATAATCAATAGTAGCCGGATGATTCTCATACCTAGTGCGGGCAACCCTCCGATACATTTGAGAAGAATGTTGCCCAACAAGACCGTATGAAACTGCGAGTCTTTCCAAACGGAGCTTTCTGCCTAAAAAGAATCTGAGATAACGATAGGGAAAGTTTCCGATAACTCTGTCATTAGCATCCACTATGCGTTGCCTGTGCCATACCTGAACATATGCCTTGTTCTTGTCCAGGAAATCGGCCTGGCATTGAAGTTTCCCCGGAAGAAAATAATCATCACCGTCACAATGTGCAACATACTCACCTGTTGCCTGGTTATGTGCAAACTGAAAGTTTACCCCGGCGCTGATATTCGTTTTGTGCAAAAAAACCCTTACAATACCAGGGTACTGTTGCTGAAATTCTGCAATTATTCCGGGTGTGCTGTCAGTTGAAGCATCATCACTTACAATAATCTCAAAATTAAAATTAGTCTGCTGATCAATTATGGATTGCAAGCATTTCCTTATATATATCTCCTGGTTATATGTTACAACGCAAACTGATACTTTGAAAGAATTCATGGCCACATTTTATTGTTATACCCGAAATGATAGCCGCTGATATTTTAAAATACTGTTGATCACAAGGCAAGTTCCGACAACAAGAAAAGAAACGATAAAAATAACCGGTAGCAAGCCTACCTCATCGGCAATGCGGTCTTTCAGAAAAAACAACCCTGCCCCTGCCAAAGACATTAAAATAAAAAAAAGAGCACTTTCCTTAAACCATTTGCCAAGTTCTACAAATGGCAGTACCTTTTTGGTAAAATACCAGTAAAAAACCGGGATAAAAACGATATAAACAAAAGGAACTATAAAATAAAATCCCTTTAACCCATAAAACTGAATCGCAAGAACGGTGAGGACAATTGTAATAAGATGCAGGAAGATTGCATATAGAACACCTTCTTTTATCTTTTGCTGTGCAGTCATGATATTAGAAATAACTACATCAAGGGCCCTTCCGGGCAGAGTGATAGCAAAACATGCAATGAATGCTGCAATTACGGGTATGAAATCCTTATCTCCGCTATTTTTAAAAGTCAGTAAAATTTCGAGTATTTCGCCTGAAAGCAAGAAAAGAATTATGGCAATCGGCAGGAGTCCGAATAATAACACTTTCATCACCCGAAAGAAAAGTTGATTGATTTCTGCGATCTTTCCTTTAGCCGATAGCTCATTAAGTTTAATACTTGTCACGGCCGATACCTGGCTGATCACCATCAACTCGGGTATTAAAGCTATCTGCATGCCGTAATTATAAGAGGTAACGATACCGGCACCAAGACCAGAAAGCATATAAATATTAATAAAGGAACGTAGCGAAACAGGTATGATGTTTAGCTCCATCAACAGGATATTCTGCCAGTTTCTTTTTGACGGCTTTTTAATTGCAAAAAAGTTCCATTGCAGTCTCCTTCTGAAAACAAGAACAAGCCAAAGAAGGTTTACAACTGTACCGCTGGTGAATGCGATAACTGCAGCGGTAATTCCGAATGTATTTTTCAAAACAATAAGTAAGACAATACTGATGCAGCTATTGACTATTGACACCAGCATCGGTACTGTAAAGTATTTGTGGGACGACATAACAAATACCAGTAAGTTGGTAATAAACGTAAAAGGAAATAAAACAGCAGAAATAAGTAGCATAGAGTTAAACTGTGACAAGGTTTGCTGTGGATACCTTGAAAATAGAGAGTAAAACAACGTTGGCCCAAAGAATACTAATGCAGCAATTATGAGCCCTATTGCGGAAAATGACCAGATGAAGAAGTTGATGTATGCCTGCTCTGCTTTTGAATTGACATTAATTCTTATCCGCATTGCTTCGGGTATTACCACGTAGGAGATTATACCCAGTAAAAATGAAGCAACAAAACTGACAGTAGAGGTGATCAGAAAGTATGTATCGGTCCCAAAATTTGCTCCAAAGAGATAAAGTAGCAAGACCGAGTTTACAAAGACGATCGCCTTAGAGAAGATATTAAGCGTTGTTGATGCAACAACTCCTTGTTTATAAGATTCTTGCTTTTTAAAGAACATTACTGAAAATTGATACATGGACAATGTATCAGGAAAACTTCTTAACAATAGCCGGAACACCCGCTGCCATAACATTATCCGGCAGATCGATTTTAACAACCGCACCTGCTGCTATGGTTACATTACTCCCTATTCTGACTTTAGGTAATATAACTGCTCCCGACCCGATAAAAGTGTTATTACCAACTACAACATTACCTGCTAAAATAGCACCGGGGGATATTTCACAAAATTCACCAATCTCACATTCATGGTGTATGACAGCCCGACAGTTAACCAGGCTCCCTTTACCGATCTTCACATGTGGCTGTATGCAGGCACCGTGCATAATGTTCAATCCTTCTCCAAGATTTGTTTCTATATTGCTTATCAGTGCCTGGTCTGAAATAACGGGTCTCATTTCACCGCCTGCTTTCAGGCAAAAGTTCATAAGTAATTTCCTTGCAGCCGGATTGCCTGTACCCAGTACAAAAAAAGGATCTGCTTTAAAAAATAAAGAAAGTTCTTCCACAGATCGGAGGATTCTGAATTTTTTTATTGTTGAATTCGAAATTTCCGGAGAAATATTATCGAAGAAAGATATTTTGTCAATAGGAATTTGCCGTTGCAAAATATCCAGTACTTCAAGTGCATGTCCGCTGGCCCCTGTTATTAACATGCGATTGTTTTTTTAATAATGCTGCAAATACGCCTTATGTCCTCTTTACTCAAATCATGATACAAAGGAAGACAGATTACACGTTCCGCAATGCTGTCGCTAACCGGGGTGGCATACTTTACATCAAGGAATGGAAGGCTGGAAAGGCTTGGATAAAAATATCGCCTGGGAAATACAGATTGTTGTTTCAACTTATCAACAACCAGGTTGCACATTTCCAAAGAGGGAAAAACAACGGGAAAGTATGAATAGTTATATCCTATGGCGGGATCATTGATTGCTAAAAACTGCAAATCTGTACCCCCGAGTTGCCTGTAATACTCATTTGATAAATCTCTTCGTCTTTCAAACAACGGGGATATGTAGTTAAAATTAACCAACCCCATTGCAGCATGGAATTCTGAATTCTTTGCATTAATCCCGACTGAAAAGTAGTCATCTACAACATGGCCGAATTGCCGGTACAGCATAAGTTTTCTCGCCAGCTCATCATTGTCAGTAATGATACACCCACCCTCTACAGTATGAAATATTTTTGTTGCATGAAAACTACAGGTGCTGATATCGCCATATGAAAGAAGCTGCTTTCCATTATATGTTGTGCCAAAGGCATGTGCCCCGTCATAAATCACTTTCAAATTATATTTATCAGCAACTCCTTTTATTTTTTCAATATTACAGGGAATCCCATAAACATGTGTAGCCAGTATTGCCTGCGTTTCAGAAGTAACCCTTGCTTCAATTGCAGCCGGGTCAATACAAAATGTTTGCGGATCAATATCAGCAAATACAGGTTTGCATCCCTCCCAGATAATACTATTTGTTGTAGCTACGTAGGAAAATGGAGTCGTTATCACATCACCCTTAATGTCTAATGCTTTTAAAGCCATTTGCAAAGCTATAGTTCCGTTAGAGGTATAAAACAAATGCTTCACCTTTAAGTATCCCTTAAGCTTTGCTTCTAACTCCTGCAAAAGCTCCCCGTTATTGGTGATCCACACTTTATCCCATGCTCGCTTTAGCACCTGTGTATATTCCTCAAATGGGGGAAGAAATGTTTTAGTTACGTTTATCACCTTCGTTTAATTCCTTGTTATTTGTATGATCATACTATATCCTTTTATAGCTGAAAATTCTTATAAAGAACCTGCAATCTTTTTCAGGTATTCACCATAACCGCTTTTTGTTAGCTCGGCTGCCAGCTTAAGTAGCTGTTCTTTTGAAATAAACCCGCTATGATATGCCACTTCTTCAATGCAACCAATCTTTGTACCCTGTCTTTTTTCTATCACCCGCACAAATTCACCGGCATCACTTAAAGAATCAAAGGTGCCCGTATCAAGCCATGCAGTACTTCTTTCCAAAACTGCCACTTTCAATTTGCCGATTGACAGATACTTTTTATTAACATCCGTAATTTCATACTCACCTCTTGCCGATGGTTGTAATTCCCTTGCTATATCAATCACCTTATTGTCATAAAAGTACAAACCTGGGACTGCATAATCTGACTTGGGATGCATCGGTTTTTCTTCGATAGATAATGCATTCATGTTGTCATCAAATTCAACAACACCATACCGTTCAGGATCGCTTACCCTGTAAGCGAAAATATAGCCACCATCCACATCGGTAAGTGTTTGCAGTTGCCTGCCAAGCCCAGCACCATAAAAAATATTGTCGCCCAGCACCAGGGCCACCTTATCATTTCCGATGAAAGAAGCACCGATGACAAATGCCTGTGCCAATCCGTTGGGTACATCCTGTGTTGCATATTCAAATCGGCAACCCAGCTGACTGCCATCACCCAGCAAACGGCGAAAAGAAGCATTATCTTCAGATGTGGTAATGATCAAGATTTCCTTAATACCAGCCATCATAAGAGTTGACAAGGGATAATAGATCATCGGCTTATCATACACAGGCATGAGCTGTTTTGATATCGCTTTGGTGATTGGGTAGAGTCTTGTGCCGCTTCCGCCGGCCAGGATGATACCTTTCATAAATTATCTTTTGTGGTATTGCTGCTCATAATAATGCTGGTATGCACCGGATGTAACATGCTTAAGCCATTCCGTATTTTCCATATACCAGTCAATGGTCAACGACAAACCCTCTTCAAAAGTTACTGATGGTTTCCATCCAAGTTCATTATTGATTTTTGAAGCATCAATAGCATATCGCCTGTCATGACCGGGCCGGTCTTTTACATATGTAATTAGTTGCTGGCTGGTTCCGGACGGCCGTGAAAGTTTTTCATCCATCAGTTTGCAAAGCAGATTAACAAGGTCAATATTCCGCCACTCATTAAAACCACCCACCGCATAAGTGCTGCCTGTTTTACCCTTATGAAACACAAGGTCAATTGCTGCTGCATGGTCCTTAACAAAAAGCCAGTCTCTGGTGTAGAGACCATCACCATAAACAGGGAGTGGTTTTTGCTTAATGATATTATGGATGAAAAGAGGAATCAGCTTTTCGGGAAATTGATTAGGTCCATAATTGTTAGAACAATTGGTAATAACTACAGGCAATCCATAGGTATCATGATAAGCTCTCACAAAATGATCGCTAGATGCCTTAGAGGCCGAGTAGGGGGAATGAGGATCATAAGCCGTAGCCTCCGTGAAATAACCCGTTTCCCCCAAGGCACCAAAAACCTCATCAGTAGATACATGATGGAACCTTTTACCTTCTGTATTATTTCCCCAGTATTGACGGGCCATGTGCAGAAGGTTGACGGTTCCGATAACATTTGTATAAACAAAGTCCATAGGTGATAAAATGGAACGGTCTACATGTGATTCCGCTGCCAGGTGAATGACCCCATCCGGTTCATACTTCTCAAAAATCTCTTTTAATGCTGATATATTAAGAATATTTATTTTCTCGAAACAATAATTGCCAGCATCTTCCACATCTGCGAGGTTTTCCAGGTTCCCGGCATAGGTCAGTGCATCAAGATTTACAATCCGGTAATCAGGATAGTTATTGACCAGTCTCCTGACAAGATGCGAACCGATGAAACCTGCACCGCCGGTTATTAGAATAGTTTTTGTCATGAAGGCAATTTAGTTTGTTGCTGATACCAATCGAAGGTTTTTTCCAGGCCTTCCTCCACAGAAACACTTGGCTCATAGTTCAATAGATTTTTCGCTTTCGAAATATCGGCCAGACTGTGTTTCACATCCCCTGTTCTTTCTGGTCCATGCACAGGTTTCAGTGTTGATCCCGCCTTTTTTCTCAATGTTTCAAATAAATCATTCAAAGATGTTTGTTTTCCACAGGCAATATTGAATACTTCACTTTTTGTGGCCACATTATCGTTGAACAGGGCTTTAATGTTAGCCTGCACTGCATTGTCTACGTAAGTGAAATCACGGCTATGCATGCCATCTCCGTTGATTACTGGCGGTTTGTGTTGTAACAATGCATTTATAAAAAGAGGAATAACTGCTGCATAAGGGCCTTCTGGGTTTTGTTTTGGCCCAAAGATGTTAAAATAACGGAGGCCTATGAATTCAACACCATAAAGCGTAGAAAATACTTTGGCATATAACTCATTCACATATTTGGTGACGGCATAAGGCGACAAAGGATTGCCGGTTTTGTCTTCTACTTTTGGCAGTCCGGGATGATCTCCATAAGTGGACGAACTGGCAGCATAAACCACCCGTTTTATTCCTTTCTCTTTTGCTGCAATAAAAATGTTTAATGTGCCTGTTATATTTACCTCATTAGTTGTAAGAGGATCTTTTACAGATCTTGGCACTGAGCCTAATGCAGCCTGGTGAGAAATAAGGTCAATACCTGAGCAAGCTCCTAAGCAGGCATCATAATCCCTGATATCGCCATTGATAAATTCCACATTGGGATGTAAAGTAAACTCCTCAATATTCCGCAAAGAACCGGTAGATAGATTATCTAAAATCCTGACAAAAGATACCCGGTCATCCCGAAGTAATGCAGCAAGCAGGTTTGAACCAATGAAGCCTGCGCCGCCAGTAACAAGTATCCGCATTATTAATTCCGTTTTTTAAATAGACGGCGAAGATCAAAGAATAAAATAATTCTTTCTAATACCGACTTGGGTGGGTGCTCTTCTTCGTAATAACTTCCATAGTCATATCCGTAACCATAACCATATCGCCCATAACCATAGTAGCCATAGCCGGGTTTGAGTTTCACATCATTGATGATTATAGAAAGTTTTGGGAGTTTGTTATTCTGGTAAAAGTCATCAATGAGTGAAATCTGCTTTTTGAATGTGTGGCGTTGCCGGACAAGATATAGTGTGCAGTCAACAAACCTTCCTAACGTCATGGCATCTCCTACCATTCCCACCGGTGCCGTATCTACAATTACCACATCGAAATTACTTCTCAACCAGGAAAAGAGTTCGTCCATTCTTTCACTCAATAATAATTCTGCCGGGTTGGGGGGAACTGGTCCGCAGCCCAGCACAAAAAGATTTTCATGACTTTCAACCGGTCTTACCAGGTTCTCCAATGATTCTTTTCCTACAAGAAAACTGGTTATGCCCGGTCCTTTTTGCATATTCAAACCAGAAATAATCTTTGGTTTGCGAATATCAAATTCAAGGATGATCGTTTTCTTGCCGGTCAGCGACATTACTGCACCCATGTTAGTGCTCACAAATGATTTTCCTTCACCACTGAATGAGGAGGTAACCAATATGGCTACTTTATCCTGCTTGCTTAAAACATACTGAAGGTTTGAACGAATGATGCGGAACTGCTCAGCAACCATGCTCCTGTTAACCTTATTCACAACAAGCACACTTTCTGAATAGGAGTGACCTACTTCGCCAAGTACAGGGGCTTTGGTGATCCTTTCTACATCTGCTCTTGTAGTGATCTTATCATTTAAAATCTCTGCAATGAAAATGATCAATGCAGGCAAACCCAAACCGATAGCAATAGCCAAAAGCTGAATAGCTCTTCTATTTGGTTTTACAGGGGTTCGGGAAGAAAAGGCTTTGTCAACAGTTCTCGAGCTGGAAATCGTAGATGCCCTGGAAATGGAAGTTTCTTCCTTTTTCTCCTGGAGATATTTAAAAAGATTTTGCAGGCTTTCAACCCTAGCCTTCCTTTCCAAAAGCTCAGAGACTTTAAACGGCATAGTTCTGATCTGTGTCTGGGCTGTCACATTTTTGCTTTTCATGCCATCCAGGAATACATTATACCTCATTTCTATATTCCTGAGGTTCTCAAGAATGCTGCTTCGTACTTTTTCAATCTGTCCGTTATACTCCAGTACAGATGGGTTTTGCGGAGGAACATTTCCTTCCAACAGTCTTTGTCTTTCAAGTTGGAGGGTGTTGTAACCGGTAACCAATTCAGTAAGTGTTATATCTTCTAACTGGAAAGAGGTAGGCACTTTATTGAATTCATTACTCTTATCAGTAAGATAATCCCGTAAGATCAATACCGTACTAAGACGCTGCTTTTGTTCTTCAATACCTTTGTCGGCTTCTTCAATAGCCTTGAAAAAATTACTGTACTGTGCATCCACATCAATCAGATCATTCTCCTGCTGGAACCTGTTCAGATCCCGTTGGGCGCTGTCAAGTGAAGCACCATATTCAAGAAGGCGGGCATCTATGAACTTCAGTATAGAGTCGGAAGAGCTTTTCTTCTCCTCTATACTGTAATATTTATATTCTTCCATTAGCTGATTAATAACATCAGCGCACATCTGCGGATTGGTAGCCTGCAGGGAAATAACAAGGATGCCCGTACCGGGTGTTTTGGGAAGTACCTGTACACCAGATGCTAAGTCTCTTGCCTTTACTTCGGTCGGATGCCACAACACATTGAATTCTTTTCCCATTGCCCCGGCAGGTGTTTGCTCAAGGCTAAACATTCCATACTGATTTTTGAACACCTGACCGTAGCTGAACTTTTCCGGGCTATCGTTTACAGTGAATTCCCTGTCATTGATAAATTTTACCTTCAGGTTAAACGATCTTGTTGAATCAGCAATCTGTAAGGCATTGATCAGAAAAGGTCCCTGTTTATATATGTTGGGAGATTTGAATTTTCCTATGGCATAATAGCTGAACTGCAACCCCAACCGCTGCACCACTCTCTCCATCAGTGGCCTGGATTTCAGCACTTCTATCTCACTCTGGATATTCTGTGCCCTGTCGTTGACAAAAATATCTTCAAACTTATCAGAAGCACCGGTCTGTTTATCGCTTTTAATATACATAGTGCCCACTGCACTATAAATAGGTGTTGCATACCTCAGGTAGGCATAGGCGAGGAGAAGAAATATCGCTACTGATAAAACAAAAAATGGCAGAAATCTTATGTACTTATAAAACAGATCTCTGAGGCTGAGACCTCCGAGTTCACTTTTATCGCTATGTATCTGATCTTGCATCGTTATGTTTTATACCCGGCTTACCTGAAAATGTTATAGATAAATGCAGCACTGGTGATAATTCCCAAAGCCAGGCTGATACGTTGTGAAACTATTGTCTGATCTACCATGCGGGCCTTTTGCTTGGTCGGTTCCACAATTATCACATCATTCTGAACAAGGTTATAATAGGGTGATTGAAAAAGACTATCGGTAGAAAGGTCAATATATCCAATATCCCTGTTTCCATCTGTTTCCCGGATAATTTTCACTTTGTCCTTTTTGCCGTAATCGGTGATACCACCGGCAAGCCCCAAAGCTTCGAGTATATTGAGCTTTTCGCTGGTTACATTGATCTGCCCCTCCCGTGCCACTTGTCCAAGAATGGTGATCCTGTAGTTTAAGAAACGTATTATGACGGAAGGGTCTTTCAGCAACTCAACGGGTTCTGTCAGCTTCTTTCTAATTGCATCAGCCAGTTGCTCTTTTGTAAGACCTTCTGCCCGGATAGTGCCTAGTCTTGGGTATTCAATATTTCCTTTACCATCAACAAGAAAGCCACCCGTAATCTGGCCAGTACTTGCGACTGTAGGTAAATTATATAAGGCATCCGCTTCAGGTCTTGTAGCAGCACTATACACCTGTATAGACAACAGATCGTTCTTTTGTATCCTCAGATCAGGAATCACTACCTGGCCGTTTATAGAAGTGTCGCTAACATTATCGAGATAATAAGGCGGCAGTTTTTTTTGTGTGCCGCAGGAAATGACAATGACAGGGAAAACCAGCAACAAAATGAATCGCAGGATTTTTCTCATTCAGGTTTATTTATTATGATAAGGTAGAACAAAATAGCTATACTATTAAACCATGCTTTCAGGGCCGGGCCGAAGTTAGTTTACTTCTTTCAATATGAGCAACGAGGATATATCCAAGACTATCAATAGCCACCTTCACCATTTTGCGCCGTACAGACAACACTTTTCCTTCTTTGTCCATCAGCGGGCCTGCCATGATCTTTACCCTTTCATTAATCAAAACATTCATGGGTCTGACTTCCACTTCATCATATTCATCTAAAAAACGGCGGATGCTGCCTATCTCCTTTTCCCTGATCGCTGCCGGCTTCCCGTTCCAATACACAAAATTGATAACCCCAGGTGTCATTCTAACCCTTGTCCTGTCTTCGTCGGTGATCTTGACAAAAACATATGATTTGAACAATGGCTCTTCCACCACCTTCAACCTGTCGCTCCACCTGCGCCGTACTTTATTTAGCGGGCAATAGCTTTCTGTTCCTTTTTCACGCAGCAACTGGTTAACCTTTTTTTCCCAGCGAGGACGGGTATAGACCGCATACCATTTTTTTGTCACAATAAGAACGTTTGCTGACGGCTTCGCCACCTCAGTCACATATGCATTTCTGCAATCTGACCGGTTTTCATTGAAATTGAACCTTTTGAACAGCCTGTGGCTGATTTCTATTTGCTTGCAAATATAATGGGAAGAATGGGAGTCACAACAAGGTAAAATCCTCGGATTTTGAGCGAATTATTCCCATAAGTTGATAACTATCTGACCGGGGAAACCCAATCGTTCTGTAACTTGTATTTTACCCCCTCCTGCGGACAAATTGCTATGCCTTCGGCATTAAAGTCAAGCGTATGACCCGCCCGGCTTACCCAGCCGATCTGCTGAGCCGGATTTCCAACTATAAGAGCATGGGGAGGAACATTCTTTACTACCATCGTTCCGGCCCCGATCATGGCATAGGAGCCAATTTCTACACCGCATAGTATGGTAGCATTGGCGCCGATCGTAGCTCCTTTACGGACAAAGGTTTTTTTGAATTCTTCTTTTCTTTCAATAAAGCTGCGGGGATTGATGACATTGGTGAAAACCATCGATGGGCCGAGAAAAACATCATCTTCAATCACCACTCCATTATATACAGACACATTGTTCTGGATCTTTACCCCGTTTCCGATAATTACATTATTATCGATATAAACATTCTGGCCGATGATACAACGTTCACCCACTTTGCATGCCGGCATCAGGTGGCAAAAATGCCAGACTTTTGTGCCATCGCCGATAGTGGCGCCCTTGTCTATGACGGAACTAGGATGAACAAAAAAGCCGCTGCTTTCCATAGCTGCAAAATAATTCATTTGACAGAAACACTACCTGGATTTACAGGCAAAGAATTGGCAACCCTGACTGAATTTCCTACATTTAGTCATTAAATCTGGTTGCTTGAACCAACGCTTTTACTCCCTCGATGTTTTCCGCGGCGCCACTGTTTGCCTGATGATCCTGGTAAATAATCCAGGATCCTGGTCACACATCTATGATCCGCTGGAACATGCACCCTGGCACGGACTCACACCAACAGACCTGGTTTTTCCTTTTTTTCTTTTTGCTGTGGGTAATGCGATGGCATTTGTGATGCCCCGTTTAGAAGCTGGGGGAGATGCGGTGTTTTGGAAAAAAGTGATCAAAAGAACCTTGCTGATCTTTTTAATAGGGCTGTTTTTAAACTGGTGGCCTTTTTCAAGATGGCAGGACGGAGAATTGGTCTTTCGTCATTGGGTGGATCCTGCCAACGCTGACAGTGGCGTAAGAATCCTTGGTGTTCTACAGCGTATCGCTATCTGCTATTTCTTTGCTGCGGTTATTGCTTACTATCTAAAACCCAGGAAAGCTTTTTATACCGGGCTGATCTTTTTGCTTCTTTATTGGCTGATCTGCTATATTGGCAATCCTGCCGATCCGTATAGCCTGAAGGGCTGGTTTGGTACTGACATAGATAAAAAAATTCTTGGCGTAGCGCATTTGTATAAAGGAGAAGGCATTCCTTTTGACCCGGAGGGACTGATGAGTACTTTGCCTGCCATCGTCCAGGTAATATTTGGCTATATGGTGGGAAACTATATTCAAACAAAGGGAAAGAATTTTGAAATGGTCACCGGTTTATTTGTGGCCGGGGTGGCTATGCTGGTCACCGGTTTTTGCTGGGATATGGTCTTCCCCATCAACAAAAAGATATGGACCAGTTCTTATGTTGTTTATACCACGGGTCTTGCCATCATCACCATCGCCACAATGATCTACATGATCGAATTCAAAAACATCAAAGGCGGGCTGGCCAGGTTCTTCGATGTGTTTGGGAAGAATGCACTGTTTGTTTTTGCACTGAGTGCTTTTTTACCAAAAGGCCTTGCCCTTATTCGCATTCCCGACGGGCTGAATGATAAGGGAGTGATGACCTATATCAGTCCGTGGAACTGGCTCTATAAAAAAGTACTGGTACATACACCCGGCGCACCGGAGAACGGCTCACTGCTCTATGCTCTTTGTGTGATCACTTTCATGTGGTTCATCTGCTGGTGGATGGATAAGAAAAAGATCTATGTGAAAGTCTGATAAAATTTCTACGGGTATCTATTCCAAAAATCAGATTGGTTTTTCGTTAACAAAGCAAGCTTTTGCTTTAACATCAATTTTTATTTCCGGCATTTACATTCGGGCAACAAAACAACTACCAATGAGAAAATATCTACTCAGTGTATTACTATTATTCTTTTCTGCTACCATTTTCAGCCAACAAGATTCCGTATTGAGAAATTTTAAATTCAGGATTAATAAATTCAGGGCAATAAACATTTCGGCTGGAAGCGGCGGGAATACAGAAGACCTGAAACATAGTACCGGCAAAAGCACTTCACATTTCATTTCAGGTTTTGCAGGCGCTGATTATTACGAGCTAAAAAGTACCGACAGGATTTACAGGACCTTTTTGGCCAGCACCGGAACAAATTCGGGCAGCAGTAAGTACAAAGGACCTTTATCTGAAGGCAGGGGGAGCAACATTTCCGGTTCATCATTAGTAAGTCTTTCCAATACATGGTTTAACAAAAACTTCTTTGCAATGCTGGGAGGCAACCTGACAGGTAGCCTGGCCAGGGGTAAGAACAAAAGCATTGACCCGACTATCAATACATACCGGTTTGCCAACAATAATTATTCTGCTTCATTAGAGGCTGGCATCGGCACCGGGCGACTGGAAAATGTAAGAGATATGCAAAATGCTCTGTGGCTGTATAAAACCTTACAGGAGGAAGGAAAATTGACAAGATCATTATCCGATACTGAACTTCATGAGCTTGGCCGCACTGTAACCACAGCAAATAACACCCGAATACTCGATGCCCGGAGAAGAACCCGCTTTATTCTCAAAACAGTTGATCAGTTTTTTAAGGATAAGAACCTTATATCCGAAAATGACATTGATTATTTTTCCGCATTAAATGATATTTTATTCTTTGCTATCAACAATGGTCGCTTTTCAGGTACTCAATTATTTGCTCGGATTAATCCAGCCATTTACCACTATGATACTGATAACAGCAACACATTGCCATCCACAAAAAATGAATCAAACGGAAGAACAAAGGTTTTCAGGGCAGAGGTTGGTATCAGCAGGCATAAACCCATCAACCTGAAACACCAGGATAATTTTGGGGCAACGGCCTTGTTTGAATATTTTGACAACGAGCAATCACAGTATTCCTTTATTAACGGCATACCGACCAGTTCTGCAGAAACACAAACCGAAGTAAAAAAAGCTGGTGTCCGGCTTTTCTATGAGCATGCCATTTATCCAAACACGAGAACCATGGTATCACTGGGCATTGAAACTGAAACAGGATACCAGGACAATGCAGTTGTTACAGGTAATTTTTACAGCTCCATTCTTGCATCAGGAACGTTGAATTACTTTATCAGCTTCCGGACAATGCTTACCGGCGGCTTGCATGTGATCTATAGAAAAAATATTTATGATGGCTACATCAATCCGCAGCTCCGGCCTGAGGGCATACAGGCCGGTTTGAATATTGGATTGCAGGTAGGTCTGTAATATTAAAACATAGATTCTTCCGGAAAACGACTTGTTAAGGATTACATAAAGAAATTTTTTGGCAACAAAAACAACCAACTTCTGTATGTATGGAAACTTCTTTCTGCATCCTGACCCTGTATAAAAAAAAGATCATGGAAAAAACACTGATAATCGTTCTTGCAGCTATCCTGCTCATGGCTTTTGTGGTTAAACCAAGGGAAAACCCGAAAAATGATTTTTATAATACCAAATGGATGCTGACCAGGCTTCATAACCCAACCGGTGTTCAGGAAATAACAATGAAGAAAGCCTTTATCAAATTTGATGAAGAAAGGAAAAGTGCCGGAGGCAACGGAAGCTGCAACAGTTTTGGCGGGTCATTTGCTGTTGTGGGAGATTCCATATCCATCAGCCAGCTATTTTCCACCAAGATGTATTGTGATGGGGTGCAGCAAACCGAAGACAGTTTCTTTTCGTTGCTGCAAAAAGTGAACAGGTTTGAAGTAAAAGATAAAGCATTGGTACTGCTGAATGGAAAAGATGTGTTGCTGGAGTTTGAGTCAGAATAACCTTCCCTGCTCCCCCGGCCTCCTGAAAAGCGACCGGTCCAGGCTCCACTCTTCTGCATTCATGCCATAGAGCTTGCCATACTTTTTATATTGTTGCGCCACCAGTTGAGCAATCGGTCCTTCGCCCCGCATCCGTACATTCCAGCGGGTATCGTTCACTTTACCGTCATGGCTGTTCTCGATATTATGCCAGACCCTATCGGCCCGGTCAGGAAAATTTTTATAGAGCCAGTCATGAAACAGGAATTTGATAGCGCCATTCAACCGGATAAAAGTATAAGCGGTGAAAGTGGCACCATTATCTCTCGCCGCTTTCATGATGCGTTGCATCTCATGTTCGTTCAGGCCGGGTATCATCGGCCCCATCATGATGCCCATGCGGACACCGACGCTGCTGAGTTCATTGATCACTTTGAGTTTTTGCTTTGCTGTTGTGGTCCGCGGCTCCATCACTCTTCTCAGGTCTTCGTTGAAGGATGTAATAGATACCATGGCAGAAACAATTTTCTTCTTTGCCATGTCCTGCAGCACATCTTTGTCTTTTAATATCCAGGAGTTTTTGGTCAATATGCCCACCGGTTGATTGAATTCGTTACACACTTCCAGCAATCCTCTTGTGAGCCGGTAGGTTTGCTCTGCCGGCTGGTAACAGTCTGTATTTCCACTGAGCATAATGGGTGTGGCATCCCATTTTTTATTCATCAGGAATTTTCGTAGCAATTGCGGCGCATTTTTCTTTACGATGATCTTTCGTTCAAAATCCAGCCCGGCGCTGTAGCCCCAGTATTCATGCACATTTCTTGCATAACAATAGATACAGCCATGCTCACACCCGGCATAAGGATTCATGCTGTACATCATGCCCACATCGGGGCTTTCCACTTTGTTTACAATGGTTTTTGATTCCTGCTCCATATAATGCGTGGGCACATTCTCTTCTGCCCAGTCGTCAATGCCTTCGATATGCTCTCTTGTCCGCTCATCTTTCAGGAAGCGGTTCTTTGTATTGAACTGGGCGCCTCTTCCCTGCTTATACTGGCTGCCCTCTTCTTTATTACTGATAGCAACCTTATAACGATCCTGTTTTAATGGTTCTGACATAAGTTATTTTGTTTTAGGTGTTAGATCGCTTCACCTCGCAATAAAAAAGGAGAACAAAGAGTGTCTCTTCTGTTCATAACCACATATCCTTACTCTTTATTCTCCTCACTCACACTCACACTCCCATTCCACATTTCAGGTTTAACTTTTAAATGATTTTTTGAACCACAGAGACAGGGGGACACGGTGAAACACGGAGAAGCAGATATACTGCTATTAAACCCGGAAAGAAGAGTTAAAGAATCATTCTTTTCACTCCATTCTTCATAAGCGGAACATGAAAGTTCAAAATATATCCTAATCTTTTTTGAGTCAGCTTTAAATAGCTTAATAATTGGGCCTCCCATACAGGATGATATGCTTCCTGCGCTTTCAATTCAATAATAATTAAATCGTCAATAATTATGTCTATTCTCAAGCCTTCATCTATAATAAGGTTATCATATACCAGCTCAATGCACTTTTGCTTTACAAAAGGAATATTTCTTTTAATCAATTCATAACAAAAACATTTTTCATACACACTTTCAAGTAAGCCCGGCCCGAAAAACCGATGAATGTTTATTGCTATATCCATTATTTGTGAGGTAAGCCATCTTTCCCTTTCTGTCAAGGGTTTATGAATTTTCTCCGTGATACCCTGTGTCATTGTGCCTCCGTGGTTTTGTATTTATCCAAATAACTCCCCTTGTTTTGTTGAAACAGGCATATTCTGAAATGCAAACCGCCTGGCCACCTGGTATTTTAACTCTCCTTCAGGTCTTCGCAATAAAGTCATGCCATCAGCAATAAACCGGCCTGCAAAATGTTTATTACTATACTCCAGCCATCCCTTTTCATATTGCCAGGGCTTCAGCCTTCTTGCAATAGTCAGATGCGGTTCTAAAATGAAATGCGGCTTATTATCATCATTCAGCTTCATCAGCCGCTGCGTTTCATGCCGGATCGTTTTCACCAGGTTCTGTACAGGCACTTTTGATGTGACATTTATATACAGTGTGTGAGAAGGAAAACTTCCAAAATCCTTTAATTCCACCCTCGTAGCCGGTTGCCCCATCGCCAGCACCCGAAGACGATTGATGAGTCTCTCTTCCATCATCGCCAGCTGTGAAAAGGTAACCAGTGTTATGTATGGATTCCCCATTCCAGCATGTTCGGTTTTATATTTCTTCGCAAACTCTTCTTTCACCTGCATGATCCTGTTTCGAAGTTCTTCATGCGGGTTCAGCACCAGCAAATACTCATACACCCGGTAACCGGGAATTGTGTTGACTATACTTTCCATAACCCCTCCGTTTAAACCTTGAAAATTACTTACCCATTTTCTTAGCACTAATTTACTAAAATAATTAGCTTTACAAAAATAAATTTTTATGGAAGGGGAAGAATTTTACGGGGCGGCCTATAAAGGTTCGAAACAATTTACCCAGCAGCAGGTGAAAACCGCCAATGCCACCGGGTTTGGCGCTGCCGCTGATGACTATGCCGAAAGAGGAATAGACCTGAACGAACAACTGATCCGCAACAAACCAGCTACTTTTTTCTTTCGCATGAAAGGAGATGCCATGCGGGATGCAGGCATCTTTGACGGCGACATCCTGATCGTAGACCGTTCACAGAAACTGGTCAACGGAAAGATAATTATCGCCATCCTGAACGGCGAACTGCTGGTGCGGCGGTTTCACAAAAATTTTTCATCTGCTTTTTTGATACCCGAGAACAACCGGTATAAAAATATCAACCTGGCGGAGTTTACGAATTTCTCGGTGTGGGGAGTGGTGACGTATGTAATACATCCGGTATGAAATAAAATTCCATCAGACCATTGAAAAATAACATGACCTGATGAAAGCGATCGTTGACTGCAACAGCTTCTACTGCTCCTGCGAAAGGCTTTTCCGGCCCGATCTCAGGGACAAACCCGTTGTGGTGCTCAGCAACAACGATGGCTGCATCATATCCCGCACTGATGAAGCCAAAAAACTGGGAGTGGGCATGGCAGCGCCTTACTATCAAAACAAAGAAATCATTGAAAAAAATGGTATGGCTGTTTTTTCCAGTAATTACAACCTTTATGGCGATCTCAGCATGCGGGTAATGGATACATTGCGCTGGCTGGCAGGTAATGATAATGTTGAGGTGTACTCCGTTGATGAAGCTTTTCTCAGCCTGGATTCAATACCACCTGAACAGTTAGAATCTGTGGCAACCTGCATTAAAAAAACGGTAGAAAAGTGGACAGGCATTGCTGTGTCAGTTGGTGTAGCGCCAAGTAAAGTATTATCAAAAGTTGCCAACCGGCTTTCCAAAAAAGATAAACAGGGTTCTAACGGTGTTATGGTGCTGAATGACGGACAAAGCATCCGGCAGGCTCTTGAAAAAACGGCAGTAGATGATATCTGGGGAGTGGGCCGCCGGTATGCCATGAAACTGCACCAGCTTGGTATTGACAACGGCTGGCAACTGAGTAAAATGCCCGAAGAATGGGCCCGCAAAAATCTCGGCGGCGTGGTTGGCGTAAGACTACTCAACGAACTGAACGGTATTGCCTGTATACCGATGAAAGACCCGCTGGAAGTAAAAAAGATGATTGCTACTACCCGGATGTTTGGCAGACCGGTTTTTGAACTCAATGATATAAGAGAAGCAGTGGCCACTTATACAGCAAGGGCGGCAGAGAAACTGCGCCGTCAATTTTCTGCAGCCAATACAATACAGGTATTTGTAGTGACCAATGGCAACCGTAACGAAAAATATGAATACAACCCACAGTCAAGATACCAGTACACTACTTTTCCCAAAGCTACGGCTGATACCAGTGAACTGATCCGGCATGCATTGCCACTGGCAGACAAACTATACCAGCCCGGGGTTAAATACCTGAAAGCTGGTGTTATTCTCAGCGATCTTGTACCTGATAATTCAATACAGGCTAACCTGTTTGCCCCGGAGTCAGACAACAGAAACCGGCACCTGATGAATGTAGTGGACAATATCAACTTCAGCCACCGCGATGATGTTGTAAAATATGTAGCCTCCGGCCTGAAACGCAACTGGAAGATGCGGCAGGAACTGCGCAGCAAACGCTACACCACAAGATGGGATGAACTGTTTGAAATAAGATAAATATGCACAACCCCTATACCATATTGACACCTGAAATTTTGGATGCCATGCTTAAGCAACCCATGTATTTCGTAAGACAGCAATATGAAAGAGGCAGAGATATATTCCAGGATCAGGCAGTGCCATTGCTATTGACCCATTACGGGCATCATGAAACAGACAGGGAAGGAGCTGAAAGGCATATGCGGTTATTGATGAAAGACCCCTACCGGTATTTATATGATGCTGCAAAGAAGGATGACATTCTTAAACTGCAAAAAGCCGCTTCGCAACCTGCCGGATTCAGAATTTATATCAACCTGCTTCCAAAAGAATGGAAAGCACCGGATATGCTGAAAATAAAAATCAGCAACTATGTTCGTCAAAAATTGTCCTGGTGGAATTATTCGCCGGCTGATAAATTAAAAGTAACCCTGAAAGAAAGATATGGCCTGTTGTTCTTAGCTTTATTGTGGCGGGGTCAGCAAACAGAGGTACTTTTAGACGACATAGAAAACTTCAATGTATGTGCTACGACATGAGTTTTTTCAGCAACATTAAACTGATCAGTGAATATCTCTCTGCTGAACCAACAGGCACTATCCGCTTCGAACCTACTTTTCATAAAGTGGCCCAGTCCTATTGCGAATGGCCGGTAGTCATTAATGATAATGGCTATAAAATAAAGCCATTCGAGTGGGGGGTGATTGCTGATTATATGAACACTCCTGAAAAGATAAAAGAGTACAGGTCAAGCATGGCCAATGCCCGGAGTGAAAAAATTTTAGATGACAAACGTTCTGTATGGCACCGGCTGAGGAATAACCGCTGCCTGGTTTTCACCACAGGTTTTTTTGAGCACAGGGATATCGGGCAAAAGAAAAAACTACCCTACTTTATCAAAGTAAAAAATGAAACCCTATTTTGTTTTGCGGGGTTGTATAATTATTCGCCCATTCCTGACCCTGAAACCGGGGAAGTAAGAGGAACTTTTGCTATCATTACAAGACCGGCCAATTCTTTGATGGCAAAAATTCATAATGCAGGCCCCAACAGCCATAGGATGCCCGTAATGCTGACAAAAGAGCTGGCCATTAAATGGCTGAGCCATGAGCTATCAGATGATGATTTAAAGAAAATCTTATCTTTTGAGTTTCCTGCAGCCAGCCTGGATGCCTGGCCGGTGAAAACTATAAGAACCCGTAAAGAGGATAATGAAACCGTAATAACTCCTGATAATTCGGCAGCAATACCTGCTTTGTAAAAAATTACCAACATGCAAAAGATTTACCAGATGCTGATAGTCATTTTATCAGTTCAAAATTTAACTGCACAACAGCGACCGAATATCATTTACATCATGAGTGATGATCATGATAATGATGCCATCAGCGCTTACAACAAACAATTCATTCAGACCCCGAATATTGACCGTATTGCTAAAGAAGGTGTGAAATTCAACAAGGCATTTGTAGGTAATTCAATTTGCTCACCAGCGAGGGCCACTTTGCTGACCGGGCAACACTCTCATAAGAACGGGGTGAAGAATAATTTTACAAGGTTTGACTCTTCAAAAACCAATGTTGCACACCTGCTTGGCCAAGCAGGCTATCAAACGGCATTGATCGGCAAATGGCACCTGCATTCATATCCCCGCGGCTTTGACTACTGGAGAATTTTACCGGGCATGGGACAATACTTTGATACCCGTATGATCACCATGCAGGGTGATACCATCATTGAAAAAGGCTATTCAGCCGATGTGATTACCGATGATGCCATCAACTGGCTAAACAGCCGTGATAAAAACAAACCATTTGTATTATTCTTTCACCACAAGGCCCCGCACCGGAATTTTGTTCCGGCTTTAAAATACCTCGAACAATTCAGCAGAAAAAAATTCTCAGAACCTTCTTCCCTGCATACAGACACAGCGGGCAGGGGCACTGCCTGGCGAACACAGACCATGAGCATCCTCTTTGATATGAAATTGTGCGGTGACCTGAAAGTTGATCCCGCCTACCTGGCCGATATTCCCGGGCTGAAACCTGATGCCAATGATATAGCCACATACAATGCCATCATGAACAGGATGCCTAAAGAAGAAAGAAAACGGTTTGAAGATATCTATGCCGAAAGAGGTAAACTGATAGTTGAAAAAAAATTAGCAGGGAAAGAATTACTAAAATATAAATACCAATGGTATATGCAGGACTATCTTGCCTGCATTGCTTCTATTGATGAAAGCATTGGCCGGATACTGGCCTATCTTGATGAACATCAGCTCAGCAACAACACCGCCGTTATATATACCAGCGACCAGGGATTTTATTTAGGAGAAAACGGATGGTTTGATAAGCGATTTGCTTATGATGTTTCAATGGGCACTCCATTATTAATGAAATGGCCCGGGATGATAAAACCCGGAACAGTCAGCAATACCATGGTGCAGAACATAGATTTTGCACCAACCATTCTTGACATAGCCGGTGCTGCCATACCCGAATGGATGCATGGAATAAGTTTTAAACCACTCGTGACGGGAAAACAAAAGACATTACCCAGGAAGTACCTGTACTATCACTATTATGAATACAGCAAAGATCATACAGTGATTCCGCATATCGCTATCAGAGGAGACCGGCACAAACTCATCTATTTTTACGAAGTGAACGAATGGGAATTGTATGACCTGCAAAAAGACCCGGCTGAACTAAGCAATCTTATCACAAATGCCTCGTATGATAAAATCGTCCGACACCTGAAACTGGAATTGAACAAACTGAGAGATCAATATGACGATCATGAACCGGCAGGAGAACTTCATTGAACAGGCAAGTATTTACCCGGTTCCGTATTCACTGATCAATTCTGCCACCAAGGCTGTCCAGCCTGTTTGGTGACTGGCACCAAGCCCTCTTCCGCTATCACCATGAAAATATTCGTAAAACATCACCAGATCTTCATTGCCCGGTTGCTTATAAAACCAGCTGTAATCGCCATACAAACGGCGGCCATTGTCTTTACTTTTTTCAAACAAGCTGATCACCCTGCGGGTCAGTTCCCTCGCCACCTGTTTTAAATTCATTTTATTTCCTGATCCTGTCGGGTATTCCACCAAAAGGTCATCGCCATAAAACTCACCGTATTTTCGGATAGACTGAATGATGAGAAAATTGATAGGCATCCACACCGGTCCCCGCCAATTAGAATTGCCGCCAAACATATCGGAAGTGGAATCTCCCGGATCATATTTAATGCTATACACATGCCCGTCCACAGTGACTGAATAAGGATTTTCCTCATGGTATTTTGACAAAGCCCTGATACCCCCTTCTGATAAAAATTCATTTTCATCCAGCAGTCTTTTCAGTAAATCAACCAGCCTGTCTTTGGGAACAAGGGAAAGCAATATCTCTCCATCCTTGCTTCTTTCTTCATTTGGCCAGAATTTATTGTTACTCTTCCTGAAATTTTCAAACCAGGATGTCCGCTTCTTAAAATCCTTCAGTTGCTCCATCACATGCCTGCTGATGCTGGAAACAGCATAGAGCGGTGTGAGACCAACAATCGAACGGATCCGCAGGGGAACCGGTTCGGCATCTGTCACGCATAGCACATCATAAAAAAACCTGTCTTCCTCATTCCAGAGGCGATGTTCATTCAGTGCTTCTGCGATCAATACAAAATGTTCAAAAAATTTGGTAGCGGTATCTTCAAATGATTCATCCTGCATGGCAATCTCGACAGCCATTTCCATCATGTCGAGTGCATAGGTGCCCATCCAGCTGGTGCCATCGGCCTGCTCCAGTTGCATTTCGCCGGGAAAATGAAAACTGCGGTTGAACACACCAATATTATCAAGCCCGAGAAATCCTCCTTCAAAAATGTTATTCCCATTCACATCTTTGCGGTTGATCCACCAGGTGAAGTTGATAAGCAGTTTCTGAAAAACCTTTTTGAGAAAAACAATATCTCCTTTTCCTGTCTGTCTTTTCTCAATATGATAGACCTGCATGGCCGCCCATGCCTGCACCGGTGGGTTCACATCACTGAAGTTCCATTCATAGGAAGGCAATTGCCCGTCAGGTTTCATATACCATTCCCGCATCACCAGCAGCAACTGGTGTTTGGCAAAAGTGGGATCCACCACCGCCATGCTGATGCATTGAAAAGCGAGGTCCCATGCGGCATACCAGGGATATTCCCATTTGTCAGGCATCATGATGATGTCCTGGTTTTTCAGGTGTGTCCATTCATGATTACGGCCGGATAAACGCTGCTGGCTCACCGGTGTGATGCCATCACTGTTGTTCAGCCATTTTTCCACATCAAAATGATAGTATTGCTTGCTCCACAAAATGCCGGCCAGCGCCTGGCGTTGAATAGCCGCCATCTCCTTATTCATTTCTTTGGGAAGAATGGCCGCATAAAATTCATCAGCTTCCTGCTTTCTCTCTTTAAAAATTTTCTGAAAGCCCCTGACAAAAGGGTTATCGGCCTGTTTCTCATTCAGCCGGCAATAGATTGTTTTTGTAGCCCCGGCGCCAATTTTCATTTTATATACCGGTGAAAACTTGGTGCCTTCCTTCTGTTTTTTTAACTCTTCCAGGTGCTTCCCGCTAATGATGGCATGATGAAAAGCATCTTTCAAAAAAATGCTGTTGTTTTCCTCACCTGTCACTACTTTCCTGTTTGTTTCATTCTCAGTGAAAAGACAATAGTCAGCCGGTTGAAAATAAAAATAATAATCCCCGAGCCGCTCATGTGATGTTTTCACCGCATTCTTGTCTATCCTGCTGATGGAAGGTTTTTGTTTCAGGCTTCCCGTTTGCCAGCGGTTGTAAAACCACAAGGTGGGCAACACAGTGATCTCCGCCGGTTTTGAATAGCGGTTAGTAATATCAATCTTTATAAAAATATCCCTGGCACTTTGCTTGGCATAGGTCACCAGCACATCAAAATACTGGTTATTGTCAAAGATGCCTATATCGAGCAGTTCATATTCCGGGTCAAGTTTTCCCTGCTCTTTGTTTTTCTTCCGTAGCTGTTCGTATGGAAATTCCTTTTGCGGGTATTTGTACAAATACTCCATATAATAATGCGTGGGAAGATTGTCGAGGTAATAATAAAGTTCTTTTACATCTTCTCCATGATTGCCCTGGGGATTGCCCAGCCCAAACAATCTTTCCTTCAAGATCGGATCGTGACCATTCCATAAGCCTACACAGAAACAGAGATTACCAAAAAAATCGGATATGCCGGCAAGCCCGTCTTCACCCCATAGATAAGAGCGGCAATGAGCATGTTCAAACGGAAAATAGCGCCACGCATCTCCATAGGGACTGTAATCTTCTCTCACCGTGCCCCATTGGCGTTCGCTGAGATAAGGCCCCCATTGCGCAAGAGGAATTGCTTTACCGGCATTTACAGCCAGCCGCTGGTGTTCTGCTGTCATCATAAATTTGCACCCAGGTATGATTCAATAATACCTTGTTATTAACAATCTTCAATCAAAAAAAATTCAGGGGCAAACAGTCGTTGTACGGTAAAGTTACTGAAACCTGCGGCTAAGCATATATAATACTTTTCGCTGTTCATCATTCAGGCCGCGGGTTGTGTCCTGCAGCCAATGACGTTTGAAAGCAACAATAGCGGCATTGGTATCCTTTGTGTCAAAGCCAATAATGCGCAAAGCGGATAAATGATCAAAATGAACAGGCATTATCACTCCTGTTGTGTCCGCATACCAATGTCCAAATCCCTCGTTGGCTAATTGTTTCCAGGGGAAACGCCAGTTCGGATCATTCTTTCTTGTCGGGGCAATATCACCATGACCAATGAAATTGGCAGTTGGAATATTGTATGCCCTTTTTAAACGACCGAGTAAATCAAGAAGACTTTTTAGCTGTGCATCAGGAAAAGGCTCAAAACCGTTGTTGTCGAGTTCAATCCCAATGCTGGATGAATTAAGATCAGTGGTATTTCCCCATTTGCTCACACCCGCATGATGACCCCTCAGCAGATCACTAAGCATGTGATACACCGTTCCATCTCTGCAGATCACATAATGTGAACTGACCTGGGTGCGGGGAAGGGTAAATGTTCTTAATGTTTGTTCGCAACTGTTTTGTGCCGTATGATGAATGATAACAAAATTGGGGCGCCGCATGGATAGATTGGTAGTGCCCACAAAACCGTCGGCATATAATAAACCTGCTGAATCTTTCAACGGGTATGCTTTCAGCACTTTACCGAACTGCTTTACCTGTTTCTTATAACTCTTATTGGTGGAAGCATATTTGCCCTGCGTGCAACTGAACAGCAGCATGGCAAATGAGAGCAGGGCTATAACGTACTTCATATTGAAAAATGAAGCACAAGATTACATATTTCTCCTGTATTGTCCGCCCACTTCGTACAAAGCATGAGTGATCTGGCCGAGTGAACAATATTTAACGGTTTCCATCAGTTGGGCAAAAAGGTTGCCGTTGCGGATGGCGACCTGCTTGAGTTTTTTCAACTCCTCTTCATTCCGGCTCTCATTTCTTTTCCAGAAAGCATGCAGGTTTTTGATTTGCTGCTCCTTTTCTTCCGTTGTACTACGAATCACTTCACCGGGAATAATGGTCGGGCTTCCTTTTTTATTGAGGAATGTATTCACGCCAATAAGCGGTAATTCGCCGGTGTGTTTCTGATGCTCGTAGTATAAACTTTCTTCCTGTATCTTATTCCGCTGGTACATTCTTTCCATCGCCCCCAGCACTCCTCCCCTTTCGGTCAGCCTGTCAAACTCTGTGAGCACTGCTTCTTCCACCAGGTCGGTCAATTCTTCCAAAGCAAAACTTCCTTGCGTAAAGTTTTCAGTTTTGGCAGAACCTAATTCCCGGTTTATGATCAGTTGTATCGCCATTGCTCTTCTTACACTTTCTTCTGTTGGTGTAGTGATGGCCTCATCATAGGCATTGGTGTGAAGTGAATTGCAGTTGTCATAAATGGCATATAAAGCCTGCAGGGTGGTTCTGATATCATTAAAATCTATTTCCTGTGCATGCAAACTTCTGCCCGATGTCTGGATATGATATTTCAGCATCTGGCTGCGCTTATTGGCTTTGTATTTATACTTCATCGCCTTGGCCCAGATGCGCCTGGCCACCCTGCCGATCACACTGTATTCGGGGTCCATGCCATTGCTGAAAAAGAAAGAAAGATTGGGAGCAAAGTCATCAATGTTCATCCCGCGGCTCAGGTAATACTCTACATAGGTAAATCCATTCGCCAGTGTAAACGCTAATTGGGTAATAGGATTAGCCCCGGCTTCTGCAATATGATAACCACTGATGGAGACACTATAGAAATTACGAACCTTATTCTCTATAAAATATTCCTGCACATCACCCATCAGTTTCAGAGCAAATTCTGTTGAGAAGATACAGGTATTCTGCGCCTGGTCTTCTTTTAAAATATCCGCTTGCACGGTTCCCCGTACCTGTTGCAAAGCCGCCTGCCTGCATTGTTCATACACATCAGCAGGTAATACTTCATCACCGCTTAAACCCAAAAGCTTTAAACCAAGCCCAGTATTGCCTTCTGGCATTTTACCAGGGTAAGATGGATTATTGTAAGCAGGCTGTTTGCCATCGGGGTATTTCTTCTTTAAGGCATCATTCACCATAGTCCATTGCCCATTCGCCTCAATCCATTTTTCACATTGCTGGTCTATCGCTGCATTCATAAAGAAAGCCAACAGCATCGGTGCCGGGCCGTTGATGGTCATAGACACAGACGTTTTCGGATCGCAGAGATCAAAACCGCTGTATAATTTCTTTGCATCATCAACCGTTGCAATGCTTACACCGCTGTTGCCGATCTTTCCATAGATGTCGGGACGGTGATCGGGATCCTCGCCATATAATGTCACACTGTCAAAAGCCGTTGATAATCGTTTTGCAGGTTGATCCACACTGACATAGTGAAACCTTTTATTGGTTCTTTCCGGGCAACCCTCACCGGCAAACATTCTTGTCGGGTCTTCGCCTTCTCTTTTCAATGGAAACACACCCGCTGTAAACGGAAAATGACCCGGCACATTTTCCTGCGCCTGCCATCTCAGTATATCACCCCAGTCCTTGAACTTAGGCAGCACCACTTTAGGAATTCTTGTACCACTGAGGCTCTTGGTCGTCATCGGCTGACGGATCACTTTGTCGCGGACTTTGTATTCGTAAAAATCTTTCTGGTACTCTTTTATTTTTTCTGACCAGTTGCTGATCAGTTTGCGGCTTACCGGCGTCAGCTGTTCATTGTAAAAACTGATCTGCTCTTCGATCGTCTTCAGCAATGATATTTCCGCTTTCCCTTTCAATGTTTCCAATGCCCCGTGCAACTGGTATAATTTGGAGGCGATCGCTGCCTGGTCTTTTACTAATTGATCATAACTCCGGTTATTATCACTGATCTCACTCAAGTATCTTGTACGGTTGGACGGAATGATGCCCTGTGAAACTTTGGCAGTTTCTGCAAACTGAATTTCTCCAAACCTAACTGCTGTTTTCGCTTCGATCTTTTTCAGCAACAATTCAAACAGGTGATTCACTCCATCGTCATTGAATTTGCTGGCCATCGTTCCGATGATGGGAAGTTCTTCATCTTTGGCCGTCCACAAAGCATGGTTGCGTTTGAATTGTTTTCTCACATCGGCTAATGCATCCAGGGCACCCGCTTTATCAAATTTGTTGATACAAACCAGGTCGGCATAGTCGAGCATATTGATCTTTTCTAATTGCGAAGCAGCACCATATTCAGGCGTCATCACATACATGCTCACATCGCAGTAATCTAAAATAGACGCATCGCTTTGTCCTACGCCTGCTGATTCGAGAATAATAAAATCAAACCCTGCTTTTTTGCAAATACTGATCGCATCCTGAACCGCACTGCTCAATGCTGTATTATCATCTCTTGTTGCAAGGCTTCGCATATAAGCTCTTGGATGATTAATGGAGTTCATCCTTATTCTGTCGCCCAGCAAAGCGCCGCCTGTTTTTTTCTTGGAAGGATCAACAGAAATAACAGCGATGGTCTTATCCGTGAAATTGGTTAAAAAGCGGCGAACGATCTCATCAGTTACAGAAGATTTGCCGGCGCCGCCGGTACCTGTTATGCCCAATACCGGAGGCCCACCTGCCCCACGTTGGAGGGGGGCGGTTTCGGTAAGTTTAGAAATCTCTTTTAGTTGTTCAGAGTAATCCTTTCCTTCTTCTGCTAATGATATCACTCTTGCAATTCTTCTTACATCCTTTTTTTCATCTAACGGAAGTTTGCCATTCCATTTTGGGTCTTCGCCAATCCCACCTTCAGAGGGTGGTGGGGCCGCTGTTCTTATCACATCTTCAATCATACCTTCGAGCCCCATCTTTCTTCCGTCATCCGGGCTGTAAATACGGGTGATACCATACTTGTGCAACTCTTCAATTTCTTCAGGCAGAATGGTGCCGCCACCACCACCAAAGATCTTGATATGCCCGCAGCCGTTTTCATCCAGCAGGTCTTTCATGTATTTGAAAAACTCCACATGCCCGCCCTGGTAAGAAGTGATGGCAATACCTTGTGCATCTTCTTCAATGGCCGTTTCCACGATCTCTTTAACCGAACGGTTATGTCCCAAATGAATGATCTCGGCACCTTTGCTCTGCATGATGCGGCGCATGATATTTATGGCAGCATCATGGCCATCAAACAAACTGGCTGCGGTAACAATACGAACCTTGCTGGAAGAACGATTGCTCATATAATAAATAAGAATGTTGCAAATTTAGCCAAAAACTACTGACTGTTAGCATCATTAACCACCGGGATTGCAGTCGGTTACCTACATTTGCCTCATGCAGCAGCTTTTAGAATCCATATCTCAGCTCTACAAACAATGGGAAGGTGCTGATCCTGTCTCTATTGATGTATTACCACAATCGGGAAGCGAACGTCGCTATTTCCGTGTGCATGGCCCGGATAATTCTGTGATCGGAACCTATGGCGCCAATATCAAGGAAAACGAAAGTTTCATTTATTTTTCCGAACATTTCCGAAAAAAGAATTTACAGGCGGCGCATATCCTTGCCATCAACGATGAAAGAACAGCCTACCTGCAGGAAGATTTTGGCGATATATCACTGCTCAACAAATTAGAATCACTTGGATTTTGTGATGAAGTGTACAATCTTTTCAAATTAAGCCTTGCTGAACTGGCCCGTTTGCAGGTGAAAGGGGATGAGGGCCTTGACTATAATAAATGTCTTACCAATAAAGAATTTGGCAAGCAGGCCATCATGGCCGACCTGTTGTATTTCAAATATTATTTTCTAGATGCGCTGCGCAAGCCTTACGACAAACAAAAACTGATTGATGATTTTGAAGCGCTGAGCAATTATCTCACCCACACCGAGTATAAATATTTTATGTTCCGGGATTTTCAAAGCCGGAATATTATGGTGACCTCACCCTCCAACTCCCTCTCCAAAGGAGAGGGAGAGTCTGTACATTTTATAGACTACCAGGGAGGTATGAAAGGCGCCCCGCAATATGATGTGGCCAGTATGCTTTGGCAGGCAAGGGCCAATCTTCCAGAAGCCTGGAAAAATAATTTGCTGGAAGACTACATGAATGCTTTTGAAAACCTGATCAACGGTCCACTTGACAGAACTATTTTCCGCAGCCAGTACAATGGGTATGTGCTCATCCGTTTGTTACAGGTGCTGGGTGCTTATGGATTTAGAGGACTATTTGAAAGAAAAGCGCAGTTCCTTACCAGCATTCCCCTCGCATTGCGTAACCTCCGGGAGTTTTTTGAAAATCAAAGTATGGGTATTGCCGTTCCTGAATTCAGGAAAGTTTTAAATATCTGTGTAGCAGATGAAGTTATAAAACAGTTCACTCCTACCCAGGCAACAGAACAAACTCCTCTTGTGGTTAAGATCAGCAGTTTTTCATATAGAAAAACATTGCCCGCAGATGAAAGCGGTAACGGCGGCGGATTTGTGTTTGATTGTCGTGGAATTCTCAACCCCGGCCGCATTGATGAATTTAAAACCCAGCATGGCAGGGACAAGGCTGTAAAAGATTTTTTAGAACAGCAAACACAGATGCCCGAATTTCTGAACAGTGTGTTTGATATTGTTGACATCACAGTGGAAGAGTATATCAAGCGGGGATTTGAAAGCCTGATGGTGAGTTTTGGCTGCACCGGTGGCCAGCACCGCAGTGTGTATGCTGCTGATGCAATGGCCAGGCATTTGAGAAATAAATTCAAAGTGAAGATTGATCTGAAACATTATGTGCAGGATGAAAAGAATTGGACTAATGAATTACCCAAACAGGTATGAAAGCAATGATTTTTTCAGCCGGTCTAGGCACCCGTTTTAAACCCTGGACAGACAAGCATCCCAAAGCTTTGGCTGTGGTGAACGGGAAATCATTGTTGCAACGGAATATTGAATACCTGCAGCAATATGGCATCAGAGATATTATTGTCAACGTCCATCATTTTGCAGAGCAGATCGAAGATGATATTGAAAAAAATAATGGCTGGGAAAGCAAAATCATCATCAGTGATGAAAGAGAAGAATTGCTTGACACCGGTGGTGGCTTGCTGAAAGCAAAACCTTTTTTTACTCCCGGCGAAAGATTCATCACCTGCAATGCCGACATCCTCACCGACCTTGACATCAGCAAACTGCTGGCTTTTCATGAAAAAAATCAGCCATTAATCTCCTTTGCTGTCACAGAAAGAAAAACCTCCCGGTATTTCCTCTTTGACGACAACAACCAGCTTTGTGGCTGGAGAAACAGCAATACCGGCGAAGAAAAAGTAGTAAGAAAAAAAAGTGGGCTGCTACAGAAAGCCTATAGTTGTGTAGTGGTTTTTGAATATGATGTTTTCCGGCTGGCCGAAGAAGCCGGTTTCAAAGGAAAATTCTCCTTAACCGACCTTTATCTTGAATTTGCCAAGAAATATAAGATACTCGGCTTTGATCATACAGGCGACCGCTGGGCCGATGTAGGTAAAACAGAAAGTGTGACAGTGGCGGAGAAACTGTTTCCATGAGGTTTGTATACCATACTTCAAAAGTATGGTATACAAACAATACCGTATGAACGGTAGCAGTCTTTGCAACCAATTCCTTTATTTTACAGACTCAATTGAAAAATAACACTTCTATGAAGAAAGTATTGCTTGTCCTGGTCACGATGACCTTCACGATGCTTGCCTTTGCGCAGTCCAATTACAACGCAAAAGAAGCATTTAACCCGCAGTTCTATCCCTATCCTGGCAATGATTACCGCAGCGCCAGCGGAGAGCCCGGCCCCAAATACTGGCAGAACAAAGCGGACTATAAGATCAATTGCACATTAGATACAGTGAAGCATACTGTGAGCGGTGAAATAGAGATCACTTACACCAATAACAGTCCTGACCACCTGAAATTTCTCTGGCTGCAATTGGATCAGAATATTTATAAAAAAGATTCTCGTGGCTCAGCCACCACCACTCAAACCGGTGGCCGTTGGGCCAATGCAAAATTTACTGATGGCTATGTAATAAAGTCAGTGGGTGCAGAAGCCGTAGCGGGAAAATCATACGTTCCCAAACACAGTATTACCGACACCCGGATGCAGGTGTGGCTCAATGATGCGCTGAAGGCCGGCGGCGGCAAGATTAAACTGGCCATCAAATTTGAATTTGAAATCCCTGAATACGGCACAGACCGCATGGGGCGCCTGAATACCAAAAACGGCTGGGTTTATGAAATTGCCCAATGGTTTCCCCGTATGTGTGTATATGATGACATACAGGGATGGAATACGATGCCTTATATCGGGGCCGGTGAGTTTTACCTTGAATATGGCGACATTGAATTCAGTGTTACCGCCCCTGCTAATATTATTGTTGTTGGATCCGGCGAATTACTCAACCCACAGGAATGTTTTACCGCAGATCAGTTGAAAAAATATAACGAAGCAAAGAACAGTAACCAGACAGTGGTAATCCGCAGTGAAAAGGATGTGACAGATAAAACAAAACAGGTGCAGAAACCCAGCCTGACCTGGAAATTTAAAATTCAAAACACAAGAGATGCGGCATGGGGTGCCTCAAGGGCTTTTGTACTGGATGCAGCAAAGATCAATTTGCCGAGTGGTAAAAAATCTTTAGCCATGAGTGCTTACCCGGTAGAAAGCATCAAGAAAAACGGCTGGCAGCGCAGCACGGAAATGGTGAAAGGTTCTATTGAACATTATTCTAAAAAATGGTATGAGTATCCGTATGCTGCTGCGGTAAATGTGGCAGGGATTGTGGGTGGTATGGAATATCCCGGTATTGTTTTCTGCAGCTACCAGTCGTCAGGTTCAGGTTTGTGGGGAGTGACCGATCATGAATTCGGTCATATCTGGTTCCCGATGATCGTGGGCAGCAACGAAAGAAAATATGCCTGGATGGACGAAGGGTTCAATACTTTCATCAATGGCCTTTCCACAAAAGAATTCAACAACGGTGAATTTGTAGAAGCCTTTGACATGAGTGATCCCGGCTCTGAGTTTGCCATCAAGTATAATTTCAATGATAAAATGGATGGCCTGTATCATATTCCTGATGTGGTGCAACAGCAGAACCTTGGCAGCGCTGCTTATTTCAAACCGGCGATGATGATGCATGTGTTGCGCAATGCTGTGCTGGGTGCTGAACGATTTGATGCTGCACTCAAAGAATATGTGCATCGCTGGGCATTTAAACACCCCACTCCCTGGGATTTCTTTCATACCATGGAGAATGTAAGTGGCGAAGACCTGGGCTGGTTTTGGCGTAGCTGGGTGTTGAACGACTGGAAGCTGGACCTGGGTGTGAAATCAACTAAGTATGTGAGAGAAAAGCCGGAGAATGGAGCCGAGATCACCATTGAAACATTGGAAAAAATGCCTATGCCGGTGACAGTGCTGGTGAAGGAAGCCAACGGAAAAGAACATAAAATAAACCTGCCGGTAGAAATATGGCAGCGAGGTGCAGAATGGACATTTTCTGTGCCTACCACCAGCGAAATAAGCGAAGTGATCCTTGATCCTGACAAAATATTACCCGAATGGAACCGGAACAATAACCGGTGGAAGAAAGGATTTTGAGATTTGTCTGAAATAAAAGCGGGGTATGCATTATTAAGCCCGGGTGTATTTTACACCCGGGCCTTTTTTTTGCTTTTTGACAGGAAAAGACCCTGCCCGTCCCGGTGTTTTTACTATTTTAAACAAAATATAGTCCTGTTATATTTATCCGATATTTTTACAACCTATGAGGAAACCATTTTTAGCCATTCTTCTTATTGCGGGATTCGTATTTGCTGCTGATGCACAAAATGTAAATAACCTGTTCCGGCAACGAAATGCCCTTTCTGCTGATTACCGGACAGTTGTCCGGAAATATGAATCACTCGAACTCGACAGGTCAGTGTTGGGTTCTTTGCGCAGCAACGCTTCTGCCCGCATCAAACTGCAAATACCATTTGAAAATGGTCTCTTGAAACTTGATCTGCAAAAGACAAATATCACAGCTGAAAGTTTCTCGGTAATAGAAGCACTGCCCGGTGGACAACGGCGGACTGCCAGCTATAATGGCGCTGTATTTTACCAGGGAACTATTGAAGGCAAGACCCGTTCGCTGGCTACTGTCAGCATTTTTGAAGACCAGGTGATGGGAGTGATTGCTGATGAACAAAGCAATATTATCCTTGGCGCCATTGAAAGCAATGGCCGTGCCACCAGCGAATATACCTTGTACCGGGAATCAGATCTTCTCATCAGCAATCCTTTTGTTTGCAGCACCAGCGACATCCCCGCTGACGGCATATCGCATAATGAGCAAAGTCATAACTCAGGGAGCAGAACGACAGCTGTGGGTGAGCCGGTTGATATCTACTTTGAATGTGATTATAAATTATACACCGACAAGGGAAGCAATACCAACAATGTGATCAACTATGTTCTTGGTTTTTTCAACAATGTTGCCCAGCTCTATAACAATGAAAATATTAAAGTGCAGGTGTCGCAGATATTGGTATGGACCACACAGGATCCCGAAGCAGCAGCCGGTTTGAACAGCACCGGTGCCATATTGCCGGCTTTTAGAGACAGGATGCAAAACACGGATTATATAGGCGACTATGCTCATTTCCTTTCAACCCGGTCTATCGGCGGAGGAATAGCCTATTTACTGGGTAATCCATGTAGCAGCGCCAAACGCTTCAGAAGTGCTGTAAGCGGAATCGGCAACTCTTATAATAATGTACCGACTTATTCATGGACCGTACAGGTGGTGACACATGAACTGGGTCATAACTTTGGTTCTAATCATACCCAATGGTGCGGCTGGTCTGGCGGAGCACTTGATAATTGTTATACCACAGAGGGCGGCTGTTCACAGGGCCCTGCTCCTTCCGGAGGCGGAACCATTATGAGTTATTGTCACCTCGTAAGTAGTGTTGGCATAAATTTCAACAATGGCTTTGGCACCCAACCCGGTGACAGGATAAGAGAAGTTATCGGCAGTGCCGGCTGTTTTGGTAATTGCCGTATGACGATTGACATTGTAAAAACAGATGCCTCCTGCGGGCAAAACAATGGTTCGGCTACGGTAACAGCCACTAATAATACGGGGAGTACTCAATTTTTATGGAGCAACGGACAATCCGGCTCTACCTTATCAAATGTTGGTCCCGGCACTTATAACGTCGCCGTTATTGATGCTTCAGGCTGCCAGGTGATGGGAGTGGTTACTATTGTCAATTCCGGTGCTTCACTGAATGCAACACTTACACCCAGTGCACCAACCAGTTTCTGCACCGGTGGAAATGTTTTATTAAGTACCCCATTCAATGCTTCCTATTCTTACCAGTGGTTTAAAGACGGCGTACTCATCAATGCTGCAACCGGAAACTCATATACAGCTACAACAACGGGCAACTATTCAGTGACCGTCTCTGTTGCTTCCTGCTCAATCACAAGGTCAGTTCAGATCACTGAGGTGGCTATTCCTTCAGCCAGTATATCTCCCGGTGGACCTATTATCACTTGTGATGCGAATCCGCTTGTGTTAAATGCCGGCAGCAGTTCCGGGTATTCACATCAATGGTACAGGAATGGAAATATTATCAGTGGCGCAACGGCATCTACCTATTCAGTAACACAAACCGGCAACTATAGCGTAAGAGTATATGCCAGCAACTGTGAAGCCACTTCTGCTGCTGTGAGTGTGACAGTTAATCCTTCTCCTGCAGCCAATGTGACTGCAACTGGTGTTACCAGTTTCTGCTCCGGCGGAAATGTTACATTGAATGCCAGCACCGGAAGCGGTTACACTTACCAGTGGTACCGGAATGGAAACAGCATCGGCGGGGCCACTACGTCTTCCTATACGGCTTCCGTCAGCGGTATTTACACCGTTACCACAACAGCGGGATCCTGCTCAAGAACTTCATCCGGAACTACTGTTACTGCCTGGGCCAATCCAACTGTTTCCGTATCGCCGGCTATTTCAACTATTGAAAAATTTAAGACCCAGACCCTCACCGGCAGCGGAGCCAGTTCGTACAACTGGTCCATTCAACCGGCACTGATCAGTTCATCAACCACTGCTGCCATCGTGATGCCGCTGACCACAACCGGCTATACCATCGAAGGAACGGACATTAATGGTTGTAAAGGAACGACTAGTGCTTTGGTCAATGTGATCGGTTGTGGTGACGTTACCAATATCAGCGCTACGGTCTATAGTCCTTCAAGAGCAATCATCCGCTGGAAAAACCCACAAGACGTTACAACAGACACATTACAATACCGCAAGACAGGCAGCAATACCTGGATAAAATTGTTTGTAACCGGTGAAGAATATGAACTGAACGGACTGGAACCCGGAGCCACTTATGAATTTAATATTATACCGCTTTGTACTACTACAACTGTCTTTGTCCCGTCAGAAGTAAAGACATTCATTACACCGGGATTGGAGGATGGTATTTTCTTACGTCTTTATCCAAACCCTGTGCGGAGTGATGCTAAACTGGAGATCATCGTGGATAAAGCTTTCAGCCTGCAACTGACTTTGTACAACAGCTACGGGATGAAAGTCGCCAACATAAGTCCAAGAGAGAATTCCAGCGCCGGCCAGATCATTAAACCGATAAACAGTAGTTCTTTGTTGAACGGGGTCTATTATATTGTCGCCACTATCAATGGCAAAAACTATACGATACCCATGCAGGTGATACACTAATGCAATACAATGTATCTCATATAAAAAAAATCCGGGCCTTAAACCCGGATTTTTTTATTTAGCAGCGATCATACTGATCTCCACATTTACAAATTTGGGCAAGGCCGACACCTGCACCGTTTCCCTGGCCGGAAAATTACTTTCAAAATATTTTCCATACACCTCGTTCACTTCTGTAAAACGGTGCATATCCGTTAAAAAGATCGTGGTTTTGACTACATGATTGAAAGTCATTCCCGCTTCCTGCAGAATGGCTCTCAGGTTATGCATCACCTGGTGCGTTTCCTCCTGCAGGTCTTTATTCTTCAACTGGCCGGTTGCAGGGTCAATACAAATTTGCCCGGAAATAAAAAGAAGATTACCGCTTTGAACAGCCTGGTTGTAGGGCCCGATCGGGTCTGGCGCCAGGTTGGTTTTTATAATCACTTTACTCATACAACTATTTTAAAAAACTGAATGGCGAATTTAGCTTTATACGTTTTCTTTGCAAAAAATTAGTCAATGCGGGTAGTGTTGCTGGCAAATGACAGGCAGAAAACAGAAATGCTTGCGCATGGTACAAAACATGAGCTGGATACAACCTGGGTATTACTGCCGGATGAACTGTTGAATTACCCGGAAGCAGATGCGTATGTTGATCTGTTGTTTGAACCGTCAGCAAAAAGGCTGGCCCTGTTGAACATGCTTTCACCCAAACCGGTTTTAATCAATTTTGTAGAAGGAACATTGAAAGGGTTGCCCGAAAATATGATCCGCATCAACGGATGGAACAGCCTTTTGTCAAGAGAATTGATGGAAGCAACCGCAAACGAAACGATAAAGAAAGAGGCAGAAAATGTGATGAGTGCATTTAACCGGAAAATAGAATGGACGGCTGATATACCCGGTTTTATTACGGCAAGGGTGCTGGCTATGATCATCAACGAAGCCTATTTTGCATTGTCAGAAAATGTAAGCTCTAAGACAGAAACAGACACAGCAATGAAATTGGGAACCAACTATCCGAACGGCCCTTTTGAATGGGCTGCAACTATAGGTTTAAAAAACATTCTCGCATTATTAAAAGAGCTCCGAAAAACACAGGAAAGATACAGCCCCTGTCCTTTGCTGGAAAAAGAGGCACAGAACTAATGGCACTCATTTTAAATATTGATACTGCACTTGAAACTGCTTCGGTCTGCCTGAGCCGTGATGATGAAGTATTGCACATCCTCCAAAACAGTGATCAAAAAGATCATGCGGCCTGGATGCATGTAGCCATAGAAAGCTTGCTGCAACAATGTTCTTGCAAGATCAGTGATGTTGATGCTGTGGCCGTAAGCATCGGTCCTGGTTCCTACACAGGATTGCGGGTGGGTTTAGCAGCAGCAAAAGGAATTTGTTATGTCCTGCATATCCCGCTTATTGCTGTCAGCACCCTGGAAGCCATGGCATATACTGTGAAAGAAGAAGCAACTGAGCTTATCTGCCCGCTGATTGATGCAAGAAGAATGGAAGTATACTCAGCCATCTTTGATAAACAGATGACCGAAATTGAAAAACCAAGGGCCATGGTCATCAATGCCGGAAGTTTCACTGACAGATTGCAACAGCAGAAAATATTATTCTGCGGATCGGGCAGCAAAAAACTGCAAGAAATGCTCACTCATAATAATGCGTCCTTTAGTTCAACTATTATGAATGCCTCATCAATTGCGGCACTGGCCCGGGAAAAACACTTAGTGAAAGATTATGCAGACCTGGCCTATGCTGAACCCCTGTATATCAAAGATTTTTACACGCCGGTTCGAAGGTTTTTGCCTTAGACAACGTCTTATTCTTCGTCTTACAATCAATTTTAATGTGATTTTAATTATCTAAAATCTGTGCTGGATTAAATTTGTATTTCACTTATTAATGCATTTACTGCTATGAATAACTACACACTTACTTTGAATAACGGGGTTGAAAATGGCGCATCGCTGAAGGTGGATTTATTAAATGTGAAAAAAGCAGCCCTTATCTTAAGAGCCGTAAATCACAAACTTCGTCAGCAAATACTGAAGTTGATAGATGAGGAAGGAAAAATTACTGTGACAGAGATATATGTCAAACTCCGCCTGGAACAGTCTGTTGCTTCGCAGCATCTAGCCATCTTGCGCAAAGCCGGCTTTGTAAATACGGAAAGAGATGGAAAATTTATCTATTATTCGGTTAACACAAACCGCATTGAAGAACTGAACCAGTTTGCAGAAATGCTGCTGAATTAACTGGCTTTCATAGTATTAGTAAAACGGCCTGTCATAGCAGGCCGTTTTAGTTTTATTAAGGTATTTTTGCGCAAATTTTATGCATGTTCATCAAACAATTATATACCGGCTGCCTGAGTGAAGCAGCTTATTACATTGAGAGTAATGGCGAAGCAGCGATTATTGACCCGTTGCGGGATATTGATGTTTACCTCGAACTGGCCAATGAAAGAAAAAGCCTCATCAAATATATTTTTGAAACACATTTTCATGCTGATTTTGTAAGTGGTCATCTTGACCTGGGCAAAATAACCGGTGCGCCGATTGTTTATGGCCCCGGCACACAAACAAAATTTCCGGTGCATGTGGCAAAGGATGGTGAGACGTTCAGGATCGGTGATCTGACAATAGAAGTATTACACACTCCGGGCCATACATTAGAGTCAAGTTGCTACTTATTAAAAGATGCCAATGGCAAAGATCATTGCGTTTTCACCGGTGATACTTTATTTGTCGGTGATGTAGGTCGCCCCGACCTGGCACAGAAAGAAGCAGCCATCACCATGAATGATCTGGCAGGTATGCTATATGACAGTTTGCATTCAAAACTTTTTCCACTGGCCGATGATGTGATCGTTTACCCGGCCCATGGCCCCGGCAGTTCCTGCGGAAAAAACCTTGGACCGAACACCCACAGTACTATCGGCGAAGAAAAGCGCAGCAACTATGCGATGAAAGCAGAAACAAAAGAAGCTTTTATTGAAGCCGTCACTCATGGCATTGCTGCACCGCCACAATATTTCCCCATCAATGCAAAGATCAATAAAGAAGGATATGACAGCCTGGATGCTGTGATTGAAAAAGGAATGAAGGCTTTATCAGTGGATGAATTTAAAAAAGCAATAACTGCTGACACAATCATCCTCGATACCCGCCGGGGTGATTTGTTTACACATGGTTTTGTGCCCGGGTCAGTAAGCATAGGCCTCGAAGGCCGTTTTGCAGAATGGGCCGGTTCTTTGTTATCATTTCAGCATCCTATGCTGCTGGTGACCGATCCGGGAAAAGAAAAAGAAACGATCATACGGCTGGCAAGAGTTGGCTTCAGTAATGTTAACGGGTATCTTGACGGCGGCTATGAAACATGGCAAAAAAGCGGAGAAGAAATTGATATGATCATTGATGTGGAAGCCGATGAACTGATGATGGATATTCCGTTTGACAATAACCTTGTGATAGTGGATGTACGCAAACCTGCAGAATTTGCAGACGGACATCTTAAAGATGCCCTGAATATCCCGTTGCATGATATGACCGACCCCGGCAGTATAGCTAATCTTGAAGAAGAACAAAATATCTATGTGCATTGTGCTGGCGGCTACCGGAGTGTGATCGCCGCTTCATTGTTGAAAAAACAAGGCATTCACAACCTCCGCAATGTTCTGGGCGGATGGGGCAAAATAAAAGAACAGGAAAAAGCAGACATCGTTAAAGAAACGAGTGTGCTTAATTAAGCCCCGTCATAATTTCATTTTTGCCAATACTGCAAAATGGTCGGAGGCAAAACGACCACCCCATGTCTGTGAAATGCTGGCATGTTGCAGCACTTTCCATTTGCCTTTTACAAAAATGTAGTCAATCGGTTCATCATCGGTTTCTTTGGAACGAAAAGCGTTGAAAGTGCCAGTCGGACCGTAGTGTGGAGTGACTGATAATACTTTCGTATCAGTAAATTTTTGTGTATCGTCTTTGTCCACCAACAACCGGATGGGTTCATCAGCGGGTTTGGAATTGAAATCACCCATAATGATTACAGGATTGTTTCCTGCTATTTCATTGACTTTCTGCTTCAGCAGTTTGGCGCTTTCCCTTCTGGCCACTTTACCGATATGGTCGAAATGCGTATTAAATGCAAAGAATTGCTTTTTCGTTTTCCTGTCCCTGAACTTACACCAGGTCACAATCCTTGTGATAGCCGCATCCCAGCTTTTGCTTCCCGGTACTTCTGGAGTTTCAGACAACCAGAATGTTTTCGTTTCGAGCAGTTGCAATCTTCCGGTGTCATAAAAGATTGCAGAATATTCACCTTTCGTTTGACCATCGTCCCTGCCCACGCCGGCATATTTGTATTGCGGCAATCTCTCTTTCAAATTCAGCATTTGTTCATGCAATGCCTCCTGCACACCCAGTAACTGCACTTCGTGAAATAATATTTGAGAAGCAACTTTATCTTTCCGGAAGGGCCAGGCATTCAAACTGTCAGACGCCACATTTAGCCGGATATTAAAGGTCATCACATTCAGTTGTGCTTCAGCAACCACAAAAAACAGGATAGCGATGACCGTCAAAGTCTTTTTCATACACTAAAAATAAAACAGGTGCAGCAAATGGCCACACCTGTTTCTATAATTGCATAAATATTATTTCAACTGCTTCAATATCTCCTCTACAGCCCGGTCAACCTGCGGATCACGGCCATTAAGTTTATCTTCAAATGTATTGATAACGGTAATATCCGGCTGCACACCGCTCATCTCTAAATCTTTTCCATCCAGTGAATAGCAACCCCAACCCGGCATACGAACACCCGAACCATCCACCAGGCCCACGCCACTGGTGAAAATGATCCAGCGGTATGTTTCATTACCGATGATCTTTCCCAGTTTCAAGGCCTTGAATCCTTCCGAGGTCATTTCTGCATCGCTTAGTGACTGTTCGTTGATCAACAAAACGATCGGCTTGTCACTTGGTGAAAAATTAGGCTGTGTTGTCAGTTTTCCTTCCCTGTATTTCCATTTCAGGTATGTTTTCTGTGAAAGAAATTTCAGCACTTCGTCATGCACATTGCCGCCGGTATTGTATCGAAGATCAAAAATCAGTGCCTCTTTATTATTCAGCTCCTGCGTCATATCAATGATGAACTGGTCCAGTTCAAACTGTCCCATATTTTTCATATAGCCATACGCAATCCTGCCCTTACTCTTCTCATCCACTCTTTTCTGGTTGTTGTCTATCCACTCATCATATAAGTTGCTGAAAAGGCTGGACTGCGGATGAATTTTCACATCAATGTTCTGACCGCTACGGTTAAAGGTCAGTTTCATTTCCCTGTCCAGCGAAGGTTTTGAAAAATAATAACTGCGATCCATGTTTTTATCCACTGTTTCGTCGTTCACTTTCAGCAATACATCACCGGGTTTCACATCAATTCCCTTCCTGTCCGCAGCGGAACGATTTATGACATACTTCACTTTAAACGGAGCATCGTCTTCGAATATGATACCTGTTTCCATGGTACGGTTGGTCAGCGGAATGGCTTCTTCATCCCCAAAAGTATTAAAGCCCTGGTGTGAAGAATTGAGTTCGCCCAGCATGTCATTCAACAAGGTTCTTATATCAGCCCGGCTGTTGAAATGCGGCAGGAACTGCTGGTAATAGTCCTTCACTTTCTTCCAGTTTATACCATGAAATTTTTCATCATAATAATTTTCTTCCATCTGTGCCCATGCTTCATAAAACATCTGGCTAAATTCATCTGATAAGTTGCGGCGGAAAGTGAAACTGATGCTCACAGGGTCAATTTTGTTACCGTCAATATTCAGTTTGCTGATATTGCCATTGGAAAGCACAAAAAATTTATCACTCACTTCTACAATCCGGAAGCTAAAGTTCCCGTCAGAGCCGGCAATCTTTTCTGTTTTGTTCTGCTCAAAAGGTTCGATCACTGTTTTCCAAAGTGCATTGCGTCCTTCACCATGGTTGCTGGTATATAGCACTGTTGTCTTTTCGCCTTTCTGGTAAACATATTGCAGGAACTGTGTCCCCAGTGCAGGGCTCACCTGTTCCAGCCTTTCCATGATCCGCTCCAGGTCTATCGTAATTGGTTTTGCATCATTTTCTGTTTTGGTAGCTGTCTCGGTCTTTTTGGCCGTATCTTTTTTTTCTTCCCTGAACAGCTCATTGAATTTATCCATCCGGTACGGTTCGTCAATTTTTTCCAATGGCAGGCGATACACTTTTGCATTCGGCATGCCAAAAGGATAGGCGGCCTTTAAACGCTGCGAGGTGAAGAAAAGGAATTTCCCGTCTGCTGACCACAGCGGGCCGGCTTCTGTGATTCCTGTGTTGGTGAGATTGATGGTTTTATTTTCCTTGATGTTATGAACAAACACATCCTGTTCAAAATTTCTGTAGGCTGTAAACAGCACATACTCATCGTTGGGTGAAAAAGAGGGGTCGCTGTTTTGAAAACCCCAAATCTCATCTTTCACAATGGTTTTACTTTGCAGCGTTTTCAGGTCCATCAGCCGCACTTCATCCCGGCCACTGAGATAAACAGCCTGTGTTCTTTTCTTATTCAAAACAATGGAACGATTGTTTCGCTTGTCGCTGGTGAGTTGCTTTAAGGCAGCGCTGCCATCCGCTGCTACCGAATACCAGTTGGTATAACCATCCAGTGTCTGACTAAGTAAAACTGTTTTGTTATCACTCATCCATTTCACTTCCTTCACTCTCTCTGCTGAACCTCTTTTTATCTGCTGGATGAATTTTCCTTCAATATCACCAACAAACAACTCACCCCTTGACACAAAAGCCAGTTTCTTTCCATCCGGCGACACATCGAAGTAGCTGATATTGCCCCGCACTTCAAAATCCTTTTCCTTGGGCAACACGTTATTGCGGATGATGGAGATATTGAGTTTTTCTTCTTTATCGGTTTTCACATCATATAACCAGAGCTGGTAGTCTTTTTCAAACACCACTTTACCCCCGTTGGCATTTACCAGCGGCGATTTAATAGAAGCAGAAAATCTTGTCAGCGCTTTTTTCTTCCCGTTGTCAATGGTATAGAGATTATATTCCCCATTGGCCTCGTCAGAGATAAAATAGATATTGCCGTTCTTATCTATGGTTGCCCCGAAATCTTTTCCTTCCCATGTCGTGTATTTTTTATGCTGTTTTGTTTTCAGGTTGTACGACTGGATATCGGGATTGAAAGGACCTTTGTAGCGTTTGCGCTGCACCTGGTTGCTGCTTTCCCAGGTATCGTTAAAAAATATTTCACCGCTGGAAGGATGTTCAAACAGGTTGTGATCGTATAAGAAGAAATAATTGCCAAACACTCTCACCGGTGTGCCGCCATTGGCAGACACTTTGAATCCGGAGATCTGTCCCATGCGGCTGCTGCTGAAATAAATATGTTTTGAATCCCAGCTCCAGCTGTTCACATCATCGTTGCCGCTATGGTAAGTGATTTGTTTTATTTCGCCACCATTCAGCGGCATTACAAACACATCCGCATTGTTATACTGGCGGCCGGTGAAAGCGATCCACTTGCCATCGGGAGAAACACGGGGATTGGTTTCGTAGCCATCCATGGCGGTGAGACGGCTGGCTTGCCCGTCCTTTACGTTGGCTTTCCAGAGATCACCTTCAAAACTAAAGATGACCGTTTGCCCGTCGGGTGTAAGACAGGGATTGGTAAGAAAATGCGCCGTTTGACTTTTTGCGGCAAACTGAATGCTGATAAACAGCAACGCAGCGGATAGATATTGCTTCATGAAAAAAGATTTTGGTCGCTGAAAGTACGACCTAAAGCCTTTGGAGAAACACCGTTTATAAAATTTATTCCCGGAGAGAAACTGCTGCTAAAATTCTATATTCTCTGAAAAGAGTATATATCGCTGCCATGTTTAGTGGTGAAACATCAGATAACGACGTTGATCATTTTATTTTTTACGTAAATGATCTTCTTCGGGGTCTTTCCATCAAGCCATTTTTTTACCACTTCATCTGCCAGCACCAGTTCTTCCACCTGTTGCTGGGTGGCATCAAGGGCAATAGTAAGTTCCGTTCTTGTTTTACCATTGATGGCAACAGGATAGGCTTTGGAAGATTCTTTTACATATTTCTCTTCAAAAGCCGGATAGGAAGCATCAAGAATGCTTGTGGTATTACCCAGTAAAGACCAAAGTTCTTCTGCAATATGCGGAGCATAGGGAGTTAACAATATCAGCAACGGTTCAAGGATCTTTCTTTTATGACATTTCAGATCGGTGAGTTCATTGGTGGCAATCATAAAACTGCTGACACCGGTGTTGAAGCTGAACCGTTCCGTATCGTTCTCGATTTTTTTGATGGCATTATGCAGGGCTTTCAACTCTGCGGCTGTTGGTTCATCATCTGTAACAATTAAACCCTTTGTCTCATCTGCAAATAATCTCCAGAACTTTTTCAGAAAACGATGCACTCCTTCAATGCCCTTGGTATCCCAGGGTTTGCTCATTTCAACAGGACCGAGAAACATTTCATACATACGGAAAGTGTCGGCGCCGTATTTGGCAACGAGATCATCAGGATTAACGGTATTGAATTTTGATTTGGACATTTTTTCTACTTCGTGGCCTGATATGTAAATCGTATACTTTCCATCAGGCCTACTTATCCAACCATCCTCACAAATAAATTCTGCATCTTTAAACTCTGGTTTCCATTTTCTAAAAGCTGCTACGTCTAAATTGATACCATCAACAATATTGACATCAACATGAAGCTTATCAAGTTTCTGTCCCTTATATTCCTCCTCGTTTTCTAGTTGGCCCCTCGAAACAAAAGTATTTGTACCGTGAATTCTATAAACGAACCTGCTGCTCCCCTGTATCATCCCCTGGTTAACCAACTTCTTATACGGCTCATCATGGCTAATATAACCCAGGTCATACAACACTTTAGTCCACATGCGGCTGTACAATAAATGACCTACGGCATGTTCGGTGCCACCGATATAAAGATCAACCTGCCCCCAGTAATCAGATGCCTGGCGGCTGCAAAATTCCTGGTCGTTATGCGGGTCCATATAGCGGAGAAAATACCAGCTGCTGCCGGCGTAGCCGGGCATGGTGTTGGTTTCTAAGGCCCCCCTACCCCCCGATGGGGGGTTCCCGGACTCAAACTGGTTGACCCATTCTTTAATGTTGGCAAGAGGTCCTTCACCATCCGGACCGGGACTATAACTTTTTACCTCAGGTAACGTCAATGGTAACTCAGATTCATCCAATGGATAAGCAATGCCGTTTTTCCACACAATCGGGAATGGCTCACCCCAATAGCGTTGCCGGCTGAAAGCAGCATCCCGCATTTTATAATTCACTTTTCTTACACCAATCCCTGAGTCTTCAATCTTTTTTATCACTACTTCAATGGCATCTTTCATCAGCAATCCATTGAGGAAATCGCTGTTTTCTAAAATGGCATCCTTGGTTGGGTTAGCTTCTTCACCATTGTAATGATGGCCGATGATATTAGTGATAGGGATGTTGAAGTGTTGCGCAAACTTGTGATCTCTTTCGTCGCCACATGGCACGGCCATGATGGCGCCGGTGCCATAACCTGCCAGCACATATTCACTGATCCAGATGGGAATCTCCCGCCCGTTGAACGGATTGAGAGCATAAGCACCGGTGAACACCCCGCTGATCTTTTTCTCTGCCATGCGTTCTCTTTCGCTGCGGCTTTTTACATAAGCGATGTATTCATCAACAGCAGTTTTGTGCTCATCCGTTGTTATTTGCTCCAATAATTCATGCTCTGGTGCGATGACCATGAAGTCAACACCGAAGATGGTGTCGGGCCTTGTTGTATAAACTCTCAAGCTGATTCCCGACTCCGGACTCCCGACTCTGAACTCAATCTCTGCCCCACTGCTTTTCCCGATCCAGTTGGTCTGCATTTCTTTCATCGCTTCGCTGAAATCAATGCGGCCGAGCCCTTCCAGCAGGCGGTCGGCATATTCAGTGATCCGCAAGTACCATTGCCGCAATTTCTTTTTCACTACCGGATAACCACCCCTCTCACTTACCCCATTTACCACTTCATCATTTGCCAACACAGTTCCCAATGCTTCGCACCAGTTCACTTCGCCATAACCGCAATAGGCAAGGCGGTATTGCATCAAAATATCTTGCTGTGTTTTTTCATCAAACGCCTTCCATTCTTCAGCGCTGAATCGCTGTATTGAATATTGTGTATTGGGTATTGTATATTGAACATTGCCCTCTTTCTCAAACGCAGCAACCAGGTTGGCTATGGGCTCAGCCTTATTGGTATTCCTGTTATAAAAACTATTGAACAGCTGCAGGAATATCCATTGTGTCCATTTATAATATTTCGGGTCGCAGGTCTGCACTTCACGGTCCCAGTCATAACTGAAACCGATATTGTCTAATTGCTGCCGGAAGTTTTTGATATTATTTGCTGTGGACACAGCCGGGTGAATGCCATGATCAATGGCATATTGCTCGGCAGGCAGGCCAAAAGCATCATAGCCCATCGGGTGCAGCACATTAAAGCCTTTCAGTCTTTTATAACGGCTGTAAATATCCGAAGCGATATAGCCAAGGGGATGTCCTACATGCAGCCCTGCACCACTCGGATAGGGAAACATGTCGAGCACATAATACTTGGGCTTGAGCGATCCTTCGCCAGGCCCAGGATTCTTGACTTTATAGATGCCGCTATCCTTCCAGCGTTGCTGCCATTTTTTTTCAATATCCCTGAAATTGTATTCCATCTAACCAGCGAAAAGTTTGAAGTTTTAATTTGATGAGCAGCGAACAGAAAGATAAAAGGAGCGTCGCAAGGGACGATCAGCAGAATTACTGAAGCAGGCTTCAAAAAATTCTTTAACAAATATCTTTCTATGCTACTGGCAATAGCCCGGGCCAGCAATCGTTTAAATGGTCGCAAAAATACTGAATTGCAGTCCTAAATCCGCTATTTTTGCGCTGCCTGTTAAATTCAAAATTCAATACCATGGCTCAATCCGGAAAAGCGTCTATCAAACGTGGCAAACCCTCCTATTTCATGTCCATTCTTGGTGTTACGCTGGTGTTGTTCCTGCTGGGCATCATCGGCTGGCTGGTGATCAATGCCAACAAACTGGGCAAGCATTTCCAGGAAAGTGTGGAAGTGAGTGTTTATCTCCGCGGCGACCTGAATCCCAAAGACAGCATTGCGCTGGTGAATTATATTGCTTCCAAACCTTATGTGCGGGAATACACATATATCAACAAGCAAATGGCCATGAAAAAATTCATGGAGGATCATGATGAGGACTGGAGCAAGATACTGGCCGAAAACCCGCTGCCGCCGAGTATTGATTTCAAACTGAACAAAGAATATGTGCAGGTGGATTCCCTGGCTGTCATCAAAGCCGACCTGGAACTGCAGACCTATGTGGACGAAGTGAAATACCAGCAGGAACTGGTGGATAAGCTGAACTCCAATATCCGCCGCATCAGCATTTTCCTGTTAGGCGTGGCCATTGTGCTGTCCATTGTGGTGATCATCCTGATTGATAACACCATCCGGCTGGCAATGTTCAGCAACCGGTTTTTGATAAAAACCATGCAAATGGTTGGAGCTACACGCTGGTTTATTGCCAAACCCATGAATATACGGGCCGTGATCAACGGCGCCATCAGCGGGTTGATTGCTGTGGCCGCTGTGTGGGTGCTGGTGATGATCGCTGAAAAATATGTGCCTGAAATGAAGGCCATTCATGACAACAGCAGCCTGGTCCTGCTTTTTGCAGGGTTGATTCTTCTGGGTGTATGTATCACGGTATTCAGCACCCATCGCAGCGTGGTGAAATACCTGAAGATGAAACTGGATGATTTGTATTGAGCTAAGAGACGAAGGAGAAAAAGAGTCAAAAGATTTCTTTATCCGAAGAAACTGCTGCTAACCTTGCAGATTTTGTAATCACCGATATTTTCTCCTTTTCTCCTTTGACCTCTTAGCCCATTTCCCTATATTGCACAGCTAAAAACAAGCAACAATGGTTGAAAAGAATACAACTGCTTCGATGTTTGGCAAAGACAATTATCTATGGATGCTGGCCGGCATTGTAGTGATTGCAATCGGCATGTTCATGATGGCCGGGGGCAAAAGTACCGACCCCAATGTATTTGATAAAGGGGCTGTGTACAGCAGCACCCGCATCACCATCGCCCCCCTCCTGATACTGGCCGGGCTGGTGATCGAGATCTATGCCATTTTCAAAACACCAAAAGAAAAGGCCGGATAACCTGGTGACCGGTTGAAATATTGATAAAGCGGTTCCCCCGGGCGGATCGCTTTTTTTATTTTAAAATACCCGTTAACTTGTCAACGTATTAACCCATTCGCACCTCATGAGTATCATTGAAGCCATTATTATCGGCATTGTGGAAGGGATTACCGAATTTCTTCCTATATCTTCCACCGGGCATATGATCATTACCAGTTCGATGCTGGGTATTCATAAAGAAGAGTTCACCAAGCTGTTTGAAATATCCATTCAACTGGGCGCCATACTGGCTGTGGTCGTTTTGTACTGGAAAAAATTCATGCAATTTCACCGCTGGCAGTTTTATGTGAAACTGATAGTAGGCGTGATCCCGGCACTGATCCTTGGTTTTTTGTTTTCCGATAAAATAGATATCATGCTGGAAAGCCCGATGACGGTGGCCATTTCGCTGCTGCTGGGCGGTGTGGTGCTGCTGGTGATTGACAAAGCATTCAAAAATCCGTCCATTGAGTCAGATGACCAGGTGAGTTATGGCAAAGCCTTTATGGTGGGGTTGTGGCAAACCATTGCGATGATACCGGGAGTGAGCCGTAGTGCCGCTTCCATCATTGGGGGGATGCAGCAAAAATTCACCCGCAACCTGGCTGCTGAATTTTCTTTTTTCCTGGCTGTGCCAACGATGTTTGCATCTACGATCTATTCACTTTTTGTAAAAGATTGGGGACCGGAAGGAATGAGCCGCAAAGGCCATGCGATCATAACGGAGTCAACTGAAAACACAACTGCTTTTATCACCGGAAACGTAGTAGCTTTTGTTGTAGCCATCCTGGCTATCCGTTTTTTTATTAATTACCTGAAGGTTTACGGGTTCAGGATATTTGGCATCTATCGGATCATAGCCGGCATCATTTTGCTGATCTTGCTGCTGGCTGGTGTGATTGAATGAGAAGTTGTTATTTCCCGCCTTATCCCTAATTTCAGTCCATTAAATAAGGCATATGCAAACTGCTTCCAAACGGGTGATCAATGGCTGGGCCATGTATGACTGGGGTAATTCTGCTTACAACCTCGTTATCACTTCTACCATTTTTCCTGCCTATTTTGAAGCGATTGCTGTTGATGATAAGAACATCTCCAAAACCACAGTCACTTTCCTGGGCCGGCAGTTTGAAAACTCAGCGCTGTATAATTATGCATTGGCACTGGCCATGCTCATTGTGGCATTCATGTCGCCACTGCTCTCCTCCATTGCCGATTATAAAGGCAATAAGAAAAAATTTCTCAACTTTTTTCTTACCATGGGCAGTCTTGCCTGCGCCTCCATGTTTTTCTTTGAAAAAAACACACTGTCTCTTGGCCTGGTGGCCATGATCATTGCCTGTGTGGGCTTTTGGGGCAGCCAGGTTTTTTACAATTCATTTCTCCCGGAAATAGCAGCCCCTGAAGACAGAGACCGTGTCAGCGCAAAAGGATTTGCCTATGGCTACGTTGGGAGTGTCTTACTTCAGCTTATATGTTTTGTGTTTGTTTTCAAACCCGATCTGCTGGGTGGAGATGAAAACAGCACTATCCAGTTTCGCCTGTCGTTTTTCCTGGTGGGTGTGTGGTGGTGGAGCTTTGGGCAATTTTCATTGAGCCTGATGCCCAAGCCACAACCGGCAGGCACCGGCGATCTGAAGCATAATATTCTGTCAAAAGGATATAAAGAACTGCGGAAAGTGTGGGGCCAGGTGCAGCAAATGCCAAGACTGAAAAGATTTCTGCTTTCATTTTTCTTCTACAATATGGGAGTGCAAACAGTGATGCTGGTGGCCACTATCTATGGAAAAGGGGAACTGGAAATACCGACCGACAACCTGATCATATCCATTCTGATCATCCAGCTTATTGCTATTCCCGGCGCTTACACGATCTCGTGGCTTTCTTCAAAGATCGGCAACTTCAAAACCCTGATGTCGCTGGTGGTGATTTGGGTCTTTATCTGTATCACTGCCTTTTACCTGCCCAAAGGTGGTATATATGAGTTTTACGGCATTGGCGCAATTGTTGGATTTGTTATGGGAGGCATTCAGTCATTGAGCCGTTCCACCTATTCCAAACTGATGCCTGAAACCAAAGACACTGCATCTTTTTTCAGTTTTTATGATGTAACGGAAAAAATAGCTGCCGTAGTAGGCATTTTCAGTTTTGGATTTATTACCGAGCTTAGCAAAACACAGCGTAACTCAACACTTGCCCTGGCCGTATTCTTTCTCATAGGTTTGTTACTTCTCTTTTATGCTAATGCTGCTAAAACAAGAAAGAATGAAACTTTACTCCATTAATACCGGCTTTTTCAAACTCGATGGCGGTGCCATGTTTGGTGTGGTACCGAAAAGTATCTGGCATAAAATCAATCCTGCAGATGAAAACAATTTATGTTCCTGGGCTTTGCGTTGCCTGCTGATCGAAGACGGCAACCGGCTGATACTGGTGGACAATGGCAATGGCCATAAACAGGATGCAAAGTTTTTCAGTCACTATTACCTGCATGGCGATGATACACTGGATAAGTCTTTAGCTAAATATGGTTTTCACCGTGATGATATCACCGATGTGTTTTTAACGCACCTGCATTTTGATCATTGCGGAGGCAGCATCATGCGGGATGGAGATAAACTGGTGCCTGCCTTTAAAAATGCACAGTTCTGGAGTAACAGGGAACACTGGAACTGGGCGGTTCATCCCAATGAACGGGAAAAAGCATCCTTTTTAAAAGAAAATATTTTGCCCATTGAAGAAAGCGGGCAGTTGAAATTTGTGGAAGTAGCCGCCGTGGAAGACGGCAAACTGGGTGAAACCACATTTGCAGACAATATCGCTGTTCGTTTTGTAAATGGACATACCGAAGCCATGATGTTGCCACAAGTGAAATATAAAGACAAGACCATTGTTTATATGGCCGACCTGCTGCCCTCGCAGGGACATATCCCGATCCCTTATGTGATGGCCTATGATATGTTTCCGCTTACAACACTCAACGAGAAAAAATCCTTTTTGAAAGAAGCGGTTGAAGGTGATTACATACTCTTTTTTGAGCATGACCCCGTGCATGAATGCTGCACCCTGCAGCAAACTGAAAGAGGTATCAGGCCAAAAGCATTTTTTAATATTGAAGACGTTTGAGTTACGGGCCAAAGCATCTGGTTGATATTTTACATCCCTGCTTTTAAGACTTTAGAATAATCATCCCATTTAACCGGGAGATCCGGCGCCTTCTTTTTCACTGTTCCGGAAGATCCTCCTGATACCAAGAATAAAAAGACTGCCTGCTATTGCGGGCAAAATAAGATTGATGAGCCAGATCGTCATCGTTGACATTAAAATGCCGAGATGATTAGCGCTGAAGAGACCGATAAGTTTAAGACTTACTTCTCCACGCAAACCCAATTCGGCAATCGCTATAGTGGGAATCACCGCCATCACCAGGAATGAAACACTGACAGACCACAGGGCCTGCGGCCAGCTAAGGCTAACATCAAACAACTGCAAAACCAAATAATACTGAACGATGAATACCGCAAACCGCAACATTGACAACCACAGCAGGCGCAACAACAGGGTGTTATCAAAATCCTCCAGTGCACTGACGAGATAAGCAAATTTCCTGCTCCCGGGCAAGCGGTTAATCCATTTTATCAGCCACGAAATACGGAAATAAAAAAACAGTACCACCAGCAACACGGCCAGCACACCATAGATCAACACTTTTATCCAGATGGTTGAAACAATTTCTGTACCCGCAATATTATCCTGCAATATGAGCAGCCCGGCAAAACCCATCAGCAGGGTGATGATGAGCTGGCTGATGCTGCCTGCAATCGTTATTGAAATTGTTTTGAGACGGTTACCCTCATTCATATATAATATCCTTCCGAAATATTCGCCAATCCTGTTGGGTGTGCTCACAGAAAAGGAAACACCGGATAATACTGCCCTGAATGCTTTTAGAAAACTGATATGCTGAACAGAACGGACAGAAACCTTCCACTTAAACGCTTCTATGCCCCAGTTGACGATCATGAGCAATAACACAAGGACAAGATTCCATACTACCGGGCTGCTGAAAGTTGCTTTGATGCGAAGCCAGGCATTCTCCAGATCCGGTTGCTGCTGCACCTGGCGGTAAATTGACCAGGTCAACCAAAGGAACAGCAACGGACCTAATAAGTAATTGATGAAGATTTTGCTATTTTTGGAAAGCTTCATGTAATTTATTACCTGCACAGATAAGGCTGGTGTTGTAAAAATAACGTCCTCTTGCAAAAACACGGTAAAATAATCCTCGGCATTGATCCCGGCACCCTCGTCATGGGCTATGGCATCATTGAAGTGAACGGTTCACTTGTGCGGATGAAAGAAATGCAGGCGTTGCGATTGTCCGGTAAAAAAGATAACCATGAACGGTTGCAACTCATTCATCAGAAAGTAGAGGAACTGATCAAAAAATTCAAACCTACCGAATTTGCCATAGAAGCGCCTTTCTTTGGCAAGAATGTGCAGAGTATGCTCAAACTGGGAAGGGCCCAGGGGGTGGCCATTGCAGCTGCCATGAGTGCCGGCTTGCCTGTTACTGAGTATTCTCCCAAAAAAGTGAAACAATCCGTAACGGGCAACGGTAATGCTGATAAAGAACAGGTGTGGAAGATGCTGCGCCAGTTATTATCATTGAAAGAAGAAAAACCAAAATCATTTGATGCCACAGATGCACTGGCCGTGGCCATGTGTCACTATTTCCAGGAAAAGAGTGTGCTGGCCAATGCGGGTAAAGGCTTTAAAAGCTGGGATGATTTTATCAGGAAGAACCCGCAACGGATTTTAAAAAAATAATCAAAGCAGCGCTGTTATTTTTTGTTGCACTGTCTCCAGCTGCTCAGCAGACAATTTCATTTTTGGCTGTGTAAAATTCAGGTCATTGGCTGAATTTATAGGGATCAGGTGCATATGTGCATGCGGCACCTCTAGTCCAATCACAGAAATACCACAACGATTACAGTCAAATGCTTTTTCAATTGCCCTGGCAATAGGCTGAGCAAAAACAAGCATTTCCTGCAAATACTCCTGTGGCAGGTCGAAAAGATTATTTACTTCGGTTTTGGGCACCACCAGCACATGCCCCTCCCGCAGCGGAAAAATGTCAAGAAATGCGAAAAACTTTTCATTCTCTGCAACCCGGTAAGATGGAATTTCTCCAGTAATGATTTTTGAAAATATAGACATACCACCAGTTTTTTTAGCCCACCATGAATGTAAATAATATCGGATGCGCCTGAACACATACAAAACTATTGACTTCGCTAAAACAAAAAAAATCCCGGCATGGCGGCCGGGATTACTTTGTGTAAGAGCATCATGATTATGCAGTGATGTCTTCGATTTTAAATTTTAAAATACCGGCAGGAGCCTGCACTTCGGCCGTATCACCGGCCTGTTTGCCAAGGATTCCTTTTCCGATCGGTGATGTCACCGAAATTTTTCCTGCTTTCAGGTCAGCTTCCTGTTCACTCACCAGTTGATAGGTTACTTTCTTTTTTGTGTTCAGGTTGGTCAGTGTCACTTTCGTCAGAATAGAAACCTTGCTGGTATCAATACTTGATTCATCCAGGACCCGAACATTGGCCAGCGAACCCTCTAATGCTGCAATTTTGGCCTCCAGGAGGCCTTGCGCCTCTTTGGCCGCATCATATTCAGCATTTTCTTTGAGATCACCTTTTTCTCTCGCTTCGGCAATAGCCCGGCTGGCTGCGGGACGATCCACACCTTTCATCCGCTGCAATTCGGCTTTCATTTGCTCCAGCGTTTCTTTGGTCACATACTGGATACCGTTCATAACCACCTCCGTTTTTTACATAAAATGAAAAAAATAACAACGCCCCGACAGAATTACTGTGAAGCGTTGCATTAATTAGTGTAAAGGTAGGGAAAGATTTTATGAAAAACAATCATTTGAGCCTGTTCAGCCGGGGGTCTTCCTTCAGCATTGCTGTAGTTAAGGCACTGATCAGGCGAGATTTAACTTTTGCAATATAACATCGGCCATTTTAAAGAAGGCCTCGTGGCTGTAGCCGGCAATATGGGGGGTGATGATGACATCCGGTCTTTGCAACAGCCACTCCAATTGCTCTTTTTCGGCATCCGAATAACTACTCAATTGTTCATTTTCCAGTACGTCAAGGCCTGCCCCGGAAATTTTATTTTCTTTCAGGGCATTTACGAGGTCACCGGTGTGAATGACCTTTCCTCTTGCTGTGTTTAAAATCCATGGCTTTTTTTCCAGCGAATTAAAGAAACCGGCATTGGCCATATGGCAGGTTTCATCCGTTAAAGGCACATGAAAGCTGATCACATCCGAATAACGGCACACTTGTTCTAAAGAAGCTTCCTTAACCTGTCCTTTTGCAAAACCAAAATTGTACTTATCGTAAGCCAGCACAGTTACATTAAATGGTTGTAACAATTTTGCAAAACTGCTGCCGGCATTTCCATAACCGATAATTCCTACTGTTTTACCGCTGAGTTCTGTTCCCCGGTTCTCATCTCTTTTCCATAACCCTTTTTTCACTTCATCATAAGATGCAGCAATTCTATTCATGAGCCCAAGTAATAAACCAAGGGTATGTTCTGCCACTGCATTGCGGTTTCCTTCCGGGCTGCTCACGCAGGTGATACCTTTACTTTCAGCATAGTTCACATCAACCAGTTCCATGCCACTGCCCAGGCGGCCAATCCATTTCAGTTGCCCGGCTTTATCAAGAAGATGCCTGTCCACTTTTATCCTTGTTGTAAGTATCAACCCCTCCGCTTCATGAATAACAGCTGCAAGTTCTTCATAGCTTATTGCCGGTGCATATTGCACCTCATACCCATGCTGTTGCAGCCGGGTCATAAGGTGCTGGTGCGCATTACCGGTAATTATTACTTTTTTCATTTCATCTTAAAGGTCAGTGCTGCAAACTGCTGAACAGAAAGCTGCTCTGCTCTTTTATCAAAAATAGCATCCTTTAAAATTGCTGCTTCAAATAAACTTTTTACAGCATTACGCAATGTTTTGCGACGCTGGTTAAAGGCGGTCTTCACCAGCAGGAAAAATTCCCTTTCTGACCGCATTGACAATTTCTCATTGCTCGGCAACAGTCTTATGACGCCGCTTTTTACTTTGGGTGGCGGCTGAAAACATTTCTCCTGCACATCAAACAAATATTCCACTTGAAAAAAAGCCTGCACCAGCACACTTAAAACACCATACACTTTATTGCCTTCGCTTGCTGCCACCCGCAGCGCCACTTCTTTCTGAAACATTCCCACCATACATTCCACATCTTCCTTCCATTCAAGAATTTTAAACAATATCTGGGTGGATATGTTGTACGGGAAATTTCCAACTACGGTAAATGAGCCTTGAAAAGGTTTTTCAATCTCCAAAAAACTTTGATGAATGATCCTGCCTTGTAGTGAAGGATATGTTTTAAGCAGGTAGCCCACTTTTTCATCATCCAGCTCCACAGCTTTAAAATCAATGTTGCTGAGTTCTAGAAGGTGCTTTGTCAATGCCCCGCCACCGGGTCCCACTTCCAGCAATTGTGAGAACTGATGTTGCTGCAAAGCTGAGACGATTTTGCGGCAAATGTTCTCATCCTTCAGGAAATGCTGGCCCAGTGATTTTTTAAGGGTGTACATGGTATGCAAAAGTAGCAGAATGTACCCGCTGGATCTTAACAAAATTCCCTGCCGTAACCGGCAGGGAATTTAACCTGGTTATTATTTCGAAGGCTTTACTTTTTCAGTAATTGGATGGCTTTAACTTCAGCTCCACTTTCGATTCGGGCTGTATAGATACCTGCGGAGAAATGTCCCAGTCCATGTATTACATAATTGCCCGTTCCAGCTGTAGCGGCATATTGCTCCTTTCTAAGTAAGGCACCAGCGGAATTATATATATTTACAGTTATTTTCTGGTCACGGCCCAGTTTGTACCGGAACTGCAGGTTGTCTGTAAAAGGATTGTTGAGAATGGCAAACTCACTCTTAGCTGACACCCTGATAAATACCACTGAAGAATAGGTCACTTTTCCATCGGCTTCAATTATTTTGAGCCTGTAATAACTTTCAAATGATGAAGCTGTGATGGGATCGGTAAATGTGTACGTTGATTGTGTCACCTGGTTTCTTGCCTGTATAGTTGCTACACGGAAGAAATTGCTGCCGTTGGCACTTCTCTCCAGTTCGTAGCGGTCTATATTCTGTTCCTGAGTCACCATCCAGCGAAGTTCATTCTGTGATGCATTGATATTTCTTCCTGAAAAATCAAGCAGAGTCACCGGAAGAGTTGAAGCCACATATCGGTTGCCCCTGAAAACACCCTTACCATGTGTGGCTGCAATAATATCATTGTTGGCATCAGCCTGTAAATCCATGACCAGCGTCGCATCCCAGAAGCCGTCATTATAATCCAGCCAGGTAGCGCCACGGTCAGGGCTTACATATACGCCAAAATCACATCCTGCATAAATGACAGATGGGTTTACCGGGTCAATTAGGATGGCATTGAAAGGAACATCAGGCAAACCTGCACCCCGGCTGATCCAGGTAGTGCCGCCATCAGGTGTAAGGTAAATATGTGAAGTGCCGAAACCACCCAATGCAACATACACACTGTCGTCGTTGTTGGCACTGACAGCAATATCCATCACAAAGCGATCAGGGAGTGTGCCCTTTATGCTGGTGAAAGGAGTGTTCCCTGTAGTGGTCCGCAACAGGTTAGGCTGGCCATTTATATAAATATCATTTACATCATTATCATATTGGGCAAATGGCGAAGTAGAAACATATACCTTATTGGCATTGGTAGGCGAAACGGCTAAAGCAATCCCTGTTTTATGTCTTTGTTCAATATAGTTATTCGGAGTTGTCGCCGGGTAAGGAGGTGTGGTTCCCAGTGCATTATTAGAAAAAGAAGAACCGGCATTAGTGCTTTTATGAAGATTATCTGAGGCCTGATAAACAATATTTCCATCCGAAGGAGCAAAGGCTATGGGGGCGACAAAAGCCGTTCTGGAATCTCCTGCAAATCCCCAATAACTACTGGTAAGTTCAGTAAAACTTGAGCCCGCATTTGTTGACCTTTTTATTGCTCTAGCATCCCTGCAAGCCAGCATAATATTATTATTGCTGGGATGTATAGCACACGCAGTGCCATCACCACCTGCTCCGGTGGGTGCTATCCAGTTGGTTCCGTTATATACAAACTGACCGTTATCCTGCAAACCGCCCACCATCAGGTTAGCATTTGTTTTGGATACTCCTAATGATGCATAAAACTGTGTAGCATTCAATCCGGTATTAATGGCAGTAAAAGTTCCGCCTCCGTTAGTACTTTTATAAACACCACCATCATTGCATACATAAACAACTCCCCGCTGTACAGGATCGAATTTTATGTCGTGATGATCGGCATGTAAGCCACTTATTGCAGTTCTTGCAGTAGTGGAAATCCGGTAACGATAGATATTAACACCCCCGAAAATAATAGAATCAGTTGCAAAAGGATTTATGGCCACTGTATGTGCAAACCAAAATTGGTAAGAGCAGTGATTAGTTGTAGTTCCTGCAGTCGTTCCCCCTACCACAGACCAGTTGGCACCAAAGTCTGTAGAACGGTAAATTTCCCTGTTGGATGAGGCAGTACTTGAACTGATACCTATACTGGCAATCAACTCTCCTGAACCCACATTATCCAATTTTATATAGCCCTGGAAAGAAGCTGGCAATCCTGTGGTGATTTGTCCCCAGGTTGGACTGGCATTAGTGCCGTTTGTTGTTCTGAAAATACCCTTTGTTGCATTAGTCATATTGCCAACACTGATAACCATTTGGTCAACATTTGAAGGATTTATGGCAATATCCCTGACATTATTCCCATTATAAATTTTAGTCCAGGTGGAACCACTATTGGTTGATCTGTACAGGCCATCAGTGGCACATGCGAATACAGTTGCACTATTGCCGGGCAAAAAGGCCATTGACTGTACCCCAAACAAATCAGATGACACCCTTGTTAATACCTGTGACCAGGTTGTGCCACCGTCTGTACTTTTGATAACACCAATACCATAAGTGCCTCTTGTTTTCCATACATTAAAACCCATAACATCCACTTCCGTGTGATAGACCTCACCGGTTCCTGCGTAAATGATGTTTGAATTGGAAGGATCAACAAGAATTGCCGAAACACCCAGCACCGGGAGATTTGTTTGCACGGCGGTCCAGCTTGTACCCGCATTAGTGGATTTCCAGATGCCACCGCTGGCTGAGCCCACCCAAAGATTACTATTGTTATTAGGGTCTATCGCCATACACACCACCCGGCCTCCTACCCTTGTAGAGCCATTCTGGCAATAACCCATTATTGTCCAGTTTGCCGATGCTATCCTGGTTGAAGCATAATTATCACTCGTCCTTTTTTTGATTTCAAGATATTGCTCCCAGGCAGCCTGGTATTTATTACTCAGGTTCTGCGCATCAGGATATCCTTTGGCCCAATACCAGCTATTCAATTGCTTGCCGGCCCCGCTTTGTTTTTCATCCTCTTCATCATCCTCTTCCTCATGGGTAAGTTCTTGTAAAACAGGCTTGCTTGTGTAAGAATGTTTTTTGAAGGCAAAATATCCAATAGCAGTAGCCACTACTGCAATGAGCAAGATCACTGGCTTCTTCATAGTGTTGGGTGGTTAGAGTTTAAAAGGGTTAGTTTGTTCAAAGATAGTAGAAAACCCTTACTTTTTTAACAACAGCTTTTTGTGAACAGTTTCGTTGTTAACGGCTACACGAAGCAGATAGGTTCCGCCAGGCCATTTCCCCTCCACAGGAAGTGGAATATTATTATCTCCTTTGTTAAGCGCCACAGTTTGTTTATAGAGTTCGCTGCCTGTGCTGTTAACAAGAGAAATATATGCTGTTGCCCGGTCTTCGGACTTAATATTAATGACTGCCTGTGTGATAACCGGGTTGGGGTTTACGGTCACCATATCAGCCAGGCTTGTCTTTTTAACCAGTTTTACTTCGCTATACTTATTCTGCCCGGTCATTCCTACCAGCATCAACCTGTAAAAATTATTCCCCGGTTGTGGGTTAGGATCATTATATTCATAAGAATGCTGGCCACTTTGACCATTACTGGTAAACAATGCCAGCATTTGCCAATCACGGCCATCCCGGCTTCTTTGCAATTCATATCCTCCAAAACCATTTTCTTCATGACCTGACCAGGTTAGTTTTGTATAACTATTATTAACGAGTGAGGCATTGAATAAAAGATTGGTAACAGATAGAGGATAGTTGTCAACCATCACCCGGTAATCCTCCACCTCTCCGTTAGCAAAATATCCTGTAGGATGTGCAGCCGTCATACCTGCTGAAGCAGATGTAATGCGAATACGCAAATACGTACTTTGACCATTTACCAGCGGAGTAGTAAATGAAGGCCAGTATAAATATCTTGATTGCATAGCAGCACTAGAACTTATCGGGCCTGCAGGAACAATTTGTGCAACTTCGCCGGCATCAAACACACCATTACCATTGTAATCCAGCCAGGCCATAAGGGTTGCATCAGCGCCGCTATTATTGTATATAGAAACCTGTGTTACATAAGTGGAGGAGCCCTGCGGCATGAAAGGCACAAAAGCAAGACCGTCATCTACATCATCAGTTCCGCTTACACCTCTTTTTAAAAACTCATAGTCCCAGGTCGAACCTAATCTTATATTTTCTGTTCGCTCATGCACAGCCGGACTTTGGGTAGCTGGATCAGCATATGGGTCATAACTGGCAGGTGCATCTCCAAAATCACATTTGGGTCTGAATGGATCTGAGGCATCTCCCGACCCACCTGGCCATGAAGGACCGCTAACAACCGTAATAGTAACTGGTGCCCCGTTCGTGCCTGCTTCATTATATAAGCCGATCTCAGAATTTCCGCCTGATGCTGGTCTGAAATAGTACAATCCCTGTGCCCAGTTCATTCCAATCTGTCCGGTCCACACATTGGTTCCTGGATTCGTATATAGCGCATCCATTTGACCTGTTGTAAGGTTATAATGATGATACTTGCTTTGTGAATAGTTAGTGCCGTTCCTGGAAGTGTTAGAGTTGTAGATCATTCCGTTTTTCATAATGAAATCGCCCCAATCATGCAATGAAGTGTTTGATGCATTCACAAAATGGTCTGTTGCCATCACCTGGTAAGCGGAAATAGGATTATTACTACCATCAAAATCAATTCGCCAGATAATGGTTTCTCTTGTTCTATCATTTGATGTATTGCTGGGATCATACTTACCTCCCTCAATACCGAGATATAATGACCCGTCATAAAATGCCGCTCCGGCAGATTCAATACCATAGTTAAAGACGGGGATACCCAATGAAGCAGTAATATCGGCAAGCACCACGGAAGAGGTTTCTGTATTGTAATCATATCTTTTTAACTGTCTGTTATTGGTATTGATACTTGAATTTTCTGTTATGTAATACAAAAACCTATTGTAAGGATCGTAGGCAAAAGAATTCATATAATCCCGTTCGGAATCCTGGAATAAAATCCTTGCCTGGCCGGTTGCAGGGTCTAAATAGTAACATCCGTCATTATCAGGCGTTACCAAAAAGTAATCGGGCATATTCTGTGTAGGCCCGACAAAAGGGCGATTGTTGGCCCCTTGATGGTAATTTGTCGGAAATACACCGTTGTTCACACAGGCATTTATATCGGAAAGCCAGAAAACAACATCACTGCCAATCGTAGTTATCGTAAGTGTGATAGTTCTTACCGGGCCAGCCACAGTAATAGTAGCTGTGCCTTGGTTCGAAGCGTTACCTAACGTTGTTGAACTAGCTGTTATCCTGGCATTTGTTGCGTTATTATTTGTAATGGTTAGAATGGAAGAAGCATAAGTGACAACGTTAATGTTTTGTGCAACGCTTGCTGCATTTAGGGCAGAAAAATCAATCCGTTGTGAGCCATCCACATCATACAGGGTAAACTGCGCATTTGCAACATTTTCATTAAATGTAATGGTAATGGTCTGGCCGTTTGCTGATGGATTATATTGTACATCGGCTCCTGTGTAGCCGGTTACATCGCCAGTATGTGTGGTATTTTCAGCACTGTTACCACTACCGGGGTTAACTAAAGCAGGGGAGCTTGTAGCAATTGTAAGCCAAGTTCTGCCTATCGCAAACCGCTGGCTTTGCTCCATAGCATCTGTAATATAAGTTTGATAAGGTCCTGTACCGGAGCCACCGCTATTCCAATAATAATCAAGATTGTCCCAATTCAACTGAGACTGTGTATACCCACCCGGACATTGGGATGATGCAGGCGTACCTGCCAGTAGGATCAGGATAAGCAGTAAGGATACGTTCAATAAACGCTTTGTCATGGTTTGGATTTTGGCCTGATAAACAGGTCTGAATTCAGTATAAGGTTATCATTATTAACGGTCATTCTATTATCTGCAGATCTATCAGGGTTTACAATACTACTTTAAAGCCTTTAGATTGACCATAGCAAAACAACCCGGTTTATTACTGCGTGAATAACAGAGCTTTCCCGGAAAGAAAACACAATACCATAAAGCACTTAACAGCCTATTTATCATTCCGAAGCACTAAAATCAGTGTTTATACTTATATTACAAATCAAATCGTATTTTTTCATAGATAAAATAGTATTACTTCTTCAAGCGATGCCGTATAAATCTCAAGCTGGCTGAAAAACGAAAACCTGACACAAAAAACCGTTCGTATCAAAATTCAGTACTTTTACTCCCAATAGATTTAAATATGTCACAGACCAAACCTCTCATTGGAATTTCCTGCGGTGACCTGAATGGCATTGGTATTGAACTTATCATCAAAACATTCTCGGATAACCGCATCCTGGAACATTGCACACCTGTCATTTTTGCATCAAACAAGAGCATCAATTTTTATAAAAAGTCAATTCCCGAGTATAACCTGAACTATCAAAGCACCCGGGATTTCAGCCGTCTCAATCATAAGCAGGTAAATCTCTTTAATTGCTGGGAAGAAGAAGTGGCTATTACCCCGGGTATTTTGAACGAAACCGGCGGCAGGTATGCTGCTATTTCACTGCAGTCGGCAGTAGCTGCTTTGAAACAAAAACAGATTGATGGGCTGGTGACAGCGCCTATTCATAAAAAAAATATTCAGTCTGCTGAATTCAGTTTTACCGGCCACACACCCTATCTGCAACACATTTTTGAAGCCAAAGAAGTTGTGATGATGCTTTGTGCCGGTAATTTCCGTGTGGCTTTGCTCACCGAACATATACCGGTGAGTGAAATAGCCCGCCACGTTACAAAAGAAAAGATCATCAGCAAACTTTCTGTTCTTCATCAAAGCCTTCAGAAAGATTTTGGAATTGACAAACCCCGTATTGCGGTGCTGGGACTCAACCCTCACGCCGGCGACGAGGGTTTGATCGGCAATGAAGAAGAAAGCATCATCAAACCTGCGATCAAAGAGGCAAAAAACAATAATATGTTGGTGGTGGGCCCTTACAGCGCTGATGCTTTTTTTGCCCGCCGCAGTTTTGATCGTTTTGATGCTGTGCTGGCATTGTATCATGACCAGGGGCTTATTCCTTTCAAATCGCTTGCTTCGGGAGAAGGTGTAAATTTTACAGCAGGTCTACCGGCAGTCAGAACCTCCCCTGACCATGGTGTTGCATTTGATATTGCCGGCAAAGGGAAAGCTGATCCGTCATCATTTATGACAGCTATTTTTGAATGTATAGACATTATCAACAGGAGAAAAGATTACGAAGAAAACAGGCGCAACCCTGTCAGAAAAATAACTGCCGAATCTTTTGCCCGCCTGGAAGATGAAGAAATAAAAGAGGGTTAAGCCTGTTGGCCTAACCCTGCTTTCGCTATTACGACTATTTAATTTTCTATTCTGCTTTTATCAGTTTTCCGTATTGGATTTCATTTCCCTGCTGAACGGAAATAAGATAGAGACCCGTTTTCCACGCCGGGAGGTTTTGAATGTAAACAATGTTTACACCTTTATTTACACTTTCCCGTATGCTGTGAATAAGCTTACCTCCTGCATCAGTAATTCGAATCAAAGCAACCCCGTCATCAGCTGCTTGGTAACGAACGGAGAAATTTCCAACAACCGGGTTGGGTGCTACTAATAGCTGTTCCTTTTTTAACGAAGTTTCCACCCTGACAATCACTGAATATTTACCGATGTTCCCCACTTCATTTATTTTAAGCCGGTAGAACAACACTCCGGACGGCACATTCATGTCATTGAAACTGTAATGCTCAACTGTAGTGGAATTCCTGGCAAGCTGCCTGTTGACAGGAAAGAAATTGAACCCATCGATACTTCTTTCCACCTCAAAATCCTCAATTTGCATTGCCAATTCTGTAGCCCACCTGACTAAATTGGATCCACCCTGCTGCGTAACACTGAAATTTTTCAAAACCAATGGCAGGGCTCCGGGGCAACTAGGCGTAAGTGTAACTGAGTCCGAACCGGACAATCCCGCTGCATCAGTTACCGTAAGCCTGATCAGCCAGGAATACATTTCGCCATTACAACCAATCCGGGAGATGAGGGTTGATGACAGCCGGTTGGTATCAAGCGGCTCGGCATGTTCATGAGTATTATGCTTTAAAACAGTTTGCCAGGCATATGAAAGCTGTGGGTCAGCATGCTCTGCATCGGTAACGCTAGAGCTAAGGCTATACAAAGTATCCGGACCGACAATATAGAAACTGTTTAACGGACTTGTTATATCAACAGCTGGCGGTGTATTGTTCACCGATATTATGATACTATCTGTTCCAGTGGCGCCACCGTTATCAGTGACTGTAAGTTTTACAACAAATTTTGTGGGCACACCGGCAGGAGCATTGAAATTGTGCGTAGGATTAGGAAGATTGCTGGTGTTGTTTACACCACTGGCCGGATCCCCAAAATCCCAGGCATAACTCGCAATGGTCCCGTTAGGGTCAGAAGAACCTGTTCCGTCAAAAGAAACATTTAAAGCAGAAGGACCAAAAATTTTATCCGAAGTAATTTTAGCCGTTGGTGGCAGGTTTCCTCCAAAAGAAATTCTCTTCACACCACTACTTGATATTTGTACAGTTACCATGGTACCATCAAGAGGGTTTTCTGCCAGGTAAACAATATTCGAAAATCCGGTTCCGAAATTATCCACCTTTGTCAGCACATCTGTATAGTTAATAGTAAATCTCCTGATCCAGCCATTCACGTAATCAGCCTGCATAAAAGTGTTTTTATAGCCAGCCGGAAATGAATTTCCAGTGTACCAAACACCACCCACACTCGCAAAGCCGGAGAAGGAAGAACCAATTACTGTGGAGCCGGGGTTACCGATGGTGTCCACTGTGGCGTTATTACCATTAAAAACTCCTACCCGGGCTACATTTTGCTCATGGCGCCAATCCACAGTCGGGCGACGATGAAAGAAGCGATTACCACTACCAATTGGTATAGCTGGATTACAACCGTTGTAAACAATAGTGTTACCATCAGCCGTAGCTTGTTTGAGCATATCATTAAATGTAAAATATTGCTGAGTGCATCCGTCTGTTCCAAAAAGTGGATTAGGCTCATCAGGATTTATTCTGTTCAAATTAAAATAACCTGACATGATTTCATGTCCTTCATAAAGGGGCCAGCCGCAATTTGTTCCAGGAGCTTTTACGATATTAAGTTCTTCCCACAAAGTCCAACCCACATCGCCAACATATATTTCCCCAAGATCTCCGGCAGATGGGTTTGTTGACCCGGTACCTGTTCTTACTGAAAACCGGAATGGATTTCTAAAGCCGAGAGCCCACACTCTTGATTTAGCAGACCGGGGAGCAGATGCATCAAAGAAAGGATTACTACCGATTCCGTTCCCATTTTGCGGGTCTATCCGCAGCAGTTTACCGTTGTGTGAGTTTAACTGTAGAGACCGGAAAGATCCAACATTTTCTTCCGGACGAATGATACCATCACTAATTGCCTGAATATAGTAAGTCTCAGCCCGATTGCCCCCGTCGACACCCGTATAGCTAGCACCATCGCCTGTGGATGCAAGCAGGGTTCCGTCATCAGCAAAGGCAAGTGCACCAACACCATGTGATTCATATAAAATAGGTATACCGGTCTCTTTTGTTTCACCGAGCAAAACCGTACGGCTGGCAGCATTGGCAACAAGATTTCCGCTACTTACAGTCGTTTGATACCTGGTAATTCGCCCAATAGTTGCTGAAAAGTAAGTATTAGTTGACTGATTATAATTTGCTGTTCCGAAAAAGAGAAGGTGGTGACGATCCACCACATACATGACATAAATCAACCCGTTGTTGGCAAAATTCGGATCCAGCGCAAAACCTAACAATCCATGGTCCCGCCAGTTTCCCACTTCTTCGTCTATACTTAAGACCGGTGTTGTTTGTTTTATATAATTACCTGAACCATCCCTGTTGCATACATAAACCCTTCCTCTTCTTTCCCATACAAATAACCGCTGACCATCCTTAGAAAATGCCGCTCCCACAGGGTTATTCCAGGAGGAGCCGCCAATATTCGATAATGAAAATCCAGTAGGTACAGTTTGTGCCACCAGCGTAGCATTCATAAAAACGAACATGGAGCTGAATAGCAACAATAATCTTCTCATTGCGTTAAATTTAATTAATTGAAAAACGGTAAGTTGTTCAGCGGAATAAAGGATACGTTGGTCTGTCCTAAGTAAAGATTTCTACTGGTTTGCCAGGGACTGGACAGATTAAAGAAAACAGAATGGATTTACGAAGGAATTTGGACAGATTTGGCTTGCAAGTTAAAAAAATATAATTCCCTTGCAAAGTCGGCATTAAAGATAATTGTATAAATCACTTATAAAGTTGAAAAAATATTAACATGGAGGCACAAATTATCCACCTTTTGCTTACTGAAAGACAGCATCCGGAACACCTTTATTTATGGAGTAGGCCGAATATAGTATTTCTACTCTCCCCTTCCGGTTTTTGAGCTTATCAGCAGCGGGCTCCTTCTTACTGCCGTCGTCATAGTCGAAGGTGATGCCCTTGGGCAGCTTGTAATCCTTGGTATTAAAGGAGAAAACAAGCTTATCCGCCAGGCCGTAATCGGCATATTTGCCATAGGTCATTTCCAGCTCATAGGTGCCGTTTTCACGGGTGGTCGTTTTGGCCTTACGGACCAACGCTTTATTCTCTTCTATATAAAGTGTTGACAACACTACATCGCTGTTTTCATCCCGCGGCAATAGTTTCACCACCCGGAAGCCAGTGCCATCTTCTTGTCCCATATCTATGATGTCGAAACTGCTGTTGTGCAAAAAGATCGTATTCAGGTTGATATTGACCGACCCCTTTGGAATGAATGAGACCCCGCTTTCATTGTTGATGCGGATCTTATCAGGCTTTTTATAAAATACTTTCACAGTAGCCACCGGAGCTTTAATAAACACTACATTGGTCTTCATTTTTCCTTTCGCTTCATAATCATCCACCTTATTAAGTTTGTCCCTCACCTTTTGCAGCAACTCGTCAGCAGACATGGCGGTTTTATTGCCTGTGGTAAAGCCCGGTAATATCAACAACAGCAACATATATACTGCACGCCGGTTGGTAAACATTCCTGTTACACTATGCTTCATGGTATTCGCTTTAACTTAATATATCTTTTCGCCTGAACACCCAGATGGCTGTTGACACAAATGCAAAGATATAAATGACTAAAATAACCAGGCTTCGAAAAATAGCACCAAGGTTCTCAACTGACCCTGCAATAGTCCGGTTTTCTGCATCAGCCTGCACATAGAAGAAACCTTTCCAGGCCACCATATGCGAAGTGAACAGGTAGGGTTTCACCGTTCTGTCATAAATGGGAATATTCATTTCTGACAAAATGGTAAACACAATCACAATACTCATAGTGGCGATGATGGGTCCGATCGAATTTTCAGCAAACACACTTAATAAAAATGCCAGGGCTGCCACAGTGGTCAGTGCCACGGCTGCATATCCAAAAGCTGCCAGGTAGCGCCACAACACATCAAAGCTGCTGATGATCTCTATGCCATCTGAACGCAACACCACCAGGTCGTTCACACCAAAAATGAGCATACTGCCAAACAAAGCCAGCAGGGCCATCCATACTAGCAGGGCTATGGTATAGACCACCGAGGCAATAAATTTCACCAGCATATACTGTGTGCGGCTTACGGGTCTTGACAACGACAAACGCAGGGTGCCCATATTAGCTTCACCTGCAATAGAATCACCGGCGATCAGCGCCACCAGCAAAGGCATTTGAATAAGCAATGTATTCAGAATAACAAAACAGATCAGGTAGCCGTTTAACAATTTGGTCTTGAATTCATCGGTAAGATCGAAAGACTCTTTCAGGTTGCTAAGCAAGAGATCGACATAGGATTTACCATCAAATTTCAAAGCCACCTGCATCAGCAGGATGATAGCAGCAATGGCCCCAAAAGCAATATAAGTGCGGGGCCTTCTGAATATTTTGAACAATTCAATCTGCAGCAGCCGCCACATGTTTTTTCCCGGTTGTTAATGATAAAAAATAATCCTCAAGTGAGTGACGGGCATGAAAAGACAAAATTGCTATTTCCATTTGCACCAGTTGTTGCAATACAGCAGGAATTTTGTCCCTGTGCAATTTCAATAGCACCGTTTCCTCCTGCCGCCCTACAACCAGTGGCTGCAGGGATGAATGCACTAACTTTTCATATGCCCCGGCAATATCAATCGCCGACATCTCCACTATTGTTTCAGCAGGATCGAATAACTCCGCAACTTTTCCTTCCACCACTTTTTTTCCTTTATCAATGATCAGCATTGTATCGGCAATTAGTTCCATTTCCGCGAGCAGGTGAGATGATACCAGCAGTGTTTTGCCCGCCTCCTGGCTGAGATGCAGGATGAGTTTCCGGATATCAGCTATCCCTTGCGGATCGAGACCGTTCACCGGTTCATCCAAAATGATTAACTGCGGGTCATGCACCAATGCAGTAGCAATACCGAGCCGTTGTTTCATTCCCTGGGAATAAGTTTTCACCTTGCTATTTGCTCTCTCTGCAAGTCCCACAACAGCTAACTGCTCCATAAGCTTCTTTTCAGTGGGTTTGACACCACTCATCGCTGCACAGATCCGAAGGTTTTCGATTGCAGTAAGATATTTATACATGTCGGGACGCTCAATAATTGCACCGGTTTGCCTGAGAATTTCCTTGCGATTTTTTAGAAGATCGAGCCCAAACATCTCAATTGTTCCGTTACTGGGTCTTATCAATGTCAGCAACATTCGAATCGTCGTAGATTTACCTGCCCCGTTTTGACCAAGGAAACCATACACCTGTCCCGAAGTCACGGTAAATGACAACCCGTCCACCGCCCTGAAGGACCCGAAATCTTTGGTGAGATTATTTACCTGTATGATGACCGAAGAAGACAAAGCAGGCAAATGTATTAAACATCAAAACAGTAGCGAGTCAACATGTATTGTTTTCGAAAATATTTTTTCAAACACTTGCATATTCCACATTCACTTGCTAGGTTTGTTGACACGATTCGGAAAACCACAAAACCCATCGGAAAACTACGATAATCAACCGTACCCGGCTTCCTTCCAGGTTTCTTTCCCCGGTAATTAAAGTAGTTGTGCAAAAGGCCTTATCCAAATCCCTTCGAACCGTACTTTTCATCCAATATTTCTATGGGACTTGAATCCGTCATTCAAAACCCTTAGAAATGAAGACAATCTTTACCCTTTTGACCATCATGCTTCTGAACCAGTCTTTTTCATCCGTATATGCCGGAAACGGCAACCGCCCTTTTACAGCGCCATCATCATCCATTCTTGTTCCATCAGATCTTCGGTTGCTAAATTTCACAGCCAGCAATGTAAATAACAAAACTATTTTGCAATGGGAAGTAACGGACAATGTTCATGCTTACCAGTTTGAAGTGGAGAAAAGTCATAACGGGAAAAAATTTAAAACAGCCGGCCTTGTATTCGGTTCGGACGTATCCGGAACCGGTGCCTACATGTATTACGAAAAGGCCGTTCAGCAAAAAACGTATTACAGGGTAAAAATCGTTGACAGCCGTCAACAGGTCAGCTATTCTGCAATTACAACAATAGAACCCGGAAAAAAAATAAACACGGAATAATCAATAATATTTGAGGGGGTACTGATCCTTGTCAATTTTTTTCTTGCATACACTTAGAGTACCTAAAGAACAGAAGCCCTTTTTCCAAAGGGCTTCCTTATTATTATTATGTCCTTCTCTTAAAATCTCCATCCTGCCCCGATAAGCGGCAGCACATCTTCTTTGGAACCTGTGATGCAGATTGAAAACACCATGCGATTGAGTGGTGCAAACCAGAAACCGCCGCCATAACCTGTTTTCCAGGTAGTGCTGTTGTCTGAATCATGCCATACTCTGCCGTTATCAACAAACATCAGCATGCCAAACGATGCCGGGAAAAGATAGGTTTTCAGGTTAGCCAATTTTAACCTCAGTTCGGTATTGGTATATAGTTTCGATTGCCCTGCAAACCTGAATTTCCGGTAGCCTCTCAGGTTGTCTTCCATGCCCAGGTATTGCGCCTGGTAAAATTCAAAATCACCAAAGTTGTGTCCGCCACCTATGCGGTTGGTGAGGACAGATCCCTTCCCAAGCGGAATATAAAAACTGAAGTCTGAATTGAGCTGGGTGACTTTATAGCTTGTGTTTTTTAACCCGGACAAGTGGCGAAGTGTAGTTTGCCAAAAAATCCCTTTTCTCGTCAGTGCACGGCTGTCTCTTGTATCAGCCAACAGGGAAAATCTGCCGCCGAAATAGGATTGTTTTGCATATAGTGTATTCGCATCAAGGCCATTGTTAGGGATATCCGTGATGAATCTTACATTATTGAATTTATCATCCTGGTCCAGGGAATAGAACTGGTAGGTGGGTCCAAATGTAACACTCACTTTCGGTGAGAAATTCTTTCGCAGCATCAGGGATATATCTCCGAGACTGTAGCGGGCCCGGTAATACCGGAACTGGCCCGGGCTTGACTTGTCATACACTGAGTTCATTCCATAGCCAAAGAAGTTGGTGGTATTATTTGGTGCCTTAATATCAAAATCAGTCAGCAAATCGGTGTTCTTTCCAAATACTCCGATATATTCCGAATACCAGCGGGCATTGAATGCCTGGGTAGAAAAAGCATAGCTCATAGCAACCTGGTGCATGGTCTTATAAGGTGTTTTCCTGAAACCATGCCGGATGATCTTGAAACTAGGGCCGATAAACAAACCATCGTCCTGGTTGAACCCAAGGGCAATAAACGGAATGACCTGGTTATATTTATAATACAACCTTTCATACGAGTTCACAGCAGAATCATTGGACATTTTATTCCTGAAATTGCCTGTAAGTTTATTTGTTTCCGCTTTGCTGTCGTATACAATTCCACCATTTGAAGAGGCTGTGTTTTCAAATGCATCATTTCCTTCACCGCCAATCATTCTTACCCTGATCTTTGGATTGCTTCCTTTTACAACAAACTTGTCTTCGCCGCCCAGCCCGTATAGTCTTATTTCTTTGGTAATCCCGGGATCAAAACTGCGGTTATACATCATAGTAGACTGCTTTCCTTCTTTGGTGATTTTAAACACCTGCACCAGCACCGTGCCATCATCATGATGGGTGACCTCAAATAACTCCATCTTTTCACTACCGGTGATATCAACGATTTCTGAGAGGAAACGATGGTACTGGATCATTTCATCCAGCAGGTATTGCCTGCGTTCTTTTAAGGTAGTCTTTAGCTTATCGGCAGAGATGTGTCTTATCTCCCGTGGCTGCTGATCAAAAGCCCTGTCAATTACATCATCAGTCATACGGGACAGCAATTGTTCTGTGGTCGTTTTCCAGTCATCTTCTGTCATCTGGTTCAGGAAATACCGATCAAGGTTGCGGGCTGCAAAATTGAAGCGGTTGATGTTTTTTGCTTTTGCTTTGAAGCCTTCCAGTTGCGGCACTATCCAGGGCCATTTCACGATGCCGGGCAATACTCCCTGGTTGGTGTAAAAAGCCTGGTCCCTGTCTTTGGCAATGGGAAAATAGGTTTTCCCTTTCCCGTTATCCCATGCACCCCATATCCATTGCCCTTCGTGGCGGTCAAGATCCATGATAAACATATCCAGTATCCTCACCTTCAGCAAAGAATGCTGGTCAACCGTATTATCATTATCCTTGTCCAATTTTTCAACAACTTCTTCCGTACTAAATCCCTTCCTGACAGAATCGGGCAAACGATGTTCAAACAAAGCCAGCATACTGGCAAATTCCTGCCTGAATTCACCTAGTTTCGGATCATCTGGTATATAAACCAGTTTTGCTTTACCATGAGGAATGCCGGCAGCATCGGCAAGAGTGCCAACCGAAAGGGCTGCATATGGATAAGACGCAGAAACACCATCCGCTACCAGGTCTTCCGCTGCCGCACTTTGCAGATCACCAGGCAGGGTTTGGCTGGTAATGAATTTTTGTATAGAGCGCAACACGTATTCCCTGCCTTCTTCATCTTCTAACCGTAAAGATTTGGTTTGCTTACCGCCCCCTTTTCTAATGGGCTTCAGGTTTCCTTTTTCTGCTGACAGGTTTAACAGCGGAGCTTTTACCGGTGTTAACCATTCTGCCCGGTAGTTGGAGCCCATCCAGAATTTTTTGGACTTGTTGGTCTTAAATAAAGTGGAGCCCGGAGAAGAGGCAGAATCCTGTTGTGACTGTGCAGCAAAACAGCTTAGCATGATTGCCATGCTGAATAAAACAAAACGAAACAGTCTCATGATTGTTGGTTTAGACAGTTAAAGTTGGTGGTGGCTGAACATATTAAAATAAGTTCATAGCCGTCATAAGGTACAACAATTATCCAAATATGAAAGTAAACCGCTTGTCAGTTTATTATTTTGAATGGCAGAAAACCGGTTAAGAACACCTGTTTTTTGAACTAACTGTAAGTATCATCCGGCACAGCAGAACTTTTCAGTAACTTACGATTTTGACAACCTTCATTCAGGAAGTCATTTCGTTATTGATTGTCCTATAAACTAAATTCTAATAAAAGGCATGAAAAAATGCTTGCATTTATTAATCCTGACCTGTGCCGTCATCAGTGCCCATGCCCAAGCGGACAGCATTTTGCACCGTATTATCCTGGTGGGTGACGCCGGTTCATTTATTAAAGGGGCACACCCGGTGCCGGCAGTCATTAAGAAGAATTTTCCCCTAAATAAAAACACAACATTACTCTACCTGGGCGACAACATTTATGACAACGGCTTGCCGGAACCAACCCATTCTTTTTATCCCACTGCCAAAGCTATTCTTGATTCGCAATTGCTGGTGGTTGACAATACAGAGGCTACTGCCTACATCATTCCGGGCAATCATGACTGGGATGATGCCGGGAAAAAAGGACTGGAAGCAGTCCGGCGGCAGGCGCAGTATATAAAAAACCTGGGCAGGCCTAATATTCATTTCCTGCCCGAAAATGGCTGTGCCGGACCGGTTGAACTGGTGCTAAATGATAAACTGGTGCTTGCTATTTTCGACAGTCAGTGGTGGATCCACCCGCATGAAAAACCGGGATCAGAATCTGGCTGCAGCAGTAGCACAACAGATGAACTGGCAACCAGCATCAGCAATATTGTCCAGAAACACCCCGGCAAACTGGTGGTGGTGGCCAGCCATCACCCGGTCAAAAGCAACGGTGTGCATGGCGGGTATTTCACGTTGAAGCAACATATCTTCCCACTAACGGACCTGCGGAAAGGATTATATATCCCGCTGCCGGTTATCGGTTCCATTTACCCGTTATACAGAACATTGATCGGGGCCCGGCAGGATCTGCCACATCGTAACTATAAAAAAATGTCAGCCATGCTTGAAAAAGCTGCGAACAGCCAGCCTAATGTTGTGTTTGTCGCCGGGCATGAACATGGCCTGCAATTGATAAAAGAAAACGGGTTTTGCCAGGTGGTCAGCGGCAGCGGTTGCAAAGCCACCCGTGTCAGGAAAAAGAAAAACGGGTTGTATGCAGCAAAAAAAGTGGGTTTTGCAGTGCTTGAACTCACAGTGAAAGGGAATGCAACCATTTCATTTTTTGAAGTGCAGGGAGGAAGCCACAATGAATTGTTTAAAACCACATTAGCCACCCTGAACTAATCTTTGGTCATCATTATTTCTTTACCTTTTTCTTAAAAGCAAACCTGAGCAGGGTTGCTCTTTCCTCGGTAGCTTTTTCGTTGGAAATATACAAGTCCCCGTTAGGAGCAAAAGTCATCCCCTCAGGTTGCGGGAACATGGTTGGAGAAATCGGTATGGCCTGTTCCACTTTTCCCATTTTATCTGTCACCACCAGCACTTTGCCAATAGATGAAACAATATAGAGTTTTTGCTGCAGGGGGTGAATAGCGGCCGCAGAAGGTTTGAACTCCGCCCTGTTATCTTCCAGCACTTTTCTAACATCTTTGATACTAATATAATAATAAGGGGTATCAACAAGACGGCTGGTTTCCAGGTCATACCTGTAGGCTGTTCTCACCTGGTCCTTTTCTTTATGACAATCCTTGCAAAGCAACACGATGGAATGAGCATCTGCATCGTAGTACATAGACTCAAATTCGTTCCTGCCCGGAACAGTGGCAATCACCGCCGCCTGTATACTGTCTTCGCTGCGGTAGCCAGTCACTTTCACTATACTCCCGGTACTGATTAGCAAGTAGATGGTGTCTTCCACTTTCACAATATCCTCGTAATCATCTTTGGGCCCGAATTTGATGCTGCGGTA
>CAYPOD010000003.1:0-2751 GCA_964412375.1 uncultured Chitinophaga sp. | reverse complement strand
CAGTTTCCGGTTTTTAACTGAAACCGCAGGCTTTTGTTCTTTTTGTTTAAATTTATCATGTTCAAAATTTAAATTATGACGGTTTCCCACCCTTTGCTTCTTGCGGCTGCCCGGGAATATGCTACCAATATATTACAGCATCAACTCAGCAAAGAAATCAGTTATCATAACCTCGAACACACACAAAGTGTCGTATCTGCCTGCGAAGAAATGGCTGATTATTATCAACTTCAGCCCGGAGACAGAGATGCCCTGCTTATCGCTGCCTGGTTTCATGACACCGGTTTTCGCTCTGGTCAGTCACAGGGGCACGAAGAAGTGAGTAAACAACTGGCAATTGCTTTTCTCCAGGAACACAACTCACCGCCAGAACTCGTTAAAAAAGTGTCCGGCTGCATTGATGCCACCAAAATGCCGCAATCACCCAACAGCCTGATAGAGCAGATCCTGTGTGATGCAGACCTTTTTCACCTCGGCACCAACGAATTTAGTGTAAAGAATGAAGAACTGCGCCTGGAATTAGAAGGTTTTTCAGAAGACGGTCTTTCTAAAAAGAAATGGCGTAAGATGAATATCGCCTTCATGGAAAACCACAAGTATTTCACAGACTATGGTAAACGCAAACTTCAGCCTGTCAAGGAACAACATATAAAGGATTTAAAAGCTGCTGAAAATGGTGCAGTAAAAAAGCAGGGTAAGAAAAATAAAAAGGGAGATGATATGCTGGCCACTTTTTCTGATGAAATGAAAAAGGAAAAAGAATCTCCTGAAGAAAAAAAGAAAAAAGAAAAAGAATCGCAAACAGAAAGAGGTATCTCTACAGTGTTCCGTATCATGGCAAACAACCACGCTAACCTGAGCCAGATGGCCGACAGCAAGGCCAATATCATGATCTCCGTAAACTCCATCATCCTTTCCGTAGTAATATCGGTGCTGCTCCGCAGGCTTGAGGAAGACAAATATCTAATACTACCCACCACGTCGCTGGTGCTTGTTTGTGTGGCCACCATCATCTATGCTGTGAAAGCCACCCGGCCCAATATATCAGAAGGAACCTTTACCCGTGAAGACATCCAGAATAAAAAGACAAACCTGTTGTTTTTTGGTAATTTCCACAGCATGAGCCTGCCCGATTACGACTGGGCTATGAAAGAAATGCTTAACAGCCGTGATTATCTATACAGCAGCATGATCAAAGATCTTTATTTTCTAGGTGTGGTACTGGCCAAAAAATACAGGTGGCTCCGGTTGTCATACAATATTTTTATGTATGGCCTGATCATAACCATGCTGCTCTACGGAGCGACTATTTTATACAATGCTTTTTTTGCCAGCACCACGTTGAAAGAATTACCTATAACGCCTTAGATTATGCTTTAACCTATTGCAATGCCTGCACTGTTTTTTGCAGCAGCGATTTCCTTTAAGGCAAACTGCAACGAAGAAAAACAGGAGCCGGTAGTTGTTCAAAATCCGGATAATTATAACAAAGCCCAACAAACAGCCTGCTGTAACCACCTCCATTTGCCGGATCTCCATCTTTTGCTTTTAGTGGCTTGCACCGAAATGGATTTTTGGTGATTGCCTGTTTATAATTATCACCTCCGGTAGCCATTTAGCTTCAACAAAGGTTAGAAAGACATTAATTAATGATTTACCGGTGATTGCTGGTTTACTTTTTGCTGAGAAATTCAACTGCAGACCTGTCTCTTCATACGCAAAACAAACTAATCATGCAAACCAAACCAGTATCCCTGCCAGGAGCAATGCTTTTACTTGCAGCTATTATTTTCATCAGTTATTCCTGTCAGCGGGAAGGAAACATGTTGCTGAACCAGGAAGAAACAGAGACCAGCAACAGCCCTATCCTGCTGGTAATAGATGAAGAAAGTATTGATAACGGAAACGAGCCTAATGATTTTTCCAATGTGGAGGTAAACGATCAACTGGCCAAAGTTGGCCTGCGGGAACAACTTCGTTTCTTTCGTGAAAATGTGGGGCGAACCATTACACTATACACAGGCCAGGTGGGTGATGAAGGCTGGCATGCCCTAAAAACCATTCCCAATACATGGAAAAATGCTGGTCCTTTCAGTAACGGTTCAAGAAATTTTTTAAAAGCCGGCCCCGGTTTAGGATCAGGAAACCCTGATGATGATAAAGAAGTATTGCTGGATAAGATCCCTGATGTGACTCCATTGAGAGCAACCGGTCTGACGATGCTAAAAAGACAAACCATTTTAGCCATCGTTTACGACAGCGATATCAGCATTAACTACTCTCCCTTGCTGGGAAATCTTATGGGTGCTAACCTCGGTATTGTTGCTTTTGAAGTGCTGGATATAAAAAAACGGACAGACGGATCCACCTCATCGCTTCCTGCTGTTACCATCCGCATCCGCAATGCAGATGATTTTGATGGCAGTTCTTTGCAACTCTTTCAAAATGCCCCGGTGCCCCGGTCTTCTTCCGAACCTTTTGATATTAATCCCCCGGCATCAGCACCTGCTATTAACCTTGTCGCTGCAGAATAAATCATTTTAGTTGGGCGAAATACAGAAGCCTGTCCTCATCAGACAGGCTTCTGTATTATTAAAAATAACTTCGGAGCTATTTTGGCAAATGTGCAATCAGTTCCACTTCTAACCTGGCATCTGCCATATACAGCCGGCTGATCTGCACCCAGGTGGCAGCGGGAAAATCATTCTTATAAAAAATCTTGCGGGCAGCATTATGTTGCTTCATGGCTTC
>CAYPOD010000002.1:0-158053 GCA_964412375.1 uncultured Chitinophaga sp. | reverse complement strand
AAGAAGTGAAAGCCCTCAGCACACTGGTCAGCGATCTGAAAAAACAAAAAAGCCTGTCTATCCTGCAACCTGACAGCGGCATTTATGCAGCAGCCCGCAAACATGCCGCTGATCAGAATGATCACAACTGGCAACTCATGCACACCGGCAGCGATGGTTCCCAGCCCTGGGATCGCATCAAAACATTTTCTCCGCAAATGTCATTTGGCAATGAGAACATAGCCGGAAATTCTGGAAAGGCAACCCCGAGAAGTATCGTTATTCAACTGCTGGTGGATGATGGCATACCCGGCTATGGTCATCGCTATAATCTCCTCGACCCGCAATGGACCCATGTGGCCTGCAGCTGGGATTACTATAAAAACTATATGCACTGGTGGATACAGAATTTTGGGAAACGCAAACAACCCTGATCATTGAAGCATGAAATTTTCCAACCGTAATTAATTCCCGGTTATTTTATCAACCGATTTCCCCGGTCACACCAGTCAATGACAACCGGTCATATTTCTTGTATTTGCCCTCTCTTTATCGGTATATTTAGTACTGCGCATTTATTCTGTCACTAAATAACCTGTTATGAGAAGCCTATTATTTGCGCTGCTTGCCATCATCAGCAGCCAGCCACTACTTTCTCAAATTGATGCCCGCCTGTTTCGTTATCCCGATGTTTCTGCCACGCAGATCTGTTTTGTGTATGGCGGTGATATCTGGGTGGCGCCAAAAAATGGCGGCACCGCCACCCGACTCACCTCAAGCACAGGTGAAGAATCCTTTCCAAGATTTTCGCCTGATGGCAAAACATTAGCCTTTACAGCTACCTACAGGGGCAATGCGGATATATATACAATGTCAGTGAATGGTGGTGTGCCCACCCGCCTCACCTGGCATGCTATGACGGATCGTGTAGTGGACTGGCACCCCGACGGCAATCAAATACTTTTTGCTTCATTGCGTGAAAACCAGGTGGGCAATGTGAACAATCTTTTTCTTGTGTCAAAGAATGGAGGCCTGCCGGAAAAACTACCGCTCCCCTATGGCGAACTTGGCAGTTTTTCTCCCGATGGTGAAAGTATTGCCTATGTCAGCCGCATCACCGAGAACTATCCTTTTAAAAGATACCGCGGCGGTCTGGCTTCTGATGTTGTTGTATTTAATTTGAAAAAAATGACAGCTGAAAATATTACTGCCAATTCAGCCACTGATGGCAAACCGGTGTGGCATAAAAGCGGTATTTATTACATCAGTGATGTGGATGATAACAAACGCCGTAATATCTGGGTGTATGATATGAACAGCAAGAAAAAAACGCAAATAACAAAATTCAATGATGTTGATATCAATCATATGAGTGCAGGGCCGGATGATATCGTTTTCGAAGCCGGGGGCAAATTGCATTTATTAAATCTTTCAACACATAAATACGAAGAAGTAAAGATCAATGTGATCACCGACTACAGCAGCCTGATGCCAAGACCACAAAATGTGGCCAGCCAGGTGAACAATGCAGACATTTCACCTGATGCAAAACGGGTGGTGGTAGAAGCAAGAGGTGAATTGTTCAGTGTGCCGGCAGAAAACGGACCGGTGCTAAACCTCACCAACAGCAGCGGCGCATTTGACCGCTATCCTGCCTGGTCACCCAGCGGAAAATGGATCGCATACTGGAGTGATAAAAGCGGTGAATTTGAAATCTGGTTGAAAGAAGTGCAGGGGGAAACAGATAAAAAATTAACCAGCTTTGGTAAAGGCATGGGCTTTCAGTTGTTTTGGTCCCCAGACAGTAAGAAGATAGCTTTCATCAATGATCTGCAAGAGATAAAAATCCTGACCATTGCCAGCGGTGAATCAGTTACCATTGACAAAACTACATTGCAAAGCTATTCGGCATTGCAGGGTTTCCGACTGCAATGGAGCCATGACAACAACTGGATCACTTACAGCAAAGCAGGTGATAATCTTTATTCGTCTATTTATCTCTACAGCCTTGCCAATAAAAAGCTGCATAAGGTCACATCCGGATTTTATAACGACACTTACCCGGTGTTTGATGCTACAGGCAAATATCTTTTCTTCCGCACAGACCGGAATTTGCAACCGGTGTACAGTGGCCTTGATGCTACGTGGATATACCCCAATACTACGCAATTAGCTTATGCCAGTCTTGATCCTTCAGCCAAAAGTCTGCTGGCTCCTAAAAATGATGATGTAAAAATTACAGAAGATACCAGTGGTACAGCAAAACCTGCTGCCGATAAACCGGCAGCAGATAAAGATGTAGCGGCAGCAAAACCCCCGGCCACTGAAAAACCGGCAGCAAAAGCGATGTCGGTTGTGCCTGAAAACTTTGAAGCCCGTATGGAAGTGCTGCCCGTGCCTGCAGGCAACTATGCCCGCATCACCGCTGCAGAAGGGAAACTGATCTACCGGCGATTGCCCAACAGCGGAAGTACCGGTGAACAACCTTCTGTTTATATCTACGATATTGAAAAAAGAGAAGAGAAAAAACTAATGTCGGGGGTAAATGATTTTGTCACCACCTATGATGGCAAATCCATTCTCGTGTCGCAGGGGAATAACCTGGGTATAGTAAAACCCATGCCGGAACAACGGATCGAAAAACCGCTGCGCACTTCAGCCATGGAAATGATACTGGATCCCAAAGAAGAATGGAACCAGATATTCACAGATACCTGGCGTCGCTACCGCGACTTTTTCTACGATCCCGAGATGCAGCAGGTGAACTGGACAAAGATCAAAAAGCAATATGGCGACCTGATGAAAGATGCCATCACCCGCTGGGATGTGCAGAACATCCAGCAGGAAATGATCGCTGAACTCGCAGCAGGTCATACTTATGTGAATGGTGGTGATGCAGAGCAGGCCAGCAACCGTGGTCATGGATTTTTGGGTATTGACTGGGAACTGAGCAACGGTGCTTACCGCATTAAAAGAATTGTTCGCCCCGCCCAATGGGATAATGAAGTGAGATCGCCGTTTGACAAAACCGGTATGAATGTAAAAGAAGGTGATTATATACTTGCTGTTAATGGAAAAACCATTGACACAAAAATTGACCCTTATGCGGCATTTGATGGCACTGCCGGCGCCACCGTGATTTTGAAAGTGAATAATCAGCCCACGCTACAGGGAGCTAAAGAAGTCGTGATACAAACACTCAACCCCGGCCAGGAAAGACGACTCCGCCACCTGGAATGGATAGAAGCCAACCGCAAAAAAGTGGATGAGATGAGCGGTGGAAAATTAGGCTATGCTTATATGCCCAACACCGGGCAGAATGGACAGACAGAACTGATGCGGCAATTCTATGCCCAAATAGATAAAGAAGGATTTATCATTGATGAACGCTTCAATGCCGGCGGACAACTGGGTGATCGATTTATCGAAATGCTTAACCGGCCTAACCTCTATAATATCGCCTGGCGCAATGCCGGCATCAGCCGCATACCCGGCAAAGGCAATGACGGGCCAAAGGCCATGCTGATCAATGGATGGGCAGGCAGTGGTGGTGATGCTTTCCCCTGGGCTTTTAAAACCATGAACATGGGTCCCATCATTGGCGAAAGAACATTGGGTATATTGGTTGGCCCAGCCACCGGTCATGGATTGATAGATGGCGGCGGCATCACAGTGCCGGATGCCCGCCTGTATGGCCCCGATGGAAAATGGTTTGCTGAAGGATACGGGGTAACACCAACCATTGAAGTGTGGGACGACCCGGCACAACTGGCCAAAGGCAACGATCCGCAATTGCTGCGGGCTATAGAGGAAGTAATGAAGCTCATCAAAACCAATCCCAGGAAACTGGCGCCTAAACCACCTTTTGAAGACAGGAGTTCAAAAGGGATCAAAGCTGCTTATTAAATACCTGGCTATAGGTTGGAAAACGGGGTTTCTTTTCAGACCCCGTTTTTAATTTACTTCACATTACTTTATTCCCCCGGCGATTCACTCCGGTTTTCAGACAACTCACTCCTATCCTGTCAGCCCGGAGCACAAATGAAATGTTATCATCCTATCTATTCACCTCTAAAACTTTTTTATGAGAACCGGAAATGTAAAGTTTTCGCAACGAGGCATATTTGCCCTTCTTTTTGCCGCGTTTGTTTTGATTTTTGCGGCTTGTAATAAAATGGATTCTGCCCCGGAAACAACAGAAGAAAAAGCCATCAATGAACAGGAAGTGGTATCCGCTGCCCGCCAACTGGAAACCACAGCAGCCGCTTCAGCTGCCCGTGAAGGAGCAGAACTCCGGTTGCCGGAGTATGATCCTGCAAAAAGAGAATCCAGAAGCATTGTGGAAATTGCGGTTTCAAACTCCAATTTCACAAGTCTTGTTGCAGCAGTGGTTAAAACGGGCCTGGTTGATGTATTAGCCAACCCGGGAGCCAGCCTGACGGTATTTGCCCCAACCAATGCGGCGTTCAGCCAGTTACCGGCACCATTTAATAATGCTGCTAATATCAACTCCATTACAGACCCGGACCAGATCAGCTTCCTGCAAAATGTGTTGTTGTATCATGTGCTGGGTTCAAAAGTGCTGAGCAACCAGATCAGCAACGGCCAAAGCAGTGCTGTGACATTAAAAAGCAGGGGGGCATCCAACGATAACACAATATATTTTTCAAGAACACTGGGATTGATTCGTGTAAATGGCAGATCTGATGTTATCTGGCCCAACGTTGTTGCCAACAACGGCGTTATCCATGTTATTAATAAAGTGCTCCTGTTTCCCACTAATACAATTGCTGAAGTGGCCCTTAGTGATGCCAGGTTTTCTGCACTGGTGGCAGCGTTGGTAAAAACCAACCTGGTAAATGTTTTTACGGGTGAGGGAGACTTCACGGTGTTTGCACCAACCAACAGTGCATTTGCCAAATTGCCGGCGCCGTTTAATACAGCAGAGAACATAGCGGCCATCAATAACCCGGCGCAGATCAATGCTCTTTCCAATATCCTGCGTTACCATGTAACAGGCAGCCGCTATTTCAACTGGGACTTTGGCATCCTGAAACGCATTACCACCCTGGCCAATGCTCCAAAAAACAGGATAACAACTGTGCTGGGATATAATATTGGCTGGGTGAAAGGAGACAACAATAATTTATTTATCAAAACAGACCCGGGTGATATTCTGACAACAAATGGTGTGGTGCATGTAATAGGAACTGTTTTGCTTCCTAAAAACTGATCCTGCCGGCTATGAAAAAGAAGCTGCCTCTGTTGACGGAGGCAGCTTCTTTTTTAAAAGACAACAATGAGGTATGTGTTCTTGCGAGTTTAGCTGTTTTATTCCACAAACGAGTCTCTTCCAGAGATCAAAACTATTTCAACCTAAAATCTTTTGACCTTTTCCTGCATTTAGTCTAAAGGAGAGGCGTTAAACAGTGATCACTACATTTCCCCTTTTATGTCCTCCTTCCGCATAGCGATGGGCCTCCACCATTTGTTCAAGCGGATAGCTCCTGTCAATAACGGGTTTTATTTTACCGGTCTCAGCCAAATTTTTAAGAAAAACAAGGGTATCGGTACGATCTCTTGCAAAGCCTTTGTTCACTGACACATATTTTCCTTTTGGCGCTAATGCTTTTCTGCTTGCAGAAAAAGATATTTTTCCAGCAGCATCAAAAATGATGTCGTATTGTTCATTGTTCTCAGTAAAATCATCCTTTGTATAATCAATCACTTTATCTGCACCTAGTGATCGTACCAGTTCTAAATTCACCGAACTGCATACGGCGGTCACTTCGGTCCCGTAATATTTGGCGAGCTGAACTGCAAGAGTTCCTACACTTCCCGAAGCGCCATGGATCAAAACTTTCTGGCCGGACCGGATATTTGCTTTGTTAAGAAAATGAAATGCTGTCGTTCCGCTAAAAGGAATAGCAGCAGCGCCTTCATGAGAAATGCCGGGAGGCTTGATCGTCACTACAGCATTTTCGGCAAGACATTTATATTCTGCATAAGCACCTACTCCCATGCCGGTTGATCCAAAAACCTCGTCGCCGGTTTTAAACAAGGTTACATTTTTCCCGGTTGCCTCTACTTCACCTGAAAATACTACCCCAAGTATCTTTTTCCTGGGTTTGAAAAGCCCAAAGAAAAAGCGTACAAAAAAAGGATCCGGTTTTCGCAAACGCCAGTCGGCAGCGTTGACAGCGGTCGCTTTAATTCTTATAAGAATTTCATTATCCTTCGGCTTCGGTTTTTTTATCTCTTTCAGTTGAAGAACTTCCGGCGGGCCATATTTTTCGTAAACAATTGCTCTCATCTTTTTTCCTGATCAAATTTTTTTGAATATCAAGCTCCGCTTTTGCAAATACTATTGTTGGCTGCAGGGCTTCCAAATTATTGAGCTGTATATTCTCTTTGCAGTAATAAATTAATTGTCCCACCACTATAACCAACAGTCTCGTTCCTTTGAACAACAAGTTTTGTCGCAGTCAAGCTGACGATATTGTAAGTGAAAGTCGCAAAAGGGCTTCCGGTCACGTTTATTTCTTTGTTATTGTTAACTAAAATCCATCTGCTATTATAAACTCCTGAACTTCCAGACGGAATACACGAAGGGGCATCTTTTATTATTAAGTCGCCATTTGACTGAAAGTCCCATGTCATTTCTGAATAACAACCACCTGGTGCATACCAGTTAGATGATTGTCCTTCAAGAGGCGTTCCCTGAAGAGGTGTCACTACTTCCCATGCTGTCATTTTCCATGTTCGTGAAAGTAATTTAGGTGTTTTGTCTATAGTCTCTTTCTTACAACTAAAACATGTCACAACCACGATGAGAATAAATACATATCTCATGTTTTCAATTTTTATCATTTGTCAAAACGCTTTTAAAGCGGTTAATCAAAGTTTGTTATAATTTTAGCATGTCGGTAGTCGCCTTTGCAGCCAACGTTCAGAGCTTGCTGCTGTACTGGAATTTTGGCCTTCATTTTTCTTATTAGTATCAGTATCCAGTTAAACTCCATTTTGTTCCGTCTTCAAATGCAACTTCGTATGGATAAGCAATTAAAACTTTTTTGCCGTCTTTACTTAATATGCTCCAAGTTCCATACCCCGTAGCTCCTGGTCTTAGTATATCGTCCGTGAAGCCTGCTCCCCAACCTTCATTGAGTGCTCCCATGTCCGCCGGCTCATTAAATGCGTTTTCACCGTACCATTTAAATCTTATTGCTGAAATCCTTTTTTTACTTACGTTTTTATAGCTGAGAGCTATGTCTTTATAGTTAGAATACTCTTTTGTGACAAATCTCGCACTTAAAATTTTAACTGGAGCTAAATAAAGTCCTGACGTGTCATATTTAGCGCCAATGCCATGTTTCTCTTCTCTAATTTTCTGTAAAGATTTTTCTATTGTGTTAGGCAGCTCATTAATTCTTTTTGCAGATTCCTGTTCTAAGCTGTCCTTATTCTCAAAATAAACACTATAAGTAATATCTTCTCGCTTGCTATTTAACAATTTGAAATTAAGAGGTCTATCAAGATATGTGTTACCTAATGATTTTTTTATGTCCTCATATACCTTTTTGGATATTTCAAAATACTTTACAGCTTCCATATATGCTGCAGAGTCCGAGGATGCTTTAATTACTTTTTCTTCTTTGCTGCCCTCAATGTAGTAGTACTTTTTAGTCTGTTCACAACCGGAGAGAGTAAATATTATGAATAGGCTGAAAATAGAAGATTTGGCATTCATATGAAGCTTAGTTTAATGGATGAAGTCGTTTAGGCTTGCATACAACATATAAATATATGAAGTTTCATCCGCTTTCAAAGTATCAAATATTTGAAAATCAAAGACAAAAACTTTGTAGTTATGTTGGTTTGGTTTTATTTACCTAGTTTTCTCTTTCCAGACGAGTCTCCGGCCGAATATAAATTTTATCAACCTTAAAATATAAAGAGGGACTCGCTGTTCATCAAAGCGAAGAGTCCCTTTTAAAAGATTTATACAACATAAACCGTTGTAGCGCATTTGTCCTAATTTCAATACCGAAAACATTTTTTATGAGAGCTTTCTTATTGCTGCTTTTTAGCTGCCCCTTCCTTTTTCTCCATGGTCAAAACAAACAGGACAGCATCAGGCAGGTGCAGGAAACCCTGAAATGGTATGATCTTTCTTTTGCTGATGCAGAAGCTGATTCAATGCTCGATGACTTGCGAAGCAATATCCGGTTGTATCAACGGATGCACCAGTCTTTTCCTTCCAACAGCCTGCCCTACCCTTTTGCTTTTGTACCGGCGCCGGTAAAGAGGGATCTTCCAACCAAAGAAGAAAAGATCGGATGGACAGTGCCGATAAAAGCAGAACTGCCTGCCAACCGCAACGAACTTGCTTTTTATTCGGTGCAGCAACTGGCTTCGCTGATCATTCAGAAAAAGATCAGTTCTGTTGACCTCACCCGTTTTTTTCTTGACAGGCTAAAAAAATGGGGCGATACGCTGGAATGTGTCATTTCCCTCACCGAAGAAATAGCGATGCAGCAGGCAAAACAGGCCGATGCGGAACTGGCAAAAGGCAATTATCGCGGGCCGCTGCATGGCATCCCATACGGATTAAAAGATCTTTTTGCTGTGAAAGGAACAAAAACCACCTGGGGCAGCACTCCTTATAAAGACCAGGTGATTGATGAAGATGCTTATGTGTATCAAAAGCTACGAGCTGCCGGGGCTGTGCTTTGTGCCAAACTTTCATTAGGTGCACTGGCTTACGACAACCGCTGGTTTGGCGGCGCAACTAAAAATCCATGGAACCTGAAGCAGGGCTCAAGCGGTTCATCGGCCGGTTCGGCGGCAGCAACAGCAGCAGGTTTGTTGCCATTTGCGATAGGCACCGAAACATGGGGTTCCATTGTTTCTCCTTCCACCCGCTGTGGTGTTACGGGACTCCGGCCCACATTCGGCACCGTTAGCAGAACAGGTGCAATGGTATTGAGCTGGAGCCTCGATAAAGTGGGGCCCATCTGCCGCAGCGCAGAAGATGCAGCGATGGTCTATGCTGCGATTCATGGTACTGACGGGAAAGATCCCTCTTCCGTGCAGCATACATTTGATTATACCGGAAAAACTGATTTTAAAAAGCTGCGCATTGCTTATGCGGATAATTATTTTGCAAGACTTGACAGCAATGCCCCCGAAAGAAAAGTGCTGGATGTGTATCGTTCACTCGGCGCCGACCTGCAGGCTGTAAATTTTCCTGACTCCGCCATTTATCCTTTTAATATTATCGGACTGATATTGGGCGCAGAATCTGCCGCCGCTTTTGATGAACTGACACGGAGCAACCGGGATGACCTTATTGAAAGACAGGATAAAAATTTCTGGCCGAATATTTTTCGTACAGCCAGGATGACACCCGCTGTTGAATATATCAATGCCAACCGCTACCGCTACCAATTGTGCAAAGACATGGGAGAATTTATGAACAATTATGATGTTGTCATCGTACCCAGTTTTGCCGGTAACCAGCTTGCCATGACCAACCTCACCGGCCACCCGGTTGTTTGCATGCCGATAGGGTTTAACCGCAGCGGCACACCTGTCAGTATCACCCTTATTGGTAATTTATACAATGAAGCCGCTATCTTAGCAGCTGCAAAATCATTCCAGGACAATACGGATCATCATAAAAAGCATCCTGAGAAATTCAGGCAATAAAAAAACCATAATGAAACAACTGCTGTCTGTTGCCTCTTTGTTTATATTCCTTCTCTCCTGTTCATCCAAAAAAAAGGTCGATCTGTTTGTTTTCAACGCCACGATCTATACTGTTGACTCCGCATTCTCTACTGCTGAAGCTCTTGTGGTAAAGGACGGAAAGATCATGGCTGTGGGTAAAATCGCCGATCTCGAAAAAGAATATGATGCAAAAGAAAAGATAGATGCAGAGGGAAAATTCATCTTCCCCGGTTTTATTGATGCACATGCCCATTTTGTGGGTTATGGCAACAGCCTGCAGACGGTTGATCTCGTCAGCACCGGCAGTTGGGAAGAAGTGATTCAAAAAACAAAACAGTTCGCCACGGAAAACAATATCAAACCCGGCGACTGGATAACCGGCAGGGGCTGGGATCAGAACGACTGGGAGAAAAAAGAATTCCCCGCCAAAGATGACCTTGATAAAACTTTCCCGGATAATCCTGTTATCCTGACAAGGATTGACGGGCATGCTGCGATTGCCAATCAAAAAGCACTGGATCTAGCCGCTGTAAAACCGGGAGACAAACTCACCGGTGGCGAAGTGGAAGTGAAGAACGGAAAGCTGACAGGTATTTTAATTGACAAAGCCATCGGCCTGGTAAGCAGGAATATTCCCCCGCAAAGCAAAGAGCAATTCCGCGAAGCGCTGCTGGATGCACAACGCAATTGTTTTGCTGTGGGCCTCACCACTATTGATGATTGCGGGCTAAGTTTTGAGAACGTCGAGAATATCAAAGAACTGCAGGAGAAAGGCGATCTGAAGATGCGGTTGTATGTAATGCTGAGTGATGCAGCCGCAAATTATGATTACCTGGAAAGAACAGGTGTGATAAAAACAGACCGGTTGCATGTGAGGAGCTTTAAGGTATATGGAGACGGGGCGCTGGGATCAAGAGGCGCCTGTCTGCTGGAGCCCTATAGCGATAAAAAAGATCATTATGGTTTTTTGCTCAGCAACCCGGAACATTTCGACTCCGTGGCGGCCCGCATTTATCAAAAAGGTTTCCAGATGTGTACCCATGCCATCGGCGACAGCGGCAACAGAACCATTTTAAATATCTACGCCAAATACCTTAAGGGGAAAAATGATCTGCGCTGGCGCATTGAACATGCACAGGTGGTCAATAAAAATGATTTTAATTTATTTGGCGCCAATGCTGTGATCCCGTCTGTACAACCCACTCATGCCACATCGGATATGTATTGGGCCGGTGATCGTTTAGGCAAAGAAAGAGAAAAAGGCGCTTATGCTTTTAAAGACCTGTTGCAGCAAAATGGCTGGATACCGCTTGGTACAGATTTTCCTGTTGAAGACATTTCTCCATTCAAAACATTTTATGCGGCTGTATTCAGGAAAGATGCAAAAGGATGGCCCGAAGGAGGTTACCAGGTCAATAATGCACTAACGAGGGAAGAAGCTATCCGCGGCATGACCATCTGGGCAGCCCGTTCCAACTTTGAAGAAAATGAAAAAGGAAGTCTCGAACCCGGCAAGCTGGCAGATTTTATCATGCTGGACAAAGACCTGCTGAAAGCAGCAGAAAGTGAAATACTCAGCACAACGGTTCTAAAAACTTTTGTCGGCGGGGAAAAAGTGTTTGAGAAAAAGTAATTTTCATTTCTCTATAATCCATCAGCAACGGATAATCGTCTTCGACTAATGATTGTTAGCAGTTTCAGGGTTTCTTCATAAATCCTTTTAACAGGTATTGCCGTTCATCCATGTGGCAACGATTGCGTTCATCACTGGCAATACATTTGCACCAACGCCATTAATCATTAAACCTTCTGTTATGAAAAACAAATTAACGGCAGCTGCTGTGCTGCTCATGTTCCTTACATCTTGCTGGAAGGATGATTACCGTTGTAATACAACGATCGACAAGAACTACAACATTACCGGCTTCAATAAAATTATGGCCGGCGAAAATTTAAGTATTACGATTACAAAAGGAAATACTTACCAGGTAAAAGCAAAAGGATGCTCCAATGACATTGCAGACCTCCGGGTTGATATTACTGCAGGCAATACACTTGATATCAGCTATAGTCGTTACCAGAAAAAAAGAAGCCGGGTGGATATAGAAATATCACTGCCGCTACTGGTTTCTTTAAACCTAGGTGGCGCATCCAAAGGCACCATAAGCGGGTTTGAAGGACAAAACTCCGTTATCAGGAATATTTTATCAGGGGCATCGCAATGCACAATGACCGGCATGGCGTTTAATGCACAGGTGGATCTTTCCGGAAGTGCTGTTCTCAACCTCAGCGGCAATACAGATAATCTTTTTGGCACTATCTCGGGTAATGCCAGGCTGAACAGCTTTGATGTGACAGCAGAAGAAGTGGACATCTCCACATCGGGCACAGGAAAAGCGTATGTGAAGCCGGTGCAGCGTTTTTTTGCCGATGCATCCGGTGAAAGCCGTATCTATTACCGCGGGAACCCGCCTGTCACACATTTCAACACCAGCGGCAACGGTCATATAATCCGGGAATAGCTTTATGACCTGAAATTTTTTTTATAGCAGGAACTTTTTCTGAACTTTAGTACTGGTTCAGTAAAACCAAAAACACCTGTTATGAAAAAAATCAAATCGATGGCAGCGGCCATTTTCACCGGAATTATTCTTATTTCCTGCTCCGGCAATGACAAACCCAAAGAACCGGGTATAAAAACGGAAGATGCCGTCTATGCTGCCGGTGATGTGAACATGATCGGTTATGCAGCATGGGATTCCAACAGCACCGAAAAAAGACCTGTGGTGATCATTGTGCATGAATGGTGGGGATTGAATGATTATCCCAAAAAAAGGGCAAGAGAACTGGCTGAACTCGGATACTTTGCTTTTGCTGTTGATTTTTATGGCAACCGCACACAAGGAGAAACTCCCGACAGTGCCGGCAAATTAGCCATGCCTTTTTATATGGATACGAAAATGGCAAAAGCAAGATTTGATGCCGCTATGGAAAAAATAAAAACCTATGCAGAGGCCGATCTCAGCAGGGCCGGCGCCATTGGTTATTGCTTTGGCGGTGCACAGGTGATCAATATGGCAAAACTGGGAAGCGACCTGAAAGGAGTGGTAAGTTTTCACGGCAACCTGGCTGTTATCCCGCCCGATAAAGATCTGCTGAAAGCAGAAATACTGGTATGCCATGCTGGCGATGACCCTTTCGTTCCGAATGCTGAAGCCGAACTTTTCAAACACCAGATGGATTCTGTCGGCGCCAGGTATGTGTTTAAAGTTTATGAAGGAACATCTCATGCTTTCACGAACCCGGATGCAACAGCATTGGGAGAAAAATTCAATCTGCCGATAAAATATAATGCTGCTGCCGATACTGCATCGTGGAATGAAATGAAAACTTTTTTTGAAAGGGTATTGAAATAAGCAGACTCTGCTTAAACAAGAAATGCTTCCCGAAACGGAAGCATTTTTTATTGGTTATCTACTCTTGCTTCGATGATGGCCTGTATGGAATCAGGCAAGGCAGAAAAAATATTGTATCCTGTTGCCGCTTCAACAGCATCCACTGATGTGCGATAGGCCCGCCAGTCGCTGCTCACATCATTGCGGTTGGGTGTGCTGATGCTGATAACTCTTGTGGAACTGTTGATACGGCTGATATCCTGTTCTCCCTGTGGCAGTATCAATGCCACTTTCCATACATGTGCCGGTACAGTGATATTGCCGTTACTGATTGTTGTTGCAGGACCGTTGCTACCTGTTCCTCCTGCGCCATAGGATCCCATGATGATATAAACTTCACTCCCGCCATTCACCAGCGAACGGAGATAGTTTTCAAAATTGGCCCATGTTTGCTGATTAAGATTAGGCGCCTGCGGGATCATATTTGTCATCAGGAAAGTGGAAGAATTGGCCGCCACGGTTGCAGTGCGGTCTGCCGATGGACAATTATGTCCCCTGTTAAAACCACTGCCGGAATAACTATTGGATGCCGGGCTGAACCAACCTGCGGGTATGGACGGGTCGGCTCTGAAATCATTTTGTCTTGACACAGTGCCAATGTCACTGGATTGCAAATGCCAGCTAACCCAGTTGGGTATTCCCCTGTCACGGCTAAACGAAAGAGTATAATATCCTTTCAGCATCAGGAAATTGTTGAAACTGTCGGTTCTTATAGCTGCATTGCTCGGGTTGCCCAATAACAGGTGAATATCTTCATTGGGATTGCCGGGGCCGGGAGCAGGATTTGAAGGCTGTGGATTGAATGGCGCTAAGGGAACAACATCCTGCTTGCGACAGGATGCCAAAAAAATAAGAACGACCCCTAACAGGATCAGGATACGGTGGTTGCGCATTACCGGTTTTAGTTTTGAATAAGGTCAGAAAAAGGCAAAACGAAGATATAGCATCAGGATAGTTAAGACAATATGTGTTTATCATAATATGACTGGTTTCGTTTACCCGATTGGTATAGAAAATCGTAGAAATACGAATAAAAAAAACTGTTTCTGAATCATAATCAGGGCCGGCATCAAAAAAAAGTGACTATACATGACTGTAAGCCTCAATCATTTATTCAGTATTTACGGTTTTGCATCGGAATTTTTCTTAGGAAAGTTATGATTTATAAAACCCGCTTTCTATTTTGTGCCTCCTTTAGATGTAAAACGAATTCCTTTGAAAAAAATATTTGTACCCCTTTTATCAGCCACTCTTTTTTTCACCGCCTGCCGTAAAGAACGGTTTGAAGCGATTAATATCGCTAAGGAATGTATTCAGCAAACAGTATCGCCGCTTAACCAAAGTTATTCCTGTACTGACCTCGTAGCTATTGACTGCCAGGAAAAACATTGTGGCCTGATGCCTGTCAGTGCCAAAAGCTATTGGGTTTACCAGGATTCAGTTTTTACAGATGGCCAGTTTTCGCACCTTGAATACGATACGCTTCATTTCAAGGCCTACAGGTCATTGCCTGATAATCTTGTTTGGTGGAAAACAAACAAAGATGTTGGGTTGCCGGAATTTCTTTATACAAATGACTCCGTCATCTTCGGCATCAATAACCGGTTCTTTGCACAAGACTGCATCAAGGACAGTAAAAAAGAGTATGCACTTTTTGCCGGTGATTCTGCCCGCTATCTTACCAGCTTTGAAGACAATGCCGCCATGGGGCGTTCCGTAAAATTAAAAGAGGAAATGAAATGCCCGGCGGGACAATTCAATGACTGTATCTTGTTTGAAAAAAATGCTCCTTTCTTCCGCAAAGATGTGATGATTTTCAAACCGGGTGTGGGAGCGCTGAAATATAAAACGGAAAAAGCCCCGATGGGTTATCCGCAAATGCAATTAGAAAAAATTTCTACGCTGATCAGTTATTATATTGAATAATAACTTAAGCATTCAACATATTACTCTGGACGGTAATTTTCATTGGACTAAAAACGCAAAAGCCTGTTGCACTTGCAACAGGCTTTTTAGCGGAGTCTTCCCGGATACGGTTCGGTTATTTATTATGGTAGTGTGATCAGTCTCTGGTTATTGCCATTGTTCCAGGTAAGCAATGCTTTGTTATCGCAATCGCCGTTATTCGGTGCGCCATAATCAAGATACAATACCCGGTCATTGATCTTTGCTTTCAGTTTACCGTTGCTGATCCAGGGGCAGATGACTTTTTTCACCAGGGGTGATTCTGTATTCAGCGTTATAACGAGACCACCATTAAATTCAGTCTGTGAACGGCCTTCGATACGGTATACATCATCACGAATGAACCGGGTGTCGCCGCCTTCCACTTGTTTCACATACTTGATACCATTGTATTTGAAACCACGGCCACTGGGCAATGTCACTTTACCATTTACCACCTGCACGGTGAATTTAATATTCCCGTTCTCACTCAGGTTGCTGATAATCTTGGTGCCTTCGATATGGGCACGGTTGATATAAAAATCACGGAATGTGATGGTGAGCACAGAGCCGCTTCTGCGGATGGGGCCGGTGAGATGAAGTACGATGGCGCCCCTGCGGTGTTTGCCATCAGCACACCAGCAGCCATTCGGGCCGAAATCAATAGTAATGGTTTTGGGATAAGTGCTGTCGTTAGGAGAAACAGTGATCGTTACGCAATTGCCGAGACGGGCACGCAATTCAGCAAACGGATATACACGGCCGTTAGGGGCACTCACTTCGCCTTCTTCTTCAGCAGCAGTGAAGGCTACATCGCCGACATCATCAAAACTTCCTTCGGCCTGCAGGCTTTCATCTGAATAAGTGGCAGCCTCTTCCTCCGTTACGGTTGCAGTGGATGCAGATTCAGAAAAACTGTTTTCTTTCTGACAGGAAAATAAAAAAGCGGAAAGCATAATGACTGCAAGGGCAGCGGCTAACCGGTTAGTGGAAAATAGTTTCATGGCTATACTTTTTGTTTTAGGGTGTGGAATCATTTAACGGAACTTTGGAACTGCATGGCGCAGGAAAGTTTAAGCCATTCAAAAAAAAACTATTTTCCGTGCCGGATGAGGCCCATTTTCAATTACATAGGCAGTTATTTTTCAGCAATCAACAAGCTGACATTGCTGGCAGGATCAGCGCTGACAGGGCTGCTGGTTTTCCTGAATTATCATTTTGGAATAGAAGATGCCATCAGCAGACAGCCTTCATTTTTCACCCGAACCATTTCCCGTTTCCTGATTTATTTTATCGCTTTTGCTGGTTGTTATAGTTTATTCCGGTTTATCGAAGCCAAAAACTATTTCCGTCACCGGCAGTTCCTGGCACTGCTCATTATCGGTCCTCTCCTTTTCGCCATCAAAGCGTCACTCCGGATTGATTTTTCATTCCATGCAAACGAAACGACCAATGATTACCTGAACCAGGTACTCTACTGGCCTGTGTTATTACTGCTGGTCATCAGTATTCTTTTTATCACCTGGAAATTTTTTGACCCGCAACAACCTTTTTATGGCACTACCACAAAAAACATAAACTGGAAACCTTATTGGCTGATGTTGCTCATCATGCTGCCACTGATAGCGGCTGCATCCACGCAACCTGATTTCCTGGCCATGTATCCCAAACTGAAAGAAACAGGTGAAACAGCAACAACATGGTGGCAGAAAGTTTTGTTCGAACTTTCTTATGGCAGTGATTTTATCGGCATCGAAATTTTCTTCCGCGGGTTTTTAGTACTCGCTTTTGTAAAATGGGCAGGAAAAGATGCTATGCTGCCGATGGCCTGTTTTTATTGCTGCATTCATTTTGGTAAACCTTTAGGTGAATGTATCAGCTCCTATTTCGGCGGGCTGTTGCTGGGCATCGTAGTGTATCATACCAAAAGTATCTGGGGGGGGCTGATGGTGCACCTGGGCATTGCCTGGCTGATGGAATTGGGTGGATATATTGGTAATGGCCTAAAATAAATATGCCATACTCATTAAGCATGGCATATTACAAAAAAGTTGCAAACCGTAAGCCGGATTCTGTCGTGGGCTATCATTTATCTGTCCCGCCTGAGGCGGGATCAATCTGCCTACCCTGTACCATCGGACGAGCAGCCCTCGGGCGGTACTATACGTGGCATTTCAGCATGCAAGGTTTACCCGCAAATGATGTTACCATCAAAAGCTGTGAGCTTTTACCTCACATTTTCACCTTTTCTCCTTTCAGAGTAGTTATTTTCTGTGGCACTTTCTCTTTCCCGTTTCCGGGAAGCCCCGCTTATAACGGGGTGCACTGCTCTGCGCTGTCCGGACTTTCCTGCCTCCTATAAAAGGAGACCGATAGCCAGGTTTGCAACGATGCAAAGTTAACTTTTAAAATATCAATCGGGGAATTGCGATTTATCTATGCCCGGAATGATGCGTAATGCATTCTTGTAGTAGATCTTTTTCAAAATATTATCCGGCAATCCCATACCATACATGGCCCAGAAAGCATGATACTTTTTATGATAGGGGAAATATTCATCCTCTGTTTCCAGCACTCGGAAATAAGTGGCATATTCATCCGGCACCCAACTGTCTTTGCCAAATAAAATCCTGTCCTGGTATTTTGTAAAAAACTGTTTTGCTGTTCTTGGTTGCCTTCCCAGTTCTGCAATGACAGCGCCGAATTCGATCACCACATTAGGCATTTCATCCAGTAATTTGCCAAGCCTGGCCAGGTCATTGGGAAACCAGGCAAAATGGGCAGCGATAAAAGTAGTTTTTGAATGCTTTTTGAACAGGCGGTGCTGCTCTGCGATCAATGTATCCCAAGGAACGGGATTGGTATCTCCTCTCCTCCGGTTAGGATGCAAGGTCAGTTCCAGCCATCTTTCATTGGTAGAATCAACAGGTTCCCAGAAAGGTTTTGGATCGGCCGTATGAATGATCACCGGTATATTTAACTCACCTGCTTTTTTCCACACCGGGTCAAGCCGGGAATCATCAACCGCCACCCTTTTTCCGCTCACATCATTCACAGAAAAACCAAGACTCTTATAAATTTTCAAACCACAGGCTCCGTTCTTTACATCTTCTTCCAGTTGCTTTGCTGCATTTTCTGCCCAGCCATCATTACCCACTCCCCTGAAATCAACATTGGCAAATACCATAAACCGGCCGGGATAGTTTTGCTTAATGTTAGCCATTGATTTTTTTATGGATTCACCGCTTTGCCCACTCAGGTTCACCATCACTTTCATGTTTAATTTATCCATCTCTTTTATCAAAGTGCCAAGGTCCATATCAGGCATACGGAACTGGTGGTTGTGAACATCAATAAAAGGGAATTTTGCTTTTGTCACCGGCTTGCCCGGTACAACAAGTGTGGAAGGAGGGTTGTAGCGTTCAAAATCCATTCTGCCGGTATTTTGAGCCACTGCATTACAAACGCAAAAAACAAAAAGAATAAGAATCGTTTTTTTCATGTCAACGGGATTAAAATGAACCTCCAAGTTAACGGTTATACCCTGAACTGGGTTACCGCTGATAAAGAAAACCGGCAACCGGCAGGTATTGGCAAAGCAAAGAAAAGGCATAAAATTCCGGAATGGTGAATTGGCTTTTTGTAATTTCATATTCCCATCTCCATCCCCTCTGGACTTTTTTCTTCACTTTAAAACGTGTCAATTATGAATGCACAATTAGAAGAAATCAGGGATCAGCAGCGCCAATCCTGGAACAAATTCTCACCCGGCTGGAAAAAATGGGACCGCCTGACCATGGAATTTTTACGACCCATGGGAGAATCCATCATTCAATCCATCCAGCCTGCAGGTGATGACATGGTGCTGGATATAGCAGCCGGCACCGGCGAGCCGGGGCTTACCATTGCAACCATGCTGGATAATGGCAAAGTGGTAATCACCGACCTTGCAGAAGATATGCTGGCTATTGCAAGGGAAAACGCAGCTTTCCGAAACATTGGCAATATTCAAACGGTGGCATGCGATGTTTGCGAACTGCCTTTTGAGGATGAAAGTTTCGATGCGATCAGTTGCCGCTTTGGATTCATGTTCTTTCCCGACATGCAAATAGCAGCCAACGAAATGGCAAGAGTATTAAAACCGGGCGGCAGGATGGCAACATCAGTCTGGAATGTTCCTGAAAAAAATTATTGGGTGACAGCAATGATGGGCACTATTGCCAAAAATATGGAGCTGCCGCAACCACTGCCTGGCTCTCCCGGAATGTTTCGCTGCAGCAAACCGGGTCTGATGAAAAGCATTTTCGAAGAGGCGGATTTTAAGCATATTACAGAACAGGAAGTGCTCACAAAACTAAATGCCGGATCAGCGGACACTTACTGGAATATGATGACTGAAGTTGGAGCTCCTATTGTGGCAGCGCTTGGCAAAGCCGACGATGCGACCCGGAAAAAAATAAAAGACGAAGTATTTGAATTACTTCATCATCATTTTCCTGATGGCAATGTTGTAATTGATGCCAGTGCGATTGTGATCAGTGCTGAAAAGTAAAATATAAAAAAGAGGCTGTTTCAAAAGTATTTTCAACACAGAGATACAGAGAAAAAGAGTTGCGCAGAGATTTGATACTTAAGAAAATTTTTTCTCTGTGTAGCTCAGTCAACTCATGATCTCTGTGTTTTTTTCTGGATTTGAGACAGCCTCTTTTCAACTATCACATCTGGTGCTTCACTCCTTTTGCTTCGTATAGCAATTTGAGAATATTCTTTACCCGTTGCGGATCATTATTCAGTTCAATTGCTTTTTCCAGCGATGTTACCGCATTTATTGAATCGCCGGTATGCAGATAGGCTTCACCCAGGTAATGCAAAAGCATGGCCGATTCAGAAAAAAGGATCGCATTGATCTGCAGGATGCGCAAACCTTCTTCTTTTCTCCCCTGCTGCTGCAGTAACCGGCCAAGACTGGTTAGTTCAGATTCCCTGGCAACCAACGGACGCAATTGCACTGCTAATCCATGATTGCTGATGTTCATTTCAAGCAAAGTTCCGTCAGCCAGCCATTTCTTTATTGTTGCAAAGCTCCTGTAATTGGGTTCATACACCGAACCGGATAAAATCGAAAAAAGATCCTTTTCCAATGAAAAAGCAGGATACTCATTGATACGACCGATCTCCTTTCCCTTTTTATAAACAATAATAGTGGGTACACGAAATATTCCTTTTCCGGCTTCTTCGTGCTGAGGACTTTGCTTTATTAATGAATCGCCGCCACCCAAAGCAATTAGTCTTGTTTGTTGTTGCGGAAAGGAAATGCTCTCAAGCAGTTTAAAGAACCGGGGTACTTCTCTTTTACTGTCGCCGCACCAGGTGCCCATAAATATTTCAATCGCTATGTCTTGTAAGGATAATTGTTTGATAGCTTTTACAATACTGTCTGACGGTTTGTAAGCATCAAAATTTGGCCGGAACCAATCCCCGAAAGGCGGCGTCTCCAGGTCATGTAGCTGAACAGTTCCGTATAATACGGCTGGATTGGATGTGCTTTGAGCTTTTGCCAGGGAACAGCATAGTGACAGCAATGCCATTGCAATAATATTTTTCATTATTAACTTTTGAGTTGATTAAAAGGAATAACTATAACCGGGCTAATGCACCCGGTCAGCAATAAAAATTATATAACTCAAACTGGTTGCGGGGGATGTTCAAGGCAAGAGAGAAAGCCGGTTGACAAACCGGGTTTTTTAGTTGAAGTATTGATTTCAACTATGTGGTTGTGAGTTGATTCTTCGATCAAAAAGGTTTCAGAAAAAAATGATTCATCTATATGGACATGTGCATGACGGACGGGGACAGTATTATCTGAAGACTCCGGAAGGTCTGTCCTTTCCCAGGCTCTTTCACAATCACATTGGTTCTGTGGCGTGCTGAAAAAATTGGAAAGCCGGCATTCGAAGTATGCGGCTTGTCTTGCATATTGCATGGAAACAAAAGCAAACAAAGTTACTATTGCAGTGATCTTTCTCAATTCAGGCAGTTGACCCTTCCCTGACTGACCTGCATAAAAAAGGGTTGCAAACACAGCAGATTTTTCAGCATCAATGCCTGATTCAATTAATTTTAGGCCATGAACCGCATGGATCGTTTGCTGGGTATCCTCACCCTGCTGCAGTCAAAAAAATTTGTTCCGGCCGAAAAAATCGCCGAAAAATACGATATAAGTGTCCGCACTGTTTATCGTGACATCAAAGCCCTTACTGAACTGGGCATCCCTGTAAGTTTTGAAGCGACGAGGGGCTATTTTGTGGTGCAGGGTTATTTCCTGCCGCCGGTGTCATTCAGTACCGAAGAAGCCAATGCACTGTTGCTGGTAGAAGCCTTAGTGAATGGTTTCACCGACCAGGCCATTCAGAAACATTATGCCACAGCCCTTGATAAAGTGAAGGCAGTTTTACGGGGACACCAGAAAGAGAAACTGGAATTACTGAATGAAAAGATAAGGTTCCGGAAACCGGAGTGTTATAACCTGAGTTTTGAATACCTGCCTTTATTGCAAAATGCCATTGCCGCAAAAACCATTATTGAAATTGAGTATAAAAACAATAAAGAAGAGATCAGCAGGCGAAAGGTGGAGCCCATCGGGCTTATCTTTTATGCATTCAACTGGCATATCATCGGCTGGTGTCACCAGCGCCGGGATTACCGTGACTTCAGGGTTTCCCGTATCATCCGTCTGACGGATACAACGCAGCCATTCCGGAAGACATCGCATATGGAACTGAACGAGTATATAAATGTATTACCGGTTACTTATTGAAAAATAGAGACGCACCTATTTCAATTTGTAATAAGTTGTTAACTGATTTTTAATTATAGCTCAGGGTTTCCCAAACTGTAACAATTTGTCAATAAATGCTAATTCAGCAAGCCGATTACGGCTTACATTTATAATTAATTACAGAAGACTAGCCAGGTTCTTATCAAAGAAAGTGCAGGATTCCCGGTTTTGATCGAAAATTGTATGAACTGTCAGTTAAAACCAAACATGATTGTTTGATTCCATATTTTTCTTTATGCCCGTCATTCCAGCTACAACAAAAGACATTCCTGCATTGGTAAAACTGCTGAACAGCGCCTATCGTGGAGAAGAATCCAAAAAAGGCTGGACTACGGAAGCCTATGTGGTGGCCGGCGATCTGCGAACTGATGAGCAGGCTATGAAAGAACTCATGGGTTCACCCGGAACATTTTTTCTTAAATATGAAAATGATGATGCAGAAATAGACGGTTGTGTGTTACTTCAAAAAAGAGGAGATAAACTGTATTTCGGAATGTTTGCGGTTTACCCGCTGTCGCAGGGAAAAGGTGTTGGAAAAGAACTGATGAAGGCATTGGAAACATTTGCCATGTCTGCAAAATGCACTGCCGTTTTCATGCGGGTCATTTCTGTGCGGCATGAACTGATCAGTTGGTATGAACGGTTGGGGTACCAACTCACCGGTGCAAAAGAACCCTTTCCTGAAAATGACCGTTTTGGCACCGCCACACAGCCACTAGAGTTTGTGATCATGGAAAAGCAAATGAGCGGATTAAATTTCCGTCAATAACGGTACTAAACCTGACTTCAACACCTGCAACCATTCGCCAAATACAACTGCTAAACACAAAAAGCCTGAAGTATTTTACTGTAAAATGGTTCCATGATTCTCTCTAAAACCTTTACAAGATTTGCAGCAATATGCTGCATGCTCACGGTAATCACCACCCTCGGCATTCATTTGTTTTTCCCTCCCGGCCCTTCCGGTTTTGAAGAAAGAGTGTTATTGTATAAGGACAGCATCTATTTACTTAACCGCTGGTGGGTAATATTCCATTGCCTGATGGTGCTGATAGCAATGTGGGGCTTCACATTACTGCGCATCAAAAGATCAGCAGGTTTTGCGGGACTTGGCTTTATTTTCATTGCTGTTTTTGCGATTGCTGAGATCACCAGGCAGATGTATGTGCTGTTTTATATCAATAGTTTGAGAGAACAATATTCCATTACTGAAACTGCTTCAGTAAAAGAATCGCTGAAAGCTCTATTAGATAACGCTGGTTTGCTGGGAGCGCCGCTTTTTGGTTTGTTTATCCTCGCATTTGGCCTCGGCAATCTTTTTTTTGGTCTTAGCCTTTTGCCCGAAAAAGGTTTTAGTAAAATACTGGCCATGCTCCTGGTTGTATGGAGCCTGGGTAGTTTTATGGCATTGGGTAATAGCTTCTGGAATAATCCGGCAGTCAACAGGTTTATTGAACATTACAATTACAGTTTTCAGCCGCTGATGAGGCTATTGATCGCTGCCTGGCTCTGGAAACAATCATCCCGGCTTGAATGAAGATGTGCTGATATTCAAAAAAAGATTACTGCACAATTATACTTATCTGATAAACTGCTTGTGAAATGCACTCAAAACCATCTTTGCTGAAAGTGATTTTCATTGCCGGGCTGCTGGCCGGTTCACTGGATATTATAGCAGCCTGTGCCAATGCCTATATTAGTAATTCAAACAGCACACCTGATAAAGTGCTTTGCTTTATTGCCAGCGGTGTGTTTGGCAAAAAAGCATTTACAGAAAGTTCCATTATGGTGGCCTGGGGTTTACTATTTCATTTCATTATTGCCACAGGATTTGCAGCTCTTTTTGTCCTTGCCGCCCAAATGATGAGATTTCTTACCAGGCATCATGTGATTAGTGGTTTATTATACGGGCTGCTGGTATGGCTGATCATGAACCGGGTGATCGTTCCGCTCAGCGAAACACCTCCGCAGCCTTTTGCCTGGAAAAAGGCCATCATAGCAATGCTCATCCTTATTTTCATGGCAGGCTTGCCCATTGCGTGGGTCACTAAAAAATACTATGGGGATACAAAATAATTGTCAGAAAACCTTGCCACCTTCATCATGATCGAGCAACTGACCCGCAAGCCGGTGATCAAAGACCATTTCTTTATTGGCCAGTACCTGGCGCAGCAAATCGTGGATGGTCACCACACCTTTGAATTCTTCATCATCATAAGCCAGCAGGTAACGGGTCCTGTGAAGATTCATTGTTTCCATACAATGCTCTGCAGTATCTGTCATTTGTACAATGGGCAGATCCACCGTCATCACTTCGCTGACCGGGGTGTCACGGCTCGACCTGTTCTTTAAAATCACATTCCGGCAATAATCCCTTTCACAGAAAATACCTTTGTAACCTGCCTGATCCATCACCACCAGGTAGCTGAGGTTAACAGAGTTGAGCATGGTCAGCGCATCAATCACCAATGCTGTGGGTTCGATCGTGTTGAACATTGGCGGCTTACCGGCAATAATATCTTTTACTGTAACCATAAGGTTTGTTTAGACAGCGAATTTCGGGATTTTAAAGCTGACCGGAAGGATGATTCTGCTCAGGAAAGAAAAAGATCATTTCTCAACCAGTCCGTCTTCTTTCCATTTTTTAAATACAGCAATGGTACTATCGGCAAGTTTGGCTTTTTTAAAGGGCATAAAACCCCTGTCTGTGGGATTGAGTTCAATCCGGCGGATGATCTCGTCAATATCAGCTTTCACGTTGGCATAATTGTCATACGCTTTCTTATTCCCGCCCTTTTCCGGCACATGGCAGGGAGTGCAATAAGCCATCACTGCTGTTTGTATATGATTTTCATAGGTAGAAGCTGCTGCTGCAGGCGCAGATGAAGCAGTTTTACGTTGCGATCCGCAATTCACAAAAACAAAAACGGCTGATATCATCAGTGACAGTGTGATCAGTTTTTTCATGTTGGTAAAATTTGACGCTGAAATTATCTAAAATACCTGAAACCTCCATACCGCTCAGCATTTTCAGTAGAATATATATTACAGCCTTCTGCTAATTTTGCGCCACTTCATGCTTTTTTCCACCATAAATACCTATCGCAACGCCTATGCGGGTTTATCAAGGGAAACCTGGTTGTTATCGCTGGTGATGCTTATCAACCGCAGCGGAACAATGGTCGTACCTTTTATGACCCTTTACCTCACCAGTCCCGCTATGGGGTATAGTATTTCACAAGCCGGGCTTGTGTTTGGATTGTTTGGCGCAGGGGCATTCAGCGGTGCTTGGCTGGGCGGCAGAATGACAGACCGCATAGGTTTCTACCCTGTTCAGCTCATCACTTTGTTTGGCGGTGGTGTGCTTTTCATCGTTCTGGGCCAGATGAAATCATACCCGCTGATCTGCACTTTCACTTTTGCTGTCAGTTTTGTGAACGAAGCGTTCCGCCCGGCTAATTCCACTGCGGTGGCATTTTATAGTAAAAAAGAGAACCTCACCCGTTCCTATGCTCTTAACCGGCTTGCCATAAATATTGGCTGGGCCGTAGGAAGTTTTATGGGAGGGATCATTGCAAAAGTCAATTATGAACTCTTGTTTTGGGTAGATGGCTTTACCAATATTTCTGCAGCGATTTTACTCTGGTTTTGTTTGAAACCGACCAACTACAAACCTGTTCATAGTAAAGACCAACCCGGGAACAAAGTGCCCGGCGCCTACCGCGATAAGACCTACCTGCTATTCATAGTGGCTACCTTTCTTTTTGCTGCCTGTTTTTTCCAGTTGTTTACCAACATGCCTGTTTTTTTTAAAAAAGAACTGGGTTTTTCAGAGCCCTATATCGGTTTACTGATGGCTGTCAATGGTGTTATCATTGCATTGATAGAAATGGTGCTGGTGTATAAAATGGAAGGACGACAAAGTAACAGTGTACTTATTGCTGTTGGAGTGGCCCTTGTTGGCATCTCGTTTATCATGCTTAATATTCCCGGCATGGGTGCTGTGCTGGCTTTTGTGATGATCATTGCTGTAACCTTTGGTGAAATATTTTCAATGCCCTTTATGAATACTTACTGGATCAGCCGCACCCAACCCGGCAACCGGGGACAATATGCAGCGCTGTATACCATGGCATGGTCGGCAGCGCAATGTCTCGGGCCATTGCTGGGAGCACAACTGGCGGATAAATCCGGTTTCACTTTATTATGGTGGGTTGTTGGCGGCATTGCACTGTTTGCTGCTTTTGCGTTTTACAAAATATTGGAAAGGAATTTCTGAGCAACCTCCATTTCATATATTTGTAATCACCCAGAAAAAAAGGGAATGACTCCGTAGCTCAGTTGGTAGAGCTACTGACTCTTAATCAGTAGGTCCAGGGTTCGAGTCCCTGCGGGGTCACTGATTTTTTATAACTGTCAAGGTGTTGATTTGGATAACAATCATTACCCACGCAAACCATGAAGCGTTCCTATTGGGAAAAAATAGCTCCTTCCTACAGCGATGAGATATTTGATGTGCTGCACAACGACAAGAAATCATTGATCAGGGCAGTGATAAAGCAATACGCTTCCAAAAGTAAAACTGTCATAGATATAGGTTGTGCTATCGGCAAATGGCTGCCGGTGCTGTCACCAATATTTAAAAAAGTATATGCCCTTGATATTTCTGCCAAAAACCTTGAAATAGCAAAGCAGTTATACCCGCAATACAAAAACGTGGACTATATCCGGGCGGATATGTCCGGTAAAAAAACAAAAGTACCTGCCTGTGATTTTGGGATCTGCATCAATGCCATCCTGACTCCGGATAAAAAAGACAGGGATATTTTTTTTGCTTCGCTTTCTGCCTGTGTGAAAAAGGGCGGACGTATTGTAATAACCATACCTTCTCTCGAATCTTTCCTGCTCACCCATATCGTTCAGCAACACTGGAAGATTGACAGGCATCTTTTTCCCGCAACCAAAAAAGCCAAAGAAGCTATCCGCAAATGGAACAACATCCTACAGGGAAATGCCGATATTGATGCGGTGCCGCATAAACATTATCTCAAAGAAGAGCTGCAATTATTATTGTCAAAAGCCGGCTTCGCAGCAGAAGAATTTCAAAAGATCGAATACGATTGGACCACTGAGTTTCATAAACCTCCTGCATGGCTGAAAGAACCAAAGCCGTGGGACTGGATGGTGGTCGCAAGAAAAAGATAAAATACAAGGTAAATGCAGGGAAGCTTCAGAAAGGCTGTGTTCAACCGGAAACTGTGCTTCACCTTTCTGACATCGTACTTGCTTCTCCACTCCTGTGGAAAAGTTTAACTATTCGCTTTCGGATGCAATAAAGATATTGTGATGGATTCTATACCATGGAAACGAACCGTGAAATATCTGCTTTGCTTCATCTCATTGATGACCCTGATGAAGAAGTGTTTGATGCCGTCAGCAGGAAAATTGTTGATTATGGCAAACCTATTATCCCCAGCCTGGAGCATCTTTGGGAAACCACTCCTGACGAACCCGTGCAACAGCGGATCGAAATGCTGATCCATCGTCTTCATTACCGTGACCTCACCGGGGATTTTCATGAATGGAATGTATCCGGTCATCATGACCTGATGGTGGGTTCCTTACTGGTTTCCAAATTTCAATACCCGGATATTACCACGGCCACAGTGTTGCATGAAATTGAAAAGGTGCGAAGAAATATCTGGCTTGAACTGAACAACTACCTCACACCACTGGAGCAGATCAACGTGGTGACTAGTATTCTCTATAGCTATTACGGGTTGAAGGGAACTGAGATCAGCTATAAAGAGCCTGCTGAATTTTTACTCCATAAGACACTTGAGGCCAAACGGGGCAATCAGCTCAGTAACGGCATCCTGTACCTGCTGCTTTGCGAACTGCTCGATATTCCGGTAAGAGCCATCAATCTCCCGCGGCAGTTTGTCATCGCCTATTTCAAACCGGGTTATTCAGACGAAACCCTTCCCAACCCACAGCATAAAATCGAATTCTTTATTGACCCAACATCTGGACAGGTTTTCACACACCAGGATGTTGACAATTACTTCAAACGCATTTCTGTTCCGCCGACAGGGCATTACTTCAAACCACAAAAGAACAAACAGGTGATCCGCCACCTGCTGGAAGAATTTAGTAAATGTTTTGACAGCGAAAAGGATAAATACAAACAAGCTGAACTGATGGAGCTGTCGCTGATGCTGGAATGAACTCACTCCGCCGTCACCCACTTTGCTCCGTTCCAGCGAAGGTCCATTCGTAATGTATCAGAGAAAGGTTCGTTGGGTCGTGGCTCAGCCAGCGGCGGAAAATGACGGGTGCCGGTGACATGGCTCAGCGTATTAAAAACATCTTTTCGCTGTTCATCTTTTTTTACCGAAAGAACAGTGACTCCTTCTACTTCCCAACGACCGGAACCATCGCCGGAACTTTCCTGCATATACCACAACTGCACCATTTGTTTCACTTCACTTTCTGTTGGCGCCTGGGTGGAACAGGAAGAACAAAAAACAAGCAGAAATATAATCAGTGTATGCCGCATAGTATTTACAATTTCATATCTGCGATGACGGCTTTGATTTTTTCATCCAGTTGTGCATTCACTTTTTCAAAGCTGGCAGCGCTGTCCAGTTTTGCATTCACACTGAAATAGAATTTGATCTTGGGTTCTGTGCCGCTGGGCCGGGCCGAAATGAGGCTGCCGTCTTCAAGCATAAATTGCAGCACATTTGATTTAGGTAAATCAAGTTGTTGGGTTGACTGGTTGACAAGGTCTTTGGAAGTTTGTTTTTCATAGTCCAGCAGTTTCACCACTTTTGAACCATTGATAGTTACCGGCGGATTGTTGCGATAGCCTTCCATCATGGCTGCGATCTGCTGCTGGCCATCCATTCCTTTTTTGGTGATGGAGATAAGATGCTCTTTGTAAAAACCATACTGCAGATAGAGATCAATCATTTTTTCATACAGGCTTCTTCCTTTCTCTTTTTCATAGGCGGCCATCTCGCAGAGCAAGGCCACAGCGCTGACACCATCCTTGTCCCTTATCTTATCACCTATCATCAGGCCAAAACTTTCCTCGCCACCGATGATATAATTTTCTTTACCTTCTTTTTGCCTGATCAGATCAGCGATCCATTTAAAACCGGTCAACACACGGTAACACCCAACGTTATTGCCGGCTGCTATCGCATCAATCATCGGTGTGGTGACAATAGTAGTAATCACCATATCGTTTGGTTTTGCAATACCTTTTGTCTTTCTCGCTTCGATCAGGTAATTAAATGCCAGTACAGCTGTCTGGTTTCCGTTCATCAGCACCCATTTGCCCTGGCTGTCTTTCACACCAATAGCGAGGCGGTCTGCATCAGGGTCGGTACCGCATAAAATATCAGCATCCAATTTTTCCGCCATTTTCAGTCCAAGGTTCATCGCTTCGCTTTCTTCCGGGTTGGGATAGACGACCGTTGGAAAATTGCCATCAGGTACGGCTTGCTCTTCCACGATATGAACATTGCTGAACCCAAACCTTTGCAGCACTGGCGGCACCATGGTGATGCCGGTGCCATGAATGGAGGTATAAACGATCTTCAGGTCTTTATGCTTTGCAATGATTTCAGGATAAACACTCAGTTCTTTCACCATCTGCATATAATGCTCATCCACTTCTTTGCCAATCAGTATAATATTTTGCTCTCCGCCACTCCACTTCACATCATCCACAGAAAGTATCTTATCCACTTCGCTGATCACATTCTTATCATGTGGCGGCACCAATTGGGAGCCATCATCCCAATACGCTTTATAGCCATTATATTCTTTCGGGTTATGCGATGCAGTACATACCACGCCACCCTTGCATTGCAGGTGGCGGATAGCAAAAGAAAGATTAGGTGTTGGCCGCAATTCCTCATACAAATAAACTTTGATACCATTGGCGGCAAACACACTGGCTGTGGTTTCAGCAAAAAAGCGGCTGTTGTTACGGGAGTCGTGAGCTATGGCCACACTCACTTCCTGGTCCGGGAAACATTTTTTTAGATAATTGGCATATCCCTGTGTGGCCATGCCAACTGTGTATTTGTTCATCCGGTTGGTGCCCACACCCATAAGACCCCGCAATCCTCCTGTGCCAAATTCCAGGTTCCTGTAAAAAGCATCGGCCAGTTCAGCAGTGTTTTCTTTTTGCAAACGGGTGATGGCTGCTTTGGTGTCTGTATCAAAGTTTCCGTTCAGCCATGTATCAATCTTTGTCTGTATTGCTGCATCCATATTTTCTGTTTTATAGCGGGATGAAGTTATTGAATTTTGATATTCAAATCCGAAACTGCAGAGGAAACGTATTTTTGCTGTTGTATGCTTCGAATCCGATTTCTTTCTGGTCAAAAACCTTTATCGTTACCCGCAGCAAAACTCATACTGTTGCTGTTGTGCGGCTCGTATGCAACAATGGCTCAGCCGCAGCAACCGACCGACAGCCTTGTCAACTCCAACAAACATTACAAAACCCGTCAATGGCTTATCGGCGGTCTCAATGTTGCTGGTTACGGTACATCACTGATACTTTTTAATAACACCTGGTATAAAAACTATCCGAGAACTTCTTTTCATACATTCAACGACAGCAAGGAATGGCTGCAAATGGATAAAGCCGGGCATAGCTGGGCTGCCTTTAATGCGGCCCGTGGCTCTGCCGCCATGTGGCGCTGGGCAGGTGTTTCTTCAAAAAAAGCTGCCTGGATCGGTGGCCTTAGCAGTACCGCTTATCTCACCGTGATCGAAATTCTGGATGGCCACTCTGCTGAATGGGGCTGGAGCTGGTCCGATATGGGAGCGAACCTTTTTGGCTCAGGTCTCTTCATCGCACAGGAAACAGGCTGGCAGGAACAACGCATTCAACTTAAATTTTCATTTCACCGCAATCGTTACAACGAATCGCAATTGGAAGAAAGAGCCAATGATCTTTTTGGTAAAAGCTGGTCTGAAAGAATGCTGAAGGACTACAATGCACAAACCTATTGGCTCAGTGCCAACCTGAAATCTTTTTTTCCCAAATCTAACTTACCTGCCTGGCTGAATGTTGCTGCAGGTTATGGAGCAGACGGGATGTTTGGGGGATTTGAAAATAAATGGGAAGATGAACTGGGCAATGAGATAACACGATATGATATCCAGCGAAAAAGACAATTCTATTTAGCACCTGATATTGATTTCAGCAAAATACCCACCAAAAGTAAATTTCTGAAAACAGCTTTTTCATTCCTTAATTCTTTTAAATGTCCGTCGCCGGCACTGATGCTAGACAGCAAAGGAAAATTCAGAGCTTATGCTTTGTATTTCTGAGCTGTTAACGCCTGCCTGCCGGACAGGCAGGGTCAACAGACCATAGTCCACAGTATTCTACTGAACAGAGAAGTTTGTTTTTGTTAATGACCCGGCCCTGCTCTTTATTTAAAGTACAATTTCCTTGCATCAACTTCAAACCTAGAATGAAATTATGAATTGTCGGAATCAGCTGTGGACTGTTAACTGTGGTCTATTGACTCCACTTCATACACAGGGCTGAATAAATAGACCCTGCCTGTTGACACTTCCACACATTTGAACCGTTTCCGCATTTTTTCTCCTTTTTTAAAAATGCGGCCATCATGAATCCTGAAAATATTACCTGTCGGCAGTTCTTCCAATAACCGGTGATGACTTTCTTTTGCATCATATTTTCTCAGCACCCTTAATAATCCATCTTCGGCGCAACTGCTGGCCGCCGGATTGCTTAGCGATTGCAGCAACTCCTTTTCAATATCAGGGGGAAAAATATGATGTTGCAGGAATTGCTGTAGCAACTGCCCGTAAATAATTTTCCATTCTTTGCCATGCGCCATCACCTTGTTGCCAAACTGTTCAAAGGTGAGCAGGTGAGCCAGTTCGTGCAGCAGGGTGATGAGAAAAGCAAATTTGTTCAGGTTGCCGTTCACACTGATGCGGTGATTGGCATGATGGGTGCGATGGCGGTAATCACCCAGCACCGATTTTCGTTCCCTCGCCACCGTTAGGTGTACTTTGAACTGGCGCAGGTAGTGCAGCACCGGCTCATAGGTGCCGGGTGGCAAATAATCCTGTAACTGTGCGATAGGAACTTCTTTTTTAGGCATTCTTTTTTTGCTTCAGCAGCTTTGTCAGGATAGAAACTTCAAGAATGGTGTAAAGCATGTAAAGTCCCATGCAGGTGAACAGCGATGGTTTGTTCACATTTTTTTTAGTGACCATAATATAAATGAATGCCGCAATGGCGATCACAAAAAACTTGATGATGAAACTGCCATAAACAGCCCTTACAAATGCCTGTGGATTGACGGACTTCATTCCCCGGTGCAACAACCAAAACGAAAAGACAGTGAGTAATAGCAGTAAGAAATTCCCCGAGATCAGCACATCCCTGTCAAAACCCCATTTTTCCAGCAGTTGTTTACCCGCCACAAAAAAACCACTCAGCGCAACAAATACTATCAATACCGGGCGCAGCGACCGAAAGCTATTTTGATTCATTATCCTTTTTGGTCCCGGTTTCCCGGAATAATTTGTAAAACATTCCGGCGAGGACGAGCAAAGGTAATGCACAGGAAAACAAAGGAAGTGTATGCAGCCAGCGGTCTGTTCGCAGACCGGCAAACACAGCGATCACTAGGGCCACCAGTATCTGTGTGCCCAAACCTGCATACCGTAAAAGATCCCGGTTTTTATTGGACGGCGGCCGCTTGTTCATGGCCATTGCTCATTTCCACCACGTTGGCGCCCATGTGACACTGCCCGTTGAAGGTGGCAGATGGTTCCACCTGCAATTTGCCGGCATAAAGGTTTCCGGTTACAACACAATCGCCCCTTAGCTGCAGCAGGTCTTTAGCCCGGATGTTGCCGGATACTTTGCCTACAACATCGGCTTGGGTGCCGCTTACATCGCCTTCCACCGAGCCGTTGGCACCAATCACAATTTTGGCGGAACTATGCACATTGCCAATGATGTTTCCGTCAATGCGGATATCACTGCTGCTGCTGATGTCGCCTTTCAGCGTAGTACCATGGCCGATGAGTGTGGTGCCGTTGGCGCCATTTGTTTTTTCTGGCTGCATATCGGTTTTGTTTTTACTATTAAACATAGGTATTGATTAGTCATTAGAAATTTCTGGTTTAGGTACATTCAACTCCGTTGTGTCCAGCACAATTGTTGCATCGCCTTTAAGTACCTGACGGATATTGTTGATGTAGTTAGTTTGGTATAAAACCTGCTTTTCCAGAGAATCCACCCTGTATTTCATTTCCCTGTATTCCCGGCCGATCTTCAGGTCATCATACCCCGGAATATAATATTTCAGCGGTGTAAAAACGATCAGGGCAACAGTCAGGCCAACCAAAACAACAAAAATTGTGCTCAACATTACATAAACGCTCAACCTGGATAATTTAAAGGTCACGACTTCCTCATATGTGTCATCATTCATGACTACCAGCCGGTAACGGTTTCTAAGCCGTTTCAGGGTCGGTCCGGCTTCCAGTTTTGCCATAGTAGATTTTTAAAGGCTTTAAAGGTAAGGAATGCAGATTGGTTTTGACAGCCCCCACCCATCAAAAAAGCAGAAAAAAAGTGGGGTATTTTTATACTAAAATATCTGAAATTCAGTTATTAAGACATTAGTTTTGCGCCGGAAAATGCAATTCACCCGAAATACCATAACTGCAGTCTTCTTTTTTGTCTTCAACCTGCTTGCAGGCAGCGTATTCGGGCAGATGGGCACCACCCTCAACATCACCAAACCCAAAGAATACGAAGAACGGGTGTTGCAGTCTGAAAGGGAGGATAAGAAGTTTACAACCATGCGGCGTTTTTTCCAGAACACAGGCACCCACTACAACTATTTTTTCAATGCGAATAACAAACTGAACGAGGTTCTTGAAAAAGCAAAAGCGGCATTCAAGGAAGATTACTCCGTTTTGCTCCCGTTTTACAATTACAGCCTGGATGCCACCGCTGCTGACAGCATTCAGTTAGATTCCGTTTCTTACAAATCTCAAAGTGGCATTGCCCTGCATGACCTGCGCAATGACTGGATAGATAACCTTTACCTGCTTTGGGGAGCCGCTTACTATTTCCGCAAGGAATTTGATTCAGCTTTCCTGATGTTCCAGTACATCAACTATGCATTTGCTGAAAAAGAAAAAGATGGTTATTACAAAACCATCGGCAGCAGCCGGGACGGCAATTCAGCTTTAAGCATTGCTACCAAAGAAAAAAGCAGCCTGGCAAAGAAAATATTCTCACAACCTCCCAGCCGAAACGATGCTTTTATCTGGCAGATAAGAAATTACCTGTCACAGGACCAGTTTGCTGAAGCAGCCAGCCTGATTGTCACCCTGCGCAACGACCCTGTTTTTCCCAAACGCCTGCACAATGACCTGGAAGAAGTGCAGGCATTCTGGTTTTACAAACAAAATATGTGGGACAGCGCTGCAGTGCACCTGGAAAAAGCATTGGACAATGCCGGCAGCAAACAGGAAAGAGCCAGGTGGGAGTACCTGCTGGCGCAATTGTATGAATTGGCTGGTAACCATAATGAATCAGAAAAATATTTCAGCAAAGCCATCAGTCACACCACAGACCCGATCCTTGAAGTGTATGCGAGATTATCTTCTATTCGGGTGAAAAAAGACGGTGGTGAAAATTATATTGATAAAAATATTGCTGAACTGCTGCGGATGGCCAAAAGAGATAAATATGTTGACTACCGCGACATCATTTACTACATGGCTGCACAGATGGAACTGGAGCGAAATAATGTGGATGGCGCCCTGCCCCTGCTGCTGAAAAGCACACAGGTAGCTTCCAATAATCTTTCGCAGCGCAACAAGGCATTTTTGCAATTGGCTGAGCTGGCCTACGCAAAAAAACAATACCGACAGTCTTACAATTTTTACGACAGCATCCGGCTGGATGATCCCGAACTGAAAAACCCGGAGAATATTGAAAGCCGCAAAGTAATGTTGGGGAAAGTCGCATCCAGTATAGAGGTGATCGAAAGACAGGATAGTTTGCAACGGATTGCGGCATTACCCGAAGACGAAAGACAGGATTTTGTAAAAAAGCTGGTGAAACAGTTGCGCAAGCAACAAGGATTGAAAGATGAAAGTTTCACGACTGGCTCTTCTTTGCCACCGGTGGTGGCCCCTACTCTCTTTGGCAGTAATGAAACAAAAGGCGAATGGTATTTCTATAATGCAAATTCAAGACAGAAAGGTGCAACTGATTTTAAATCAAAATGGGGCAACCGGCCCAACACTGACAACTGGCGACGCAGCGCCGCCATTGCTGCTGGTATGCAAAACAGGAATATGCCTGCCGGCGGACCTTTTCTTGCGCAGGGGAACAGCGACCAAAGCGGGCCACAGGAAGCCACTTTTGACGGGTTATATAACAAATTACCGTTAACGCCTGAAGCAATAAAACAATCCAACGACTCCGTGAAAGCCGCGATGTTTATTCTTGGCAAAGCCTATATACAGGAAATTGAAGACTGCGCTGCCGGTGTGGAAACCATGGAAGGCCTTCGCCAGCGTTTTCCGGATTTTGATCCTATGGATGAAGTGCTGTTCAGTCTTTATTATTGTTATCAGAAAAACGGTGATGTTGCCAAAGCTGCTGCTATCAAAAAACTGATGTCAGAAAAATATGGCAACAGCAACCTGACCACTATCGTCACGACAGGCAAGAACCCCCAATCAAAAACAGGAAATACAGAAGCTACTAAAACTTATGAACGGATCTATGACCTGTTCATAGAAGGACAATTTGCAACAGCCGTAGATGAAAAGAAAAAAGCAGACCAGCAATATGGCACCAATTACTGGACTCCCCAATTGCTGTATATAGAATCAGTTTATTATATCCGTGAACGAAAAGACAGTACCGCCATCAATATTCTTAACACTATTATCAGCCGGTTTAGTGATAATCCCCTTGCTGAAAAAGCACAAAACCTGATTGATGTGCTGGCTCGTCGCAGCCAGATAGAGGAAGAATTGCGCAACCTGGTCATCACCAGGCCAGCGGAAACACCCCGCAAACCTGTTGTCACTGAACCGGTGACACAGCCGCCTCCGCAAGTGAACAGAACGGCCGTCAAAGACACAATGGCAGCTAAAATTGAAAAAGAAACAAAAGTAAACTTGCCGGCATTTGCTGATTCAATCAAAACTTCAACAACTCCTCAAGTGCAATTGCCAGAAATAAAACCGGCTGATAAAGACACTGTGGCTGCAACGCCAGACACAGTGTTGACAAAAACGCCGGTACCAGTTGACAGTTCAGCAACGATACCGCCAGTTATCAATACAGACACTCCAAAAGATAGTTTAGTGGCAAAACCAGAAACTGTGTTGGTAAAAGAACAAGCTAAACCTGGTGAATTCTACTTTGCCCCCGATGCTCCTTTCCTGGTGGTGCTGGTGCTGAATAAAGTGGACAGGGTTTTTGTAACAGAGGCAAGAAACGCTTTTGCCCGTTATAACAGGGAAAACTATGCAGTTGCCAAACTCGAAACCGACCTGAGCGACCTGGATGATGAAAACCGGTTACTGCTGATCAGTTCATTTAAAAGTGCACAGGATGCTATTGATTATATTAACAGGACAAAACCAAGAACGGCTTCGGAAATCATTCCATGGCTAAGAGGTGGCAAATACAGCTATTCTATTATCACCGCACACAGCCTCGATGTGCTGAAAGAAAAAAAGAACCTGGACGAATATAACAAACAATTGAAGCAACGCTGGCCTGATCAGTTCTAAATTCACTAAGCACAGTGGTCACATTAAGAATCGCCGTTTACCGCAGCGTATAGCTGTGGCACGATACCATGACTTTGGCAAAAAATTAATGCACATCTCTCGATAGCCGGCCTGCTTTTTCTTAATTTCGGTCTGTCTAAACCTGAATTCACCTAACTACAACCATTCAATACATATGAAAAGATCTGTCCGGATATTCTGGCGCCTTTTCTTGTTTGGCTTCGGAGCTTTTATCCTGCTCATTATTCTTGCCAATTTTGGCGTTTTTGGTAAAATGCCTTCGCTGAAAGAACTGGAAAACCCCAGCATCCAGCAGGCATCTGAAGTGTATGCTGTTGACGGCACACTGATGGGGAAATATTATACAGAAAGGGGCAATCGCAGCAATGTGAAATATCGTGACATTTCCCGGTATGTGGTGGATGCCCTCATTGCCACCGAAGATGAACGCTTCTATAGTCATGCCGGCATTGATTTCAAATCAACATTGCGGGCCACATTCACGATGGGACGACAAGGCGGCGGCAGCACCATCACACAGCAGCTGGCCAAAGCGCTGCTGGACCAGGGCAGTAAAAACAGGGCCACCCGTGCATTGGAAAAACTGAAAGAGTGGATCATTGCGGTGAAACTGGAAAGAAATTTTACCAAAGAAGAAATCATCACTTTATATCTCAATGCAGTTCCGTTTGGCGATAATGTATACGGCATCCGCAACGCTTCCCGCACTTTTTTCCAGAAAGAGCCGGACAGGCTGAATGTGGAAGAAGCCGCTATGCTGGTGGGCATGCTGAAGGGTAATGCGATCTATAACCCAAGACGAAATCCCAAAGCTGCATTGGACCGTCGCAACGTAGTGCTGAGCCAGATGATCGTAAACAAAAAAATTTCTGCTGAGGAAGGCACCAAATTAAAAGCAAGCCCTATTGTATTGAACTATCGTAAACTGGATGAGAACACCGGCTATGCCCCATACTTCCGGGAAGTGCTCAGGGATGAAGTAAGACAGTTACTGAAGGATATTGAAAAACCTGACGGCGGCAGTTATGATATTTACCAGGATGGATTAAAAATTTACACCACCATCAACCCACGGATGCAGGAATATGCAGAAGAAGCGGTGGCATCGCATATGCCTACGCTCCAAAAGGCCCTTGTGTCGCAGTCAAGAGTGAAAAACGGCGCCGTATGGAAAGACCATGAAGATATTATTGAAAAGGCGATGAAACAAAGCGACCGCTGGCGCAACATGGCCGAAGACGGGCTGAGCGATAAAGAGATCAGGGCTGCATTTGACCAGAAAGTCAAGATGAAAGTATTTGCCTGGAATGCCAAAAGAGAAAAAGATACGCTGATGACCCCTCATGATTCCATCCGCTATCACCGCCAGATGATGCAGACAGGTTTTATGGTAATGGATCCCATCACTGGTGAAGTAAAAGCATGGGTGGGGGGTATCAATTTCAAAACATATAAATATGACCACGTCAACCTGAAAACCAAAAGACAGGTTGGCTCCACCATCAAACCGCTGCTTTATACGCAGGCTATGGAGGAAAGAGGCTTTACTCCTGAAACAGAGTGTGAAAACACAGCTCAGTTCTTCCAGGGCAGCGGCTGGGTGCCGGCAGGAAAAAAATGCCCGGGTGGTGTGATCACCATGGCCAATGCGCTGGCCTGGTCCAAGAACTGTGCAACTGCATATATCATGAAGCAAGTCGGAGCTCAACAGTTTGCTGAATTCCTGGAACGATTACAGGTACCCACAAAAGTGGAACCATACCCTTCCATATCGTTGGGGTCCTGCGATCTTTCATTGTATGAAATGATGTGGGCCTACAGCATATTCGCCGGGGGAGGATTTTCTACCAAACCCTATATGATCAGCAGGATTGAAGACCGGAATGGCAATGTCATCAAACGTTTCGATTACAGCATTAACCGTAAAGAAGTAGTAAGTGAAGCCACCGCTTATAAAATGGCCCGCATGATGCAGGGTACCGTTGACAAAGGAACCGCTGCCGGGTTACGGGGAAGATTAGGCGCAGCAGAAATGGGTGGTAAAACAGGAACCACCAATTCCAACGCTGATTTCTGGTTCATTGGTTTCACACCGCAATTGCAGGCCGGCGCATGGGTGGGTTGCGATGACCGTTTCATCACCCTTGAAAGTTCCGCATTCTATGGCGGCTCAGTGGCCAGGCCTGTCTGGGAGTATTTCTTTAAAAAAGTTTATGCTGATAAAACACTGGGCATTGAAAAAGATGCAAGATTTTCTATGCCGGAAGAACTGGATAACTACATTAACAGTGCCGATATCCTTGATATGATTGATGCAGTGCCGCCTCCAGGCGCTGAAGGCGAAGACCAGGGTGTTGGAAAAGAGGATGATTACATGATCATGCATGAATATATCGGTCCTGAATCAACGCCGGTAAAAGAAGACGAAAAACCCCGGAAAGACAGCATTGTTAAACCCACAACAGATAAGGATGCCAAACCCATTGGTTCACCCGTTGATGAAGAAAAACAAAAAAAGAAAGGGTTCTTAAGAAACCTCTTTAAGAAAAAAGATAAGGAAAAAAATCAGTGACATTTCATTTCCGGGAAAAGCCTTTTCAGACGATAAGGCTTTTTTCTTCATTAAACGTGGCAGTTAAGGCTGGTTTGTTAGGCGCCTTTACATACTCATAGATCGCCTGTTGTGCCTGAATCCTTTTTTCTCCGTCGTTGATCGCAATACGCCGGTTGTCCAAACGGGTATTGATTAAAACCGTTTTGCAATTGTCCTGTAACTGTATCTGTAATATCTCGTAGAGTTGTTTTCTTAGTTCTTCGTCATAGACGGGGAAACAAACTTCGATCCGGCTGTGCAGGTTGCGGTTCATCCAGTCGGCACTGCCCATATAACAAACCGGGTGGCCGTTGTTGCCAAAATAAAATACACGGGCATGTTCCAGGTAGCGGTCCACAATGCGATGAACCGTTATGTTTTCACTTTGTCCTTCCACACCCGGCGCCAGGCAACAAATGCTCCTCACAATCAGTTGCACCATAACGCCAGCCCGGCTGGCTTCGTACAACTTATCAATGATCTCCCTTTCCTGCAAATTATTTAGTTTGATAATGATATTGGACGGTCTGCCTTTTTTGGCATGTTTGATCTCCCGGTCAATCAGTTTGCTGAATCGTTTGGTCATGTTGAACTGAGAAACCAACAGGTGATTGAAAGATAGTTTATCATAGGCTGCCACCAGTGTTCGTGACTGCAGGTAGCGGAACAGCATTTCCAGTTCTTCTCCAAATGCCGGAGCCATTGTAAACAACACATGATCGGTGTAAAATCGGCCGGTGGCTTCATTGAAATTGCCGGTGGCCATAAAAGAATAATACTTTAATTCCTTTTGCTCCTGCCGTTTCACCAGCGCCACTTTTGCATGCACTTTAATTCCGGGGATGCTGTTAATGATCCTCACTCCTGCCGCTTTCATTTTTTTCGACCATTTCAGGTTGTTGGCTTCATCAAACCTTGCTTTCAGTTCTACAAACACAGTCACCTTCTTACCATTCTTGGCACCACTGATGAGTGCATTCACGATATGTGAGTCCGCTGCCACCCGGTAAAGAGTAACATAAATTTCTGTGACCGCAGGATCAATGGCAGCCTCGTTAAAAAACCGGAGGATATGATTATATGAATGATAGGGTAAATGCAGCATTTTTTCTCCTGCTGTAATGCTTTGAAAAACGGAATGATGATTATCAAAACCCGGGTGGGCTACTGCCGGCCATTCAGCATAGCTCAGTTTTTTACCGGAAGGATTGGGCAAACTGCCCAGGTCACGAAGGTTATGATACCGTCCGCCTTCGAGCATTTCTTCCGGGCGGAGTAAAAAATATTTTTGAACAAAGGTCCTTACCTCCGGCGGCATGGCTTTATCAAACAACAGGCGGGTTGATCGTCCGATATCTCTTTTCTCCAACTGCCGTTCAATCTTTTCAGCAATATCACCGGCAAATTCATCACCGATATTCAGTTCAGCATCTCGGGTTAGCTTGATGCTGTATGCGCCGTGAATAATATATCCAGGGAATATTTCTTCAAGATTCTCTCTCACCACATCATCCAGGAAAAGCAGGTAGTGTTCGTCCGCTATTTCCGGTAACACTGAAAACCTTGGCAGGTGAAAGGACGGAATATTAAGCAAAGCATAAATATGCTGGCCAGGCTGTTGCTTATCTGCCAGGTCAACAATAAAATACAGTGAGTTATTTTCGAGGAAGACATTTGCCTGGTTGTCTTTCCGTAAAATGACCGGCTGCATAAAGGATAATACTTTCGCAAGAAAGTATTCCCTGATCACTTCTTTGTGTTCTTCTCTCACCGGGTCACCATAATAAAGTGTAATTTTATTTGCCTTCAATTCGGGCAGTATCTGCCGGGTGAGTATCCGGCCAAACTCTTCCAGTTGTTCCCACACATTTTTCTGCACCAGTTGAACAAGGTCTTTGGGGTATTCTTCCCGCAACGAAGTTTTTTTGGCTTCAATACTGGTGAAGGCAAAAATGGCGGGCATCCGCACCCTGAAAAACTCATCGAGGTTGGAAGAAAAAATGGACAGAAACTGGATGCGGCTATAAAGGGGAACGGTTGTGTCGGAGGCTTCCATCAGCACCCGGTGATTGAAACTGAGCCAGCTCAAATCCCTGTTGAGGTATTGGTACTCACCTGCAGCCATAATAACGGTTTCGGTAAAACTAAGATAATGGATTTTACAGGCTTCTCTTAAAAGGTTTCTATCCTTAAGGATATTTGGGCAGTAACTGCTTATTTTTATTTCCTGGTCAGCCGTAACCGGATTAGCAAACCTGGTTGCGGCTTTGGAAAAGTTCAGTATATTCAGTCATCCTTTCCGCACCTTCCGAAACCTTAGTCCCCTCTATAAACCAACAAAACCGACAGCTATGTTTCAACGGATAAAGATTTATCTCATCCTCGCAGCGGTGATCGTGGTGGCGCTGGTGCTTGTCCTGAATAAATTTCTTGCATATGGGCTGATCGTTTTTGGTGTTGGCGCTGCAGCAGTGGCTGCCTACCAGCTTTTCCTGAAACAAAAAGAAGACGAGATACACCGCCTGAAAGCCGAACTGAAAAAAACCAACCGGGCCACTGAAGCTCTGCAAAGCGAGAACACGGAACTGCGCAACCGAAAACTGAATATCTCAGAAATTAAATCTGTGCTTGACCTCAGCCTGATGGAAGTGAATACCAACTTCACAAGAGTATGGAATGAGAAATCAGAGTACAACAAAAAATCCATTCGTTTCCTTGGCGCCCTGCAGGTGAGTATCGTGGCAAAATACGGGCTTGACCTGCGGGATTTGCGGGTCAAATACAATGAAGAGAACAACGAGATCACAGTAGCCAATATTAATCCCAAATTCATTTCTTTTTCTGACCTGAACTATGACTGGAAGATCGCCGAAGTGCTGGAATATTCCACCCCACTGATCGGAGAAAAACATTGGGGAACTTCCAAAGAGCTTGAATCCCTGAACAGCGAAATGAAAGAAAACTTTCGTAAGCGTATACATGAAGAAGTAAAAAACGGACCCGCGGAAATGGAATGGGTGCTGGCACCCCTGCGAAAACAAGTGGCCGGCGCATTGGAAATGATCTTTGATGCAAAAGGCAGCCGCATCCGTATCGTTGAGCAGTTCGACGAAAGCTTTAAACCTTACAACGAACTGGCCGAAAAAGAAGAAACCGTTTAAGCGTTTTTGAATCCATTGCATTTGGCCTATATTGCCTGACAAACTGCTTTTCCCATGAACCTGCAACTTGAAAATCTTGGCCGCGGATTGATTGGCATCATCTTTCTTTTTGCTGTGTGTTACCTGCTCAGCAATAATCGCAAATACATCAACTGGAAACTGGTGGTTTTTGGATTTGGCCTGCAAATAGCCATTGCATTGAGCATATTGTATGTGCCGGGAGTAACAGATTTCTTCGATTTTATTGCCGACAAATTTGTAAAGGTGATCAATCTTGGCAAGGAAGGTTCCAGGTTCCTTTTTGGTTCTTTGGTAGATGACAGCAAAAGCTGGGGATTCATTTTTGCAGTGCAGGCATTGCCCAATATCATATTCTTTGCGGCACTTTCTGCAGTACTTTATTATTTCGGCATTTTGCAAAAGATCGTCTTTGTATTTGCCTGGTTGTTATCTAAGATCGGTGTGAGCGGACCTGAAAGCATTTCTGCTGCCGCTAATGTGTTCATGGGGCAAACCGAAGCGCCGCTCATGGTGAAGCCCTATCTTGAAAAAATGAGAAAGACGGAGTTGCTTTGCATTATGGTCGGAGGTATGGCCACTACGGCAGGCAGTGTCCTGGGAGTGTATGTAACCATGCTGGGAGGAAACGATGTAGCTGAGCAGCAGAAATATGCCAAACTACTGTTGATGGCATCTGTGATGGCAGCACCGGCGGCCATAATTGTATCCAAAATGCTTTTCCCGGATACAGAAAAAATACCTGAGAAATCTGAATTGAAAGTGTCGAAAGAAAAGATCGGCAGCAACCTGCTGGATGCGATATCCAACGGAACAACAGATGGTTTAAAACTGGCCGTGAACGTAGGTGCCATGCTTATAGCTTTTATCGCTTTGATTGCCGTTGCGAATGGCATATTGGGCTGGATTGGCAATATCACTTCCCTTAATGATGCTATAGCGCAAAACACCGGTGGCCGTTTCAGTGGTTTATCGTTACAATTTATTCTTGGTTATGCATTCTCACCGGTAGCATGGCTCATTGGTATTCCGATGCAGGATATCACCAATTTCGGGCAATTGCTGGGCGAAAAAACCATCATCAATGAATTTATCGCCTACCAGTCGCTGGCTGGGATGAAAGCCTCCTCTGCTATTCAGCTTGATCCCAAAACACTGGTAATGGCCAGTTTTGCACTTTGTGGTTTTGCCAATTTTTCTTCGATTGGTATACAAATTGGTGGCATCGGCTCACTGGCACCCAACCAACGACAAAATCTTACGGTACTTGGAATTAAAGCATTGATCGGTGGCACCATTGCCTGCCTGATGACAGCTACTATTGCGGGTATTCTTTTCAGCTAGTCCTGCTGGTAAAGTAGTAGTGAAATCCCGTAATAATCGTATATATAGGGCGGCTGGCTCTACTTTGTTGAGGATTATACCCTTTAGGCCATTGAAACTGAACAAATTTTTTCGGGATTTCTCCTTATTTCTGTATAATTGTGGGTCAGTTTTCGAACGATCAGTCATATATATTGATAACCTAAAACTATACTGCTTTGAAAAAATTTACTTTCCCTGCATTTATTGTTTTCACCCTTGTTTGTCTGCTGTTTTTTTCTACGGCCGCTGAGGCCCAGAGAGGATTTCAACAGGGATTCAGCAGGGAACAAAATGCAGCAAGGACCCAATTCGAGAAATGTGGAACGATGGAGTGGCTGCAAGGAGCCTTCAGAAGGTACCCTGATTACCAACGCCAGTTTGAAGCCAATAACAGAATGCTTGCTGAATTTGTAAACCGCAAGATCGAAGAACAAAAGAACAACCCGCAAGCAAGAACGCAGTCTACAATTATTATCCCCGTGGTTTTCCATGTTGTTTTGAATGCCGCCGGGCAAGCATCAATTACAGATGCCATGATCCAAGCCCAGTTGGATACCCTCAACCGTGACTTTGCAGGATTAAATGGAGACAGCACAAATATCCCTGCAGAATTCCAGGCTGTTAGAGGACACGGAAACATCCAGTTTTGCCTGGCACAAAGAACGCCAATTGATCTGCCTACAAACGGAATTGTAAGGGTGACATCAAATACTGCTTCTTCCGGTCCCGGTGGCAATGATCCGGTAAAATCCACTGCTGCCGGTGGTTCTGACCCATGGGATCCTACTAGGTTTTTCAACATTTGGCTATGTGATGCCAGCGGTCTTCTGGGATATGCTACATTTCCTCCCGGTGCACCCGGTGGTTCGCCGTTAGCTGAGCAGGGAGTTGTGGTGGAAGCACAATCTGTTCCTGGCGGAGCCGCAGCACCGTATAACAAAGGCCGGACACTCACACACGAAGCAGGTCACTACTTTAATTTATATCATATTTGGGGGGACTCGAATTGTGGAAACGACCAGGTTGCCGATACTCCTACCCAAACTAATGAAACATTTGGATGCCCAAGCGGAAATCTGGCCGCAGGTTGTGGCTCGCCAAATCCTCCCGGCAGAATGTATCAAAACTTCATGGATTATACAGACGATGGTTGTATGACCATGTTCACAAATGGCCAGAACATACGTTCTGAGGCTTCTATTACATTATTCAGGGCCAGTTTGCTTACTTCAAACGGATGCACGCCTCCACCACCTGCTGCAGGCAATGATTCAAGAATTTCAGCCATTCTCGTTCCTGTTAATGGATCAACAACTGGCTGCCCAACCGTAACTCCTGTTGTAACCATTCAAAATCTCGGAAGCAACACACTGACATCTGCGACAATTAATGTAAGATTGAATGGCGGAGGCCCCATAACTTCCAACTGGACTGGTTCATTGGCACAGGGTGCCTCTCAGAATGTAACTTTAGCACCGCTGGCTTTGCCTTCAATAGGTGCATATACTTTACAAGTTCATACAACGTTGCCCAACGGACAAGTAGATGCCGTTGCATCCAATGATACAGCTACTGCTGCCTTTAGCAGAATCGCTGCATCAACCTTGCCGGCTGTCAATACATTTGAAACTTCATTCCTGCCGACAGGCTGGAGCAATGTGAATCCAAACAGTGATGCACTGGAATGGTTCCGTTTTAGTCCTGCAGGCGGCGCTGCGGGTGGTTCAACCTGGGCTGCTGCAATTGATAACTATTTTTATAACGTTCCTGGCAGCATTGATGACATAAGGACCAATGTAATTACTACAACAGGTTTGCTGGCTACCGATTCTATTTGGGTGTCATTTGACCTTGCTCACAAAAATTACCCTGGTCAGAATGACCGCCTCCAGGTGGTTGTATCAAATGATTGTGGAGCCACTTTCAATGTAATTTGGGAAAAAGCAGGTGCAATACTGGCAACAGCCGGGTCGTCTACCGGTTATTATACTTCACCAGCTCCCGGTGATTGGGTAAACCAAAGAGCATCAATAGGTCAGAATCTTTTTGGTAGTGGCCAGATCATCGTTGGCATCAGAAATGTGAATGATTGGGGCAACGTAATTTGGGTTGATAATATCAATATAGACCTGAAACCCCGTAAGGATTTGGCATCCCAGGCTATTGTAAGACCAAACCTTACTGAATGCGGACCTTTTGCCCCGAGCCTGACTGTAAGGAACAATGGTGGTGAAACAATCACAGCCTTCAAAACAGGTTATACCGTAAACAACGGCGCCCCAGTTATACAGACACATAATATAACACTGGTGCCCGGCGCTACTACTACCGTAACTTTTGCCAATATCACATTACCTACAGGTACAAATACAATCCGGTTGTTCTGTGCCGACCCGGTCAGCGGCAACCCCGGTGTTGACACTGAAACAGGTAATGACACATTGACTCGTACGGTTCTTGTACCACCTGTATTAAATAACCTCACTGAAGGATTTGAAGGAACTACCTTCCCGCCGGCAAACTGGCTTCGCCTCAATCCGAATAATGATGCGATCACATGGGTGAGAGCTGCCCCGGGACGCAATAGTGGCTTCTCTGCCTTTATTGATAACTGGACATTTAATACGTTTGGCAGATTTGATATGCTGCAAACACCGGGCATTAATACCAACAATGCTGATTCTCTGATCATCAGCTTTGATGTGGCCCACCGACCATACCCGGGTGCACTTGACAGGCTCAGGGTATTGCTATCATCAGATTGTGGCAACACTTTCACCAGTGTATACAACAAAAGTGGTGCAACACTGGGTACCGGAGCAGCAACAACTGCCAATTTTGTAAGCCCTCTCGCTTCCGAATGGAGAACAGAAAGAGTTGCGGTGGGTGCTCCTACCCTTGGCGCTTCTGCTCTGATTCATTTTGAAAACCTGAGCGATTGGGGTAACAATATTTTCATAGACAATATCAACATCGTCCCAAGATTCAAGAGAGACCTGCAGGTACTGGATGTTTCGCCGTTGGTATATTGTAATAGTCCTATAGCACCAGTAGCTACAGTTTTCAACAACGGTACTGAAACAGTTACGTCTTACAGTATTTCCTATACCATTGGCGCAGGTGCTCCTGTGGTGACTACCGTAAACACAGCCTTGGCACCGGGTGCAACGGCCAATGTAACGTTGACCAGTGCAACAGCAGCCATAGCCACCAATTCTATCAGGGTATATACCCATGCACCAGTTGGTGCCAGCGGAAACGGCGATCAATACCTGGTAAATGATACCATCACGAAACAAATATCTGTGGTATCCACAGTGACTGCCGAGTCCTTCAGCGAAGGTTTTGAAAGCGCTACCTTCCCGCCGACAGGCTGGGGTGTTTCAAACCCCGATGCCAGCACAACATGGCAAAGAGGCGGAACCGGCTTCAACAGCATAGGTTCTGCACAGATCAGGAACTTTATCTATAGCCCGGCAAACAAACAGGTTGACAGGCTATTCTCTCCTGTTCTTTCTTATACTGGTGTTGATTCTGTTAAACTCACTTTTGATATGTCTGCTGCAGCAAGAGTTTACTCTGGCATCACCGGCAATACACAGGTGGATACACTCACCGTAATGTTCACCAGGGATTGCGGAAATTCCTTCACTACTATTTATAAGAAATGGGGAGTTGACCTGCAAACATTACCGATCAATGCAAACTACCCGCAGACAACTGAGTTTACTCCTGGCAGTCTCAATTTGTGGAGATCCGTATCAATAGACCTGACCGCACAGGGTGCACCAGATGGTCCGTTGCAGGTAGTGTTCCAGAACACAGCTAACAATGGTAATAACGTGTATATTGACAATGTGAACCTGAGCACACGGACATTGCCTTCTAACCTGAGGTCTGACGGCTATGTTATATTCCCGAATCCATTCCGTGACATATTTACAATATGGCATTGGCAACAACCCACTGACCTTCGTTTCATAGCTGTTTACAACAGTTCGGGTCAGATGGTATGGAGAAAAGAGTTTGGCGCCAACGCAGGCAAACAAGTTGAGGTTGACCTGTCCAAAAATGCAGCCGGCACTTATATCGTAAGAATGGGATATACCAGCGGCAAAGCAGATGTGGAAGTGAAAGTGGTTAAATACTGATCCCTCTTCCCATAACTGAATAAGCCCCTCAGCCGAGGGGCTTATTTTTTTTGGACTTACCTTTGCAGGAAGTATTTTGTATGACAATCCTCCAACATCTTACCGGCCCTGCCAGCGAAAACAACCTGTTACCCGGATTCATTAGCATTGCCAAAAAAGTGGAAGCCGGCGAACGTATCAGCGATGAAGAAGCCCTGTTGCTTTTCGAAAAAGCCAGCCCGGGCTTTGTGGCAGGTCTTGCCAATTTTGTCAGGGAAAAAAAACATGGCGACATCACCTATTTCAACCGCAACTTCCACATCGAACCTACCAATGTCTGTGTGTTCAGTTGTAATTTCTGCTCGTATAGTCGCCTGTATGCAAAAAGAGAAGATGGCTGGGAGCTGAGTATCGAGCAGATGCTGCACATGGTGAAACAGTATGACGGCAAACCAATTACCGAAGTACACATAGTAGGTGGTGTGCATCCAAAAATGAATCTTGATTTTTTTGCTGAACTGCTCCGTGCTATTAAAGCGCATCGGCCAGGTCTGCATATAAAAGCATTCACAGCCGTTGAGTATGATTATATGTTCCGCAAAGCAAAAATGACGGTGGAGGAAGGACTCCGGTTTTTAATTGAGGCCGGGCTTGACAGTATCCCGGGAGGCGGCGCCGAAATATTTCACCCGGAGATCAGGCAACAAATATGTGCAGACAAAGTAGATGCAGAAGGATGGCTGGCCATTCATGAAACAGCACACCAACTGGGATTGCATTCAAACGCCACGATGCTGTATGGACATATTGAAAAATATGAACACCGGGTTGATCATATGAGAAGACTAAGAGAACTGCAGGACCGCACCGGGGGTTTCAACACGTTCATTCCCCTGAAATTCCGCAATAAGGACAATGATATGAGCCATATCCCGGAAAGCAGCATCACTGAAGACATGAAGATGTATGCCATTGCCCGTATTTATCTCGACAACTTTCCACACCTGAAAGCTTATTGGCCTATGTTGGGCAGGCAAAATGCACAGCTCTCTCTTTCCTTTGGCGTAAATGACATTGACGGCACCATTGATGATACGACTAAAATATATTCGATGGCCGGTTCAGAAGAACAAAACCCCGCTATGACCACTACCCAGTTAGTATCCCTGATCAGGCAAGCCAAAAGAAAACCCGTAGAAAGAGACACTCTTTACAACATTATCAGGGACTACAGTGATATGGACATGACTGCCATTGATCAAAACCCCGTATTAAATTAACCTCCTGCATTTATGGTATCATACGACCCTAAGGACTGGTTCACCTTCATCTTCCGGATGCACAAAGCTGATACCTTCCGCAAACTTGGCGGCCTGATGATTGGCATCTGCATTTACTCCGGCATCATTGCTTACCTGGAACTGGAATACTGGAAACTCTCAGAAAAAAGTTATGTCAGGAATATTCCCCTGATGCACAGCCTGCTGGGTTTTGCAATTTCCATGCTGCTGGTATTCCGTACCAACACAGCTTACGACCGCTGGTGGGAAGGCCGGAAATTATGGGGCAACCTGGTGAATAATAGCCGTAACCTGGCAATTAAACTGTCAGCTATTATCCCTGCAGAAGAAGTGGCGCTGCGGTCATTTTTTCGAAAAATGATCCCAAGCTTTGCTTTCGCCCTGCATGACCACCTGCGAAGAGAGCAAACCCGTGTAGCACTTTTTGATGATGAAGAGCACAAACAATTGCTGGTTGGGATAGATAAAGAAAAACATGTGCCAAACCAGGTGGCCCGGCTGATGCTGCAACGTATTCATGAAATGTATACTGAGAAAAAAATTACCGGGGAACAGTTGTTGTATCTCGGAGATGAGCTTCGTTCTTTTACTGATATATGCGGGGCTTGCGAACGGATCAAGAATACCCCAATACCTTTTTCCTATAGTGTATTCATCAAGAAATTTATTTTCATTTATGTAATGACCCTTCCCTTCGGGTTTGTGTTCAACCTGGGGTATTATGTGATCCCCGTAGTAGCTTTTGTGTTCTATGTGATGGCAAGCCTGGAGCTGATTGCTGAAGAAATCGAGGACCCGTTCAGCGGTGACGCAAATGACCTCCCCACTGATAAAATTGCTGAAAATATCCGGCGTAATGTTGCGGAGATGCTGTAACAGGAAGGATCTTTCTATGCATGGGCACAACTTTTGTTAAACTTATTTCGTTAGATACGATCACAGTATGCCTGAAAAACATAAAATATGAGAAAGGCGATCATCCTGGCTATTTTTTCATTTTCCACATTGGTATTTTTTGTTGCCTGTGATAAAAATGCAGGAAACGAAGAGCTAATTGATAACTGCATTGGTGTTGCAGCCACTTTCAGCGGAGAGGTGAATCCTATCATACAGACCTACTGCAACCAAACAGCCTGTCATGATGCCGGCAGCACCAATGGGCCCGGCCCCCTTACTAATTATACACAAGTGTTTGCTGCCCGTGGTCTGATCAAAGACCAGGTGGCCAATGGCCTGATGCCGCAAAACACCACCCTGACCAATGCACAAAAACTAGCTATTATCTGCTGGATCAATAACGGTGCACCGAATAACTGATATGTTACCTGCAGCATATATAAAATGACCGGTGATTGCCACCGGTCATTTTTTTCTCCTTAGAACTGCATCCTGAATCCTTTCTCAATATATTTAGGTTCAAAATCGTTCACCATGCTGAAACTAAACTGTGTTATAATTGCCTGTTGCGCTTCACTTTTTACTATCGGTCAAAACCGGTTGGAAAAACTTACCGTAGAAAAAATCATGCGGGATCCCATATGGATAGGTACCTCCCCCTCTGCCACACAGTGGAGCCATGACGGAAACACACTTTTTTTCAACTGGAATCCTGACAAGGTAACTTCCGATTCATTATATCTTATCAGCCGGGATAACAAAACGCCACGCAAAGCAACTGTAGAACAAAAGCAAAACCTGCTCACAGAAAATAATGTGACCTATAACCTGGCCAGGACCGCTTATCTCTACAGCCGTGAGGGTGATATTTTTTATACAGATTTAAAAGCGAACAAAACCCGGCGCATTACACAGACAAACGAAACAGAAAGCAATCCGCAGTTTTCATTCAATGAAACAAAAATAGTTTACAGCCGAAACCAAAATTTGTATGCATGGGATATTGCAACCGGTGAAACATTACAACTCACCCATCTGCGCAGCGGCGAATCCGGTTCTTTCGCAGGCGCAGGAAGAACAGGGGCCCAGCAACGAGGCCGGGAAACCAGTAGCGGCAATCAACAGGAAGAATGGCTGAAGAATGACCAGTTGCAATATTTTGACGTGTTGCGGTCCAGGAAAGAAAAAAGAGAAGCAGCCGACGCCTACAATAAGCGTCTTCCTAAACCAAAAGAACTTCGCTCAATCAATATAGAAGATAAGAGCCTGCAGGGGTTGTCTATTAGTCCTGACGGCAGGTTTATTGCCTATCGGCTGTTCAAACAAACATCTGGTGCAAAATCTACTATTGTACCTAATTATGTAACAGAAAGCGGTTTTACAGTAGATATACCAGCACGGACAAAAGTTGGTGCACCGGCTGGCAGTTTTGAATGCTTCGTTTATGACCGGGAGATGGATACGGTCTATGCAATCAAGACTGATGATATACCCGGTATCAGGGACCTGCCTGATTATGTAAAAGATTATCCAGCACAATTAGAACAACGAACAAAAAACCCTTTGAACCGTCCAGTAAGTTTCTTTGGGCCTGCCTGGTCGCCAAAAGGAAAATATGCAGTGCTCGACATCCGTTCACAGGACAACAAAGACCGCTGGCTGATGTTGTGGGATACAGCTACCCAAAAAATGTCGTTGCTCGACAGGCAGCGGGATGAAGCATGGATCGCTGGCCCCGGTATCAACTTTGGCCGTTCCGGCTGGATTGATGAAACCACTTTCTGGTACCAGTCGGAAGCAACCGGCTATTCCCATCTTTACACGGTAAATGTATCCACCGGTATAAAAAAACCATTGACATCCGGCAACTATGAAGTGCAGCAGGCACAACTTTCCCGTGATAAAAAATATTTCTATATCACTACCAATGAAGTGCACCCCGGCGAACAGCACTTTTACCGCATGAATATTGCAGATGGAAAAAAAGAAAAGATCACTGCCATGACGGGTGCACACCAGGTAAATATTTCACCGGATGAAAAACTGCTGGCTGTGCTTTACTCCTACTCCACCAAACCATGGGAATTATTTCTCATGGAAAATAAACCCGGTGGCAAGATGGAACAGATCACCGATAAAGCACAAAGCGATGAATTTAAAACTTATCCCTGGAGAGATCCGGAAGTGATCACTTTCAAAGCTGCCGACGGTGCAGAGGTATATGCCAGAATTTATAAACCAGCCAACCCCCATCCCAATAAACCTGCCGTACTTTTTGTGCACGGTGCCGGCTACCTGCAAAATGCCCACAAATGGTGGAGCAGTTACTTCAGAGAATACATGTTTAATAATATGCTTGCTGATAACGGTTATTATGTGATGGATATTGATTACCGTGGCAGCGCCGGTTATGGCCGCGACTGGCGGACGGGCATTTACCGCCATATGGGCGGAAAAGACATGACCGATCATGTGGATGCTGTAAAATACCTGGTGGAAAAACATGCTGTCAATCCAAAACATGTAGGATTATATGGCGGCTCCTATGGCGGATTTATCACCCTGATGGGCATGTTCAATTATCCAGAAACTTTTGCAGCAGGTGCAGCGCTACGTCCTGTTACAGACTGGGCACAATACAATCATGGTTATACTTCCAATATTTTGAATGAACCTTTTACGGACAGCATTGCTTATCGTAAAAGCTCACCTCTTTATTTTGCTGAAGGCCTGAAAGGAGACCTGCTTATCTGCCATGGCATGGTGGACGTGAATGTGCATTTCCAGGATGCAGTAAAACTTTCGCAACGGCTGATTGAGTTAGGTAAAGAAAACTGGGAATTGGCCGCATACCCGATGGAAGACCATGGTTTTGTTGAGCCCAGCAGCTGGACAGATGAATATAAAAGGATCTACAAGTTGTTTGAGAGAGTCTTGAAAAAATAAGTATGGGAAAAGGAGTACGGAATTCGTTCTTCCGCCCAAAGCCGTACTTCCGCCCCCTGCCTCTCACTTGTAAATCAATCCCTATATTTGTGACTCAAGTAATGGTTATGGCCAAACAATTTGAAGATTTTGACGCCAATCTAGCGGGTGAAGAAGGAAAAACAGAGGAAACCAAATCCAGTTGGTTCAAACGGATAAAGAAAGGCATCAACACCAAAACCTCTGAAAAAAAAGAAACCCCGGAAGGACTTTGGACGAAATGCCCGGAATGCAACTATATCTGTACCGTCACAGAATTGCGGGAACATCTCTTTGTATGCCCCAAATGCAATTACCATCATCGCATTAACAGCAGTGAATATTACGAGATTTTGTTTGATGAAAGCCGTTTTTCAGAGTTGTTTGAAAATATCCGCAGCAAAGATTTTCTTGAATTCACTGACCTGAAACCCTACAAGAAAAGGCTGGAAGAAATATGGAGCAAGACAGACCTGAAAGATTCGATGCGGGTAGCTGTCGGCAACGTGCATGGTCATGCGGTGGTCATCGCCTGCATGGATTTTGAATTTATAGGCGGCTCACTGGGCAGTGTGATGGGTGAAAAATTTTCAAGAGCAGTGGATTATTGCATTGAAAACAGGCTGCCTTATATGGTCATCAGCAAAAGCGGCGGCGCCAGGATGATGGAAAGCGCCTTTTCGCTGATGCAATTGGCCAAGACCAGCGGCAAGCTGTCACAACTGAGCGATGCAAAACTTCCATATATATCCCTGCTAACCGATCCCACTTTTGGCGGCATCTCGGCATCCTTTGGAATGCTGGGAGATCTCAATATTGCGGAACCTGGTGCCCTGATTGGTTTTGCAGGTCCAAGGGTTATCAAAGAAACCATCAAGAAAGACCTGCCGGAAGGTTTCCAGCGCAGTGAATTTATACTTGAACACGGCTTTCTTGATTTCATTGTGCCCCGGAAAGAACTAAAAGGCAAACTGGCCACTGTACTGACTCATTTCAAGAACTGATCACTTTAGTTTTATCCTGGTTTCATTACATTAATTACTGGCTGCCAACTCATCAGTATATTTGCAGTTTTGACAAAGCTATGGCTGAGATCAGGAACCGTTCTGCCTATTACGAATATTTCATAGATGCAAAATATGAAGCTGGTATGGTATTGCTCGGTACAGAAGTTAAATCGCTGCGACAGGGCAAAGCCAGTTTTAATGACAGCTATTGCCTCATTCACAAAGGGGAATTATGGCTCAAATCGCTGCATATAGCTGAATATTCCCATGGCACGGTCAATAATCATGACCCGCTGCGGGACAGGAAACTGCTGCTCCAAAAAAAAGAGATCAGGAAAATAGAAAGCAAGCTGAAAGAAAAAGGTTATACCCTTATCCCGCTGCGCATTTTTTTTTCGGAAAAAGGACTGGCAAAAGTAGAAATCGGCCTGGGAAAAGGAAAAAAACTCCATGATAAACGGGAAACGATACGAAAAAAAGATGTGGAAAGAGAAATAAAACGCTTTCTGAAATAACTACGTGTACATTTTCGTTTTCAACAGGTTATATTTTGTGATCTTAGCATACCATGAAAAAAACTATCCTGCTCTTGTTGCTTATTACCAACACGGTTGCTCATTCGCAGTCAGTGTTTGGCTATTGGTATGGAACAGCCAGTGTCAAGACAAAAAACTCAGCCAGCAACTACCTGGTAGAACTGATCCTGCAACCGGAAAAAAACTATGTGCAGGGCATTCTTAATTATTATTTCAAGAACACTTACCGGAGCCTGCAGGTGAAAGGCAATTACAACGCTGCTACCCGGCAGCTAAGATTGTATGATGTGCCGGTCACTTATTACGGTTCTGTAGCCGGTCGTGAAGTGGATTGCATCATGAACCTGATTGCTACGTTGCGGGTGGCACAGGCCGGATCAAATCTCACCGGCGCTTTCGTTAGCCTCCCGGATTACAAATTTATCTGTGCTGATATAAATTTTAACCTGGCCATGAATGCTGATATCAGCAAAACAGATTCGGTGCTGCAGGCCATCCGTGAATACAAAGAGACCTACCAGGTATGGAAACCTGAGATCGCTGATACACTGGTGGCCGCACAAGTGATTCAACGCAAAGTGGTGAATTATGTGACCGAAAAAGAATTCAGCCAGCGGGAAATAGTCGTTACACAGGAAATAGAATTGCAGTCTGACAGCATCAAAGTAGATGTGTATGACAACGGTGAAATTGATGGCGATATGATCTCCCTGTTCTTTAACAAACAACTGATCCTGAACAACCAGAAACTTACCCACAAATCCATACGGTTGCAACTGGTGCTGAATAAGGAACTTGACTATAACGAACTGTCCATGTTTGCAGAAAACCTGGGGCTGATCCCTCCCAACACAGCCCTGATGATCATTGATGACGGGAAGAACCGTCATGAAATAAGATTGTCAAGTAACCTGGAAAAAACAGCTACAATCAGGTTGCGTCGCAAGAATTGAATAGGGCAACTTTCTTAATTTTACCAAATGGCAGAAGATCTTACTATCGTCAGTGGCTCCAAAGCTGATCAGTATGCATCACTCATACCTCAAATCAAAGGTTTGCTGGAAGGTGAACCTGACCTCGTTGCTAATCTTGCCAATGTTACGGCAGCCCTGAAAGAACAGTTTGGCTGGCTGTGGGTTGGTTTTTACCTGGTAAAAAATGATGAACTGGTGTTGGGTCCCTTCCAGGGCCCGGTGGCCTGCACCCGTATCAGGAAAGGCCGGGGTGTTTGCGGTACCAGTTGGGCCGAAGCCCGTACACTTATTGTTCCGGATGTAGAAAAATTTCCAGGCCATATCGCCTGCAGCAGTTTGTCAAGATCAGAAATAGTTGTTCCGGTCATCCGCAATAACGAAGTGGTGGCTGTGCTGGATGTTGACAGCAGTGAACTTAACCAGTTTGATGAAACAGACCAGCATTACCTGGAACAGATCGTAGCTCTTCTTCCATGCTGAAAAGATGCTTGTTACATTTAGCATAAAGGTATTTGGGAAAGTGCAGGGTGTATTTTACCGGCAAAGTGCAAGAGAAACTGCATTGTCGCTGGGAATTTGCGGGCAGGTACAAAATCTGCCCGATGGCTCAGTAGAAATAACAGCAACCGGAACAGAAGAGCAATTAACGAAATTCCTGCAATGGTGCCGGGAAGGGCCGCCCCGTGCAAGGGTGACAAATGTAAAATCAACAGAAATAGCAACAGTCATATTTGAAGGTTTTAGTATTGTGCGGTGAGTTTGTCTTAGTGTGTTACATGCAGGTAGGCGCAAACCAGCAGTGCTATATGACAGATCACCAGCAGCAGTTTTAATGATACCCAGTATTGACTACCGAATCTTCTTGCCTTTTTAACCCTGCCTTTATGAAAGCGATGCACCTTGGCCAGTTCTTCCATTACCGGCACATGCATTTTATGATGACTTGGTCTTGTCCCCATCAAACCAGGCAGTTTCACCGGCAGATGGTTTAACGGGGTTGATGATTCAACTGTTGCTACTACTGTTGCAGTAGCAGTTGCCGTTTCTATGACATTTTTAGCAGGACTGGCAGATGCAGCGGTTGCAAAAAAGCAAACCAGAAAAAAAGATGTAAGGAAGAATGGATGTGTCATTGTGTGTGATTTTATGACACAAATCTTCCTTCATAGTAGCCCCTGAAACAAGGTAGGAACTGCGTGAAAATTAAATGACGTAACGGTACGCCGACAACCTGTATGGCCGTAAGTAAAACCCGGCTATGCCGGGGGCTGCGTAGAACTACGTAATGTGAACGAGTATCTACCTAAACTGGCTTTCAGCTCTTTGAAAGCTCATATGACCTTTTTACATTCGATAAGAAATTTTTCCTTCCCTCTGACAGCTCCCTGCCGGTATTTTTTAACCACCAAAAAAAAAATTTATGAATCAGCAACTAAAGGCTTACTTAGTAGCCTTCCTAAAAAAATCTCTATTGGCAAGCATTGTCTTTTCGTTATTTATGATAGCGTCCTGTAATAATAACGATAAAACTAAGGAACAGGAAGAAGTTGAAGTACCTGAAGCAGAAAAAATAATTGATAAGACTTATTACTTAAAACTCAAAGCGGCAGACATTGATAGTATATTTAGTCAGGGTGGGGGAAATGAAATTAAGCAGCTGTATTTAAAATTTATAATTAAAAATAAGAGATATGCATTAGAAGCATATGGAACCGATTCTGCTGGCAAAAAACCAACAAAATCATACCCACTTGAAATCATAAGCTCCAAAAATCCTGTAAATAATCCCAACGGATTAACAAGAAATGAACAAGTAATCACAAGAGGTGAGTTAAAAGGGTTTCTGTATATGTCAAGGAGTACTAATACTCCAATTCCGACCGGACAGTTCAAAGACATGTATTTTAAAGCAAGTATAGATCAGCATCCCGGACATGTTGGGAGAAAATATATGTATTTTTTATATGCTGATGAATTGATTAAGTTAGATGCAGCGAGTCTAACAGGCGGAGGTTACAGCAATCCTTCTCCTCCTGCCGTGCCATGTAATTTAGACTGTGATAACTAAATAAAATATGAAATTCCATTTCCACTTTTATTAAAATTGAATTTTCCTAATAATGCACAATCTCATTAAACAAATCCTCGACTGGTCAGAGGTATGGGCACTGCTCATACCCCTGGCCATTCTTATCCAAAAGAAGACATTTCCCAAATGGCTTAAACCTGTACGACACTATGTGCTTGTTGCATTATTCATTAACCTGGCCATTAACCTTATCTGGAAATTCAAAATCGCATGGGGCATTCCGGAAGGAACATTTTTCTACAGTAATAATTTTTTATACAATATTCACTCAGTAGTCAGGTTGCTGCTGTTCAGTTGGTTTTTTATTCTGCTCGACCAGCTGTTCATGCACCGGCTGAAGAAACTGGTTCCGTTTTTATTCCTGCTCTTTGTCATCATTAATTTCAGTTTCTTTGAAAACTTCTTTAACTACTGGACCTTCAGCAGCCGCCTGCTGGCCACCGAAGCTGCAGTCCTGCTTTTTTATTGCCTGCAATATTTTATTTTCCTGTTGGTTGAAGAAAGAGATACCCCCCTGGCCCGGCAACCGGGGTTCTGGGTCGTATCAGGACTCAGTGTTTATGTGGCAGTGAATTTTTTTATTTTCCTGTTCTACAGCATACTGCTCAAACAAAACCTTGAACTATTTGCCATAAACATCTGGAATGTACATAATATTGTATATATCATTCTTTGTGTTGCGATCGCTAAGGAATTCCGGCAACAACATGAATAGCGACCTGACCTTCCTGGTTATCCTGGGCATTGCCGTTATGCTGCTGATGGTGGTAAGTGTGCTGCTGGCCGTCATTGTCAGCCAGCGGAAAAAGAACCAACACAGGCGGGCAATGGAAAAATTAAGGGAGCAACAGCAAAACCAACTGATCGAAGCCGCCGTCCGCACAGAAGAAAGCGAAAGGCATCGTATCGCCGAAACCCTGCATGACGAAGTGGGTGCTATTCTTTCTTCTGCCAAACTGCACCTGCTGGGCATAAAAACAGACAACCTCGATGATAGAGATAAAGGTCTTCATGAAAAAGGAAGAGACCTGCTCAATGAAGTGATCCAGAAAGTAAGGGGTATTTCTCACAACCTGCACTCCAATATCCTGAAAGAATTCGGCCTGAATGAAGCCATCCGGCACTTTTTAAAAAAAATGGCCCAGGGCACCATGATCAACACCACCACCCTGCTGGATGACAACTACCGGTCAGACAGCAGTGATGACGATATCAGTATCTATCGTATGGTGCAGGAACTGCTCAATAATATTCTCAAGTATGCGCATGCCTCTGAACTTATAATCAGCTCCACTGTAAACCAGGACGGGCTTGATTTAGTTATTTTTCACAACGGCGAAGGGCTTACACAGGAAGAATTTGAAGAAAAAAGATACCAGAAAGAAGGCCTTGGATTAAAAAATATTCAAAACAGGATCATCCTGCTGAAAGGAGACATATCTTTCACAAAGGGAAATGAAGGTTACAGGATAAATATTCATATACCGGCAAAATCTTCTGTCACATGAGCATCATAAAAATAGCCATAGCCGATGACTACAAAATTTTCCGGGAGGGATTAAAAGTTGGTTTGTCTGCCGACGAAAACCTTAAAGTGGTGCTGGAAGCAGATAATGGGGAAGACCTCTTAAAAGAGCTGCAGCACCAGACACCCGATGTAATCATTATGGATTTGAAAATGCCAATTATGGACGGCATGGAAGCCACCAAAGAAGTGAGAAAAAAACATCCGTCTGTAAAAGTACTGGTGGTGACCATGTATGAAGATGATAAATTCATTATTCACCTGATGGAAAACGGAGCCAATGGCTACCTGCTAAAAAATACCGAGCCCGAAGAGATCCGGAAATCCATTTATGCTGTGCATGAGAACGGGTACTATTTCAATGATGTGGTGAACAAAGCACTGCTGAAAAAACTGGTATTAAAAAATAACCTGAAGCCCTCCTTTAACCAAAATGTAGAACTCACAGAGAGGGAAATGCAGGTGCTGAAACTGATCTGCGAAGAAAAAACGGCCAACGAAATAGGAAAAGAGATTTTCTTAAGCCCCCGGTCAGTGGAGGGTATCCGGCAGCGGCTGATCGAAAAAATTGGTGTGCGGAATACGGCCGGCCTGGTGATGTTTGCCATCAAGAACGGAATCGTTGATTAGTCTTTTGTCACTGCCTGCAGAGGCACAGCAATCTTTATATTCTCCCAATGCATTTCAAGGCTACCGGCTTTATCACCGGAACTGATAACCTGGTACATCAGTCTTTCCTGTTTTGCCTTAAGGCTGTCTGGCTTCACTTGCAGCCGAAAAATATCTTCGGATTCCCTGTAATTATCAGCAAGATGTTGTTGCCAGTTTTTATTGACGATAAAAATCCATTCCTCTTCACCGGGAATGGTGAATAATGCATACTTGCCCGCTGCCAGCTTTTTATCTCCCACCAGCAGGTCAGCATTTGTCTCCAGGCTTGTTGCATTATGAGCACCGGTCACCCACACCTGGCCAAAGGGCACCAGCCCACCCCAGATGATGCGGCCACGAACGGCAGGTGAATAATAAGAAATAGTCAGTTCAGCAGACCCGATATTTCCTTTGGCATAGGCTTTAATACTTTTTGAAAAGCTGTCTGTATTTCCCGGCGTCGACGGCATGATCACTACTCCCTCTTCCACTGATGCAGGCTGCGTTGTTGTTTCGATTTTTTTATCGTTGTCCTTACACGAAGAAAAGAACGATAAGACAATGAATAGTACACCAAGATATTCTTTACGAATCATGAGCGACGAAATTAACTGTTTCCATATACCTTTATAACCGGCTCCCGTAGCATTGAAGCTTCAGCTGAGCAATGATAAAAGATCACATCCGCAATGGCTGACGGCTTTACCCATTTAGTAAAGTCTGAACCGGGCATTGCTTCCCTGTTTTGAACTGTATCAATGACGGAAGGAGCAACTACTGATGTAACCACATCCATACCTGCTGCTTCTGCATTCATCAGTTCAGCCAACCGGAATACCAGTGATTTACTGATGCCGTATGCAACCATGCCTTTGCTGCTGCGCATATCCAAACCCGCTCTTGCCCCGATAAGAAAAATACGACCGCTGCCCTGCTTCATCATTTGCAATAATACCGGTCTGACAATATTATAAGTTGTCTCAAAATTCAACTGTATCATCTTCCGAACTGCGGCTGCACCGGTTTCAGCAATTGTACCCATAGCAAACCCTCCGACCGTAAATACCGCCGCATCAATCCGGTTATATTTTTTCACCGTATCATCCACCAGTTTCGCAGCGGCTTCTTCGTTTTTGAGATCCAGGGCTGCTGGTTCAAAATTTTCGTTTGCGGTGAGTTCTGCCATTGCATCATTCAGGTTTACAGTCCCTATAACCCGGCATTTTTCGGCTAAAAATTTTTGGGCTACTGCTGAACCAAGATTACCCGTAGCCCCCGTTACCAATACTGTTCTCATGCTGTTAAAATTCAGTTGCGAAAGTACTGAAAACATATCCCTTTCTTTTCTGCAAGGATTGTTTTGTAACTTGTATGAGTTTTACCGGCAACGGTGAACCTCCGGCAGGCGTTCTGAATGTAGCCTTTCTATGCATACCAGGGCCATACTTGTGCTAGTGTTTATAGGTGCAGCCAGCCTGCTAAAGGCCCAAACCTGCACCTTTCCGGGGCAGACACCCGCCTCTGCTGTATTGGTTTGCGGAACACAAACTTTTATTATCGGCACTCCCACCATGTGTGGCCAAACCGATGTGCCGGTTCCCTGTCCCGGTGGTTTTGATTACCAGAACAACAACCCGAATTTTTTCCGGATGAATTGCTTTGTTAGCGGCACTCTCGGGTTCACATTAGTGCCGGATGATAATACAGCAGATTATAACTGGCAATTATTTGACATCACCAACCGCAACCCGGAAGCAATTTTTACAGATGCCTCTTTATTTGTTGCCTGTAACTGGTCCAGTGAACCCGGGGAAACGGGAGCTTCTGCTGACGGAACTGAATTGAGTATTTGTGCCGGTGCTGGTCAGCCGCTTTTTAGTAAAATGCCGGACATACAAGCAGGTAAAACTTATATGCTGATGGTCAGCAATTATACCGGGCGGCCGGGAACTTATGAACTGACTTTTTCAGGAGGCTCAGCCATTATTACAGATGATGTGGAGCCTGAACTCGCTGTAGCCCGTGCCACCTGCAACGGTGACAGGGTGGTCGTTCGTATGAATAAAAAAATGAAATGTGAATCGCTGGCGCCTAACGGAACCGATTTCTCCATCAGCGGGGGTGTGACCATTAGCAGCGCAGTGGCCGGAGATTGCACACCCGTTCTGGGTTCCGACTCAATTGTACTATTCTTAAGCCAATCTCTATCACCCGATAATTATACAGTTACAATCAATACCGGAACAGATGGCAACACGATGACGGATGTCTGCAACCGGGCTATCCCGGCAGGAGAATCAATTCCGCTTATCGTCCAGGCGCCACAACCCACTCCGCTTGACAGTGTTTTCAGACCTGGCTGTGCGCCTTCACAAATTGAACTGGTGTTTAAAAACCCGATACAATGCAATTCTATCGCACCCAATGGCAGCGATTTCCAGGTCAGCGGGCCGCAAGCTGTGAATGTTAATGCAGCCGGTATTGGTTGTGACCCCAATACAGCAACCATCCGCATCATTCGTTTGCAACTCGCTGAACCTATTGTGACAGGTGGTACCTACGTGGTTCGCCTGGTAGCCGGCACTGATGGCAACACCATCATTGATGAGTGTAATTTTTCAACCCCTGCCAATTCTACGGTATCCTTCACTGTGAAAGATACCGTTTCAGCACGGTTCAGTTATAACAGCACTTCAGCCTGTAGTTTAGATACAATTTCATTTATGCATGCCGGCGGCAACGGTATTGATAGCTGGCAATGGAATTTTGGTAATGTGATGGCCAGTTCTCTGGCCAACCCGCTCATTGTTTTCACCGGTACCGGGCAACAAACCGTCTCATTAACTGTATCAAATGGTTTTTGCACTGACACTTATTCACAGAGCATTGTTTTAAACCAGCAATTAAAGGCAGCATTTGAAGCACCTGATATTGCCTGCCCCGGCGACCCGGTCCCTTTTGTCAATAACAGTGAAGGAACAATTGATTTCTGGCTGTGGAATTTTGGTAACGGTACTTTTAGTAATGAAAAGACCCCGGCCTCATTCACTTTTCCTGCCGGACAAACAGAAAGATTTTACACGGTAATGCTTATTGCCGGAAGCAATGCTGCCAATTGCCGTGACACGGCAAGGAAAACCATTCGTGTTCCAGGCAACTGTTTTATAGCAGTACCCACTGCTTTTACTCCCAACAATGATGGCCTGAATGATTATCTCTACCCGCTGAACCCTTATAAAGCTATTGATCTTGATTTTAAAGTTTTCAATCGCTTTGGCCAGCTTGTATTCACTACAAAAAAGGCATTGCAAAAATGGGATGGACGGGTGAATGGTGTAATGCAAAATGCAGGTTTATATGCCTGGACGCTTAGCTTCACGCATAGTGAAACAGGAAAAAGAATTTTTATGAAAGGGACATCCATGCTTATCCGTTAAAAAAGAAGAACCGGCATTGCGCCGGCTCCTTGTAACTAACACAACAAGCGAGAAAGTTTAAACAACGTAATTCCATCCGTAAATATCTTCCTCCAGTCCATTACGGATGTTTTCCAATTTGTTTTTCACCCTGCTGTGCAGGCTTTCATGGCTATACTTTGATAAATGGTAGTCAACCCCATTAATATGAATGGTCTCTATAGGTGCCGCAACAGCTGCTGTGCCTGCCCCAAATGCTTCAGTAATGCTGTTGTTTCGGAATGCATTTTCCAATTCTTCTACCGATACAGGTTTTTCTTTGATCTTGTAGCCAAGATCATTGGCAAGGATCAGTAGCGATTCTCTTGTAATACCATCCAGGATTGAATCAGACAAAGGCGGTGTAACCAGTGTATCATTAATAACAAACATCACATTCATCATGCCTGATTCTTCAATAAATTTATTTTCCGCCGCATCGGTCCACAGCAACTGATCATAGCCTTCTTCTCTTGCCAGTTGTGTGGGATATAATGCCCCGCCATAGTTGCCGCCACATTTTACAAAACCAGTTCCTCCTTTGGCTGCACGGGCATAATGTGTTTCCACTTTCACTTTGATCGGTTTAGCATACACTTCCGGCACCGGCCCGCTGAAAACAATGAAGCGATATTGTTCAGCTATCTTTATTCCGAACTTTGCTTCACTGGCATATACAAAAGGCCGAAGGTATAATGCACAACCTGCCTGCGAAGGCACCCATTGCTGATCTGTTTCTACCAGTTTCAACAGTCCATCTGTAAAGACTTCCCTGGGAGGGACAGCCATACTCATTCTTTCCAATGAACGGGCAAAACGTTCATAATGTCTTTCCAGCCGGAAAATATTTACCCGGCCATCATCCATACGAAAAGCTTTCATTCCTTCAAACACGGTTTGCCCGTAATGCAGGGCCAATGTAGCCGGGCTCAGGGAAAGATTGGCAAAGGGAACAATATGAGCGGTACCCCATTCTCCGTTTGCATAATCGCAAACCAGCATGTGATCAGCTATATACTTTCCGAACTCCAGGTTTTCAAAATCCACTTCCTGGATACGGGAATGGCTGGTTTTCCTGATACTGATTGTTGTGAGTAATTCCATCAATAGATATTTTAATAGTTAAAAGGTATTTTGTAAGCGTTCCTGTTTGTCCGCCATTGCAACAGCTGTCTCTATGGCTATTGTCATTTTTACATTGGCTCTCTCATACACCCCCTTTTCTACCGCAGTATGCTGAAAGCCGATTTTCTCATACATCTTTATAGCTCCGGCATTTTTTGTGTTGGAATAAAGAATAACTGTTTTTGCACCCAGTTCTTTTGCTTTACGGAAGCAGGCATAACAGATCGCTTCGGCAATACCTCGCCGCCTGAAATTTTTATCCACTGCCATCTTGGTAAACTCAAAAGTTTCCTCATCCACTTTGCGAAGACCTGCAGTACCGGCAACCACTCTATCATACTCCGCCATGATAATGGCACCGCCTGTTTCCAATATGGCTTTCTCGGGGTTTCGCAACACCCATTCATCCACCGGCTCCATAACAAATAATTCTTCTATCCACTCCCTGTTGAATTGTTCAAAATAAGGCTGGTGTTCCGGGCGGTAATTGATGATCCTTATATCACTCATGTTCTTTTGCTTTTTGACCCGGAAGAGCAATACAATCCCCTTTCCCTTCCGGAAATATTTTTTTATATCCATCTGGTTATTGTGAACAGGTACTATCGAAATGACAGAACAAATTTCTTTTTTTGTTTTATAAAAAAACAGATTCAGTTTTTGTATTTTTGACTATATCAGATTTTTTAACGTATGCGCAAAAATGATCTCGCTACTGATGATCACCTGTATTTACAAGTGGCCGGCGGCATAGAAAAAATGATTGCTGAGGATGTGCTGAAGATCGGGGACAAACTGCCTTCCGTTCGCATGCTGAGCGAAGAATACGGCATCAGCATGGGTACTGCTTTCCAGGCCTATTATCATTTGGAAGGTAAAGGATTGATCGAATCAAGACCCAAATCGGGATATTATGTCCGTTTCAACCATCGCCGCTTTCCAGATTTCCCCAAAATTGCACCGGCAGATCCTATGTCGCATGATGTCAGTGTGAAGGAAATGATCGCATCCATCTATGGAGATATTGCTTCACATGATCACAAGGTTATCAATTTTGCATTGGCTGTTCCTGATCCTTCGCTGCTGCCGCTGGCAAAGATGAATAAGTCGGTGATACATGCTATACGGCATGATAAAGATGCCTGCTTTACGTATGAACATCCGCAGGGCAATCCTGAACTGAGAAAACAAATTGCCAAACTATCTTTTAACTGGGGAGGGAAAATAAAAGCAGATGATGTATTGGTGACATCTGGCTGTCTCGAAGCTGTGATGTTATGTTTAAAAGCCGTTACAAAACCAGGTGATACCATAGCCGTTGAAACTCCCAACTACTTTGGCATTTTGCAGGCCATTGAAAGTATGGGATTAAAAGTGGTGGAAGTGCCTTCATGTTTCATTTCAGGCATTGATCCGTCAGATCTCGAAGCTGTCATTAAAAAACATACCGTTAAAGCTTGTGTGGTGATGCCAAATTTCAATAACCCGCTGGGTGGTTGTATGCCGGATGAAAACAAGAAAAAGCTTGTGGATATTATTGCAAAGTATAACATACCACTGATCGAAGATGATATCTACGGAGAATTGTATTTCGGAAAAAATCGTCCGCTCACCTGCAAATATTATGACACAAAGGGACTGGTGATGCATTGTTCTTCCCTTAGCAAATCACTGGCTCCGGGCTATCGTATCGGTTGGGTAATCCCGGGCAAATTCATTGAGCAGGTGAAACAATTAAAAAGAATGCAGAACATCAGCTGTCCGACACTGACACAGGCGGCCATGGCCCATTTCCTGAAAAATGGCCGCTATGAGTATCATTTAAAAAATCTGCGGAAGGCTTTACATACCCAATCACTCCGCTATGTACAAGCTATCATTGATTACTTCCCTAAGGATAGCAAGGTGTCAAGACCGCAAGGAGGTTTTGTACTGTGGGTACAACTGAATAAAAAACTCAATGCGTTCAAACTGCGTACCGAAGCAATGAAACATCATATTTCGGTAGTACCGGGAAAAATATTTTCACCAAGTGGTGGTTATAATAATTGTATCCGCGTCAGTTTTGGCAAGCCCTGGGATGCTGATGCAGACTATGGTCTGATGATGTTGGGAAAACTCATAAAAAAAATGATACAATGACCGGAAAACTCAAAGTATCTCTTTTAGTGAAAAGTCCTTTTTAGCTGTTCCTTTCACACCTTTTAATATTGATGAAATAATAATTCTTGATTCTCCTTCTGGAGACACATCCGGTTCATTAATAAAAATAACTTTGCCGGATTGAAATACAACATTTAACAACTGAACACTTGTCCGGAAAGATTTGTATTTCACCGGCATGACAATATACATTTCAGGATTCCAGTTCCTGGATGATGCATCAGATATTTTAAATACCAGGATTTTCTCCCACGCAAAAACCTGGTTACCGAATTCAAACTGGTTGATCTTTTGTATTCTTTGCTCTCCTGTAATCATTTCCGGCAGCCCGTTGTCAAAATACCCGGCACAACTGATATCAGCAGATTTCAGTGAACTAAAATCAATGGCAGATGTATCCTGCGAGAACCAGTTTCCTTTCGCAGACAGCTTCAGTGGTTCGCAGAATTTCATTTCAATCATATATTCCCTGTGTTCGCTGGCTGCAGAATCCATCTTCAGCATCACAGAGAGATAAGGAGATTGTGCTGTCATCTGCAACTGTAACAAAAACAACCCCGCACAAAACAAGATTTTCATACCAATTTTTTATTGCAAAAATTACTCCTTATTTAATATGCAGGATATACCCATTATTGGGTATTATCAGTTGAACTTACTTTTTGCCTTTGAACAGGAAATAAAATGGCACCCCGAAGGCAGTGATCAAAATCCCCAGCACAGAATTGATCACCGGCTGCTGCTCATTTATATAATTACTGATGTCGTTGTACAAGGTCATCACTAAATAGAAAGCAGAAAAAAGAATGAATAGAACTGTCACAACCGGATGCCCCCATATCCGGTAAGGTCTTGGCTGATCCGGCATTTTTTTGCGCAACATAAAAATACCAACTGCTCCTGCACCATAAGCAATCCATGTCATAAATACAAACATATCGGCAAGCATGTTGAAAGAACCTGTGATGATGAAAAACACCGTCCAGATGCCATGCAGCCATAAGGCATTACCCGGCGTTTTAAACGTTGAATGCTCTTTGCCAGACCAGGGAAGAAAAACCTTATCCTTGCCCATGGCATAAGTGATGCGGGTAGTGGCCATGATATTGCCATTGATGGCGCCAAAGGTGCAGATAACGATCATCGCTGCAACAATGGCCCCGCCTGTTTTGCCCAGCACCACTGCTATCGCATCAGATGCGACAAGCGATGAAGAAGCAATTTTCTCCACCGGCAGGGCATAGAGATAGGCCTGGTTCACCAACACATAAACAGCAATGCAGGCAAACACTCCCAGCACCAGGCTTTTTGGAATGTTTTGCCGGGGGTTTTTGACTTCACCCGCCATGGAAGTAATATTGATCCAGCCGTCATACGCAAAAAAAGCCCCCGTCATGGCCACAACGATTCCGCTTAGCAACCCCATTCCCTGCTTTGGGTTTTCTGCTGCAATAAAATTTCCTAAGGAACCATTGCCTGAAAAAAATATTCCGAATACCAGTGCCGCAATCACTGCCATTTTGATGAAGGTGGATACTACCTGGAAAGAACTTCCGGCTTTCACACTGCGATAGTTCAGGTAAGTAAGGAGTAGTACAAAAATAATTGCCAGCGATTTCACCCCGGCATTCTCCAGCGGAAACAGGTCACCGATGAACGGTATATGCCAGACATATGCCTGCTCAACGGATGCAGCAAACCGTGGCAGTTGCAGAAAATAATCGGCATATTCAGCACAAACAAAGGCAATAGCGGCAACAGCGGCTGTATTGATCACGGCGAAAGCCGACCAGCCATAGAGAAAAGCTATAAAATCGCCGAACATTTTTTTGAAATAAACATAGATGCCTCCGGTCTCAGGCAGCATAGCGCCAAGCTCCGCATAGATCAGGGCGCCGAAAAGAGAGAAAATGCCTGCAATGATCCACACAAGAGTAAGCCATACAGGTGAACCCAACTGTGCAGCCATATCAGCAGGCTTCATGAAAACACCGGAGCCAATAATGCTCCCGGCTACAATGGAGGTGGCTGACCAAAATCCGATCTTTTTCGCAAGTGAATTGGTGGACATAAAAAGGGAAGATATAAAAAAAGCCTCCTGTTTTACAGAAGGCTTTAAAATCGTTTTTGTTTTCTGGTTTCAACCCGAATATCGCTAATGACATACTCCCGGCCCGGATACTAGTCTTTCCCGGAAGATTAACAGGTACGGAAGGAATTTGGATTCCAGAATTGTGGTAAGAACTTTGGTAGCGGCAACGAAGATAAAATCCAAATCCAGCTTTTCAAATAAAGAACAAAAAAAATAAATTGAGCATTTCGTAATTCTACGTTTTCTTATTCGCATCCGGCCCTTAACTGTACATTTCCTCTTTTAGTTTCTTCACCCGCTCATCTTCCAGGTATTCATCAAAGGTCATCAGGCGGTCAATGATGCCTTTGGGGGTGAGTTCAATGATGCGGTTGGCAACGGTTTGCATGAAAGTATGGTCATGGCTGGTGAGCAACACGATACCCTTATAATCTGTACACTGTTCGTTGAAGCTTTGAATGCTTTCCAGGTCAAGGTGGTTGGTGGGTTGATCCAGTAAGATCACATTCGGGTTTTGCAACATCATCCTGCTGATCATACAACGAACCTTCTCTCCCCCGCTCAATACGTTTGTCTTTTTCATTACATCATCGCCGCTGAACAACATCTTGCCTAAAAATCCGCGTAGAAAAGGTTCATCCACATCTTTCACATGATCGGGCACATACTGACGCAACCAGTCCATCAGGTTGTCAGCGCCGGTGAAGAACTGGCTGTTCTCCTGTGGCAGGTAGGCATGAGTGACCGTGCTGCCCCATTCATACGAACCACTGTCGGCAATCGTTTCTGCTGTGATGATATTGAAGAAGTTAGTCACCGCCAGCGGGTCGCGGCTCAGCAAAGCGATCTTATCGCCTTTGTTCACTGTAAACGTCACATCACTGAACAGCACACGACCATCAACGGACTTTTTCAGCTTCTCTACATTCAGTATCTGGTTGCCGACTTCTCTTAATGGCTGAAAGATAATTCCGGGGTATTTTCTATAACTGGGTTCAATCTCTTCAATGGTCAGTTTCTCCAATGCTTTTTTCCGGGATGTGGCTTGTTTGCTTTTAGAGGCGTTTGCGCTGAACCGGGCAATGAAATCCAATAAAGCCTGCCGTTTCTCTTCTGTCTTCTTATTCTTGTCATTGATCTGGCGGGCCATCAACTGAGATGACTCGTACCAGAATGTATAGTTCCCGGTAAAGATTTTAATTTTCTGCCTGTCCACGTCGGCCACATGCGTACATACTGCATCCAAAAAGTGACGGTCGTGGCTCACCACCAGTACGATGTTCTCATAATCCGCTAAAAAATTTTCCAGCCAGCCGATCGTTTCAATATCAAGTCCGTTGGTAGGCTCATCCAGTAATAATATATCAGGATTACCAAAAAGGGCCTGCGCCAGCAACACCCTCACTTTAAGGTTGGAAGGAATGTCTTTCATCAAAGATTGATGATATTCTTCTCCCACACCCAATTCGCCAAGCAAAACAGCTGCATCACTATCGGCAGTATAGCCGCCCATTTCACCAAACTCTCCTTCCAGTTCAGCGGCTTTCATGCCATCTTCCTCTGTAAAATCAGCCAGTGCATAGATGGCTTCTCTTTCTTTGGCCACAGCCCATAGTTTGGTATGACCCATCATCACGGTGTTCAAAACCGTTTCTTCATCAAACTGAAACTGGTTTTGCTTCAGCACCGCCATTCTTTCACCAGGAGTGATTTCTACGGTTCCTTTATTTGGCTCAATTTCTCCGCTGAGTATTTTCAGAAAAGTACTTTTGCCGGCGCCGTTGGCCCCGATCACACCATAGCAATTGCCTTTGGTGAAATTCAGGTTCACTTCTTCAAACAACACTCTTTTGCCGTAGGCTAGTTTCAGGTCTCTTACACTGATCATTTTATTACGATTTAAAAAATACGAACTGCTATTGCCTGCAGCTCGTTTTTGGAGGCGCAAAGGTAAGACTTCACAGCGACGTGAAGAAACCCGAAACTGTCTGTTAAACCGGCTGCTTTGCTTCAGAGAATTGCGAACGGATGATCAAACATATCGTCATCTCTTCGGTTATTTTTTTTAAACCAGGATCTTACCCTGTCCCATAATTTCTCCAGTTCCAGTATTTCAATAAAGCTTTTCATAACAAACTTTTTTAGTGAACAGAAAAGGTTGAAATGAAAAACCCCGCCCCAAATGAATGGTGCGGGGCTTTTATGCTTATGAATTTCAAATGGACTATTAATATCCCATGCCGCCCATATCAGGAGCGCCGCCATGTACATGCGGCTCTTCTTTCTTCGGTTTGTCGGCCACCACTGCTTCTGTGGTCAGCAACATTCCGGCAATAGAGGCTGCATTTTCCAATGCTACACGGCTAACCTTGGTAGGATCAATCACACCGGCTTTGAACAGGTTTTCATACTCTTCTGTCCGGGCATTGAAACCGTAATCGCCTTTTCCTTCTTTGATCTTCTGTACCACGATAGAACCATCAATACCTGCATTGGCAGTCAGGATGCGAACCGGTTCTTCCAGGGCACGGCGAACAATAGCCATTCCTGTTTGCTCATCAGCGATCTGGCCACGAACTTTTGCTTCGAGGGTTTCGATGGCACGGATATATGCCACACCACCACCCGGAACGATACCTTCTTCAACCGCAGCTCTTGTAGCATGCAGTGCATCATCTACCCGGTCTTTCTTTTCCTTCATTTCCACTTCGGTAGCTGCACCAACATAAAGAACAGCCACACCACCGCTTAATTTAGCCAGGCGTTCCTGCAATTTTTCCCTGTCGTAGTCTGATGTTGTTGTTTCGATCTGTGCTTTGATCTGGTTGACACGGGCAGTGATATCTTCTTTCTTGCCTTTACCACCTACAATCGTTGTATTGTCTTTATCAATGGTCACTGAAGTTGCTTGTCCGAGGTAGCTCAGGTCAGCATTCTCCAGCTTGTAACCCTGTTCTTCGCTGATCACAATACCTTTTGTAAGGATGGCGATGTCCTGCAGCATTTCTTTTCTGCGGTCGCCAAAGCCCGGAGCTTTTACAGCAGCCACTTTCAATGTGCCGCGGAGTTTGTTCACCACCAGTGTAGCCAGTGCTTCACCTTCCAGGTCTTCCGCAATGATCAGCAACGGACGGCCGCCTTGTGCCACTTTCTCCAGGATGTGGAGAATATCTTTCATGTTGCTGATCTTCTTGTCGTAGATCAGGATATAGGGATTCTGCAGTTCAGCTTCCATTTTATCGCTGTTGGTAACGAAATAAGGAGAGATGTATCCACGGTCAAACTGCATACCTTCAACCACATCCACTGTGGTGTCAGTACCTTTTGCTTCTTCCACGGTGATCACACCTTCTTTTCCAACTTTAGTGAAAGCTTCAGCGATCAGTTTACCAATAGTTTCATCATTGTTGGCAGAGATGGTAGCCACCTGTTGAATTTTTTTGCTGTCGCTGCCTACAGTCTGGCTTTGTGCTTTCAGGCTTTCCACCACCAGGCTAACGGCTTTGTCAATACCTCTTTTCAGGTCCATCGGGTTGGCGCCTGCAGCAACCATTTTCAGACCTTCAGCAATAATGCTTTGAGCCAAAACAGTAGCGGTTGTAGTACCATCACCAGCCAGATCAGCGGTTTTGGAAGCCACTTCTTTCACCATCTGGGCACCCATGTTCTCGATAGGATCTTCCAGTTCAATTTCTTTTGCAACGGTCACACCATCCTTTGTTACAGAAGGAGCACCGAATTTTTTCTCCAGCACTACGTTGCGTCCTTTGGGACCAAGGGTCACTTTTACAGCGTTGGCCAGAGTGTCAACGCCTTTCTTCATCCTATTTCTTGCTTCAATGTCGAAGAAGATTTGCTTTGCCATAAATATTCAATTTGATAGTTAGGTAATTTGATAATCGACAATGACTTGTTTTAATTGGCACATTGTCATATCGCCAAATCGGTCAATTAAACTATCGCCAGGATATCCGACTCTCTCATGATAAGGAAGTCTTCACCATCAATCTGGATCTCTGTTCCGGCATATTTACCATACAGAACAGTGTCACCGGTTTTCACGGTTACCGGCTCGTCTTTCTTGCCGGGTCCTGCAGCGATGACAGTCCCCCGCTGTGGTTTTTCTTTTGCTGTGTCAGGGATAATAATACCGCCGGCAGTTTTTTCCTCAGCGGCTGCCGCTTTCACAATTACCCTGTCATGAAGAGGGGTAACATTGACTTTCTTAGCCATAGTTGTATTGATTTTTGATTTTTTGAAATGAATTCCCAGCTTCCATAACGCTGAAATTTGGGACGGCGAAGGTACAGGAAATACTATGCCGCATGCCGGTAACCGGAAAAATTTTCAGTTTAAGCGGTGTAAACGTTCAAACTGGTTGACAGTAAAGGCATTTTTTCAGACATTATGCCAGATTTTCACATGGCCGGTTCTGCATGTCACAACAGGTTGCTTTGATAACATTGAACTAACCTTTCAGCTACAGACAGGTAGGTAATAAACTCCTATCTTCGCAGCCTCAAATAGTTCTTAAAGAATGATCAGCAGAAGAAATATCCGGGTAAAAGTGATGCAGACCCTTTACACAATGGCTACCCTGGAAAAAAATGTGAAAGCAGGCGAACCCCGCAAAGTGCTGCAAGCCCATTTTGACCAAACCCGTTCTCTCTTTATTTACTTAACCTGGTTTTTGACCGAGGTCACCCGGTATGCAGAAACCGATGCACACAACAAGGCGAGCAAACACCTGCCTACGGCTGAGGACCTGAATGTGAACACCAAAATTGCAGGAAATGAGTTGCTGTGGAAAATGCTGGAAGATGCAGCACTGAAAGAACAGTTTGCAACCGAAAAACCAGAACGAATAGCTGACAAGGAACTCATCCGGAAAATTTACCTTGAACTAACAGAAACACCTGAATACAAAGCCTACATCGCAAAGGGGCTACGGGAAAAAACCGAAGAGAAAAAGATCATCGAATTCATCCTGAATGATTTGATGCTGGCCAACGATTTATTTACAGGGCATATTGAAGAAAATTTTTCCAACTGGGATGATGATGGCGAAATGGTAGTGCAGTTGCTGGTTGGCTATCTTGCCAAACCGGGGTCTTATAATTTTAAGCAAATGCTCAGCCCCGATAAAGACCAGTTTGCAAAAGGTTTGCTGGATACCGTGCTGGAAAAAGATGAACACCTGCAAAGCCTCATCATTCCAAAATTAAAAAACTGGGACCCCGAACGCATTGCCCTGCTCGACATGATACTGATGAAAATGGGGCTGGTTGAATTTTTATATTTTGAAACCATCCCCCCGAAAGTGACCATCAATGAATACATTGACCTGGCCAAAGAATACAGCACCCAGCAAAGCGGCCAGTTTGTCAATGGCATCCTGGATAATATTCACAAAGAACTGGTGCAGCAGGGAAAAATGCAGAAAGTGGATTATAAGAAAGGTTAAGACCAAAAAATGTGTTCATGGAGAAAACATAAACCTCACATTATTCAGCAAAAACGGTTTTCATTACGATCATGATACAACCGGTATTCTCTTTTTCTCTTTTAACCGCATAGCTTACATTTGCAATTCTATAATTAAAAACACATGAATAAAATTCTTTTCGTATTGACCCTGGCGGCAGGAATGGCAGCCTGTAATGCTGCTGATGAAAAGGAAAAAGAAACCCCGCCGGTAATGGCTCCTGTGCAGGAACAGCCAGGCACACCTGCCGTGCCGTCTGATGTAACCAGCATCCAATGGATTGACTCTACCTATTTAGATCTTGGAAAAGCAAAAGAAGGAAAAGTGGTGGAAGTGAGATTTCGGTTTAAAAACACGGGAGACAAACCTTTGGTGATAGAGAGTGTGACAGCAGGCTGTGGCTGCACCATTCCTGAAAAACCGGAAAAACCCATTTTACCGGGCCAGGAAGATGTGATCAAAGCAGCTTTTGAAAGCAAAGGTCGCCCCGGAGAAAATATCAAACCGGTATATGTGAAAGCAAACACTAACCCGGCTGACCATGAATTGAAATTCAGGGTGGAAGTAACCAACTAACGATTCTTTAAATTTTCACAACTACCAATTAAAAAAACAAACATGAAGTCAATCTATGCTTATCTCTCAGTTATACTGGTAGCATTTCTTTTTTCAGGCTGTGTACCTCCCGGTGGCGAACAGGGCAAAGGTGGTCAGTCGGGCATGGGAAATTTCCAGTTTCTCTTTCTCGGACTGATGATCCTTGTATTCTGGCTATTTTTTATTCGTCCGCAGGCTAAAAGAGCTAAAAACCAAAAGAAATTCATTGAAGACCTGCAAAAAGGTGATAAGATCGTAACCATTGCCGGCATTCATGGCACCATCAGTAAAGTGAATGAAGACGGCACCCTGAATATTGAAATAAGCCCGGGCAGCTATATCAAGATTGAAAAATCCGCTATCAGTATGGATTGGACAACAGCATTGAACAAGCCGGCTGCTGCAGAAAAGAAATAAAAATCAAATCAATTAAATTCCAGGTTCCGGGGCTGCATTTTTTCCGGGAACCTGGAATTTGTATTTTAGGACCATGCTAAAAGTAGGTCTCACAGGCGGCATAGGCAGTGGTAAAAGCACAGTAGCCAGGATTTTTGAAGTGCTGGGTATCCCGGTCTTTTATGCCGATGATGAAACCAAAAAGCTGATGAACGAAGATGACGTACTTAAGAAAAAGATCATGGAAGGGTTCGGCGAAAAAAGCTATGTGAATGGAGAACTGAACCGGGCTTTTATTTCTTCTATTGTTTTTAATAACCAGCAGAAATTAGCACTACTCAACTCTATCACTCACCCTGCCATCATACGCCATACGGAGGATTGGATGAAAAAACAAACTTCAGCTTATGCTATTAAAGAAGCTGCCCTCATCTTTGAAAGCGGTTCTGATAAACATTTGGATAAAGTGATCTGCGTATATGCACCGGAAGAGCTCCGCATTGCCAGGGTGATGAAAAGAGATGGGATAAGCCGTGAAGAAGTGCTGAAACGGATAAGCCGTCAAATGAATGAGGACGAGAAAATGAAGCGATGTGATTTTGTACTCATGAATGATGAACAGCAATTGTTGCTGCCGCAGGTGATGAAGTTGCACGATCAGTTGCTCCAGTTAATATGAGAATTCCTGGTTTATTAAGACAATCACTTCAGTTTCGCCAGCGCCGCTGTTATCCTTTTCCAGCCTTCTTCAATCTTTTCCATGCTGTTGGCAAAGGAGAAACGTACACATTTGGGCTCTCCAAAAGCATCTCCCATCACAGAAGACACATGAGCGGTATTTAGCAGGTACATACAGAAATCATTGGCGTTGCGGATGGTCGTATCACCATCGCTTTTGTCGAAATAATAACTGACATCGGGGAAAATATAGAAAGCACCATCCGGCTCACTGCAATGAATACCGGGAATCTCTTTCACCAGTTCCAGCACTCTTTTTCTTCTCCTGGCAAATTCTTTCACCATCTCCATCGAAGGACGAAGATCTGTGGTCAGGGCTGTAACTGCTGCCTTTTGCGTAATAGAGTTTGTGCCGCTGGTAAATTGCCCCTGTAGTTTCTCACAGGCTTTGGCTATTTCCGGGCTGGCAGCAATATATCCCAGCCTCCAGCCTGTCATCGCAAAACCTTTACTCAGGCCATTGACAATGATGGTTCGTTCTTTCATTCCATCAAACTGTGCGATGCTTTCATGCCCGCCTACAAAATTGATGTACTCATAAATCTCATCAGAAATGATATAGATACCGGGAAATTCGCTGAACACTTGTGCCAGGGCAGCCAGTTCATCTTTACTATATACCGCACCACTCGGGTTGCAGGGTGATGAAAAAAGAAACACTTTGGTACGGCTTGTGATCGCATCCCGCAGTTGTTGCGGGGTTATTTTAAACCCATTGTCAACAGCAGAATGAATTTCGACCACTTTTCCTCTTGCCATTTTCACAAGTTCGCTATAAGTGACCCAATAAGGAGTAGGAATGATCACTTCATCATCTTCATCCACCAGTGCAAAAATTACATTAGCCAGGCTTTGTTTTGCACCGGTCGAGGCTACAATGTTTTCCGGCTTGTAGTCAAGGTTATTATCTCTTTTGAATTTATGACAGATCGCTTCACGCAGGTCTAAAAAACCCGGCACGGGGGTATAATGACTCCAGTTATCATTGATGGCTTTGATAGCAGCGTCTTTGATATGTTGCGGTGTATCAAAATCAGGTTCGCCCAGGCTCAGGTCAATCACATCAATACCTTTTGCTCTTAATTCACGGCCCAGCTTGGCCATTTTCAGGGTTTCGGGTTCTGCGAAACGATCCAACAAAGAAGATAACTGTACTGCTTCTGCCATTGTTTGCATGATAAAAAAGAATTGAATTAAAGAGTATCAAATGTACTTATTAAATCAACTAACGCCTGTTTAGGAGCCAATGCAAAATCATTTAATAGAAATTACTTTAACAGCCATAATCAACTATCAATAGATCTGCAGCGTCAAAACAGAGTCTAAGAGTTGCATATTCTTGGGATAATTGTTTAAGTAATCCCATTGCAAACCCGGGCTCTTTAATGACACCAGCCAGTCATAAATTTTTCGGCAATTCAGTTCGAAGAAGAGATTTATTACCCGGCAGATAATGCCCGAAGGTTCTGAATGGTCCTTTCGACCCCAACCCAGCCGACCAGATACTGATTAAATCCCTGAAAGCCACCTGAAAAACACTGTTTTGGGGCATCCAAAAGCAATTTCCACTTACGACTGAAAACCCTATCTTTGCCGTCCTTAAAATTTGTGTAAAGCCTTTCTCCTGCTGCCTTGCTGCGGAGCAAGGCTTAAAAATGTAAACACCAACAAGTATGCAATTCAAAGGTTTGGTCAGATTCTTTACGATCCTCCTCATCATCTATTCCATTTACCAGTTGTCGTTCACCTGGTTTGTAAAAGGCCATGAGAAAAAAATGGAAGCACAGGCCCGGAATTTTGTTGCCGCCAATTACCCTGCTGCTGCACAAAAATTCCCGGATAATAAAGACTCACAAACGGTTTACCAGGAACAACTGGATAAGATCTATGAAGACAGGCTGAAACGCTTACTCGACAGTACCCGGGATGAAACACTCACCTATGGCATCACCGGCCCGGTTAGCTACCAAAAAGCCAAAGAAGAAGAACTGAACCTGGGTCTCGATCTGCAGGGGGGTATGAACGTGACGCTGGAAGTGGAAATGACAGGACTGATGAAGACCTTGTCGAATAATTCCAAAGACAGCAACTTTCTGAAAGCACTCGATAATGCCGAGAAAAGAAAAGCCAACAGCGATGCAGATTTTATAAGTCTTTTTTCGGATGAGTATGAAAAACTGGCCGGGAAAGGAAAACTCTCTACTCTTTTTTATGCTGCCAATTCCGACAAACTGAAGATCGGCGACAGCGATGACAAAGTGAAATCAGTGATCAGGGATGAAGCGGAAGTAGCGTTCAACAACACATTCAATGCCCTGAACAAGCGTATTGACCAGTTTGGAGTAGCCCAGCCTACTATCAGCCCCAATCCTGACCGTGGCATCATCACGGTGGAACTGCCCGGCATTAAGGACAAAGAAAGAGTGAGAAACTACCTGCAATCTTCTGCCAACCTTCAATTTTGGGAAACTTATCGCCCTGATCAACTGATCAACGCTTTGCAGCAAGCCGATAACGATTTTGCCACCCTGATGAAAGGAGTTGCTGCGGATACGACCAGTTCTTCAACCAACACACCTGATTCCGCCACTGCACCCAAAACCGGGGACAGCAACACGACCACCGGCCCCATTCTTTCTGAAGAAATAGGTACCGGAACAAAGGCAGACACTGTTAAATCCGCCTCAGAACCAGGCAAACCCGATCAGCAAAGAAGATCATTGCTGGAGTTTCTGAAACCGGTGAACTCAGGAAGTTTCATTGGAGTGGTGGAAGCAAAAGACAGTGGTTTAGTGAGGGAATATCTTGAATCAGACCTGTTGCGTCGTCATTTTCCGCCGGATGCCCGTTTTGCCTATGGCATTCCCGATAAGAACAATAAAAAACAACTGCCTCTTTATGTGCTGAGAACTTATGGTCGTGACCAGGCTCCTATCGAAGGTGAAGTGATCACAGAAGCCAGGCAGGATTTTGATCCCACCACCAGCCGCCCGGTTGTTGCCATGAACATGAACCCTGCCGGCGCTAATCAATGGGCCACCATCACGGAAAAAAGTGCACAGGAAAAAATCCCTATTGCTATCGTGATGGATGGGATAATTTATTCAGCGCCGATTGCAAATGAAAAAATCACAGGTGGCCGTTCACAGATCGCTGGCGACTTCACTGTGCAGGAGGCACAGGATCTTGCCAACCTGCTGAAGATTGGTAAACTTTCTGCGCCTGCCAAGATCGTACAGGAGCAACAGGTGGGACCCACACTGGGTAAAGAAGCCATCCGCGGCGGTATCATGGCTTTCAGCATATCATTTGTGATCATCTTCCTGCTGATGCTGATCTATTATAACTCGGCAGGATGGGTAGCCAATATTGCCCTTATTCTGAACCTGCTCTTTACCGTTGGTGTTTTGACCGGTCTTGGCGCTACTTTAACTGCTCCCGGTATTGCTGGCTTGGTGCTTACCATTGGTATGGCCGTGGATACGAATGTGATCATTTTTGAACGTATCAAAGAAGAACTTGACAGAGGCAAAGGATATATTCCAGCCATCAATGATGCCTACCGGAGATCGCTGCCGCCAGTGCTGGATGGTCACATTACAACAATGCTGACAGCTATCATTCTTTTTTATTTCGGTCTTGGCCCTGTAAAAGGATTTGCCACTACACAAATCATTGGTCTCTTGCTGTCATTGTTCTGCGGCATCCTGGTGAGCCGTTGGGTAACCGATATGTTTACCAACAGAAAACGACATCTGAAATATTTCACCGGTATTTCAAGAACTATTTTCAAGAAGGCAAAATTCAAATTCATTGAATACAGGAAGTATGCGTACATGGCATCCTTCGTGGTGCTGGCATTAGGAATAGGTTCATTCATTAATGGCTTTGACTATGGCGTGGAGTTTAACGGCGGCCGCAGCTACACGATCCGCTTTGACAAACCGGCAAATGTGGAACAAGTACGAAACGATGTGAAAGTTGCGCTGGAAGGAGACAACCCTATCATTAAAACTATAGGGGATAACAAAACGCTGGACATCACCACTGCCTACCTGATCAATGAAACGAACGAAGGAACTGATTCCCTGGTGGAAAGGAAGCTGATGGAAAGCCTGAAAAATCATCTGCCTGACGGCATCACCTATGAAAAATTTACCAGCGATCATAAATTGGGTTCAAAGAAAGTGCTGCCAACCATTTCAGACGATCTGAAAAGAGGAGCTTTACAAGCCACCTTCTTTGCATTGTTTGTTGTATTCCTTTACATCTTCATACGTTTCCGCGACTGGAGATATTCATTAGGAACCATCGTGGCATTGCTGCACGACGTACTGGTAACATTAATTGTATTCTCTTTTGCCAAACATATTGTGCCGTTCCCATTGGAGATTGACCAGCATTTCATAGCGGCAATACTCACCGTGATCGGTTTCTCAATGAACGACACCGTCATCATCTTTGACCGTATCCGGGAAGACACAAGGCTGACACCAAATGCACCAAAAACCGAGATCATCAACAGGGCTATCAACGAAACCCTGAGCCGAACCATCATGACTTCGGCCACCGTTTTCCTAACGATACTAATTCTTTTCCTTGTGGGTGGTGAAGTGACAAAAGGTTTTGCCTTTGCCATGCTGGTAGGTGTTATCACCGGTGTTTATTCCTCTGTGTTTGTAGCTGCCCCGATCCTTGTTGATTTGGGTGGTGATAAACAAAAGAAAAAAGCAACTGATACGAAAAAAGCAGTTGCCCATGGCAGCTAGCCAAATGAATAAACGGTAATAATAAAAAAACCTGTTGAACAAACCAACAGGTTTTTTATTTGTAAATAGCAGGCAGGCATCAAAGTAATGCCGTCTCAATTCACTATATTTATAAGAACCGCTATCTACTGATGAACTTTTCAACTGAAAATATTATCCTGGCTGGTTCTGTGTTACTCATTGCAAGTATTGTAGCCAGCAAAACCTCTTTCAAACTAGGTATTCCCACACTCATCCTGTTTTTGGCCATCGGCATGATTGCAGGGTCTGAAGGAATTGGCCACATCAATTTTGATGATCCAAAAGCAGCCCAGCTACTCGGTATCGTGGCGCTGAACATCATTCTTTTTTCGGGTGGTATGGATACCCGCTGGGAAAATGTGAAGCCCATATTAAGGCAAGGTATTGTGCTGTCCACCCTGGGAGTTTTACTTACAGCAGGAACGATCGGCATCCTGGTGCATCTCATCACTGATTTCAGTTTACTGGAAGGCATGTTGCTCGGCTCCATTGTTTCATCTACTGATGCAGCAGCCGTATTCTCCATCCTTCGCACCAAAAGTGTAGGGCTGAAAGGAAACCTGAGGCCGCTGCTCGAATTAGAAAGCGGCAGCAACGACCCGATGGCTTATATCCTGACCATCAGTTTCACCTATCTAATAGCCAATGGTGATGCCAGCATTACTAATCTTGCTTTTCGTTTTGTGCAGCAAATGCTGATTGGCGGTGTGCTGGGATACCTGCTCGGAAAAGGAATGGTGATCATCATTAACAGGGCAGGCCTGGAAACGGAGGGGCTCTACCCGGTGCTTATCCTGGCGATGGTTTTTTTCACCTATGCATTTACGGAATTGCTGGGAGGAAACGGGTTTCTCGCCGTTTATCTCGCCGCCCTGATCCTTGGAAACAGCAATTTTATTCATAAGAAAACAGCCGTGAAGTTTTTTGACGGGCAGGCCTGGCTGATGCAGATCATCATGTTCCTTACACTGGGGCTTTTAGTCTTCCCCTCCCAGATCAAACCAATTGCCGGTACAGGCATCCTGGTTTCCCTTATCCTCATTTTCATTGCAAGACCAGTCGGTGTTTTTATTTGCCTAAGTTTTTTCAAAATGAAACTCCGCGACAAGTTGTTTATATCCTGGGTTGGGCTCAGGGGAGCCGTGCCCATAGTTTTTGCTACATATCCCATGATCGCCGGCATCAGCAAAGCCGATATTATATTCCATTTGGTATTTTTCATATCTGCTTCTTCTGTTTTGCTCCAGGGATATACCCTGCCGCTGGTAGCTAAATGGCTTAAAGTGATTGTGCCGAAAAAAGCCGGCAAAAAACTTACTTCACTCGATATGGAATTGTATGACACGATCCGCTCCGAATTCGTAGAAGTGATACTACCGGGTAACAGTGTGGCAGTGGGCAAACCAATCGTAAAACTGAAACTGCCCAAACCGGCCCTGATCGTTTTGCTGGTGAGAGATGGTAAATATATTCAACCCAATGGTTCCACCGTGCTGGAAGAAGGCGACAAACTACTTTTGCTCGCCAACAATAAAGAAATACTAAGCGAAGTATATAGCAGCCTTGGTGTGTAACAGGGTTATCACACTGCGAAAGAAGTACCGCAACCGCAGGTGTTGCTGGCATTAGGATTCTTGAATGTAAAGCCGCGGTTGTTCAGGCCGTCCTGCCAGTCCACCAACATCCCGTAGAGATAGATCTCATGCGCCTTGTCCATCACGCAAGGGATACCTTCTATTTCAAAAGACTGGTCATTATCCTTTTTGTGGTCAAAGCCCAGCACATAAGTCATGCCGGAGCAACCGCCCCCTTTCACCCCTACCCGCAACACCTGGCTGTTGTCAAAACCTTCCTGCGCCATCAGCTTTTTTATTGCTTCAATTGCACCGGCTGTCAGGGTCACGGGGGTTGTTGTTGTCGTTTCCATGCTGCAAAAATAAAAACTCTTTTTTAGTCCTGCCAGCCATGTCTTTTCGACAAGCGGAAATTAACAAAAGCACCAAAAGGTGGCATTCCCTATTTTTGTTAATCAAATACATTTCCTATGGAGCAAAACATGATCAACCTGGTAATCTCACTGGTAGCCCTGCTTGTATCCTTTTATACTTTTTACCTCGTTAATGAACAAAAGAAAAAGAAACCGGCAACAGAACCGGATAGCTTCAGCAGCCGCCCGCTGCAGTTGCAGGCCTATGAAAGACTGGTGATGCTGGCAGAAAGAATTTCAATGCCCAGCCTCGTAAGCCGGGCCAACCAGCAGCAACAGGGCATGAATGCAAGGCAAATGCAGATATTGTTACTGGAAAGCATTAAACAGGAGTATGAATACAACACCACCCAGCAGATATATGTAAGCCCGGTGGCCTGGGAAGCTGTCAAAAACCTGAAAGACCAGAACATGCTTATCATTAACCAGGTTGCTTCTGCCATTCCCCCTGAAGCAACAGGACTCGACCTGAACCGGCAATTGCTTGAATTCACCATGCACAGCAAAAAAGGCACCCTGCATGAAATTGTGCTGGAAGCGTTGAATTATGAAGCAAAGAAGATCCTGAAATAAAACGATACGACGATAAACGATTCTTGCATGTCAGCGAACAAAAGAAAATATACCGATAGCGGCATTGAGATAAAAGAAATTTATGATCAGCAAGACATTGCTGAAAACCTTCCTCCCATGGCCGGAAGCTATCCTTTCACCCGTGGCATTCAGCCCGACATGTACAGGGGAAAGCTATGGACCATGCGGCAATACGCCGGTTTCTCCACGGCTGAAGAAAGTAATAAGCGATACCATTATTTATTGTCGCAGGGTGTTAGCGGTCTTAGTGTGGCTTTTGATCTTCCCACACAAATAGGATACGACAGCGATCATCCGCTGGCTGAAGGTGAAGTGGGAAAAGTTGGTGTTGCCATTGACAGCATTGAGGACATGCAGACATTGTTCAATGGCATCAAACTGGAAGACGTCAGCACCTCCATGACCATCAATGCAACAGGTTTTATTCTTTTATCGCTGTATGTGGCGTTGGCCAAACAACAAGGGGCAGACCTGAAAAAATTATCCGGTACTATTCAAAATGATATTCTGAAGGAATATGCGGCAAGAGGAACCTATATCTATCCGCCCAAACCTTCTATGCGCATTATCACTGATATTTTTGAATGGTGCAGCCACGAAGTGCCGAAATGGAATACCATTTCCATCAGCGGCTACCATATCCGTGAAGCGGGTTCCACAGCCGTGCAGGAAGTGGCTTTTACCCTAAGTAACGGGAAAGCGTATGTGAAAGCAGCGCTGGAAAAGGGACTTGACATAAATGTGTTTGGCAAACGGCTTTCCTTCTTTTTCAATGCACACAACAATTTGTTTGAAGAAGTGGCCAAGTTCAGGGCGGCCAGAAAAATGTGGGCACAGATCATGAAAGAACTTGGCGCCACCGATCCCAAAGCCATGATGCTCCGCTTTCACACCCAGACCGGCGGCAGCACCCTAACGGCACAACAACCTCTGAATAATATTTCCAGGGTCACCATCCAGGCGTTGGCAGCCGTTTTGGGTGGAACACAGTCACTCCACACCAACGGATATGATGAGGCCCTGAGCCTGCCTACAGAAGAAGCCGCAAGAATTGCATTGCGAACACAACAGATCGTTGCCTTTGAAAGCGGGGCGACTGACACGGTTGATCCGCTGGGCGGTTCATATTATGTCGAATCACTGACACATGAAGTGGAAGATGCAGCCCGGAAACTGATGGCAAAGATTGATGCAATGGGTGGCAGTGTTTCCGCCATTGAGCAAGGTTTTATACAAAACGAAATTGCCCGGAGCGCCTATGAATACCAGCGGGGAATTGAGAGCGGTGAAAAGATCATTGTGGGTGTAAACAAATTCCAGGCGGAAGAAGAAAATACTATACCTATTCTAAAAGTGGATGACAGCATCAGAACCCTGCAGGCAGAAAAGCTGGCCACCCTTCGCCGCAACCGCAATCATGCTAAAGTGGATCAACTGATGCAGGAACTGAATGACAAAGCCAGCAGCGGAGAAAATATTATGCCCGTTGTGGTGGAGGCAGTAGAAAATAAATGTACGCTGGGTGAAATAGCTGACACCCTGAGAGAAGTGTTTGGGGAATATAAATGATACGGTATGTTGCAGACATCACTCGTTAACAGCGTGGAAGAACTGCAGCAAATTCTTCAGCTGCAAAAAGAAAATCTCTTACATCATATTTCTGACGATGAAAGCCAACTACAGGGATTTGTTACAATGCATCATAGCCCGGAAGTCTTATTGGAAATGCATAAAATGGCTCCATCCGTAATTATCAAGGAACATGATACGGTGATAGCGTATGCATTAACGATGCTGAAAGAATGCAATCACCTTATGCCCGAACTCAACGCCATGTTTGGTCTTTTTAATGACCTAAATTGGAAAAACAGGCCATTGAACAGCTACCGCTATTATGTGATGGGGCAAATATGCGTAGCAAAACAGCACCGGGGAAAAGGGTTGGTAAACGAGTTATACCGATATCATAAAGAAATGTACAGCGGGCAATTTGATCTTCTTCTCACAGAAATAGCCACCCGCAACCATCGTTCATTAAAAGCTCATGAAAAAGCCGGGTTTCAAACAATTCATATACACAGGGATCATCTTGATGAGTGGGCCATCGTTTGCTGGGACTGGAGTTGATCAGCCCTTCTTAACTTCTTTTGCCCAGGCATCTTTTAATGTCACAGTCCTGTTAAACACCATTCCACTGGCACTACTGTCTTTGTCGAGGACAAAATACCCTTTGCGTATGAACTGGTAGCGTTCTTCAAACTTCGCATGCTTTAAAGCCGGTTCCGCATAAGCAGAAGAAATGACCTGCAGACTGTCCGGGTTAATATATTCCTTAAAATCCCCTTCCTCATCGGACGGGTCTTCTACACGAAAAAGCCGGTCGTATAACCTCACCACTATGCTGATAGCATGTTTAACACTCACCCAATGCAATGTTCCTTTCACATGTACACCTGATGTGTCATGACCACTTTTACTTTCTGGAATATAGGTGCACCTGACTTCAGTGATATTTCCGTCAGCATCTTTTATCACTTCTTCACATTTAATAATATAGGCACTTTTCAAACGAACCATTTGCCCGGGCGCCAGGCGGAAATATTTTTTTGGCGGGTTTTCCATGAAATCTTCCCGCTCGATATATATTTCCCGGCTGAAAGGAATTTCTCTTTCTCCTTCGTTTGGATCTTCGGGGTTATTCTCACTGTGCAGCATTTCCTCATCCGCATGGTAGTTAGTAATAACAACTTTCAACGGATCAAAAACAACCATCCTGCGCTGTGAAATTTTATTCAGGTGCTCTCTGACACAAAACTCCAGCAGCCCTACATCCACCATGTTTTCTCTTTTGGCCACTCCTATCCTGTCGCAAAACTCACGGATGCTTTCAGGAGTATACCCTCTCCTGCGCAAACCACTGATCGTTGGCATCCGCGGGTCATCCCACCCGCTGACATGTTTTTCATTCACCAGCTGCAGCAGCTTTCGTTTACTGGTCACCGTGTAATTGATATTACGGCGGGCAAATTCATACTGGTGTGAAGGATATATTTCTAATTTTTCAATCAGCCAATCATACAGTTCCCGGTGCGGCACAAACTCAAGTGTGCAGATGGAATGGGTCACTTCTTCGATCGAGTCGCTCTGGCCATGCGCCATGTCATACATGGGATAGATGCACCACTTGTCACCTGTGCGGTGGTGATGGGCATGTTTGATGCGATACAATACCGGATCCCTCATCAGCATATTGATATGGGCCATATCAATTTTTGCCCGCAACGTCCGGCTGCCATCAGGAAATTCACCATTCTTCATCCGGGTAAACAAATCAAGATTTTCGGCCTTACTCCTGTCCCGGTAAGGACTGTTTTTGCCGGGCTCGGTTGGCGTTCCTTTCATCGCTGCCATTTCTTCCGAAGTGGAATCATCCACATAGGCCAGTCCCTGCTGAATCAGTTTTACCGCATATTCGTACAACGTATCAAAGTAATCAGAAGCATACCGTTCATGTTTCCACTCAAAGCCCAGCCACTTTACATCTTCCTTGATACTTTCCACATATTCAGTTTCTTCCGTCACAGGATTAGTATCGTCAAACCGCAGATTGGTATAACCGGGATATTTCCTGGTCAGCCCGAAATTGAGGCAAATACTGCTGGCATGTCCAAGGTGCAGGTAACCATTGGGCTCGGGCGGGAAACGGGTGACAATGGATGTATATTTTCCTTTTTTCAGATCTTCTTCGATGATCTCTTCCAAAAAATTCAGGCTGCGTTCTTCTGACATAGTGAATTAAAAAATGAAGGACAAAGATAAGAAAGCAGTGCCAGACGCAATTCACCGGGAACACTCACTTTTATCAAAATGACTTCATTTGCCTATGTCTGCGAAAAAAGAAACGAAGAATGTCGGGAACCCCATCAGTAAGAAATGTTGGAATAACTCCTTGCTCTCACTACTTTCATCTGGTGATCGAGGTAGAAAATAAAGTACCAGCTCGTTTTCACAGTCTTTAAATTACCATCAAAGCTGCTTTGCCTGCTCTTTATTTCAAACCGGTGCTCCATTGTCCATTCCACTTTATGCGTTTTATCAATAAAAGGTTCCAGGTTTCCGAAAGAGACAGCCCCGTAATCCTTTTCGCTGAACAACTTTTTGAAAAGAAATTCTTTCACCGACTCCTGTGCCAGTTCATTGGCCGAACGATTGATCTGTGCTGTTGCCAAAAGAGGGGCAAACAGGACAAGCAGGATGAGTTTCCGCATAACTATACTTTTTTTGAATGAAAAGAATGCGGAACGGTCATGAAGTAACCGTAAGTTACGATCACCACGAAGCGGAAAATTCTAAAAATGGATAAATGGTATCCCCTGCGGTCAGTTTTCTGTTTCACTCATAAAAAAACCGGTATCGGCAAGTATAATACCCGGGTTGGTATAATTCAGCAAACTGCTTTTTATAATACCGGTAAGTTCTTTGCGGCTCATGCAAAATGCAGAATTGACCAATGAAAGTTTCCAGGAATTGATCTTGAAAAAAGCTAATCTCGCTGTTTGTGCAGTATGTTCATCGGCGAAGCGGAACTGCCCGGCAATATATGCCTGGTCGTTGTGGTATGGCTTGTTCATACGAACGGATATTGGTTTTTAAAGGATCTGGACCAGTTACTAACGAAGAAAATCGTTTAAAATTGTTCCGGCCTGACCGACAAAAAATCCCCGGCTTGGGAGCCGGGGATTAAGCTAACTATCTAATTCTCTGTGTTATAAAGGTAAGACCTTCCCCGAACCCGAAACATGGCTGCTGATGACAGGGTTACCCAAATAATAAACAGACCCGCTGCCCGAAATATTAGCAGTAAGTGTTTGCGAGGCTTTTACTTTGATGTCCCCTGATCCGCTTATATCTGCCGTTGCTTTATCTGCCTGTACAGCGTGGAGATGAATGCTCCCGCTGCCGGAGATTTTCAGGTTTTCGCTCTTTGCTGTACCAGCCAGTGCAGTGATATTGCCTGAACCACTGATGGTCGCTGTCAGTTTATCTGCAATGGACAACTGTTGTATATTGATACTGCCCGAACCACTGATTCGCAGATCAAGATCATTCCCTGCAAGCGGACCTGAAATAGTAAATTCAGCAGATCCGCCCAGGTTCACCGACCTCAGGGTTGGAGAACTTACATTCACAATGATCTGTTCATGACTTTTCACTCTCACCCCATTTTTGAATTTGATCACCAGCTCATCTCCCACCCTTTCTGTTCTCAGCACTTCGAGAATATTTTGCTGGGCGATCACTTCCACTTTATAGACAGGGTCTATAGTGTAATTTACTGTGCCGCTGATGCTGACGTCAACTTTTGAAAAATCAGTGACCGTTCTTGTTTGCTGCAACACAGGGCCTTCACCTGTTATTTTTTCGCAGGAACTAAAGATCGCTGTCAGCAACAGCAGCGCTAAAAGATAATTTACTTTTTTCATGATTGTTTTTTGTTGTTCAGAGATAAGGTTAAAACTCAATTTTATAATTCAGTACCGGGATCAGCCCCATCTGGTAATTGGTGACAATTTTATTTTTTTCATTGTCCCAGCTTTGGTTAAATACATTTTCCCGGTTGGTCACATTCTGAATATCCAGTGACAATGTGCTGGTGAGGCGGCGGCGGTTCCATTTGATACTTGCCCGCAGATCAGTGCGGAAATAGGCTGGATTCCTTAGGGTAAATGCTTCTTTTTCCTTGTACACAGCATATCCCGCTGCCTGGGAAGCATCGATGTCAATTGGTGTATTGCGCAAACCACCGGCATAAATGGTTTTGATGTTCAGGCCAACGGTCTTTGACTTTCTTGTTGTCACAAAATCTTTTCCTGCTATCAATGTGCTGATATGATTCCCGTTGAAACGGGTGTTTCTTTCAATACCATCCAGCGCTGTATATCTTGACTGGTATAAGGAGTTGGTGAACGTCAGGTAAAAATCATTGTGCAGGTATCTTTCCAAAGAAATTTCAATACCATAATTTCTGCCCTTTCCCTTATTCACCATCGGATCGGTGAGATAGCTGAATTCAATATTCAATGCAGACAAGGTGCTGCTGTCATGTGACGCTACCGGCACATTGAACAAATGCTGATAATACAGTTCCGTTTTTATGTGCAGGTTGGTGGACAACCGGTAATTATAAGAAAGCACATAATGATGCGAACGTGTGAGATCAAGATTTTTATTGGGTGTATTTACTGATCCGCCTGGTAGTTGCTGCTGTGCAAAATACAAACCCCATGTCTGTAACTGGCTATGCAGACCATAGCCAAATGCAAGACCACTTCGTTTATTGATATTCCATTTTACTGAAGCACGGGGTTCAGCGGCAGAGGTATTGTTCAAAGCAAGCCGCAGGTAATGCAAGCCGCCGTTCAGGGTAATTTTATCCGAAGGTTTATATTGCCACTGAGCAAATGCCTGTTGTGTGGAAGTGTTGCCGGATGTATTCACTCTTTCTTCCAGCGGTTCACCTTCATGCTCAGCAGAAAGCTGGTAAACACCAAACTTCACCCGGCTATAAATAATTCCTGCCCGCAGGTTCAGCCGTTTACTGAACCGGTAATTCATTGTGGAATTGGCTACCCATTTACGGGTGTTATATCTGTCGTTATATGATGGTGATCGGGAAAGATCATCTTCCGTAAACTCTTCATTAAAACCAACACGGGTCTTTGAAATGCCAATGCCTGTTTTGATGGTCAGTTTATTACCTGCCCTGATGCTGTGCGTCATCCCGTTCATGCTGGCATTGGAAATAAAATCAAATGAATAGCGGTCTGTTCTGCTCTCCCATTTCGAAGAGTCCTCTGCATCATACACCTGGTCGCTGCGACCATTGAAACCAAACAGGCTGAAGTTTCCCCACCGGCCGGCAGGTAAATGGATATTATAAGAAAGGTCCTGGAAATTAGTAACTCCATTATCACCGATCACTCCCAGTTTGTTCAACAATGTCAATGTTGAATAACGGTAATTGACCAGGTAAGATCCTTTATATTTTTTTGAAAACGGACCTTCCAACGCTGCATTCAGACCTAATACACCGGCCTGCAAAGTGTATTCTCTTTTTTCATTATTCCCTTTCCGGAGATGAAGATCAAAGACACCACTGACTGCATTGCCATATTCGGCTGCAAAAGCTGCCGTTACAAAATCTGAATTGGATAGTAATTGTGCACTGAGAATGGAAATACCTCCGCCGCTGTTGCCCGGAACGGCAAAGTGGTTTGGATTGGGAATATCCATTCCCTCCATCCGCCATAGCAAACCCGTGGGTGAGTTGCCACGAATGATGATACTGTTATTACCATCATCACCTGCCAGCACACCGGGAAATGCAACTGCCATTCGCAAAGGATCATTTACCGCAGCCGCATACTTTTGTGTTTCTTCAACGGTAAATGCACGGGTGCTGACAGCACTCATGTCATTGAGCGGTTTATTTTTTTTGCTGTTGGCTTTCAGCACCACTTCCGTTTCGGCCTTTACTACAGCCTCCATCGGGATGGTCAGCACGGTTTCTTTACCTGAGTTTATAACGATATTATCAAGTACCACTTCTCTGAATCCTGCATAAGTGATCGTTAAACGATAGGAACCTACAGGAATATCCCGGAAACGAAACTCTCCGTCTGCATCCGTCACGATGGATCGCTGAAGCGGAAATAAAGTGACGGTTGCACCGGCGAGTGGTTGTTTCAGAATTTGCTCAACGGCAGCGCCTCTCAATTGTCCTGAAAATTGCGCCTCAGCAGAAAAACAGAAAAAGAAAGAAACTAATAAGATACTTATGAATCTGCCAGTTGTTGTCAGAATCCTCATACTAAAGGTCTTTAAGGTTTGGGGTTACAAAAATGTGAATGTGTAAGAACAATAAAGACAATGAATGGGATGAACTGAGGAATCAGCTTCATTAAATGTATTTCCTGCTTCATAGCCCTGTTGTTATTTACTGTCAGTAGTATAACAACCCATGAAGCTGATACCCCTATTATGAAAAATTAAAAATCAGAAAAAACTGATACCTGCGTTCCATCCGAACCAACCGCTTACCCTGTTGCTGTAACTATGTTGTTTATACCCGGATGATGGCAATGGGTAGCGATAACCTGCCACACCTGCAGGCTGATCGGAGATAAATACCGCATAGGAAGGCCCTGCGAATAAAGAAACATATTTGTTGATCTTGAAATTCAGGTTCAGGTGAAGTTTGTTAAGCAGGTTCAGGTAGTCCCAGGTGCCAAGATAAAAATATTCTGTGCTCAGCTCAGGATTGATCGTAAAACTTTTGGCTTTGTTCAAGGGCAGCTCACTGCCAAGACCATAACCGAATGAATAGGCTTTGTCATTATTGCGGGGGCTGGCTCCTGCCATCAGGATGCTGTAAAATTTTGAATTGCCTGTTTTGAACGCTACGTTGAAATCGTTCACTTCATTGGTTGAAAAACTGAGTTTGTGATATCCTTTCAGAATGATATTGATCAGCCCGATGCTGTAACCTTCTGATGTGTCGGCAATATTGATCAATCCGAATTGCACTCCTTTCAGTTTTTTTGAATAGTTGAACACACCGGATATCTGCACCCCGTTTGTTTCCTTATTACTAAAATTCAATACACCGGCTAACTGCACACCGCTCATTTTTCTTCGTGAAAAATTAGCGACTCCTGCAGCCTGCCAGCCTTTCACACTATCCGTTACATGATTGTACACCCCGGCCAGTTGAAAGCCGGAAAAATTTCCTTTCACCAGGTTATTCACGCCGGCAGCCTGGAATGCCTGCACTTTATCCAGTGCTGTGTTATTGACTCCGGCGATCTGCACTCCTTTTGTTTCTCCGCCTACAACATTGAAGATGCCTGCAGCCTGGAAAAACTGCACATCTTTTTTATCAATATTGAAAAGTCCGCCTATCTCTACACCCTTAGTGCCCCCGGTGTAGCCGCCCAGCACATTCAATGAAAAATTATTGATCACCTGCCCGCTCATGATACCCTGTGTGCTGAGACCCGGCACAAATGACATCTGGAAAGGTCTTGTGGTAAAAAATTTACGGAGGTTGACTGTTTGTATCTTTTGCTTTGCAGAAAGCAGGAACTTTCCCATCCCCGTTCTTTCCACCTTGCCAGAATCAATTGCCGACAACATTGGTATTTTCTGTACAGAGTCCTCCCGGTTTTCTGTTTTTACTGAATCGGGCACCAGGTAATCATCGGGGCTTACAATGATCCGGTCAAATGTTATCTCCACCGGGGTCAATGTAATGGTAAGCTGCTGACTTTTGTTTGGCTCGATCACCACAGATGTGTCTTCGTAAAATTCTTTGCTCACAGTAAGTGTGGCCGCTGTAGCTTTACTGCTCTTTAATTTTAGTTTGAAAAAACCATCCTGGTCGGTTAAGGCTCCTGCTAAGAGTTTTTTTTCATACACACTTGCCTCGCTGATGGCCGTACCCGATTGCTCGTTATACACATGGCCGCTTACTACATATACTTTATCCTCTATTGTGGCTTTGCTGGTCACCATCGTCATCCGGATCGGCGCCTTTCTGATGATAATATAGTTACCGCTTTCCCTGAATTCATATCCCGAACTAAGAAGCTGCTGCAACACTTCCTTCACCGGGCGGTTGCGGGCACTGATGCTTACTAAACTGTCCTTTTTGATTATGGATGAACTGTAGGAAAAATAAAAATCAGCTTTGTTACTCAAAATTTCCAGCACATGGTCCAGCCGCTGGCGGTTCACTTCCAGTGTAACATTCCTGAACAATAGCTCCTGTGCAAACAACCCTGAAAAACTGACTGTAATAAAATAAAACAGCAATAACAAACCTCTTTTTTTCATCACCTGTTCTGTTTATTCCAAAATGATTCTTTCATTTTCTTTGCGGACCTTGATACCGAAAGTGAGACTGATTATGTCAAGCACTTTCTCCAATGATTCATTATAGAAAGTGGTGTTCAGCCGGAGTTCCTTCAGTTCCTCACGGCCAAAAACTATATTGGTCTTATAGGCCTCGTTCAGCACCTGCACTAATTTCCATAGCGGTGTGTCATCGCAGACAAATTCCTTTGTGCGGTAATAGTTGTGCAACTTATCCGTCAGTTCTTCTTTTTGCAGCAGGCTGTCTGCCCTTTTTATTGTGATCTTTTCTCCTGCCTGCAGGATCACTTCCTTTTCTTCTTTTGACACTTTCACTGTGCCTGTTTCCACCAGCACTTCCACTGCGGCGCTGTCCTCTTTGATATTAAAAGAAGTGCCCAGAACAGTTACCTGCAGATCGGCCACCTGGATAACAAATGGCCGCTTTTTATCCGGCATCACTTCAAAAAATGCTTCTCCTTTTAACTGTAGCTTTCTTTGTCCTGACCGGATCGTTGAAGCATATACCACTGTTGATGTTTTGTTCAGGGTAATAACAGATCCATCAGGTAATGTATCTGTCAGCACCATTTCACCCGATGCCAGCGATATTTCGTTTGACCGCTGTCCTGTCCACCACCAAAGCCCTGCAGCTATCCCAATAACAATAGCAGCAGCGGCAGCAACTTTTCTCCATGAAAAACCACGAACTACCGGTTCGTTGTATCCGCCATCTTTGTTAGCACCAATCCTGTTTTTAAAACGTTCCCATGCCTTGTCCTCATCAACCGTTGAAGCGGCGGCCAATTGCAGACTTTTTTCCCACGCATCTTTTAATTCTTGAAAATAAACTGCGTTGGCAGCATCCTGTTGCAGCCATTGCACCACCTGCTGCGCTTCGGTGGCCGATGTTTCACCCAACAGGTGTTTCACCAGCAGATCATCATCAATATGGTAAAATTTTTCTTCCAGGGTAGTTGTATTAATGATTAAAGAATATAAGCAACAAGGGTAAAAAGTCAACTAACTTCAGGCGAAGCAACCGCAGCGCTTTCCCCATATGATTCTCCACCGTTTTCACCGAAATATCCAGTTGATCAGCGATCTCCCGGTATTTCATATCCTCAAACCGGCTCAACTGGAAAACCGTACGACACTGTTCCGGCAATTCATTCATTGCCTGCCTGAACTGCTGTTCCAGTTCTTTGTTCATTCCCTTTTCCGGTATCGCATCGTTTTTCATACGGTAAGCCACCTGCAGCCGGTGGCCTGCTTTCACTTTTTCATGTTTCAAAAAATTCAGGCACTCATTATGTACAGCCCGGTAGAGATAAGCAGCGATGCTGCCGGAAAAAGAAAGTCTGTCGGCTCTCTCCCATAGTTTAAAAAAAACCTGCTGCACCATTTCTTCAGCATCGGCCTCATCATTTATCAAGGATAAAGCATAGGCATGCAGCTTCTTAAAATAAGTTTTAAAAACCTGTTCAAAAGCCGTTTCGTCTCTGCCGGCCAGCAAATCAGTAAAGGATTTTTCGTTCAACTCCATGCGATAGGTGATGCATCCCGGATCTGTCAGTAAAGCTGCGCCCAAAAGTAGTTTTTATATATAACAACGGGGAGAAGCCTTACCCCTATCTTGTTCTAAAAAAAATTTACCCGTAGTGTCACCTCCTTACTTCACCGGGTGTAATGTGCAAAATTGCAACCGGTGTTTGGAAGAAACCGGGATTACTGGCTGAAAGGTCAAAAATGCTGTATGAACCGGGCCTGACAATTGAACCGGGCTTTTTGGCAATTCAGACAGTGTATGTTTTTTGTTTACTTGAGCCATCCATAGCTTTGCTGAAAATTATATGATATGAAAAAAATAATACTTATCCTGCTGATGGTTGCAGGCAGCAGCCAGCTTTTTGCACAGGAAGAAAAAGAAACCACCGGTGAAGCAACCAAACAATTCATGCAGGTGACCACGGTGGAATCGGTGGTGGCCGGGGGACTGGGCCGGTCCAAAATGATCATCACCAATCCCGACGGTTCGCAAAAAGAATCAGACCTGAACAACCTGTTCAGCATGGCCGGTATCAATTTCAAGAACATCAAAGAGAATGAAGACAAGATCCTGAAAACAATAAAAGAGTTTACCGATAACGGCTGGAAGCTGGATCATGTCACTTCACTTACCCTGAGCCCGAACGACAGCGGCTCCGGCGGCATCTTTATGACAAGATACCTGCTGTCAAAGCAAGACAACAAAAAAGGATTCTGAAAAACCAAATCTTAGTCTTTCGCTTTAAGCGGAGAGAATAACAACCTTATCCCATTTTATCCTGGTGAAAATAATTTGATACCCTGTGGTTGTATCAAAAGATGATTAACCGCAAAGAACACAAAGAATAAAACCGCAAAGAAAGCGCAAAGGAATGAAGGCTAATCCCTTATTTTTCGCGGCTCTTTGCGAACACTTTGCGTTTTCTTTGCGGTTAACTTTTCCTGCTACGCTATTTCCCTCATTGCTTTATCTTGCACATCTATCCTTTCACCAAAAAATTGCCATATGCTTCAGCAAGTTTCTGTTATTGGCGCCGGCACCATGGGAAACGGTATTGCCCATGTATTTGCACAGGCAGGATTTAAAGTAACCATCGTTGATATTTCTCTGGCACAACTTGACAGGGCCCTTGCCACCATCAGCAAAAATCTTGACCGGCAAGTGGCCAAAGGCAGCATCACTGAAGAGCAGAAAAAAAATACGCTGGACAATATCCAAATCCAGTCAAACCTGATTGAAGGTGTAAAAGATGCCGAACTGGTCGTGGAAGCCGCCACGGAAAACATTGCACTGAAACTGGAGGTCTTTGAGCAATTGGACGAGTATGCTCCCAAAAATGCGATACTGGCCACCAATACTTCATCAATCTCCATCACCAAAATTGCAGCTGCCACCAGCCGGGCCGGCAAAGTGATCGGTATGCATTTTATGAATCCTGTGCCGGTGATGAAGCTGGTGGAGATCATCAATGGGTATGCGACAAAAAAAGAAGTGACTGATACCATTGTGGAACTAAGCAAACAACTGGGTAAAGTGCCCTGCGTGGTGAATGATTATCCCGGCTTTATTGCCAACCGCATCCTGATGCCGATGATCAATGAAGCCATCTGCAGCCTGTATGAAGGAGTGGCCGGTGTGGAAGAAATTGATACGGTAATGAAACTCGGTATGGCCCACCCAATGGGGCCGCTGCAGTTAGCAGACTTTATCGGTCTTGATGTTTGCCTGGCCATACTAAACGTATTACATGATGGTTTTGGCAATCCCAAATATGCCCCCTGCCCGCTGCTGGTGAATATGGTGACCGCAGGTAAGCTGGGAGTAAAGAGTGGTGAAGGTTTTTACACTTATACAGCAGGTAGCAAGGATTTAGTGGTGAGTGAGAGGTTTGTTTAACCCGGCATAAATTTCTACTGATAATCAATATAACTTTATGCCAGAAGGTACGTAAATGCAAACGTTAGTGGCAATGCGACGGCAACAGTTCAAATTTCATAGAGACAGAATTAATGACCCTTCCACTTCTTGACATACCTGTTATATTGGGACTAAGTATTGAAGTTTATTTTATTCTTCTCATTATCGCCATTCCGACATTTTTCTTTTGGAAGTGGTTGCTGAAAAAATATATCAAAGTTGACAGGACAAGAAAAATTGCGACTTGGTCTGCTACTCTAATAGGAACACCAATTATTTACGCGGGACTTATTACGCTTTTCATGTTTGGTATGACTAACACGCCAAGCAAAGACTTCAACAAGTCGCAATGGTTAACCGACAGAGAAGGACGTTTTCAAATGGCTGGTGACATTATCAGCAGTAAAATGCTTATAAACAAAGACACCAATCAAGTAAAACAAATATTAGGCGAACCGACATGGGGCAGCGACAGTACTTGGCGACAAGACACAATAAACACCTGGACCTATGAGATGGGAATGGGCGGTGGTGGACTTGGCTTTTTGTTTCACAACCTAATTATCAAGTTTGACCAAGCAAAAGTCGTTGCAGTTGAACATGCAAAAATTCGTGACTGAAAAGCACATGCCACTAACAGTGCATTTGCAATAGCATGGCTGGACATTGGAGCAATCGGCAGCAAATCATTTTTCAGCTTCAGTTTCGGCCGACATTACGCTGTTGGTCTATAGTTCTTAAATTCAACATCAGTTTTTTAATTTAGCATTTGTACCAGGCTGACATTTCGCTATTGCCATGCCATCGCAAATGCTTTAACGTTTTCACCCCTCAATCTTCTTATAACTCGCCACCAAACCCCTGATAAGAGATGAACTGAAGCCCTGGTGTTCCATTTCATTCAGCCCGGCAATGGTGCAGCCCTTGGGTGTGGTCACTTTATCAATCTCCTGTTCGGGATGTGAGCCTTTTTGTAACAATAATTCCGCAGCACCTTTCACCGTTTGTGCCGCAATAAGTGAAGCAGTGGCCGCATCAAAACCAATTTCGATACCGCCTTGTATATTGGCCCTGATGTAGCGCATGGCATAGGCTGTGCCGCAGGCGCCGAGCACCGTGGCCGCATCCATCAGTTTTTCATCAATGATCACCGTGCGGCCCAACTGGCCAAACAGATCCTGTATATATGAAAGCTGCGTGGCAGATGCCCCGGCATGGGCCAGGCAGGTCATGCTTTGCTGTATGGCAATGGCGGTGTTGGGCATGGCCCTTATCACCGGCACCGGTTTACCAATGGCCTTTTGCAATTCGGCTATCCAAACGCCGGTTATAACGGAAACAAGTATATGCTTTTTGGGATCAAGCACGGATTTGATATCCTGCAAAATGTCGGCATAGTTATAGGGCTTAACGGCGAGGATAATAACCTCGCTGGCTTTCACCGCTTTCCTGTTATCACTGTGCACCATGCAGCCCTGCTCGGCAAAGCGGCCGAGATGAGAAAGATTGCGCCGGGTGATGGACAATTCCACCGGGCGGCTGAACTCGCTTTGCAGCAAGCCTTCGGCGATGGAGGCGCCGAGGTTGCCCCCGCCAATGATTGCAATTTTTTTTGCCATGATCGTTGCTTTGCGTAAAGATACCGGAGAACGGTCAGATAGGACTCAACGCAGAACCAGCCTCCTCTTTTGATAAATAGTTTTCTATGGACGTATCATATCTATCTTTCCACCAGTCAATCGTTCCCCAGAAGTCGCCATCCACCACCATTTCACCACTGGTGACCACACCAATCTTTTCTGCCGGGAAACCATTCAGGGCTTGTTCAAATTCATTCACTTTGTCTATCGCTACGGAAACCACTACCCTGCTTTGTGCCTCGCCAAACAGGTAAGCATCTTTTCGGAAACTGTTGTTGGTAATAATGGAAAACCCAAGTTCCCGGTTAAAACCGCTTTCACACAGGGCTACAAACAAACCGCCTTCGCTGATGTCATGTGCCGAATGAATGATTTTCTTTTTGATCAGCGATGCCAGCTTTTGCTGCAGGTCAAATTCATCATCGAGGTGAAACTGCGGCGCCGGTGAATATTCCACGCCATAAATATGATGCAGGTATTCTGAACAGTTGATATCATTGCTGCCGGCACCCAGCAGGTAGATCACATCACCTGTTTCTTTAAAATCAAGTGTCATCCTGTTGTTCACATCTTCCAAAAGACCAACCATACCGATGGTAGGTGTGGGATAGACAGGGCCATCAGGATTCTGGTTATAAAAACTTACGTTGCCACCGGTGACAGGAGTATCAAATTTTCTGCAGGCCTCTCCCATGCCTTTGATGGCATGCACAAACTGGTAATACACTTCGGGATCGTAGGGGTTACCAAAGTTGAGACAGTTGGTAACGCCTAATGGCTGACCGCCGCTGCATACAATATTGCGGGCCGCTTCACTCACAGCGATCATGGCGCCTTTATACGGATCGGCATACACATAGCGGCTGTTGCAGTCGGTGGTCACCGCCAATGCTTTTTTGGTGCCTTTCACCAGCACCACTGGCGCATCGCTGGGTGCATTGGTAGAAGCATTCACTGTTCCCACCAAACTGTCGTACTGTGTATATATCCAGCGTTTGGAAGCGATGGAAGGCAGAGCGATGATTTGTTCAGCCACCGCTTTCAGGTCATTTGGCTGCGGAATGGTTGCCGCATCAAATTTTTTTATTTCAACGAAATATGCTGGCTCTCTGAATTCCCGTTCGTATTGCGGGGCGCCGCCACCTAATACTAATTCATATGCCGGCAAGGATGCTTCCAGCTCACCATTCATATAAAAATTCAAAATGCCATCATCCGTCACTTCACCAATAACCGAACAGGGAAGATCCCATTTCTCAAATACCTTTTTCACCTCTTCTTCTCTTCCTTTTTGGGCTACCAGCAACATTCTTTCCTGGCTTTCACTAAGCAACAGTTCCCATGCCTTCATACCTGCCTGACCGGCAGGCAGGTTATTTTGCCGTGTCGGCACTTTGTCAAGGTCAATCCGCATACCCACTTCGCCTTTGGCACTCATCTCAGATGTAGAGCAAATGATACCGGCTGCTCCCATATCCTGCATGCCTACCACTGCGCCGGTTTGTATCACTTCCAAACAAGCTTCCAGCAATTTCTTTTCCTGGAAGGGGTCACCGACCTGCACGGCGGGAAGATCCTGTGCACTTTCCTCCGTTATATCAGCAGAAGCAAAAGATGCGCCGCCGATTCCATCTTTTCCCGTTGCACTGCCAACAAACATCACCGGGTTGCCCGTTCCTTTGGCTGTGGCAGAAACGGTTTCACCGGCTTTTACAATCCCCACACTCATCGCATTCACCAGCGGGTTGGTATGATAGCATTGTTCAAAATAAATTTCGCCACCAACCGTCGGCACACCAAAACAGTTGCCGTAATGTCCGATGCCATGCACCACACCTGATAAAAGGTGTTGTGTTTTATCTTCTTCCAAATTTCCAAAACGCAACGAGTTCAATGCTGCGATCGGTCTTGCACCCATGGTGAAGATGTCACGATGTATGCCACCCACACCGGTGGCTGCACCCTGGAACGGCTCGATGGCCGAAGGGTGATTATGTGATTCGATTTTAAACACAACACCTAACCCATCGCCGATATCCATCAGCCCTGCATTTTCTTCTCCGGCTTTCACCAGCATCCTGCCACCTTCCCGTGGCAATGTTTTCAGCCATTTGATAGAGTTTTTATAGCTGCAATGTTCGCTCCACATTCCGCTGAAGGCGCAGAGCTCATTGAAGTTGGGGGTGCGACCCAGTTTCTGTTTAATAAGTTCAAATTCTTCTTCTGTGAGGCGCAGTTGCTGAGCTGTCTTTACGGTTACTTCCATTACCAATTGAATTTTCCTGTCAAAAAAAGAACAGGCATATTTTTTAAGAAGTGGCAAAGCTACAAACTAAGCAGCAAGCAGCCTGTAACAACTTGTCAACTTTTTACATTCGGGGTGATAATTATGTGTGAAGCAAACAAACAACGGCAAAGCTTCTCCTGCCAGAGCCTCATGTATCGCAGATATTGGCTATTTTGCAACGCTTAAAAACCTGATTTGGAATACCTGCTTTTTGTCGCCTATCTCATACTCATTTCCTGGCTGATCACCAGGATTCGCTTTTTCACTAACGCCAACCTGACTCAGCCTCAACTAGTAATTCTTTTTTTGCTGAAAGTAATGGCTGGCATTTTCTACGGCTGGATAGGTCTTTACTACGGCGGGCTGGCTAAAATGGCTGATACGTGGATGTTTCACAGTAACAGTGTGCTGGAGTACCAGCTGTTACAAACTGACCCCCGGGAATATTTCACCAATCTCTTTTATAACCCTTATGAAGGAGGTTTTGAAAAGTTTTTCAATTCAGACAACTCCTATTGGAACGACCTGAAAGGAAATGCCTATATCAAAGTGCTGTCACTCCTGAATATATTCAGCTTCGGTTCGTATTATGTAAATGTCATTTTCTATTCTTTTATCACTCTTTTTGGCCCGGTTGCCTTTTACAGGGTTATGACCGATATATTCCCCGGCCACAAGACAGTGCTGGTACTGGCCACTTTCCTGGTGCCTTCATTTTTATACTGGAGCAGTGGTTTGCATAAGGAAGGACTCATCTTTCTTGGTATCAGCCTTGTCATCTATCACACTTATTTTGGCTGGAAAGAAAATAAATTCGGGTTTAAAAGAATTGTAAGCATTATCGCCGGGCTTTTCCTGTTGCTGGTATTGAGAAATTTTCTTTTTGTGATAATTGTGCCTGCTCTTTTTACCTGGTTACTCGCCAACCGTTTTCCGAAAAAAGGGCTGCTGGTTTTTGGCACTCTTTACCTGCTCTTTGCTATTTTATTTTTCTCTGTTCGCTATATAAAGCCTGAATACGATTTTCCCAAAGCTGTGGTAACAAAACAACAGGAATTTCTAAAACTTCATGGCAAGACTACCGTATCCATTCGACAGCTAAAGCCTACTGTTGGCAGTTTCCTGGTCAACACACCACAGGCCATCACGATGTCGGCTATCCGGCCATACCCGGGTGATGTGAATCATATCCTCTCATTGGCAGCTGCAGCAGAGATTATCCTATTAATACTTATATTTCTTCTTTTCCTGCTTTTCAGATCCGGTCATCCTGCCAGCAGTAATCTCATTTATTTCTGCCTGTTCTTTTCTTTCTCAGTTTTGCTGGCTATTGGTTTCAGTGTCAACAATATTGGCGCAATCGTCCGCTACCGGAGTGTGATCATTCCCTTGCTGGTTGTTCCGATGATGGCCATGGTGAATTGGAAAAAAGTATTTGCTATTTTCACAACTGATACAAAAAAATAATAATATTTAATTTTATAAACTAACAGTTGTTTTTTGAACATACAAACTGATATTTAATTCACTTTTTTCTCACATTTCATCATTTTTTTCCATTATTTACTGGTTTTATTAAACGAATAAGTAGATTTGCTGGCAAACCAATCAAATTAATTTTTTTTAAAATTTAAATCCTTGGTCATGGCAGTAGCAAAACTTGAATACATTTGGCTTGACGGGTATAAACCCATTCAAAGCCTCCGCAGCAAAACCAAAATTGAAAGAAATTTCAGTGGACAGCTTGAAGATTGTCCGCTTTGGTGTTTTGACGGTTCCTCCACCGAGCAGGCCCCCGGTGGTTCTTCTGATTGCTTGCTACAGCCCGTTTTCCTTGCTAAAGATCCACAACGCAAAAATGGCTGGCTGGTGATGTGTGAAGTGCTCAACCCCGACGGCACCCCGCATGAATCCAACGGCCGTGCCACCATTGAAGATGATGATAACGATTTCTGGTTTGGCTTCGAACAGGAATATTTCCTCTGGAACCCGGCTACTGATAAACCACTTGGTTTTCCCGAAGGTGGTTATCCTCGTCCGCAGGGTCCCTATTATTGTTCCGTTGGCGCAGCCAATGCCTATGGACGTCAGATCGTGGAAGAACATCTCGATGCTTGTTTGGATGCCGGCATTAATGTAGAAGGCATCAATGCTGAAGTGGCTACCGGCCAATGGGAATTCCAGGTTTTTGCCAAAGGCGCCAAAGCAGCCGGTGACCAGGTTTGGATTGCCCGCTACCTGCTGGAAAGAATTGGCGAGAAATATGGTGTTTCCATCAACTGGCATTGTAAACCGCTGGGTAATCTCGACTGGAACGGTAGCGGCATGCACGCCAACTTCTCCAACTCACTGCTACGCACCTGTGGCAGCCGTGAGATCTATGAGCAGATCTGTGAATCATTCAGACCAGTTGTGAAAGAGCATATTGAAGTGTATGGACCGGACAATCACCTGCGCCTGACCGGGAAGCATGAAACTGCTGCGATCAATGAATTCAAATTCGGCGTTTCCGATCGCGGAGCATCCATCCGCATCCCGATAGGCACAGTGGAAAGAGGCTGGAAAGGCTGGCTGGAAGATCGTCGTCCCAACAGCGCAGCCGATCCATATAAAGTAGCTTCAAGAATCATTAAGACCGTTAAATCCGCTGAAGCAATAGTTGAACTGATCAATAGCAAACAGGTAGCATGAGTGCAACGGGTTTGCATGTAAAAAAGAAATAAACAGTTTATTCAGGGTAGGCCCCTTTCGGGCTTACCCTATTGATTTTTTGATACTTTTAACTCCATAAAACAAAAATTACATGTCACTTCGATTTAATGCTATTCAAAGCCTTTCCACCGGTAATGATGTGCCTGTGGAAGGCTCCACCAAGATCACTGCTATTTTTGGTTCCAATGTTTTCACCTTAAAAACTGCCCGTGAATTTCTCAGTGATGAAGCTTACAAAAGTCTTGCTGCTTCTATCAAGGCCAGCCAGAAAATTGACAGGGCCATGGCCAACCAGATCGCTAACGGCATCCGTGCCTGGGCCGAAAGCAAAGGCGTTACTCATTTCACCCACTGGTTTCAACCGCTGACCGGCACAACGGCTGAAAAACATGATTCATTTTTCACCCTCAAGGGTGATGGCACACCCATCGAACAGTTTGAAGGTGATTCTTTGATCCAGCAGGAACCGGATGCTTCTTCATTTCCCAGTGGCGGGTTGAGGGCCACTTTTGAAGCAAGAGGTTATACTGCATGGGATCCCTCCTCCCCTGCTTTTATCATGGAAATCGGCCAGGGAAAAACATTATGCATTCCCACCATCTTTGTTTCTTACACCGGTGAATCGCTGGATTATAAAGCACCGCTGCTAAAAGCCCAAGAAGCACTAAACAAGGCAGCTGTGGATGTTTGCAACTATTTTGATAAAAATGTAGGCAAAGTGACGCCCACACTCGGCTGGGAACAGGAATATTTTGTGATTGATGAAGCCATGTTCAATGCACGACCTGACCTGGTGATGACCGGCAGAACGGTGTATGGACATTCATCCGCCAAGAACCAGCAACTGGAAGATCATTATTTCGGTTCTATCCCGGAAAGAGTATATGCCTACATGCGGGATTTTGAAAATGAATCCTACAAACTGGGTATCCCGCTGCGCACCCGTCACAACGAAGTGGCGCCGGGACAATATGAATGTGCCCCCATCTTTGAAGAAGTGAGTGTGGCTGTTGACCACAATTCATTGCTGATGGATGTAATGGACAGGGTGGCCCGCCGCCATGGTCTTCGTGTATTGTTGCATGAAAAACCCTTTGCCGGCATTAACGGAAGCGGTAAGCACAACAACTGGAGCATGTCAACCGACACGGGTGTGAACCTGCTGGCTCCCGGTAAAACACCCAAGACCAACCTGATGTTCCTCACTTTTTTTGTGAACACCATCAAGGCTGTACATGATTATGCTGACATCCTGAGAGCATCCATTGCATCAGCGCCTAATGATCACCGTTTGGGTGCCAATGAAGCGCCGCCTGCCATCATCTCTGTTTTTATCGGGCAATACCTGAGTAAAGTATTACAGGATGTGAAAGAAAGAGTGTCAGAAAAAATGGATGAAACGGATGAAAGCATGCTGAAGATTGATATCCACAAAAGCATTCCTGAATTACTGATGGATAATACGGACCGCAACCGTACTTCTCCTTTCGCCTTCACCGGCAATAAATTTGAATTCCGTGCCGTGGGTTCATCTGCCAACTGCGCCAACCCGATGACGGTGCTAAACACAATTATGGCAGGAACACTGAAGCAATTCAAAAAAGAAGTGGATGGGCTGATCGAAAAAGGCGAAAAGAAAGAGATCGCCATCATGCATACCATCCGCCAGTATATTGTTGACAGTGAAAAAGTGTTGTTTGAAGGCGATGGTTACAGCGAAGCATGGGCCAAAGAAGCGGAAAAAAGAGGACTGCCCAATGTAAAAACCACACCGCTGGCATTGGACGCTATGGTGACAGACAAAGCCAAGCATTTGTTTGAGAACAATGATATCTACACCCACAGCGAACTGGAAGCAAGACATGAAATAGAACTCGAAAAATACATTAAGAAAGTGCAGATCGAAGGCCGCATCATGGGTGAGATTGCAACCAGCCATATCCTGCCGCCTGCAATCCGCTACCAGAACCTGCTGGCGAAAAACATCCGGGGTTTGAAAGAAGCCGGTTTGCCCGAATCTGCTTTTGCCAACCAGAAACAAATCCTGGAAAAAATTTCCGAACACATCAACAAACTCAGTGACCTGGTGGAAAAGATGATCGAAGCAAGAAAAGTTTGCAATAAGATTGAAAACACCCGTGAAAAAGCTATCGCCTATCAAAGCCAGGTGAAGGATACCTTCTTTGACACCATCCGCTACCATGCCGATAAACTGGAACTGCTGGTGGATGACCGGGAATGGTACCTGCCAAAATACAGGGAAATGTTGTTTTTAAGATAACATATAGTCTGACATGTAATCACAAGCCTCCTGTTTCTACGGGAGGCTTTTATATTATATCCACATCAGGAATTACTGTAACACTCCGGTATTTTTTGTCCTGGTGAAGAATGGCGGTTTGTTCCAGCACATCCTTCTTGCATTGAACTATTGTTTTGGTATCTCTTGGCAATTTCAGCAGCAATTCCATCCGGTACTGGTTGCGGACACGGTTGATAACGGGCTCCGCAGGGCCGACGATATAAGTACTGTATTTATTCATTAATGCATTGGCAAATTCATGTGCTGCCCTTTCCACCACTTCCCTGATCTTATGTTTAAAGGTTAAATGAATAAGTCTTGCAAAAGGCGGGTAGGCAAACTGCTTCCTTTTCTCAATCTCGGCTGCATACATCTTTTTATAATCATGCTGCTGCACATATTGCAGCACAGGATGCGATGGCTGCCCGGTTTGAATCAAAACTTTCCCTGTATTTTCCTTTCTTCCGGCCCTGCCGCTGACCTGCTCCATCAGTTGAAATGCCCTTTCGTTTACCCTGAAATCAGCAAAGTGTAACAACCCGTCTGCATCCAGTACACCGACCAAATCCACATTGTCAAAATCCAGTCCTTTCACCACCATCTGTGTGCCAACGAGTATATCAATTCTACGCTGTTCAAACTGCTGTATCAGCACATCGTGTGCATTTTTTCCTTTTACCGTATCCATATCCATTCTGGCCACTTTTGCATCGGGGAATGTTTCCTGCAGCAGTTCCTCTATTTTTTCTGTTCCGAAATTCCGTTGCATAAACTGGTGATTGCCGCAGGCCATGCAGGTATGCAAAGGCGGGTAATTCGTTCCGCAATAATGGCAAACCAGCTTATTGGTGAATTTGTGATAGGTCAGTGATACATCACAGTACTTACACTGCGGTATCCAGCCGCAGACAGCACAAACCTGGTAAGGATCATAACCCCTTCGGTTTTGAAATAAAATAACCTGCCTGTCTTTCGAAAGTGTTTGCTTCACTGCTTCCACCAACTGCGGCGAGAGCATCACTTTTGACCGGTCTTTCTGTTCAATCTTTTTTGTATCCACAATTTCAATCGGCGGCAGTTGCACATCGCCATAACGCAGCAACAACTCCGCTAATCCGTATTTACCCGTTGACGCATTAAAATAACTCTCCAGTGACGGAGTAGCGCTGCCCAGTACCACTTTTGCACTAAACAAAGAAGAAAGATAAATAGCAGCATCCCGGCCATTATACCGAGGCGCCGGGTCCTGTTGTTTAAATGATGAATCATGTTCTTCATCACAAATGATAAGCCCCAGGTCGCTATAAGGTAAAAAAACAGACGACCTTGCCCCCAAAACAATTTTCAGTTCGCCGCATTTCACTTTGTTCCATATCTCCACTCTTTCGTTCTGCGAAAATTTGGAATGATAGATGCCGATATAACCGCCGAAATGTTTTTGCAGGCGGCGGATGATCTGCGAGGTCAAAGCGATCTCCGGCAGCATATACAGCACCTGTTTCCCTTTACGGATACATTCCTCGATCAGTTTTATATAAACAAGAGTCTTCCCGCTGGAAGTGATTCCATGCAACAGGCAAACGGGTTTTTCTTCCAGGCTGGCCTTCACTTTTACCAGCACTTCCTGCTGCAATGCCGTCAGTTCAAAATCAATTTTAATGTCTTTGGGCAGGTATTGCAGCCTGTCCACATTTCTTTTTTCTGTCCAGAGGATTTTTTTGTCAACAAGCCCTTTTAGCTGTGCATCGGAAGCCCCTGATTTTTTCAGCAGGTTTGGTTTTGTCACTTCCCCTTCGGTTTTCAATAAATGGAGATAGGCCAGCAGCAGTTCCATCTGCTTTTCCGCTTTCTGCAATCGTTTATCTTCATTCAGCAGCCTGGCCAGTTCATCCTCGTTATCATACTGCGGGTTAAGAAGTACATATGTTTCTTTTTTGGCCGTATATGTTTGCTTCAGCGCCTCCCACACAAAACAAACTTTCTTTTGTATCAGTCTTGCGATAACAGGATAGACCTGCCTGCCGGCATGCACGGCATGCGGGGAGTCGAGTATCTGCTGCACTTCTGTCAGCTTTAATTCCTTTTTTATCAGCAGGCCTTCTGCAACGAGGTATTCATCATGATCCAATGCAGAAAAATCATCACCATACTCATCATTGAATATCACTACCGTTTCACTGGACAATTTAAAGTGTGCCGGTAAGGCAGCGGCCATCACTTCTCCTTCGCTGCACATATAATAGGAAGCCATCCATTCCCATAGTTTTAGTTGTTCCTCAAAAACCACGGGTTCCACATCCAGCACATTCAGTATTTCCTTTGCCTCAAAAAACTCCGGCTTCTCGGTATGTAACCGCTTAATGACACCGGCATATTTTTTATTCTTTCCCAGGTTTACTTCCACCCGGCAGCCCGGCTTTGCTGTTTCCTGCAAATGCGCAGGCACCAGCCAGGTGTAGTTTTTGGGAAGCGCTAATGGTATGATGATCTCGGCGTAACCCCCATCCCCTAAAGGGGTACCAGCACTTTGAATACTGAAACTTTCATTTGTCATCGAAAACGAAGATAAGCCCGGATTACAACTTTCATCTTTGCTCCCCTTTAGGGGCCGGGGGTTTACGCCAGCCCCCGTCATACTCAATCATTTTCTTTTCCATAATGGCAAATACCTGTTCTTTCAAACTGCTTACATCTGCAATTGTATACGTATGAACCGGTATCTCATCGAGGTAAAGAATCCGGTTGAGGCCGGGAGTGAGTGAAAAAAGGCTTTTATAATTTAACCGCCTGTAAGCATCCAGGAATAATACCGGTTTGATGGGGACCTGTGTTTCAATGGCTACCCGAAAAGCACCATCGTAAAATTCTTTTAACGGGGTTGTTCCCATGTTGAAAGTGCCTTCAGGAAAAACCATCACCGAAATGCCTTTACCAATAATTGATTTTAAAACCCGAACACTATTGGCTCGGTTGACAGCACTGCTTCGGTCAACAGTCACAATTGCCATGCGGTAAATAAACCCAAAAACCGGCACCTTGCTCATCTCCACTTTTCCCAATGGTCGTATGGGCTGTCTATAGGCTTTGGGAAGAATGGCTGCATCCAAATAAGAAATATGATTGCTGACAAAGATGTAAGATTTTGACCGGTCATGCGGCACTTCATATATCCGCTTCTGAAAAATAAAAATGAAAAAAAACCAGAGATCGGCCCATAGCCTGCATTGCCGCAGCACCATATTGCCACCCTTTATCCGTCCGAAAAAACTGGCGATGACCGCAAAGGGAAAGATCAGCAGCATGATAACCACAAAGAGAATAAAAGCATAGATGCAATAGACCCATTGGAGGGGTTTCAGCAGGATCTGCATCACTTTTTGTTTTGGTATTTTTTGTCATCGCCCGGGCAGGAACAACTCCAATCGGTTCCGAGGTCAATTGTCGTAACAACTTTAGTTTTAAAATCGCATTGGGCAAACACGATGCGAACCCGTTGGTTATCGTTTGTCACTCCTTCCAGTGCATAGGTGGGGCAGGGTCTTGCTTTCACATCGCTTTTGCTATAGTTGATCTTTCCATCCCGCATGATCTCCTCCACTTCTGCCTGCGATATCTTGCGGCACTGCATCCGGCATTTAGCATGTTCGGTATATTCAATATAAGAAGTGCGGCGGTCAAAACCATGGTTGCGGTTGACGGCGGAGGACGGGTCACTAGTTTTGGTAGTTGTTGTTTTGGGCTTGGGTTCCGGCTTATCATCAGCCTGCATCCGGCGAACGGCAAAAAGGGCAATCCCCAGCACAACAACGATCAGTATCGGCAGTAGTTTTTTAAACAACATCAAAACTTTGGCTAAAAGTAGGGAAATGTTGAAAAGTTGACAAGTAACCTGGAAACCGGCAGCATTTGCCGCCGTAATTTGTTTCACCCAAAGACGCTAAGTTTTCGCAACATCGCAAAAAAACTTAGCGCCTTTTGTATTTAGTCTTTGCGCCTTTGCGTGAAATACAAACCAGTACCTCTGCCTTGGAAACCCCTTGTTTAAACTTATCAGCTTATCTTTGCCGCCCCATGGCAGCATCGAAAACAGTGGCGTTTCATACACTCGGTTGTAAACTCAATTTCTCCGAAACTTCCTCGCTTTCCCGCATTTTGGAAAACGAAGGTTTTGAGAAAAAAGAGTTTGATGACCTGGCTGATGTGTATGTGATCAATACTTGCTCGGTAACGGATAATGCAGATAAAGAATGCCGCCAACTGGTGCGCCGTATTCAGCGCAAAGCTCCCGAAAGTTTTGTGGTGATCACAGGCTGCTATGCCCAATTAAAGCCAAAAAAAATTTCGGAAATACCCGGTGTTGACCTGGTGTTGGGCGCTGCGGAAAAATTCAATATTGCACAGCATATCCGCGAACTGGCCAAAGGCGATCCGTCAAAGATCTGCAGTTGCGACATCAGCGAGGTAACAGGTTTTCATTCTTCCTGGTCGGTGAATGACCGGACCAGAACCTTTTTAAAAGTACAAGACGGCTGTGATTATAATTGCTCGTTTTGCACCATCCCGATGGCAAGAGGCAAGAGTCGCAGTGATGTGATAAAAAATGTGGTAAAGAATGCTGAAGAACTGGCCGCCGGTGGCGTGAAAGAAATCGTTCTGACCGGTGTGAACCTGGGTGATTTTGGCAAAGGACCCGATGGCGCCGGTCAAACCATCAGTATCAGTGGTCGTGAGGAAAACTTTTTTGAGCTCATCAAAGAACTCGAAAAAGTAGAAGGCATTCATCGCTACCGCATCTCTTCTATTGAGCCCAACCTGTTGACTAATGAAATCATTGAGTTTGTCGCCAACAGTGATAAATTCATGCCCCATTTTCATATACCGTTGCAAAGTGGCAGCAATGCAGTTCTCAGCGCTATGCGCAGACGATATAAAAGAGAATTGTATGCTGAAAGAGTAAAGCTGATCAAAACCCTGATGCCGCATTGCGCCATAGGTGTGGATGTGATCGTGGGTTTTCCTGGTGAAACTGAAGAAGAATTCATAGAAACTTTTGATTTTTTACATTCATTGGATATTTCCTATTTGCATGTGTTCACTTATTCGGAAAGAGATAATACCCATGCATTAACGCTGGGTCCTGTGGTGCCGATGAATGTGCGCCATGAAAGAAATAAAACGCTGCGCAATCTTTCTTACATGAAGATGCAGTATTTCACCGGGCAGCATGTAGGGCAAACAAGAAAGGTATTGTTTGAACACATAGACAAGCAGGGAATGATGGAAGGTTATACCGATAATTATATCCGCATCAGCACTCCTTACCGGGAGGAATGGGTAAATGCTATTGTGGAGTGGAAGATTTAAGCAAAGCTCTTATTTTTACAGCCCCGGAACGTTAGCTCTCCCGATAGCTATCGGGATGGTTCAGATTCTTTGGAACGTTAGCTCAGTTGGTTCAGAGCACTACTTTGACAGAGTAGGGGTCACTGGTTCGAGCCCAGTACGTTCCACTTTCTTTCCTTATTTTCTCAAGCGCTGCAACATTTCCGTTTTTGAAATGTCTATATATTAACAATGAAAAAATACCAGGTCACCATACAGTTTGAAATGAGTGATGAGTTTATGGAACTGGTGCCCCCGCACCGCACTTATATCAATTTTCTCATCAACAAAGAGATCATTGATCAATATGCCGTGAGCATGGAAACACAACGGGCCTGGATCACCCTGAATGCAGAGAACAAAGCAGAAATTGAAAAACTGTTAGAAAAATCTCCTCTTTACAAATTCTGGGACTACGAGATTGATGAATTGTTTGTACTGGACGGGCAGCATTACAGGTTGCCAGCTGTGCAACCGAATTGATTATTTTCTTGCCCAGGCAGGCTTTTGCTTCAGCACTTTTTTATAAACAGGACAGCTTTCAATATGGCAGCCCGGTAAATAACCGGTACTCATTAAAAATTCATTCACAATCTCCCCGCCGGTGAACCGAAATGTTTGCTTAAACAGCTTCACCCACTCTTCTTTTGTTTTAGGATGATGATGATCAAGCCAGTTTTTAAATGAGCCCTTCTCTTTTTGAATGGTCTTTATTGTTTTGGCGTTATGAACTGCCGCTTCAATTTTTAGCCGGTTGCGGATGATGCCCGCATCCTGCATCAGCTTTTCCTTTTTCTTTTCAGAATATCGGGCTACTTTATCTATATTGAAATCATCAAAGGCCTTAAAGAAATTATCTTTCTTTTTCAGGATCGTTTCCCAACTCAGCCCGGCCTGGTTGATCTCCAGTACCAGTCTTGCAAAAAGCAGGTTATCGTCGTGAATCGGGAAGCCGTATTCGGTGTCATGATAATGTTCATGAACGGTCCCTTTCCCTTTATTTCTTACAAAATCGCAATAAGACATGATAAAAGAAAAACCCTGCATTTGCAGGGCTTTGTGGGAGTTGACGGGATCGAACCGCCGACCCTCTGCTTGTAAGGCAGATGCTCTGAACCAGCTGAGCTAAACTCCCTTCATTGTCCACCAAAGCTAAAGCGAAGGCGGATTATTTTGGGAGTGCAAAGATAAGCCTGTCTGTTTTTTAGCCAAATTTTTTTTCCCGCTTATTACTCTATTTTTAGCCCCCTATACCCGCCTTGTCAACTCCTTTAAAATGAAAATCATCACTACACTCTTTATCCTTTTTGCTTACTCCTTTACCGTTTATGCACAAAAAGGAATAAAGTATGAAATTGACCGTCAAACCGGCGATACCCTTTATTCTACCAAACAAAAAACGCTGTACGTAAAACCCGGCGCAAAAAACTCAGTCAGTGATTATATTAAATCAACAGTATACAAATCGAAAAACGGATACATGCTGGGTTTTGAAATACAAACGGGCAGAACCAGTGTTTTTTCAATAAGTAAAAATGCTGCTTGTGAAATAACTTTAGAGGATGGAACAATAATAGCACTTAACAATACTAATGGCAGCCAGTCAAAACCCAGCAGGTTAGATTATGGTGCTTTCCTTTTTGTTATTTACTGGTTAGATTTAGCTAAAATAAACCAGCTAAAGAATGCTGAAATCAGTAACATCAGCATTCAATCATCCACAGGCGAAATGAGCTACCCGATCAAAGAAAAAATGTCAGGCATTATTGCAGAGCAAATAGCCGCTTTCTGATTTTATCAGGCAAGAGGTGGTTCCCACAACTCTATCTTATTCCCTTCCGGGTCCATGATCCAGCCAAATTTTCCATATTCCTCGTCCAGCGGTTCACCTACAACAGTTACTCCCTCTGCTTTGAGTTTTTCCAACAATGCAAACAATCCCTCCACCCGCAGGTTCAGCATCGCTTGCTTTTCACTGGGTGCAAAATAATCCGCATCTTCTTTGAAAAAGGAAAGCACCGTATAACCGGGCAAAACCTTGCCATCTTCCCCGGTGAACGGAAAATCTTTATATACATTCCCGTTGAAACCTATGCCAAGGTGTTGCTGGTACCACGCCGCCAGTACATGGGGGTCTTTGGCTTTTATAAACACCCCTCCTACACCTGTAATAGTGCCCATAAAATTGATTTGGAACAAAGTACAATTTCGCTTTCATTCCCGGATGATAATCTTTATTTTTGTCCGCAGTATTACATGAATGGCACTGACAAAAAAAGACATATCAACCGAAAGCTTTAACGACACCGATGTGCTCACCAGCCATGAAGAGCCCTGCAGCCTTATTGTCTGGAATGATGAGGTGAACACTTTTGAATGGGTGATTGAAACACTGGTAGAAGTTTGCGGCCACAGCTACGAACAGGCCGAGCAATGCTCCTATATCATCCATTTCCATGGTAAATATGCCGTAAAACAGGGTTCTTACGACGATCTGAAACCCCTGTGCGATGCCATTACCGAACGGGGCATCAACGCCACCGTGGAAGTGATTGCAGAATAATTCCCATGCCGTTGTTTGTACTGGATAAAGAACTTTCTTTTCCCCCACCTCATTTGGCAGAGCCGGATGGTTTGCTGGCCATGGGCGGCGATCTTTCTCCCGAACGGTTATTGCAGGCCTATCGCAATGGCATTTTTCCCTGGTATGAGGGGGAACATATCCTGTGGTGGAGCCCCGACCCGAGGTTTGTGCTCTTCCCGGATGAATTAAAAATCAGCAAAAGCATAAAACCGCTACTGAACAAGAATGAGTTTGTATTTACTGTAAACAAAGCCTTTCCCCAGGTCATTCATCAATGCAAAAAAATTACAAGACCCGGCCAGGATGGTACATGGATAACAAACGAAATCGAGATGGCGTATATTAAAATGCATGAATTGGGATATGCACACAGCGCCGAAGTTTGGAGAAATGGCGAGTTGGTTGGCGGGTTATATGGCATTAAACTTGGCAAAGTTTTTTTTGGAGAGAGTATGTTCAGTAAGCTCAGCAATTCTTCCCGCTATGGATTTATCCGTTATGTGCAGCATTTAGCGGAAGAAGGTATTCAATTGATAGACTGCCAGGTTTATACCGAATACCTCGAAAGCTTTGGGGCCAGAATGATCCCCGGAAAAGAGTTTTTGAAACTGCTCTCTGAAAATATTCCCTAAGTTCTGGGAAGCCTGCCTCTCGGTGGACCCGGCACTTTAAAGAATTTCATAGCTGCGGCCTTCAACTCAGCTAAAGTGATCTTATCCGATGCTTTTACAGTTAACTGTGTATTCTCAAACGCTTTTTTTGTTTCGAGAGATTTTTGCAAAAGAAACTTTGTATCCGCAGGGCCAAGTATCAAAACAGAACGACAGGGTTTGATCTCTTTTATTACAGCGTTGCAAAAAGCAAGCAATTGTTGGTTTTGCTTTCGTTGCTCGGCAGTTTCCCTGTTTCTTTTGTTTGTCAGCAACCGCAGTTTATTGGTGGTTTCACCCGGGAACCTTACCCTTGTTTCAATACCAGATGCCAATGACAGATGTTTATATCGGTTATTCTCATCAAAACAACCGATTACCGCTTTTTTCAGGTCAATCCAGATCACATACCTTTTTTCCATATTGATATATTGATAGTGACTAAACTGATAATAAAAGTAAGATCAAAGGTTATCGCCACACACTGAGCAAAATCAATGTTTTAAAAATATTGCTCAGTAAAACTAAACTGTCCTTCACCTCAGAACTTCGTACCCAAATAATGGGGCAGCATGGCCCTCCAGGTGTTCCAGTCATGTGGCCACTCAGCGCCCCACACATCCAGTTCATACCAGATGCCTTTATCATACAGCACTTTTGCAAAACGTCCGCTGGCGGCAGGGTCTTCATAATTACCGCTGCCGGTGAGGATATGAATATGGCGGCTCTGACGAATCTGTTCCAGGATGGCATGATCATTAAGATTAGGCATAAAATGCATCGGGCTGTTGAAATATACATCGTCGTCATAATGACCCTTTGTATACTCTGTGAGATCATATACACCACTCATGGCAATGACCCCATTAATGATATCAGGTCTTTTGAGAAAAAGATTCATACTGTGTAAAGCGCCAAAAGAAGCTCCGCAGGTGATGATGGGTGTCTCCTGGCTGGTGTTGTTGCGGATAAAGGGAACCACCTCGCTGAAAACATAATGATTCCATTGCTGGTGGCGGATCGATTTATCCCGGGGATTGATATTGTTGTTGAGCCAGCTTTCATTATTGATACTGTCAATGGAAAACACTTTCACTTTGCCGCCATCAATAAAAGGGGCAATATGGTCCATCAGTTGAAACCGTTCGTATTCCAGGTAATCCGCAGCTGCTGTCGGCACCAGCAATAAAGCAAATCCAAAATCGCCATATGTTGCAATAGGCATTTCTTTGTTTAAGGCAGGGCTATACCATGAGGTCAGTTCTCGTTTCATCTGTTCATTTTTGGTATAGATAAAAATAGGGGTTAATAGCCAGCAGGAAAAAAATATGAACTACAACGCAAACCTGCTTCATGCTTTCTGACTGCTTGAAACCGAATTTTAATTCATGTATAACGAAATAGTTGGGATTGCTCAAAGATCAGTGTCTCGCCAGGCAAAGTTTTCCCCAATTTTTTAAAATGAAATGAGAAGCTTGGTATTTTAACCAAGTAATATTACTTTAGTTTTTTAGTATTTTTACGAACATTGAAATAAGCCACTTTAAGTGCAAAAATTAGTCTTATTTATTGAAAATCACCCCTTTGATTATTTATGAGCCCACCACCCATCCGTGTGATCCTTATAGACGACCACAAACTTGCCCGTGAATCCTGGAGCTTAATGCTAAGGCTGGACGGCCGATTCAGCATTGTTGGCGAATTTGACAATGGCGTAGATGCTGTCGAACAAATGTCAAATATTCCTGCCGATGTAGTATTGGTTGACATCAATATGCACCCGTTGAATGGCTTTGAAGTAACCAAAAAACTCCTGGATGCCGACCCTGCAACAAAAGTTATCGGCATTTCAGTTAACAACCAGCCTTCCTATGCTAACCGTATGCTGCAAATTGGCGGCCTGGGCTATGTAACCAAAGGTTCACCTTTTGAAGAGGTCAGCCATGCTATTGTTGAAGTGCATAACGGTGGCCAGTATGTTTGTAATGAAATCAGGAATATGTCGCCTGGCATTTAACATTACCCATCCCTCTCCTACATCACACCCGATTTATCACAGGGCCTCTTCTCCGTCTGTGTAAAAGCCGGTAAATTTGCCGCTTTATGGAATTACCGAAAAACTTTGATCATCAGGTAGCAGAACAGAAATGGTACCAGCACTGGCTGGAAAAAAAATATTTCAACAGCACTCCTGACGAAAGAGAACCTTATACGATCGTTATTCCCCCACCCAATGTAACCGGGGTGCTCCACATGGGCCATTGCCTGAATAACACTATACAGGATATTTTGATTCGCCGGGCAAGAATGATGGGTAAAAATGCCTGCTGGGTGCCTGGCACAGATCATGCATCCATTGCAACGGAAGCAAAAGTGGTGCAGATGCTGCGGGAAAGAGGCATCAGCAAATCATCCTTAAGCCGGGATGAGTTTTTGAAATATGCCTGGGAATGGAAAGAAAAATACGGCGGCATTATTTTGCAGCAGTTGAAAAAGCTTGGCTGCAGCCTCGACTGGAACCGCACCAGTTTCACGATGGACCCGGATTATTACAATTCGGTGATCAGTGTGTTCATTGATCTTTTCAATAAAGGCTATATCTACCGCGGTAAGCGGATGATCAACTGGGATGTGAAAGCCAAAACAGCGCTGAGTGATGAAGAGGTAATAAGAAAAGAGACGCAGCAGAAGCTGTATTTCCTGAAGTATTTCATAGACCACGGTCAACAGTCAACAGACAACAGCAATACATCTGTGGACGGCGGACCATTGACTGTTGACTTTGTTACTATCGCCACCGTCCGTCCCGAAACCATCATGGGTGATACCGCCATCTGTGTACATCCCAATGATGAACGATACAAACACCTGCATGGCAAATTTGCCTTTGTTCCGCTTATCAATCGTCGCATTCCAATTATTACTGATGAGTATGTAACAATGGAATTTGGAACCGGTGCTTTGAAAGTGACCCCGGCACATGACATGAACGATTACCAACTGGGGCAAAAACACAACCTCGAAGTAGTTGACATTCTAAATGAAGATGGCACGTTGAATGAAGCTGCACAAATCCTCGTTGGCGAAGATCGCTTTGAAGCAAGAAAGAAGATCGTACAAGAACTGGAAGCCAAAGGACATATTGTAAAAACAGAGGATTATACCAGTGAGGTAGGATATAGCGAAAGAACAGATGTGGTTGTAGAACCACGACTGAGTTTGCAGTGGTGGGTGGATATGAAAAAAATTTACAATCCCGCATTACAGGCGGTGTTGGAAGACGAAATAAAATTCTATCCTGCCAAGTTCAAAAATCTTTATCGCCACTGGATGGAGAACATCAAAGACTGGTGCATCAGCCGCCAGCTTTGGTGGGGGCATCGCATCCCGGCATGGTATGCCCCGGACGGAACTTTTGCTGTTGCGGCCACTAAGAAAGAAGCATTTCAAAAATTAAGCAGTGAATGGGCAATGGTGAATGGGCAATCAGCAAGTTCCATTCACCATTCACCATTCACCATTGACGACATCACACAAGATGAGGATTGTCTCGACACCTGGTTCTCCAGTTGGCTCTGGCCTTTTGAAGTATTTAAAGGTTATAGCAACCCGGGTAACGATGAAATAAAATACTACTACCCTACCAACACCCTGGTGACAGCCCCGGAGATCATTTTCTTCTGGGTGGCCCGGATGATCATGGCAGGTTTTGAATACAAAAAAGAAAAACCTTTCAACGAAGTTTATTTCACCGGTATTGTAAGAGATAAGATCGGCCGCAAAATGAGCAAGCAATTGGGCAATTCACCCGATCTGCTGGAGATGATAGATAATGATGGCGCCGATGCCGTTCGCTTTGGCATCATGATCTCCTCTCCTGCCGGCAATGACCTGATGTGGGATCAGTCAGGCAATGAACAAGGCCGCTTCTTCATCAATAAAATGTGGAATGCCCTGAAGCTGGTGAAGATGTGGGAAGGAAGGCAATCAACCGCCAACGGACAACAGTCAACGGATAACTTTGCAGTTGACTGGTTTGAAAATCGTTTGGCCGAAGCAAGAATTGAATTAGATAGTCTTTTTAAAGATTTCAGGCTGAGTGAAGCGTTGAAAACAGTTTATTCCTTGATATGGGATGATTTCTGCTCCTGGTATCTCGAATGGGTAAAACCTGGATTTGAACAGCCTATTGACAAAGCTGTCTATGAAAAGACCGTTGATTTCTTTGAACAACTGATGCAGTTGCTGCACCCTTTTATGCCGTTTGTGACGGAAGAAATTTATCATCAACTCAAAGACAGGAACGATGATATAACAGTGAAACAGTTTCCGGTCACTAAAAAAACAGACAATGCAGTTCTTGGCAACGCTACTTTGCTCAAAGAAGTGATCACCGCCATCCGTGATGCAAGAGTAAAAGCACAACTGAAGCCAAAGGATACGATCAGGCTGCATATTCATTCTGCAACCAAGATCACCTACCAACCAATTGAAAGTATACTCGCCAAGCAGGTCAATGCAGAATTAATTGCCTATACAAATGACCCGGTAACAGGTTGCATCAATGTGGTAGTGAACAAGGATAAGTTCTTCCTTGAAACAACAGTTGAACTGGATACCAGTTCACAGAAAGAACAATTGCAAAAGGATCTAGACTATTACAAAGGTTTCCTGATATCTGTTGACAAAAAACTCAGCAATGAAAAGTTTGTGAACAATGCCAAACCCGAAGTGGTGGAAGTGGAACGCAAGAAAAAAGCCGATGCTGAAGCAAGGATCAAAGCTATAGAAGAAAGTTTAGCCTCTTTATAAGCTGCGAGCTATGAGTTATCAGAGCCAGGGTTGAAGTGCTTAACTGCCTTGCAACCTACCTCGGTATAATGCTCACCGGCATGATAAACTCGAACACCGTACCTCTGAACCCATTGAACTGGTCCTGGTCGAGCAGGCGGCTGATGCGAAAACCAAATGTAAGTTCATACTGGTTCCACCATTTGGTGTCGGCAAAAAATTCGGCGCCGATCGTTCGCTGGTTCCGAAACTGTGTTTTATCTCTTGAAAACACCCTGGTATAATCATAAAACATATTTCCTCTCAACCGCTGAACATAGAGAATATTGGCAAAACCCCAATCCATATGCCAGATAGGGAAATGATAGTTGACCGAAGTTCGCCACATTCTTGAAAAATAGCGGCCGGTATAACCTCTTGCATAAGAAAAACGGTTACTGAACGCTGTTACCAATGTATCCACTTCCTGCCACGCCGCAGTTGCGACAATGCTATGATTTGAAACCGGCGATGGCAGGAACACAGAAGCATTGCCTGTAAATTGCCAGCTTGTAAACTCAGTTACTGCATGACGATAAGCGGCTGACATACCATAACCCCATTTAGGGAAAATATGCTGGACAGCCCGCTGCACCTGCTGGCTCCATGAAAAATAATGATGCAGGTAACTGAACCCGTCATTACCGCCGATGGAATCCCGTAAAAATCCTTTGTTGATATTTCTCCGGTAGAAATAATTTGACCCGATATTGAATTGTTTAAATGATGCACCGCTGGTGAAATTGAGTGGCAGGTTCAACCCGATCCTTGAGTCCAGTTGATCCCACTGATAGATCCTGTTTCCAACAGGTACTTTACGGTTGAATGTATACTCCGTGCCGGCACTCAGCCAGGGGAACATGGCGCCATAAATAGCAGAAAAACCAACGGAACTGGTTTTGTCGTTCTCGTTATAAGAATAATACAATTCTGTTTGCATTGTATTCAACACATTTTCTCCATAAAGCGAGAAGCTGAACAACGGGTCTTCATAATAAGGTCTCCAGCTATGAAAATTGAGCAGGCGGGTTCCCTTTTTATATGAAGAAACGGGAAATTTTCGCCGGCTGGTCATGCTGGTTAGTATTTCAGTAAATGATTCCTGCCCGGCTACAGCAAAACCTGGTTTTAGTTTCTCCTGCGCAGCAGGAGATATTTCCTTCCAGTCGATATCCTTTTCCGCCAGTTCATTGAGCTGGTAGCCCTCGGCTGTGAATGCAGACCAGGTGATCTTTCCTGCAGCAGCATTGACATAATAATTCCCAAGCGGTCCGTTTGTGATCCGGTAAATCTTTTTATCCGCAATCTTTAATGCAAAAACATCATCGTTTCCCTCATAATTGGCAGTGAAATAAACAATATCATTATTCACAGAAGGGTAGCCTGTCACATTAAATGAAGCCGGTGTGAGCCGGGTGATGGTTCCGGTACTGAACTCGGCAAGTGCCAGTGACATGCGGCTATCATTGAGGCGAACAGGTGTGACCACTGATTCTTCATTAAAAAATTTGGGATCGGTAAACAACCTGACCTCCGGTGAACTGATGCGCCGCACCACTTTTCCATCAGCAGCATCCAGCATATGCAACTCGCTGCTGCCATCGGGCAGCACCTGTACGGCTGCTATCCTGTTGCCATCAGCAGAAATATCAGGTGTGAAATATTTTGAACGCCTTGTTATCGTTTTTTGTTTTCCTGTCCGGGCATCCATCAGTTTAATTACACTGTAGTCTTTCCAGCCCCAGCGGGCATCAGGCTCAAACGCTGCATATACTATACGGCCATTACGATAGGAATACTGGTTATCCAATGAAATATCTTTCACTCTTAGTTTTCGTTGTCCGTCCTTTCCTGCAATAAAAAAAGAAGGCCGGTGCCGGTAACTTGTCCGCAGGTATAAAAGCGAATCATCCGAAATGCGATAAGGGAAAAGATAATTGGTTACATAGCTCTTATTGACATTGGTAACAGGTTTGACGGTTACTTGCTCCCGGGTCGCTAAAGTGACAGCGTTTTCCTTATAATAATTAAAAGCATCCGTATAAAATTGTTTATAATCTATGCCTGCATGACGCTTCACTGCTTTTTGAAAAGGATAGAATAATCCTTTGTATGCACTGGCATCTCCCGTTACTTTTTGCCAGAAATCTGTTCCGTATTTTTTATAACCATAATTCACCAGCAAATAACCAAGATGGTAATGGCTGGGCACATAATCTTTCAGCGACCCGTTGCGCAGTTTCATCCAGGAATACTTTTTATTCTCTTTCCATAATGACGGATATGCATTCAGAAAAAGCGGCAGCCTGCCCCTGCCCTGGTTAGTAAGTACAGTTTCACTATACACCGCATCTCCTTCAAAAAACCAATCCGGCACAGCAGCATTAGTGGCTACTGCCAGCCCCTCTTCACCAAAAAGCCGCCACATCAGCCGGCTGGCTCCCTTTCGGAAATTATTATACTGCTGCACATGCCGGTATTCATGAATGGCTAACTGGTCTGTCCAGGAAATGCTACCCTCGGAAAAATTATTCAGGATCGGGGTCATGAAAAATTCACTGCGGTAAGGGCCCAATCCAACATAGCCATTACCGACAGTGGTTTGATTTTGCAATACAATATTGATCTTGTGAAGATCATTGCCGATGGGAACCGGTTTCTTTTCTGCCATATAATGAGCCAGGTTTGCCACCCGTTGCGCAGCGCCGTCCATACCAGCCGGAAAGATGACCCGTACAGAATCCGTATTGATCTGTTTCCATTTTAGTGAAGGTGGATTGCCGCCAAAGACCTGGGCACCGGCCACAGCATAAGTGAAAAGGCAAATAATAAAAAGGGATCGCTTTTTAAGAGAAAAGGTATTCATGTCTTATTTGTCGTTTTGCACAGGAATAAACCGGTAAATGATTCAGCAATTTACTCTTTATTAAAATCACCATTATCCACATCCTTTATAAACTGTTTGATGCCGGGAAAGAAATGCTGCTGATCATCCCACATACACATATGGCTGCCGTTGGGACAAAGCAGGAATCTTCCCTGCTGCACCTGTGTGCTCATCCACTTCATGTGTTCCGGGTCCATGGTATCATGTGTGGCACCGATGGTGAGTGTAGGGACTGTTATTTTTTTCAGGTCAGCCGAACGATCCCAGTTGACAAGTCTTCCCCTTACTGAAAACTCACTGGGCCCCTGCATCATCAGGTAGATCGGGTAGTTGACATGTTTAAAAGTACGGTTAACAGCTTCCGGCCATTCGGGCAAGCGGCAGATGTGTTTGTTGTAATACTCTGTCTTCAGCATTTGCTGGTAAACCGGGTGGTCAAATTGTCCCTTTGCCTCAAAATCCATCAATGAATCAACGGCTGACTTTCGCATTGCTGCATGTAAAGTTTTCTGAAAGACTGAATAAGCCGGGATGGAAGACATCATGTTACCTATCATCAGTCCTTTCAGGTTCTCCTGGTGCTTAAGAGCATATTCCAGGGCTAATATGCCACCCCATGAATTGCCATAGAGGTAAAAATTATCTTTATTTAACCCCAATGCTTTTCTTACCTGCTCCACTTCTTCTACAAAACGTTCTACGGTCCACAGCGAACTATCCGTTGGCTGATCACTGTAATAAGAACCCAGTTGATCATATTCATAAAACTCAAAACCTTCCTGTGGGAAAAAGCTGGCAAAACTTTCCAGGTATTCATGTGTCATGGCCGGCCCGCCATGCAGTAATAACACTTTGATGCGGGGGTTATTGCCGTAGCGTTTTGTCCAGACTTTAAAATTTCCTGCCGGAGTTTCAATGGGAATCATTTTAACACCAGCGGCTTTTACATCTTCCTTGTCCCAATCATAATAGTCGGCAACCTGGGTTTCCTGTTTTGATGCACAGCCGTAAATCAACAACAGCAGGATTGGCAGCATAAAGATCTTTTTCATAACAGCAATTGTTTGTATAAAGTAATCAATTAATTCTTTTCGGCAATATTGATTTGCCGGAACTGTTGCAAAAAAAATGGCCCTCCGGGAGAGGGCCATTTGTAATATTCAGCTAATACTTTTTAGTAGTGCAGTTTCATTTCCACCCTGCGGTTCTTCTGGCGGCCGGCAGCTGTTTTGTTATCAGCTACAGGTTTTGATTCACCGTACCCGGTAGCCAACAGCCTGCTTTCATCCACACCCTTGCTCACCAGGTAAGCTTTCACGGCATTGGCCCGGCTCTCACTCAGTTTTTGGTTGAAATCATCAGCGCCAACATTATCTGTATGGCCGTCAATATCAAGTCTTGTTTCTGGATTTTCACTGATGATTTTTGCCACTTCATCCAGCCCTTTGAAAGAACGTTTATCGAGTTTTGCACTGCCAGTTACAAAGTAAATATTTTGTGCTGCAAAGTCTATTCTCTTCTTCACTTCTTCAGAAATAGCTGGGCAACCCTGGTTTTCACGGATACCCGGCACAGTAGGACATTTATCTTCTTCATCATTAACGCCATCACCGTCTGTATCAGGAACAGGGCAACCCTGGTAGCGGGCTACACCCGGCACAGTGGGACATTTATCTTCTTCATCATTGATACCATCTTTGTCCGTATCAGGAATCGGGCAACCCTGGTATTTGGCCAGGCCCGGAACAGTTGGACATTTATCTTCCTCATCGTTGATACCATCCTTGTCTGTGTCAGGAATCGGGCAACCGTCATATTTAGCAATACCTTTAACATCCGGACATTTGTCTTTATCATCCGTGATGCCATCACCATCCCTGTCAGCAGGTGGTGGAGGCGGCGGAGGAGGTATAACTTTAGGCTCTTTCTTTTTTCCTATAGCCCCGGCAATGCCAATGCTGTAAAGAAAATGATAGTTCGCTGTTTCAGATGTCACCGGAACCCTGTATTGACCGGTAGTAAACAGATGTGTTTCATCATAAAAATTTACTTTCAGTCCTAGCCCGAGTGGCATATATGCTCCCCAGTATTTACCACCATAAACATGACCGCCAATACCTGCAATGATATAGGGCTGCACCCAATAAGCTTCAGAAACCATTTTGAAATTGAATGCTGCATCCAATGACAGCAGGAAACGGTCGCTGTTGAAATTTTTATTGGGGAAAGGATAGTCCAAAAACACTGTTCCGAGATTTGCTGCGAAATCAATATGCTTTTTCAGCCCTTTAAAATAACTAACAGAAAGACCGGGGGACATTTCGCTGAATTTTGCCCAGGATTTCTCCCTGAACACCTGTGCCAGTGAGCCGGAACGTATTCTTTGAGCTGTAGCAAAATCAGTTAGTGTGAAGCTTACGCCAATGGCCGACTGTCTGATCTCATCGTCCTGTGCATTCACTGCGGGTACCACCAGGCATAATGCCAGCAATGCAACAAATATCTTCTTCATAAAGAGGTAGTTTGGTTTAAACTGAGCAAAAATAACAGGTATGTTCAATATCCTAAAATAAATTATTTAGCTAATATTCACCATTTTGGAAAGGTTTTTTTGAGAATTACCGGGTGCTGCAGGCCACTATTCATTTCCTGTAAAATCTGCCTGCCAATTCTTTGTCCTCCCCATATATATCATCATGGAAAATGATACCGTCTTTACCCCCTTCGCAGGTAAAGTAACGGATATAAACGGGCAGTCTGTTGCGGATCGCAATACTGCGTTTTTCTTTACGGCTGAGCCAGGCATTCATTGAGTCAAGAACAGCAATCTTGCCATTTACTTCGGGCCGGTCATTGCGGATGATATAATGAGCCAGTTTTTGCCATTCCTGCACCCTGACACATCCGTGGCTCAGTGTCCGGACAGGCACACCAAACAAGTACCGTTGGTTGGTATCATGCAGGTAAACCGCATACTTGTTCGGAAAATTAAACTTAAGCACACCCAATGCGTTGGCGTCTCCGCTTCCCTGCACCACCCTGTAGGGTATCCCCCTTTTGTATTTCGACCAGTCAACAGCATAAGGATCCACTTCATCACCCTTTGAGTCAATAAGACTGAATCCTTTTTTGGCCAGGTAGTCAGGGTTTCTTTTTACTGCAGGTAAAATTTCTGTTTCAATGATGCTGGCCGGAACTGTCCACAGCGGGTAAGTGATGATCTCGTTGACAGCACTGGTGAGCACCGGTGTCCGGGTCTTTGTTTTCCCGCAAACGATCTTCGAAGTAATTTTAACGGTATCGTTTTCCTGCACTTTCAGATAAAAAGAAGGCAGATTCACCCATATGTATTTCTCCGGCATTTTCTCCGGCAGGTGCTTAAACCGGTCTAAAGTGATGGCAATACTCATAAAACGATCAGCATCCGTTGTGTTTAATGAACGAATAGTGCCTTCGCCTGCAACTCCGTCTACAGTTATCCCCTTATATTGCTGGTACTTCTTTACGGCTGCAGCTAATTGTGCTGAATCAGCCTGTACACTGTCATAGGCGATAAACCCGGCTTCATACAGTCTGCGTTGCAATGCCATTTTAAACCCCGGATCTTTGGAAGAAGGCACTTTGGTAAAAACCCTGTTATCGGCGCTGTCCAGGAATCTTTGAATACCTGTTTTCAGCAGATGATAACCCTTATGCTTTGGCTCCAGCGAAGCAATGGTTTGGTAAAATGAAGCTCCCTGAATGACCTGGTTGAGCTTGCTTATATAAAAACTGTCAGACAACACTGAGTCTTTCCGCTGCGAAATACTATCCTGTGGCAGATGCCCTAGCTTAATATCTTTTACAATGTGTAAAAAAGCATCGGTCAGCAACAGATCAGCCTTTGACCAGAGCGCCGCATCTTTTCTGTCGCTTTTGCTGAGACTGTCATTGAAAAGTCTTGCATAGATAGAATCAAGGATGGGTTGATGATAATCTTCAGGAAACAAACCATATAGTTTTGCATGGCGAATGAACTGCAGTAAAGAATCACCCGCAGGCTTCCATGCCTGCTTACTGCACCAATGAGTTGCAAACTGGTTATGGCTATAGGTAAGCTTTACCAGCCTCGTGTCAGCGAGGAAAACAGAGTCCCCGGCATCACCGGCATTGGCCGCAGCATGGTCAAGCAATTTTTGAAGATTATTCGATGCTTTTTCGTTTAGCTGCTCAGGGGTTGAGGCTATATCGCTGCCGGGGGGATGTTTGACATTGCCGCAGCCATACATAACCAGCAGGATGATAGCAATAATTGTATAAATCGAAGACCTATTCTTGCTCATAATGGAATAATGGTGACAGTGGCTGGTAACAAAATAATCATTCCTTTCTTACAAGGGAAGAAGCAGCATCTGTTTTTACTAACATTTATGAGCAAGATCAAATACTGATCACATCAATCACCGCATCAGTATTGATTGGGCCATAGATATGAGGAAACGTATCCTGTGTGGATGGAGACCATTCCTGTACATAACGGCTTGTGAGTTTGTCGGTATCAATCACCAGTTTTACAAGATTTGTCTTACCTGCAAAAAATCTTTCCAGCACGCCTGCTACCTGGTGTTCTTCACTGCAATGAATAAATCCCTCCGTTTGTAATGAAGGGGCCTCATAAAAACCTTTTTCTTTAGCTGCTTCCCATTCAGCAGCAGTGGTAACATGGAAAATAACCGGCATGATCGTTAATGAATTTTCGTATCAGGATATGATTCTTTTGATTTGTTGTTCCAGCATCATAAAATCAAGCAGTGTAATGGCCGTCGCCGCTTCCACGATCACCGGTGCCCTTAATGCCACACAGAGATCATGACGGCCTTTGATGGAAAAATCTTCTGTCTTGCCGGTGTCCCAGTTCAGGCTGTTTTGTTGTTTTGGTGTTGATGAAGTGGGTTTCACTGCAAGCCGAAATACCAATTCATTCCCATTGCTGATACCGCCTACAATCCCACCTGCATGGTTAGTTCTTGTTTTCCCTTCCATGTTTTCAATCGCATCGTTATGTTCACTGCCGAACATTTTTGCAGCAGCGAAACCAGCACCAAACTCCACGCCTTTCACTGCAGGAATGGCAAACAGTATATGAGCCAGCGATGATTCCAGTGAATCAAAGTAAGGTTCTCCCAGTCCAACAGGCAAGCCATTCACCCTGCATTCCACAATGCCACCGACAGAATCTTTCGCATCAATGGCTTTTTGCAAACCTTTTTCCAGGTCGGTTTCGCCTCCGATTTCAGTAACAGCTGCATTGATCGTAACATCTTTCATCAGCTTTTTTGCAATCACTCCCGCCGCTACCAACCCTGTTGTCAGCCTTGCACTGAAATGACCACCTCCGCGATAATCCTCATGCCCTCCGAATTTCTGATGCGCCACCCAGTCAGCATGTCCCGGTCTTGGAATACTTCTTTGTTTCTGGTAATCCTCGCTACGGATATTTTTGTTTTCAAAAAAGATCATGATAGGGAAGCCTGTGGTCTTTCCGTTAAAAACTCCGCTTTTGATCAACGGAATATCTTCTTCCTGTCTTGGTGTAGTACCTTTTTGTGTGCCGCCTTTTCTTCTTTCCAGGTCAGGTAAAAAATCATCGACAGATAATGGTAAACCTGCGGGGCAACCATCAATTACAATCCCCACACATTCACCGTGTGATTCGCCAAAGATGGTAACACGAAATATGCGGCCAAAAGAATTCAAATGCTATTCGTTGATAATTTTAAACGGTAAAGATACAGTAGCGCCGAGGCTTTTCAAATCGCTATAAAAATCAGGGTAAGATTTTTTCACCGCCTGTGCTTCTTCAATCACTGTTTCACTGTCTGCCTTCAATGCTGCCACGGCGCAGGCCATTGCTATCCGGTGATCATGATGAGAATGCACATCAGCGCCTTTCACCCTGCCATTACCGTGAATGATCATTTCATCATCTTCCAGGTCTATGGCCACTCCCATCTTATCAAACTCATCCTGCAACGTAACAGCCCGGTTGCTTTCCTTATGTGTCAGTCTTGAAACACCTTTGATCGTTGTTTTTCTTTTGCAATAAGCAGCCAGCGCCACCAGCGGAGGAAAAAGATCAGGACAATCTGTGGCATCAAAATAAAAGCCGTTCATTTCTCCGGGATGAATTTTTATTCCTTTTGCCTCAATGGCAATATTTGCATTGGCAGCCATCATTGCATCCATGATCGCTTTGTCTGCCTGCGTGGAAGTAAGATCAAGTCCTCTTACCATAACAGGTCCGGCAATTGCACCTGCGACCAGCAAAAATGCGCCGCCACTCCAGTCACCTTCTACTGTGTAAGCCCCCCCACCCCCTGAAGGGGAGATTGAAGAAGATTCATTATGAAAGATGAATTCCTCATAGTTTCGGTTCTCGAGCACATTCATACCGAACTGCTTCATTACATCCAATGTCAGATCAATGTATGGTTTGCTCTTAAGGTTCTTCACTTTTATGGAAACTGTTTCCAAAGTTGGAGAATCCAAATTCCCCCCTTCGGGGGGATTTAGGGGGGCTGCTCCATAAGCCATCAGCAACCCCGTCAAAAACTGCGAACTCAATGATCCATCCACTTCAATGTTTGCAGGTAGCAGCGGCCCCTGGATTGTCAAAGGAAGTTTGCCATTATTGCTATTGATCTTTACTCCCAGTTTGGGCAATATCGCATCAAAAAAGTCCATGGGTCTTGTCAGCAAACTTCCTGTTCCATTAATGGTGATCTCCTTATCACTTAATGCAACAATTGGCGTGAACATCCTTATGCTCAAACCACTTTCGCCACAAGAAATTTCATCGGCCACCGGGTTCACTCCCTCACTCTTAACTCTTACTGCTGAATCCTCAACTATCACTTCTGCCCCCAGCCGCTGTATTATTTCCAGCGCTGCTTTATCATCATTGGAATGACCGGGATTATGGATTATTGTTTCTCCTTTTCTCAGCAATGCCGCTGCACAGGCTCTTTGCATCGAACTCTTGGAAGCCGGCGCCTGAATAATTCCACTTAATTGCGATGGATGTATTGTTACTTTCACGGCTATAAATCTCCTATGATCTTTTCCAATTGTTTCAACGAAATGCTTTTCACCACACCCTTCCCGATCTTCTCCAGCAACACATAATTCATTTCATTTCTTTCCCGCTTTTTATCCATCTTCAGCACTTCAAACACTTTTTGTTTATCAAAATTTGCATAGGTAGGAAGATTGTATTGTTGCAGCAGGTTTACTACCCTTTCTGTTTGTTTGAACCCGGTTAATCTTTCTGAAAAATGACAAGCATAGGTCATCCCGATGGAGATGGCCTGCCCGTGTGATAGCTCATACTGGTTTTCCAGTGCATGCCCGAGTGTATGTCCAAAATTCAGCAATCTTCTCTCTCCTTTTTCAAACTCATCATTCTGTACCACTTTTGTTTTCAGCAGGGCATTGCGCTGCACCAGGTCGCAAATGGATTTTTGCCTGCCCCGGTAATGCTTCAATGATCTTTTTTCCAACTCGACAAACATCGCTGCATCCCTGATACAGGCATGTTTGATGATCTCTGCAAAACCATTTTCCCATTCAGCCTGCGGCAGTGAATTCAAAAAGACCATGTCGTGCAAAATGAAAGCCGGCTGCCGGATCACTCCTACCATATTCTTATATACACCCACATCAATCCCATTCTTGCCACCAATAGAAGCATCTACCAATGCCAGTAATGAAGTCGGTACAAATCCAAACCGTATGCCCCGCATGTACACCGATGCGATATAACCGGTAATATCGGTGATCACACCTCCACCCACACCTACCAGCGTTGTTTTCCGGTCGGCTTCCATTTCAACCAGCTGATCTATGACCGCATCCGCTGTTGCCTGCACTTTATGTTCTTCACCGGGTTTCAGCACAATCGTATCCCAGCCTTTGAAACGTTTGGTATGGGCATTATAAACATTTTCATCTGTGATGATGATCGTTGCTTTTGGATCAGTAATCTTCCTGAGGTGACTGATACCATAAGCCAGGTAATAATCAACTGACGAATTCGAAAACTTATATCTGACCTGTTTCATTTAATAATATATCTATAAACAAAAACTCCTTAAGCATCCATCACCTTCTTCTGGTGATTGATACTTTCCATATGCACTGCATCAAAATACTTCGTAATAAACTCCTTGCTTAGCCCGATCCTGTCTCCCTTAACAAAAGCTCTCTCCAGTATTTCATTCCAGCGATTGGTTTGCAGGATGGTGATATTGTTTTCTTTTTTATATAAACCGATCTGCTCAGCGATCTTCATCCGCTGACTTAGAATCTGCATCAGCTCATCATCCAGGTGATTGATCTGCTGCCGCAGCTTCTCCAATGCCTGGTGAAATGCTTCCGACGCAATATCTTCCTTTCTCCAGATGATAGTGTCCAGCATTTCCAGCAACCGCTCAGGTGTCACCTGTTGTTTTGCATCACTCCACGCATTATCAGGATCAATATGACTTTCGATCATCAACCCGTCATAGTCAAGGTCAATAGCTTTTTGCATCGTGTCGTGCAAAATATCACGACGGCCACAGATATGCGAAGGGTCATTGATCATCATCATATCCGGGTTGCGTCGTTTCATTTCAATAGCCAGGTGCCACATCGGTACATTGCGATACTCTGTATTGCCATAGGTGTGAAAGCCACGGTGTATCAAACCAATTTGTTTCACTCCCACTCTTGCCACTCTCTCCACGGCGCCACTCCACAATTCAAGATCAGGGTTCACCGGGTTTTTGATCAGCACCGGCACATCTACTCCCCGCAGCGCATCGGCCACTTCCTGCACACTAAAGGGATTCACTGTTGTCCTGGCGCCGATCCATAACACATCCACATCAAATGTCAATGCATCCTGCACCTGTTTGCCTGTTGCCACTTCCACCGTTGTTGGCAGGCCTGTTATTTTTTTCGCCTGTTGCAGCCAGGGCAATCCTTTTGCCCCGATGCCCTCAAACATACCCGGTTTGGTTCTCGGTTTCCAGATGCCGGCCCGCAGCATGTTCACTTTACCGGTAGCGGCTAAGCGCTGTGCTGTTTCCAGCACCTGTTGTTCTGTTTCCGCACTGCAGGGTCCACTGATGATCAGCGGACGTTTCTCCCATGTTTGCTGCACTGTTTCTTTTGTTACTTGTTCGATTGTTTGCATAGTATATGTTGTAAAGTTAATTATTATGTTACCAGCTTTGGTTTTTCATGGCATCTTCGTTGCCTGCCTGCCGGCAGGCAGGCGTCGCACACTTCATCGTTCGGCAATCCTGTTCATCAATGTTGAACCCCTACGGGGTTCCCGTTAAATTCATTTATTCTTCTACGAACATTCAGCCCCTACGGGGCTGTTTAAAACTTTGCCTTATATCTTCATAACATTAAAACAATTCAAATAACTGAAGCTTTATAAGCCCCTCCTTTGGAGGGGTTGAGGAGGCATCTATTTTATTATCCTCCTTATCTTATTCGCCTCCTCGATCAAGCGCATCAAATACCTGTCATCCTCTTTTTCAATACTCTCTTTGAATCGCTGCAACTGTGCAATATGCTCTTTCAAAACATCCAGCACATTTTCCCTGTTCTGCATAAAGATGGGCACCCACATGGCCGGGTTACTTTTTGCCAGCCGCACCGTACTTTCAAAACCCGCTGAAGCCAGTTCAAAAATGGCGTTCTGTTCTTTTTCTTTTTCAAGCACTGTATTTGCCAGCGCAAAAGAGGTGATGTGTGATATATGACTCACATATGCAGCATGCAGGTCATGCGCCTTCGCTTCCATTTCCAAAATATGCATCCCGATCTTCTTATACATGTGCTTCACCCAATCCAGGGCATCGGCATCACTTTCTTCCGCATTGCAAATGATCACTGCCTTGTTCTCATAGGCCCCACGCACCGCCGCCGAAGGACCGCTGTATTCTGTTCCCCACATCGGATGCGTGGCCACAAATCTCCCCCTTTTGGGATGGTCTTTAATAATATCAATCAACTGACTTTTGGTTGAACCAAGATCAACTACAACCTGGTTGCTTATCCTGTTCAATAGTGATGGCAGCAGTTCCACTATCCTGTCAACTGGTATGGCCAAAACGATCACATCGGATGCTTCAATCGCTTCATCCAGCGGCAGCATTTCATCCACCAGCTCCAGTTCGATAGCTTGTTGTGCATGACCGGGATTTGCATCCACACCTATCAGTCTTGCTGAAAGTTTTTTTTCATGCAGTTGCAAAGCCAGCGAACCACCGATCAATCCCACTCCCACTATTGCTATCTTCTTTCTTTCCATTTTAGAACTTTGAATTTAGGTTTTTGACTCTGCCAATTGCCTCTTCAAATTTATCCACTGCTGCACATAAACTCACCCTGATATATTTATCTCCGGCATTCCCGAAAATGCCGCCGGGAGTTATGAACACATTGGCATTATATAAAATTTCGTCGCTTAATTTGTAACCGTTCTCGTATGACGAAGGGGTCTTTGCCCAAACAAACATTCCAGCCTGTGTTTTTGAAAATTTACATTTCAGCAACTTCAATAATTCAAAAACTTTCTCACGCCGTTGATTATAGATGGCATTCACTTCATCCTGCCATTCTTTTCCTAATGATAATGCTTTTGCTGCTGCCAGTTGCACCGGCAAGAACATACCACTGTCCATATTACTTTTAAACCGCAGCACTTCATCAACTCGTTCTTTGGCACCACACAACATGCCCACTCTCCAGCCAGCCATATTATGTGATTTACTGAGTGAGTTCAGTTCTATCACACAATCCTTCGCCCCTTCCACACTTAACAGACTCATCGGGTTGTCATTCAGGATAAAACTGTACGGGTTATCATGAATAATGAGAATGTTATGTTTTCTTCCAAACGCAACTATTTTTTCAAATAGCTCTTTCGTTGGCAATTGTCCTGTCGGCATTTGCGGACAATTCACAAACAGAAGTTTTACCTTTTTTAAATTCTTTTTCTCCAGCTTTTCAAAGTCTGGCTGGTAATTACTCTTTTCTTTCAACAAATACTCTACGCATTTACCACCTGCCAGTTTCACGGCACTTCTATAGGTGGGATAACCGGGATTCGGCACAAGTACCTCATCACCTTTATCTAAATAGGTCATACAGATATGCATGATACCTTCTTTGCTTCCTATCAGTGGCAATATCTCCGTATCCGGATTAAGTTCGACATCATACCATTTCTTATACCATTCGCCTATCGCATTCCGCAATACCGGTGATCCTTTATAAGACTGGTAGGCATGTACTGTTGATTTGGCTGTTTCTTCCTGCAATGTCTTTATTACATCAGGATGTGGTGGCAGATCGGGACTGCCAATTCCAAGATTGATAATATTTTTTCCGGCTTTATTCAGTTCATCTATTTCTCTCAGCTTCTGAGAAAAATAGTATTCACCGATGCCTTCTAACCGTTTCGCTATTTCCATACTCCTTTTTTATAGATACCATAAATTCTTAATTCTGCCGTAAGTGGCTTTATTGAATCAACAACCCTCTCAAACTGCTCAATTGAATCAAATTCCATATCTGCATGAAAACTGTACCTGAAATCGCTGCCGGGTATGGGAAAACTTTGCAGCTTACTCAGGTTAATACCTCCATCCGCAATTTTTGTCAGCACTTTTGCCAGGCTTCCCTTCGAATGATCCGTATGAAAATTCAGGGAGGCTTTATTGGCATCTTCTACGACCTCTACCTCATCTTCTCTTTTCAGCACCAAAAATCTTGTGTAATTATTTTTCAGTGTATGAATATTCGGGGCGATGACATCAAGATCATATAAATCAGCCGCCAGTTTGCTGGCGATCGCTGCGATGTGTTTGCTATGATGCTGGTGAATATGTTTTGCACTCAGCGCTGTGTCATCTGTTTCCACCAGTTTCCATTTATACTTATCCAGGAAATCATAACATTGCTGCAACGCCATGGTGTGTGAATGCACTTCACGGATATCCTCCAACCGTACTCCCCTGTTCGCCAATAAATTTTGTTTTATATGCAAATAGACTTCACCGACGATCTTTAGGTTTGATTGCTGCAACAAATTATAGTTAGCCAAAATGCTCCCGGCAATAGAATTTTCAATTGCCATCACGGCTCCGCCACTTTGTTTTTTATTCGCTGCCACTTTCATCACATCCCGGAATGTATCACAGGGAATCACTTCTGTCTTTTTGCCAAAGAATATCCCGGCAGCCACCTGGTGAAAACTGCCTTCGTAACCTTGTATCGCTACCCCCCGCACGGAGGATTTGGCATCCTCACTAACCTCGTTTTTCAAACTCTCCTTACTGTTTTGCATACTTGCTTCTTTAGCGTTTTTTATAATACCCTACTGGCATCGGGTGAAAACAAGAATCCCGGCCGACTGGCCGGGATTCTTTATGTTGATTTTTAGTTGTTCTCAGTTTGATTTCAACAAAAGCATTCCCGGCCTCTTTCCAAAAAAGAAGTAATAAAAATAATAACCAAAATATGTCTTTGTTGTCATCATGAATCAAATGTAGTTTTTGTATTCCTTATTACCAACAGCTTTACAAAAATTATTTTCGACGACCGCCTGTTTCCGCATCATTCATCCTGATCTTGCGACCCCGGAAATTCTTTCCATCAATCGCCTTGATCATCTTTTTGGCAGCACCAGCTTCCACTTCCACCCAGCTATTCATCTCTTTCATGTCGATTCGCCCCAGCGCATCTTTCTTCAAATCACTCATATCTAAGATGAACTGCAAAAAGCTGGCTTTGTAAAAACCATCCTTGGTGCCGAGGTTCACAAACAATCGTTGGTAATTGCCATTGCCATTAAATGATCTTCCTCTTGTATCCCTGCCAGCCTGCCGATCACCTCTTTCAGCTCTTTCCGATCTTCTCTCTTCTCTAAGGTTCAGATCGGCTGCATTCTCATAATATTTGAGAAAGCGATCAAATTCCAATGCTGCCACACGTTGTAGTATCTCCTCTTTTTCAACCGTGGCAAATTTTTCCTGCAGAACCGGTAAATAGGTTTCATATTCTCCGTGACTGATATCGGCCTGCAGCATCTTATCAATAAAATGGAAAAACTGTTTGCGGCAAACATCCTTGCCGCTGGGTATATCCATTTTATGAAACTTCGTCTTCACTATTCTTTCAATCTGGCGAAGACGATACACTTCTTTGGGTGTTACGATTGAAACAGAAATTCCGTTACTGCCCGCCCGGCCTGTACGGCCACTCCGGTGTGTGTACACTTCCACATCATCGGGCAGTTCATAATTGATGACATGGGTTATTCCCTTCACATCAATTCCTCTCGCAGCCACATCAGTTGCCACCAGCAGCTTCACACTTTTGTCCCTGAACAATCCCATCACTTTGTCCCGCTGCTGCTGTGTCAGGTCGCCATGAATGGCGTCAATGTCATATCCTTCTCTGGTCAGCCGTTCAGCTATATCCTGTGTGTCGGCCTTGGTACGGGCAAATACAATTCCATAGATACCCGGGTTGAAGTCGATGATCCTTTTTAAAACTTCGTAGCGGTTATGATGCTGTGTAGCGTAATACTGGTGATCAATAGTAGCAGAACCTTCATTGGTTTTGCCGATCGTAATTTCAAAAGGTTTGTCCATATACCTTTTGCTCACCTGCCTGATCTCCGGCGGCATGGTGGCGCTGAAGAGCCAGGTACTTTGCCTGTTGGGTGTGTTTTTCAGGATGAATTCAATGTCGTCCTTAAAACCCATGTTCAGCATCTCATCGGCCTCATCCAGCACCACATAATGTATCCGCTCTAAATTAATTGCCTTTCTTTCAATGAGGTCTATCAGCCGACCGGGAGTGGCCACCACGATATGTGTTCCTTTTTTCAGGTCACGGATCTGCATGCTGATGGAAGTGCCGCCATAAACAGCCGTCACACTTACGCTGATCTTCCTGCTCCTGAACTTTTCCAGGTCGCTGGTGATTTGCAGGCAAAGCTCACGGGTGGGACAAACAATGAGTGCCTGGGGAAACCGGTCTTCCTTATTGATCAGTTGTAACAACGGCAAACCAAAAGCTGCCGTTTTGCCGGTGCCGGTTTGTGCCAGACCGATAAAGTCTTTAGTGCCCTGCAACAAAACAGGGATGGCTTTTTCCTGGATGGGAGTAGGCTGGGTGAAGCCTAATGCATTGATCGAATGTAATAATCCTTCTTCAATGCCTAATTGCTCAAATGTGGTCACAGAAGCGAAATTTAATGAACAGGGCAAAATGCGGCCGCAAAGGTAACTTTAATTGCCCGGAGATAAGAATAAAAAACCACCCCAATGCTATCGGGATGGTCTCTGACGATTGCCTGTCGCTGACAGGCTTTAATACCGTATAATCTCTTACTGGCTGATTATTTACCAGCAGCAGCTGAATCAACGATAGCAGCAGCAGCTGAATCAACTACAGCAGCAGCAGAATCAACTACAGCAGGAACCTCAGGTGTAGTAGTAGTGTCAGTTGTTTCAGTTTTGTCACCACTGTTGTTACAAGCTACGAAGCCAAGGCTAGCTACGGCCAAAACGATAAAAAGCTTTTTCATGCGTTTGCGATTTTTTTTAAAGGTTTTAAGTGAAATATTTCGCTGTTAATACCCGGAAAGGGAAAAGGTAACCCGCCATTTTTAAAATTTTTTTCAGGTAACGCCGGCATACCTGCCTTTTGGATTATTTTTTGGTGTCGGGCAGGGTTACTATTTTTAAAATCCCGTATTAAATAGCGGCACTGTGAAACAAGAGAGCAACGAACAAGCTTTACTGAAAGGATTAGCCCGAAACGAAACCAAGGCCGTTGAGACCATCTACCGGGAGAACTATAACATGGTTCAGGCCCTGGTAATCAACAACAACGGCTCGGCTGATGATGCCAAAGATGTATTCCAGGAGGCGATGATTGTGTTGTATGAAAAAGTGCGTTCCGGTCATTTTGAGCTCAACTGCCAGATCAAAACCTACGTTTATTCGGTCTGCCGGAGGCTCTGGCTGAAAAAATTGCAGCAACAACACCGCTATGCCGGCGATATTGGCAACCTGGATGAGACCGTACCCGTAGAAGAAGACATCAGCGAACACGATAAGCGGGATGCTGAATTTGAAATGATGGATAAGGCCATAAGCAGCCTGGGTGAGCCCTGCAAGAGTCTTCTGGAAGCCTTTTACCTCCAGAAAAGAAATATGCAGGATATAGCGGCCGGTTTTGGATACACCAATGCCGACAATGCCAAGACCCAGAAGTATAAGTGCCTGATGCGGTTGAAGAAAATATTCTTTGCTCACTATAAAAACGGAGACAGTGATGGATGACATGATGATACTTGATGCAGTGGAACGATACATCCGGGGTGAAATGAACCCCGATGAACGGTTGCATTTTGAAAACCTGCGCAAGACCAATGCTGAGGTTGACCAATTGGTGGTCGAGCATACTTTGTTCATGCAGCAGATGAACCGCTTTGGCGAATGGCAGAAATTCAGGACCAAACTGAATGAAGTGCATACCGACCTGTCTGAAAAAGGAAAGATTGACTCAGCCAAACTGAGAGGCAAGGCCAAAATGGTTTATCTCTGGAACCGTTATAAAAAAGTGGCGGCTATTGCGGCCAGCATCGCCGGTGTCACCACCATGGCTTTGGGTATTTTGGTATGGTCTGTTACACCCAAGCCGCCTGCCGCTTCGGAACTACAGCAACTGGAAGGCAAACTGAACATTATTGAAAAGAAGACTTATCAGCAGGACAAAGAGATCAACGACGTTAAAGATAAAATCAACAGCGCTGCCGAAACTATTATCTACACTTCCGGCGGCACCGGGTTTGTGATTGATGCCAAAGGTTTCCTGGTGACCAATGCACACGTTGTGAAAGGCGCTAAGTATGTAGCTGTTCAAAACGAAAGTGGCGAATACCAGGCCCAGGTGGTCTTCACCGATCTGCAAAAGGATATTGCTGTGCTGAAAATAACTGACAAAAAATTCAAAGCTTTTAACAGCATACCGTACAGCATCAGTAAGCGTTCCGCCGGGCTAGCCGAACCGATCTTTACACTGGGTTACCCCACATTGGATTATCCCGGAAGCACTATTGTATATGGCGAAGGCTACCTCAGTGCCAAAAAAGGATACCAGGGTGATACCCTGACCTGCCAGGTGAATATTCCCGCCAATCGTGGCAACAGCGGCAGTCCCGTTTTGAACAAACAGGGTGAAGTGGTAGGCATCATTAACAGCCGCCTCACCAACAAAGAAGGTTTCACCTTTGCCGTACAGGCAAAATATCTCTATAAAATATTAGAAGAACTGAAACAAGACAGTTCAGTTGGAAAACTAAAACTTCCATCCAGGTCAACGCTATCCGGCCAGGACAGGTCTAGACAGGTGGAAAAAGTAGAAGACTATATTTTCATGGTGAAAGTAAACAATTGATAAAACCCTGAGCAGTTGAAAACATAAGATTCCGCCATCAGGCGGAATTTTTATTTTAGCCCCAAAGGTTTGCCGGGTAATGCCCGCCAGCGATCAGTTCATCCAGGCTGCTTTGCACAGCGGGTGCATCTTCCTTATAAGTAACGCCAAACCATGAAGAGGTGGTTGCGATCAATTCAATATTGCCTCCTTCTTTAATAAACTGGTCGGCTACTATGGGTATAAAAAATTCAGATTTTAACTCCCTTCCGTGTTGTTCGAGAAAATCCGCAAATAATTTCTCCGTATAATCAAAGAATGAAGGATGAAAACACCAGTAGTTCATGGACACTTTGCTGCTCTCCTGCAATTCTTCGGGCTGCAGACCATCACCGCAAATGATGCGGCCGTCATCACTGCGGCCAATATTGATCCTTTCAGTAATGGATAGCAGGTTTCCGTTTTCATCCACGCTGCACACTCCCCTGTTCACGGTGCCATGTTCTGATAAGGTGCGTACAAGATCATAACCTATGTTGGCATATTTGGAAGCAAAACAGTCGCTGGTCAAAAAAGATGCAGCTTTGGCAAAAGCATCTTCACCATAAAAATCGTCAGCATTGATAACGGCAAAAGGCTCGTCAACAGCATTTTTTGCACATAATACTGCATGGGCAGTGCCCCAGGGTTTTGTACGTTCAGCCGGGGCTTTAAATCCATTGGTGAAAAGATCGAGTTCCTGGTATACATAAGCTGTCTGCACCTTTCCCGAAAGTTTAGGTTCAAATATGGTTTTGAAATTTTCAGCAAATTCTTCCCGGATTATAAACACCACTTTCCCAAAACCCGCCCTGATAGCATCGAAAATGGAATAATCCATGATCGTTTCTCCATGGGGTCCGAAACTCTGAATCTGCTTCATGCTGCCATAACGGGAGGCCATGCCGGCAGCGAGGATCACTAATGTTGGTCGCATATGATGAAAATGGGGACGAAATTAATCTAATTTCGTTAAGGTCATAGTCTCATTTGCATGGAAGTTATCAGCTTGGGTAATATTACGATTGACAAGATCAGTTTGCCGGGCAGCGAAAAACACAACATTTCGCTGTCTGTGTTGCGTCTTGATCAGATACACCCGGTAATTTCAGGTAACAAATGGTTTAAACTCCGGTATTATATTGATGAAGCTGTAACATCAGGAAAAAAAACCATTGTTACGTTTGGCGGGGCCTGGTCCAATCATATTATCGCTACCGCTGCTGCCTGCAAAATGCAGGGCCTTTCCGCAACTGGCATCATCCGTGGTGAAGAACCACCCGCACTTTCAGCAACGTTACATGCTGCAAAAAAACTTGGCATGACCTTTTATTTTATTTCAAGAAAAGATTTTGCTGAAAAGCTGATCCCGCCCGGCTTAAACAAAAACGAAAACTATTTCATCAACGAAGGAGGTTTTGGTGAAACAGGCGCCAGGGGCGCAGCCTCCATTACATCTCTTTTTAAACAGGAAGACTATACGCATATCTGCTGCGCTGTCGGCACCGGTACTATGATGGCCGGCCTCATCAATTCCGGGTTACCTCATCAAAAATTTACGGGCATTTCAGTGATGAAAAACAATAAGACGCTGAATGCGGCTATCCGTTCGTTGCTGCATGACAGGAACAGGTCTTTTGACCTGCTGCATGAATATCATCATGGAGGCTACGCCAAAACCACACCTGAACTGATACGTTTCATGAATGATTGCTACACCCGTTCCGGCATCCCTTCCGATATTGTTTATACAGGCAAACTTTTTTTTGCGGTTGATGACCTGGCCGGCAAAAACTATTTCCCTCCGGCAAGCCGTATTCTGCTTATCCACAGCGGCGGGTTGCAGGGCAATGCTTCCTTACCCAATAACACGTTAATCTTCTGAGTATTTTCCCATCACCACCTTATCTTTGCAATGATTCATAAAAGAATCCTATCCTTTTCCCGTTATTACCATGATGAAAAAACTGGTGCTGCCCCTTTTATTACTTTCCCTGTTTTGCTTTGATTCAATTTCGCAGGATACACTGCCCAACTTTTCTTTGAAAAATGTGGGCAACAACCGCATCATTGTAAGCTGGAATAACAAATTTGAAGTGGTGAAACAGATCAGTATACAGCGATCGGCTGACAGTCTCAACGGGTACCGTACCATCCTCACCGTTGCGGATCCCGATCTTCCGCAAAACGGTTTTGTAGATACAAAAGCCCCGAACGACAGGATGTTTTACCGCCTTTATATTTTACTTGATAAAGGAATGTTTCTTTTCAGCAATGCAAAAAGGCCGGAATTAGATACATCCCGTCGCAATATTGGCCTCAGCGACCCGCAGACCCGCATGAATGGTATTGACTCTGTAAACACACCCAACCTTCCGTTTAATAACAAAAGCAGGCCTGAAGTTTTCACTCCTTCACTGCATGTGTACACCTACCGGGATGGTTATGTGCGGGTGAACCTGCCCGATGATGAACAAAAAAAATACAGTATCCGTTTCTTTGAAGAGGATGATACTTTCCTGTTTGAACTGAAAGACATAAAAGAAAGAACATTCAAACTCGACAAGGCCAATTTCTACCACGGAGGATGGTTCAAATTTGAATTGTATGAGAATGATAAACTAAAGGAAAAACACAAGTTCTTTCTGCAAAAAGATTTTTAACCAGCCTGCAGCGTCGCATTAAAAACGATGGCGAAATTATTTTTCAATTTTTCTTTTGTATCTTCAAAATCAACTTTTTGGCCCAGCTCTTTTTCCAGCGATGTAACCTGTTTGTTGCTGATGCCGCAGGGAACAATAAAATTGAAATAATCCAGGTTGGTATTCACATTCAATGCAAACCCGTGCATGGTGATCCACCGGCTGGTGCGGACGCCGATGGCACAAATCTTTCGTTCCTTTCCTTTAATATCCGGGTCTATCCACACTCCTGTTTCACCGGATGAACGACCCGCTTCAATGCCGTATTCTTTTAATGTAAGTATGATCACTTCTTCAATATTGCGCAGGTATTTGCCAATGTCGGTATAATATTTTTCAAGATCCAAAATGGGATAGCCAACCACCTGGCCGGGCCCGTGAAAAGTAATATCACCGCCCCGGTTAGTGCGGAAAAATTCAATACCCTTTGCCGTTCTTGCTGCATCATCTATAAGCACATTATTGATGTCGCCGCTTTTGCCGAGAGTGTAAACTGGAGGATGCTCAACAAAAAGCAGGTGATGTTGTGTTGGGAGTAATTCTTCCGATGGAACCTGGCTATAGACTAATGACTTTCTTCTGACATTCTCTTTCAGCAAGCTCTCCTGGTAGTCCCATGCAGCCTGGTAATCCATCACGCCAAGATCTTCAACTATGACAGGTTGTTTTTCCATTTTAAAGTGCAAAATTACCAACAAAAGCCCAACCATTACCTTTGCAGGCTATGACGGAAGATTTGGCAAAAGAGAACCCCGAACTGCAGGAAAGCAACGATGAACTCTATGAACGTTTCAGTTTTAAAATTGACAACGGGCAGGAGCCATTGCGCATAGACAAATTTCTGGCCAACCGTATTGAAAGAGCTACCCGCAACAAACTGCAGCAGGCGATCAATGCGGGTTTGGTACTGGTAAACGGCAAGGATGTTCGACCCAATTATAAAGTGAAACCACAGGATGAGATCATCATTTATTCTGACCTCAGTCCCGAGGAAACAGATGTGGTGCCGGAATATGTTCCCCTGAATATCGTTTACGAAGACGATGACCTGATGATCATCAATAAACCAGCCGGCATGGTGGTACATCCCGGCAGCGGCAATTATTCAGGCACATTACTAAATGGTATAGCCTGGTATTTGCAGCAAAAGAATCCTTCCATCTCTGAAGAAACTTTGCCCCGTTTCGGGTTGGTGCATCGCATTGACAAAAACACCAGTGGTTTGCTGGTCCTTGCCAAAACAGATGTAGCAATGCGGCAACTGGCCAAACAGTTTTTTGACCATACGGTAAGAAGACAATATGTGGCGCTGGTGTGGGGCGATGTGAAAGATGAGGAAGGAACGATTGTGGCGCATGTGGGCCGGCATTTACGCTTCCGCAAATTGTTTGAAGCCTATCCCGAAGGTGACCATGGCAAAGAAGCCATCACCCATTATAAAGTGATCGAAAGGTTTGGTTATGTGACTCTCGTGGAATGTGTGCTGGAAACTGGCCGCACCCACCAGATACGGGTGCATATGAAATATCTTGGCCATCCTTTATTTAACGATGACTTTTACGGTGGAGATAAAATTGTAAAAGGAACTGTTTATACCAAATACAAACAATTTGTTGATAATTGTTTTGCCATCTGCCAGCGACAGGCCCTTCATGCCAAAACATTGGGGTTTGTTCATCCCACCTCCGGTAAAGAAATTTTCTTTGATACCGAACTGCCCGATGATATCAGGGAAGTGATTGAGAAATGGAGAAAATATGTTTTGGTGAAATAGGAGAAATGGACAATGGCAACTCTTATTTTCCTGCTTTGAAATCAAAAAGGGTGGCGGTGAATACTCCCCTTTCTCTTTTTTTGAATAGCACATCCCAGTTCCCGGTGTAGCGCAGTGTTTTGGGAACAAGATACCCTGCAAACCGTGTCAACTGCACTTCCATCTGCACATCAAAATCATACACACCGGCATTATAACTCATAGCATAATTACGGGCCAGCACTTCCATCGTTTTGGCATCAAACCAGGTGATCATGTTATCAATAACGATCTTATCTTTTTTGCCGCCCAGCTTCTCTTTTGCTTTAATCGAAAAAATGTAACTGGACTGCCCTTCATATTCTCCTTTATCAATACTAAAGTCATAATACCTGGCCCTGTCAGGATCAAAAATGTCGATCTTATCGCCGATAAAAGGAATGCCGGGTATCTTTTTGCCCGGATTGAACAGCAGCATCTTTAATTGCTCCTTATGTTTGGCCATTCCCTTTTTGGAACGGACACTGAAGTCAGTTCCCTTCACAATATTGGTTTCGCCGCAAACACTGTCTTTAGTAAAGAATAACCCGGCGTACAATTCTGCCGTGTAATAATTATAATTGCCCCGGCTGTCATAAAAATCGCCGCTGGTCTTTTCTTCCAGCACATCCATACTGCGGCAGCGATGCGAACGGTTCTGCCGGGTCTTACTGTGCAACGATGCCTTCAGTTTGCCTCTTTTATCCACAATACGGATATCGTTCAGTGAAGTGAAGCCAAGCACCCGCAGGTTGCGGAAGGCTTTATAAAAGCTGGTATCTTCTTTTACCCGCTGAATAAACCGGTTTACATCGAGGTCAGAACGGATCACCACTTCAGACAGGTTGATCATTTGCGCCAGCCGTTCATTATCGAGTGAATCAGTCTGTGCATTCAGTAAAAGACAACTAAAAAAAGAAGATATGAGAAGCAGCTTTCTCATAAGCATCATCGCGGGAACATCATTTTATAATCCACAGTGATCTTGCCTTTGGTGATATCATTCAGTTTCCCCTTCATCAGTTTCCGCTTTAGTGGCGAAAGATGGTCAATAAAAAGTTTGCCTTCAATATGATCGTATTCATGCAGGATGACCCTTGCCGTAAGACCGGTAAAGGTCATGATATGCGATTCAAAATCCTGGTCACGGAACTGCAGGGTCACACTCTCCTGCCGGTAAATATCTTCCCTGATCTTCGGAATGCTGAGGCAACCTTCATTATAAGGCCACTCATCACCATCCAGTTCCACAATATGTGCATTGATGAAAACCGCTTTCACACCCGGCGCATCCGGGTATTGTTTCTTTTCTCTCTCATCCATACTCGCAAACATCTGCACGGTGTCCACCACAAAGAGGCGGATATCACGGTTCACCTGCGGCGCCGCCAGGCCCACACCGTTGCTGGCATACATGGTCTCCCACATATCTTCAATGAATTTCTCCAGCCCGGGATAATCAGGCATGATGTCGGAGGCAACTTTTCTCAGAACGGGATGACCGTATGCAACGATGGGTAAAATCAAGTTGACAAGTTTAAATAGTTGACAGGTAAGCTGCCTGCAAATTTAGCCCATATCAGCTAATCCACCTATCAACTTTTCAACCTCTTGCCCTCAAATACTCCTGTAACATAATGGTAGCAGCGATCTCATCCACCAGTGCTTTGTTTCGCCGGTCTTTTTTCTTCATCCCCATTTCGAGCATAGCATCTTTGGCCATTTTGGAAGTGTAGCGTTCATCCACTTTTTGAAGAGGAATATGAGGGAATTTTTTTTGCAGGTCTTTGATACATTTTTCCACCAGTGCCGTGGCATGAGTGGCAGAATCATCCCAGTTTGTAGGCCAGCCGATCAATATCAGCTCCACCTGTTCCCTGGAGAAATAATCTTTCAGAAAAGAAATGAGTTCTTTTGAATGAATAGTAGTAAGCCCGGTGGCAATGATCTGCAAAGGATCAGTGACGGCGATGCCGGTGCGTTTGAGGCCATAGTCTATGGAGAGAATGCGAGGCAGAGAATAATGAGTTTAGTGTTTAGAATTATGAGTTGATAAACAAATCGGCGATCACAAAGATGGCAAAAACAACGGAAGCAATACCATTGGCGGTCATAAATGCAAGGTTTACTCTTCGCAGGTCATCGGGCTTTACAATGGAATGCTGGTAAATAAGCATCCCGATAAATACGGCTACGCCAATCCAGTATAACCAGCCAAATTCAGTATAGAAGCCTGCATAGACCACTGCTCCTGCACTCATCAGATGAAAGATTTCTGAAACCCTTAAGGCTTTTGCTTTACCCAGCCAGGCAGGAATGGAATATAGTTTTTGTGATTTATCAAATTCCTCGTCCTGCAACGCATAAATGATATCAAACCCGCTGACCCAGAAAAGAACAGTTATAGAAAAAAGAATGGGTAAAAGGGCAAACACTCCGTTAACGGCAAGATAGGCGCCTATCGGTGCCAGTGATAACCCCAGGCCAAGGATCAAATGACAAAGAGGAGTAAACCGTTTGGTGTAGCTATATCCTAAAACCACTAACAAAGCAACTGGCGACAGATAAAAGCAGAGTTTGTTAATAAAAAACGTACAAACCACAAATAACAAACTACAAACTATCGTAAAACGCAATGCACTATTCGCCTTGATCACTCCTGCCGGAATTTCTCTTATCGCTGTTCTTGGATTTTTTGCATCAAAACTCCTGTCAAGATAACGGTTAAACGCCATGGCTGCGCTGCGGGCAAAGATCATACAAGCAATGACCAAAATAAATTTTATCCCTAATTCCCTCCATGGAAATTGAGGTGGAAATATTTTTTTATCCCACCCAGAAATTCTTGACGTTGTTTCAAATAAGCCAAGAAAAAAACCAATCAGCGCAAAAGGCATAGCGAAGATGGTATGGGAGAATTTTATGAGAGAGATATAGTTTTTAACCTTGCTCATTCAACATTCATAATTTATCATTCAACATAATTCTGTTTCGAACCAACTCCCACAACACCACCCCTGCCGCTGTAGCAATATTCAGCGAATGTTTCATGCCCAGTTGGGGAATCTCAAGACACCCATCACAAAGATGGATGGTTGACTGCTCCACCCCTGTCACTTCATTCCCAAACACAATGGCGATCTTTTCATCAGGTTCAAAACCGATAGCGTTCAGTTTATAACTGCCCTCGGCCTGCTCCGCAGCATAAATATTATAGCCGAGACCCCGCAAATCCTCAATAGCTTCTGCTGCGGTCTTAAAATATTTCCAGCTCACTGTTTCCTCTGCACCGAGAGCTGTCTTTTTAATTTCCTTATGAGGAGGTTTGGCTGAATAGCCGATGATATAGATCGCTTCAATCAGAAAAGCATCTGAAGTGCGGAACACACTGCCCACATTGTAGGCGCTTCGGATATTTTCCAGCACCACGATAACAGGCATTTTCTCTGATTGCCTGAATTCCTCCACCGATTTGCGGCCCAGTTCCTGCATGCTCAGTTTTCGCATGGCGCAAAAGTAGGGATTAGTTAAAAAGTTAACAGGTTAATAAGGGGCAATATGTCACAACCCTTTATCAACCTGTCACCTTATAAACTTATCAACCAGCCTCTATTTCAAATTCACAATCTTCTTATCCTTCGGAAATTTCACCGTATAACTGAATCTCACTTTCTTGCTTTCTCCTGGTTTCAGTTCCAGTTTCCATGTCAGCACACCGGTTTCTGCATTTACCATAGCAGCGCCTTCATCATCCAGTTTCACTTCCACTTCTTTGATAGTGCTCAGCGGATACTGGTCTTTCAACAAGAGGTTGACATCGGTAAGCTTGTTATTCTTCACAATAATCTCGTAGGTGAAGGTCTGCTTGCTTTCCTTACCGCTTGTTTTCAGGCTGCTCAGTTCTTTCACTAGTGAACGTTTCACCGCAATCCGTTTGTCCTTGCCCAGCGGAAGATTCAGTGTGTCGGCAGTGGTGTTGGGGTCAATGATGGATTTGCCGATATAAGTGTTTTCCATAATGATGTTTGCATCACCGGGCAGCAGGTCAAGCGACTGCCAGTTCACAACCTCAGCGAGCAGGTAAGCATCCTTATCGGCCCTCGGCACGGCATAATTCTTCAGCACACAATCTATCTCTTCATCTTTAATAGATACATTATGCAGTTGCCCGTCACTGGAAATATCATAGGGCAGGTCAATTTCAAAATTGGTATTAAGCTGCCCTTCATTCAGTGTAGTGAATTGTTGCAAAGTGCTCGGATCAATAGCATCATTCAACAATTTCTTCTGCTCATAGGCGCCGGCCCCGGTTACGATCACCTCTTTCAGTGACTTATCATCTGTAAACGACTGCACCCGGTTGCGCATTTCATTTCCTACAGCGGCACGGCGTTGCAATTCAGTGTAAATACCAGGTACATACAATTGAAGGTACCAGGGTGAAAGGATCGGCGCAGCGACCCCAAAATTGGGAGTACCAGTGCTGAGGGTGAGTTTGGTTTTCTTCCAGTCAATACCGGTGGTCTGCATCAGTGATGCCTTATACACAAGTTTGACTTTATTAGTTTTTGAATTTACCCGGATATCATATACAGGTGTCCAGCCGGCATTATGGGTATAATAAGAAAGCGAAACAGGTATCTCGGCAGCTTTGGTTGTCATCACCTGCAATATCAACTGACCATAGGGTTTCTCTTTGGGCGGAGTGACCTGTTTGTTTGCTTCAAGAATTTTTTTCCGCAGCAGCTCAATCTTATTATTCTGCTCTTTTATTGTTTGCTGGTAATTGAAAATATTGGTCTTTGACCGTTCGATCTTTGTATTATAAAATTCCACCAGCCGCAGCACTTCGGCACTGACCACGGCTTTGTTGCCATTGCTGCTCATAGCGCTTTCGATCAAGGCGCCGGTACGGCTCAGGATTTCCCTGTCTATCTCAATATTATTATTCAGCCGGCTGATATTCTTTTGCAGCACCTCAATGCTGTCTTCCCATTTCTCTACTTCTTTGCTTTTCACCAAAACCGGTGATACCGGGTAAAAAACACTGAACCGCTGCGACAGCAGCGCCACATCTTCGGGACAGCTCACCTGCAGGCTGTTTACATCAATCTGTGTGCTAAGCTGGTTGATGACGATGAACTTGGTGGCAGCGCTGATCTTCACCTTTGCTTCATGGGTCAGCTCGGCACCATAGCCAAAATAAACGGTGGCATTGGTAATAGCAGCCTCCGCTTTTGCAGTGTCAGCAGTTTCGCTGATGGGAGTCTGTGCTTTCAGAAGGGTGCAGGATACTAATATTCCTGCCACGAGGAAAAGTCGTTTCATAATAAGAATTTCCCAACGGATGCAGTGAAAAGAAGGGTTACATAAACAGTTCCTTATTTTTGCCAACTATCATATTGCTTTAACAAATATTGAGTAAATCCGAATGGCGAAGACGGCAAGTTCCGATACACCCATGATGCAGCAGCACCGGGCTATCAAGCAAAAATACCCGGATGCCATCCTGTTGTTTCGTGTTGGGGATTTTTATGAAACTTTCGGGCAGGATGCTGTACTGGCTTCACAGATTCTTGGCATCACCCTCACCAAAAGAAATAACGGGGCGGCCGCTTCGGCTGAACTGGCCGGTTTTCCGCATCATGCACTCGATACTTATTTGCACAAACTGGTGAAAGCCGGTCACCGGGTGGCGATTTGCGATCAGCTCGAAGATCCCAAACAGGCAAAAGGTGTGGTGAAAAGAGGCGTGACCGATATGGTGACACCCGGCACGGCCGTAAACGATAAATTATTAGAACATCATAGCAATAATTTCCTGGCGGCTGTTCACTTTGCAGAAAACGACCAGTATGGATTGGCTTTCCTCGATATTTCCACCGGTGAATTCCTGATTGCGGAAGGTGACCGGGAATATGCAGACAAATTGTTGCAAAGTTTCAAACCGGCTGAAGTGGTGTACCAGCGTCACCAGCAAAAACGTTTCAAAGAATATTTCGGCGGCAAGATCTACAGCTACACACTGGATGAATGGATCTTTGACAATGCATATGCAGAAGATATTTTGCTGAAACATTTCCAGACACATTCCCTCAAAGGTTTTGGCGTGGATGATCTTTCCAAAGGACTGATCGCTGCAGGGGCTGTTATTCATTATTTAAAAGATACGGAACACCCCAACCTGCAGCATATCACTTCACTGCAACGCATTGACCGGGATGATTTTTTGTGGATGGACCGTTTTACAATAAGGAACCTTGAATTGGTGATAGGGAATTCTGAAGGCAACCATACGCTGCTTAGTGTTTTGGATAACACCGTTTCACCTATGGGTGCCCGTTTGCTGAAACGCTGGATCATTTTTCCCTTGAAAGATATTCAGAAGATCAATGAACGCCTGGAACTGGTTTCGTTTTTTATTTATGAAACCGACTTGAGGAATAAGATCGTCATGGCCGTCAAGCATTGCGGCGACATTGAGCGGCTGGTTTCCAAGATACCACTGAAAAAGATCAATCCCCGTGAAGTGCTGCAACTGGCAAGAGGCTTGAAACAGGTGGAAATCATCAAACAACTTTGTTCAGCCTCTTCCAACGAATACCTGAAAAGATTGGGTGATGCACTGAACCCTTGTCCTTATATCGCCGAAAAAATTTTTAAAGAGATCATTGATAATCCCCCTGCCCTTGCGGTAAAAGGCGGCATGATGAACAGCGGTGTCAGCAGTGAACTTGACGCACTACGCCGGATAGCCTATAGTGGTAAGGAATATCTCACCCAACTGCAATTGAAAGAAGCGGAGAGAACAGGTATTTCTTCGCTGAAGATCGGTTTCAATAATGTGTTTGGTTATTATCTCGAAGTGACCAATTCGCATAAAAGCAAAGTGCCGTCCGACTGGACACGGAAACAGACACTGGCCAATGCAGAACGTTATATCACTCCTGAATTAAAAGAATACGAAGAAAAAATTACCGGCGCCGAAGAAAAAATATTGAAACTGGAACTGGAGCTATATGAAGCGTTGTTGAATGAACTGTTTGATTACCTCGCCCCGGTGCAGACCAATGGTACTATTGTTGCCATTCTTGACTGCATGGCCTGTTTTGCCAATAATGCCATCCAGTTTCAATATAAAAAACCACAATTGCATGATGGCAGTGAATGGATCGTGAAAGAAGGCCGTCACCCGGTGATTGAAAGAAACCTGCCGTTGGGTGAAAGTTATATCAGCAATGATCTTGAACTGAATAAATCCGAACAGCAGATCATCATACTCACCGGACCGAATATGAGTGGTAAATCAGCCTTACTCCGGCAAACAGCGTTGATCACTTTGATGGCACATATCGGCTCTTTTGTACCAGCAGCAGAGGCAAAGATTTCACTGACCGATAAAATATTTACCCGTGTCGGCGCCTCGGACAATCTCAGCGGCGGTGAATCCACTTTTATGGTGGAGATGAACGAAACGGCTTCCATCATCAATAATATCACTCCCCGCAGTTTGATATTGCTCGATGAGATCGGACGGGGCACTTCCACTTATGATGGTATTTCCATTGCGTGGAGTATTGCTGAACACCTGCATAATTCCCCGCATCAACCCAAAACTTTATTTGCCACCCACTATCATGAACTGAACGAACTGGAAGAAAAACTGCCAAGAGTAAAGAATTATCATATCACCAATAAAGAGGTGGGCAATAAAATTATTTTCCTGCGCAAACTGGCACCAGGAGGCAGCACCCACAGTTTTGGTATTCATGTGGCGAAAATGGCGGGTATGCCACCGTCACTGATTGACCGGGCCAATGATATTTTGAAGCAACTGGAGGAAAGCCGGGAATCAGGCGTCGGCAGCCAGGAATCTGCCGGACTGGAATCTAAGATCAAATCTCTATCCGGCCCCAAATCCGATAGCAATCGGATGCAGCTTTCTATTTTTGATGCCCACTCCGAAACATTTGATGAGATCAGGAAACTGCTGGAAGGTATGGACATTAACCGCCTGACACCTGTTGAGGCATTGCTGAAACTGCAGGAGATAAAAAGTAAACTAAAATAAAGTTTGCCAGGCGTAGACCACCTGACAAATTCAGAGATAACTCAGCCACCACTGTTTGTGTGTGGCTTTATACTTTCCATACCATTTGCAAAGCGGGTAAAGTGCCAGTACTGTTACAATCCAAACAACATACACCACCCACAGTTCAAAACCAAAAGCAGGTGGCCGGAAATAGAACGGAAATCCCGGTGTCATTATCTGGCTGCTTATGTATCCATCCGCATAAAAAGCGATCACACAGAAAAGATGAATAAGATAGAAATGCAGCACATAATAAAAGAAAGGCACTTTACCGTAAACCATCAGGAAGTTTGTCCATCGACCCTTCATTTTTTCAAGAAAAGCAAGCAGGATAAGGGCTGGTCCGAGTGTGGCACATAAAAACATAAGAGATGGCGGATATTTCTGCACATCCATAAAAGAAAAGAAAGAATACAATGGCCCTCTTGGATGTGACGCCCATGTTGAGGGATTTCCATAAGCATTGATTAAACGCAGCACTACAAACAGCACTATTAATGAAAGACCCAACAGGATTAGCTTTTTTTGCCGTTCGGCCTGGGAAACATCCTTTTTAAACCAAACACCAAAGCAATAACCAAGAGCCATCAATCCCACCCAGGGAAGAAATGGATAAACGATCCAAACAGAATGACCTTCCCATAATGTATATGCCGAGAACCTGCCGCTGTGCAACAGATCAGACCAAAAACCTAACTGGCCCATTTTCCCAGCTTCGTAATAATCGAGCAGGTTATGACCAAACACTATAATTAAACCCATAACCAATATTACCCTGAAAGGAAGCCTTACCAGCAACCCCAGCATCACCATACTGATTCCTATGGCCCAGATCACTTGCAAAAAAATGACATTGTAGAAAGGATTGAAAGTCCAGGCAAAGGAGATGATCACCACTTCGATAAGTATGAGCCAGAAACCTCTCTTCATCAAAAACCAGCTCAATTCGTTTTTTGTTTTCTTTTGCCCCATCAGGAATGCAGACGTACCGGCAAGAAAAACAAAAATAGGGGCACAAAAATGAGTGATCCAGCGGGTGAAGTACAGCCAGGGTGTAGTTGTAGCAAGGTTCATCGGGTCATCAGTAAACGCCTCGCTATGAAAAAAATCACGGACATGGTCCAGTGCCATGATGACCATAACGAGCCCTCGTAAAATATCAATAGAATTGATGCGGTTGCGTCCAGCAAAAGCGACGGTAGTCATACCGGTTGTTTTGATTCATTAAGGTAATGGAATAATATTTGTCACAAATACCGGTCATATAATCGGGCTGCAGCATCAACAGTTTACCCACAATTCCAGGCCTGAACTACAAAAAAACCGGGCTTTCTTGGCCGAATACAAAAAGTTCTTATTTTTACTACAAATCATGCAACCATGAAATTGTTCAGACTAACTGCTTTTGCTTCAATTCTTTTTGGAGCCCTGCTGGGCTTCAACTCCTGCCAGAATGAAGATGAACTGGCCAAAACAACTGTTTTCTCAAAAACGAATTTAGTCATGACAGGCGCACAAGTGGTGCCCGCCTCTACGACAACGGGACTTGGCTCATTGGATGTGACATACGATAAGACAACCAAACTCCTTAACTATAAAGTTACCTGGTCTGGCCTGAGCGATAGTGTAATTGCCATACGAATATGTGCACCGGCCCCCGTTAGTTACAGCGCTTTGAACACTTCTTTTCCAGCTTATACAACCACACCTGGTTTCCGGCCATTTGCTGATACGACTACGCCTTATTCATGGGTCCAGCAGTTTACAAATGGTCTCCAGACTGTTCCATTGTTAGGTCCTATTGCGAGAGGCTTGTATGGACCATCTGGTTCTTTTAGCGGAGCACTGCTAGTAGATGGTGTAAAGGTGAAAGAAGTAGACCTTCTTAATGGTTTATACTATCTCACCCTGCATACTGAAACGTTTATCGGCAGCCCGGCAAATGTCCCTGCTTCCTGCCAATACAGGTGGTATGGAGAAGTGAGGGCACAAATCAAATTCCAGTAAAAAATCTTTAAACCAGAAGGCCATACAGTTATGCTGTGTGGCCTTTTATTTTGTATCAAACCATAATTTCTTCCTGTTATTCCAGTCGCCATTATAGTTGATACAAAGTTCTTCCCCTGCTTTTACAGGCCGCACGGTGCGGATGAGAATTTGTGCGGAAACAAAATCCATTTCGTATTCACAGTTGGAATCATAGGCATGATTGTAAACAGGCACATAGCCAAGTGCCATGCAACACCCTTCTTTGTTTTCACCCCATTCAAATATGTAGTCATGAAGGAGGGTTTGATCCAGCAGCTTTCGGTCTGCTGCGCTCATTACTATCACCGGGGCAATTTCAATTAGTGTGCCGCTGTCAATATCTTCCCGGCTAAAGACTCCCCTGCCCTTTTCACCGGCAGATGCTATGTATAAAATTGGCAGTATCAAGATGAATAGGAATTCTGAAATGCGAAATTATAAGTATGCAATAATACTATTGCGGTTTCATTAAATTTTCATTGCTCCAGGCTTAAACCATCGTTCTAATTTCTTACTTCGTATTTTTGAAACATGTCACTGGAACTGGAACAACCAACATTGCAGGAGCAGTTCGAAGCTGTTATTCAAACAGAAGACAAACTACAGATCAGGGACTTCCTGGACCACCAGAACATCAGCGATGTGGCCGGCCTGGTAGAAGAATTTCCTGACTATGAAAGCCAGATCATTGCCAACATGTCGGTGCATCGGGCCGCCAGTGTATTTAAGATACTTGATCTTTCCGTACAAAAAAGGATTATTCATGAATTGCCCGCCAGCACCACTGCCACCCTCCTCAATGAACTACCGGCAGATGACCGTACTGATTTTTTAGAAGAACTGCCCAGCAATGCGGTAAGGGAACTGATCAAATTGCTGGACCCGGATGAAAGAAAGATCACTCTTTCATTATTAGGTTATCCCGAAAACAGTATCGGTCGCCTGATGACGCCAGACTATGTATATGTGTATCCCGACAATACGATTGAAGAAGTGTTTGCCACCATCCGCAAGTTTGGCAAAGACAGCGAAACGATTGAAGTGATCTATGTCATCAACAAAAAAGGAGAACTGCTTGATGATATCCGTATCCGGGATTTTATTCTGAACCCCCCGGATAAAAAAGTGTCTGAACTGATGGATGACCGTGTCATTGCGCTGCATGCATTTGACGACCAGGAAACCGCCAGTGAAGTGTTTAAAATGAATAACCGGGTGGCTTTGCCGGTAGTTAGCAACAGCAATAAATTATTAGGCATTGTAACGATTGACGATATTCTATGGGTGGCCAGCGAAGAATTCAGTGAGGATATTCAAAAGATCGGGGGTACAGCTGCTCTTGATGAGCCCTACCTGGATGTGCCGCTGGTGAAGCTGTATAAGAAAAGGATCATCTGGCTGATCATACTCTTTGTTGGGGAAACACTCACTATTGCTGCTATGTCCAGTTTCCAGGAAACACTGGAACAAGTGCTGGTGTTATCCACGTTTATCCCGCTGATCATTTCCAGTGGCGGCAACAGCGGTTCGCAAGCTGCTACATTGATCATACAGGCCATGGCACTGGGTGAAATTACCGTGAGCGACTGGTGGCGCATTGCCCGCCGTGAAGTTATTTCCGGTTTTGTAATGGGCACAACTCTGGGCATCATGGGTTTCTTTATTGTTTTTGGCGGCTACCACTTCTTCGATCTTTTTGGCGAACATTTTATCCGCATCGGTTTTGCCATTGGGTTTGCCATCATCGGTGTGGTGATGTGGGGAACCATTATGGGCTCGATGCTTCCCTTGTTGTTGAAAAGATTAGGCGCTGACCCTGCAGCATCTTCTACCCCTTTTGTAGCCACACTAGTTGATGTCACAGGACTATTGATCTATTTCGGAACTGCATTTTTGCTGCTCAAAGGTGTTTTACTGTAAACTTAAAATGGCATTAACTAAAAAAGCCCTGATGTAATCAGAGCTTTATCCGTGCCCAAGACTGGATTCGAACCAGCACAGCCTTTCGGCCACTACCACCTCAAAGTAGCGTGTCTACCAATTTCACCACCTGGGCTTTTTGAGGACTGCAAATATAGTACTCTTACACACTCATTGATATGGCAAACTAGCAACTTTTTTATTTGCGAAGCACCAACCTGAATGTAGTTCCTTTTCCCACTTCGGAATGTTTGACGAAGATTTGGCCATTATGATACTGCTCTATGATACGACGGGAAAGACTCAGTCCAAGACCCCATCCTCTTTTTTTAGTAGTAAAACCGGGTTTGAACACCTGGCTGATATGCTGGGTGGCTATTCCCTTGCCACTGTCGGTTACATCTATGCTTACTGTCTTCTCTGAATCCTGTATTGAAACATGGATTGTACCTTTTCCTTCCATTGCATCCAACGCATTTTTCAGCAGGTTTTCAATAACCCAGTCAAACAATGGCGCCGAAATCATTGCATTAACATGGGCATCGCCATGTGTGTCCAGGGTAAAACTGACCGAACCCGGCGCTCTTTTCCGGATATAATCCACCATATTACTCACTTGTTTCACAATATCCATTTCTTCTAACTGCGGTGAACTGCCTATTTTCCCAAACCTGTCAGAAACCAGCCGTAAACGACTCACATCTTTTTCAAGTTCCTGGACAATTTTTTCATTCTCCGGGTTTTCTTTCAGCATTTCCACCCAGCCTTCCAAAGAAGAAACGGGAGTACCCAACTGGTGAGCTGTTTCCTTGGCCATGCCTGCCCACACCTGGTTTTGTACCGAACGATAGCTGCTGCGTAAAGCCAGTAAGGTTACGATAATGAATAAGCCAACAATACATAATTGCACAAGCGGGTAATACCTCACTTCTTTCAGCAATTGCGATTCGCCGTAATAATACCGGTTTTTTATTGCAGGGTCATTGGGATCTGTCCATTCCACCGGCGGATGCTGCGTCTTGAACTGCCGAAGTTTTTTTTCAACAAATGAACCATTTGCAGCAGCTTTTGCTGAATCAATATTTATGTATTGAAGAATACTGTCTTTTTCATCCGTTTCTATGATAGGGATGCTGGTATTTTGAGTTAGCAGCATAGACGCAAGTCTTGTATCTGCATCAGCAGGTGAATTGATCAGGGTTTTTCCTGCCTCCACCCATTGTTCCACTTTCAGGCGTTCATCAGCAGCAATTTTACGGGCCAGGTAGCGGGAATAAAAAATAGTGCCTGTAACAATAATAATCGCTATTAGTGCCAGGCCAGTCCGCCAGTTAATTAATTGCTGAAACATGTACGAATTTAACAGCAATCAAACGAATACTGAAAAAAGACTGACTGTAAGGATGCTAATCATGTCTTATTTTTGAAAAAAACGCTGTTGAGCCCATCGCCAAAAATTGCTGTGGTTATTCTTAACTGGAACGGAAGAAAACATCTGGAAACATTTCTTCCATCGGTAATTGCTTTCTCTTCAGCCGTGGCTGAGATCATTGTTGCCGACAATGGTTCAACCGATGATTCAATCAGCTATATAACAGCGCACCACAGGGCGGTGAAAGTGATTCCTCTTGACAAAAACTATGGTTTCGCCAGGGGATACAATGAGACATTGAAACAGGTGCAGGCCGATTACTATGTTATCCTTAATTCAGATGTGGAAGTAACAGCTGGCTGGCTGCAACCCATGATGGAACTGCTGGAAAGCAATACAGCCATTGCCGCCTGTCAGCCGAAAATTCTCTCTTACAACAACAAGAATATTTTTGAATATGCCGGTGCTGCCGGCGGATGGATAGACAGGTTTGGTTATCCTTTCGCCAGAGGACGGGTATTTGATATTTGTGAAGAAGATCACGGTCAATATGATGAGCCTGGTCCTGTTTTCTGGGCCAGTGGTGCTGCCTTGTTCATCCGGTCTTCTGTTTTTCATGCCATGAAAGGCTTTGATGAATACTTTTTTGCTCACCAGGAAGAGATTGATCTTTGCTGGCGGATACAAGCTGCCGGTCAACAGGTATGGTCATGCCCTGAATCTGTAGTTTATCATTTGGGTGGCGGCACCCTGCCTAAAGGCAATTCTCGGAAAACATATCTCAACTTTCGCAACAACCGGATCATGCTGTCAAAAAATCTTCCCTGGCAGCGAAAACTATGGGTCATGCCATTGCGGAATTTGCTCGATGCTGTTTCAGCCTGGAAGGGTTTACTCCGCGGCGATCCCGGCTATTTCATTGCAGTTGTCAGGGCACATGCGGCATTTATAAAATGGTGGCTGTTCTTCAAACGAAGAAGTGTTTTTCCTGTAAAAAAAATGTACGACCTGCCCGGTATTTTCAAAGGCAATATTGCCTGGCGGCACTTTGTCAAAAAGCAAAAAACCTTCGGCGAAATTGTCCGTAAAACGGGTTAATTATTTCAAGGTGAACCCTTATTTTTGCAGCACAAAATTTTCCCATGAGCACTACACATGATTACCAGGAAGAGCTTAAAAAAGTACAGGACAGGGATTTTACCCACAACTGGGTTTCTTCTTCCGCATTCCTGTTCTATCTGCAAGTGGCTTGTATCGTAGCTTTTGTACTGGGCAGTTGCTACATGCTTTCTACCAAGCGATATGATAAGCCGAAAGTAAAAGTGCAGGAAAGCTCATTATATACTCCCAAGTATAAATAAACTGTCAAAAATTTTTTTGCAAAAAGGCCAATGCCTATTTTTGCAGCCCTTAAGTTCTTTACAGCCCGGGTATCTTATCCGGCAGATAACCAGCGGAAGTAGCTCATTTGGTAGAGCACGACCTTGCCAAGGTCGGGGTGGCCGGT
>CAYPOD010000001.1:346258-347798 GCA_964412375.1 uncultured Chitinophaga sp. | reverse complement strand
GCAAAATGAGCAAAACCTGTCATCGCCAGCCGTGATTCGATCATGGCGCCTACCTGCAAGTGCAAGCCGGCAGCTTCTGCCATGCGAACCATTTTTAGTCCTTTAAAAATGCCGCCTGATTTACCAAGCTTGATATTAAAATAATCACAGGCATTCAAAGCGATCAGCCTTGCTGCATCATGATCATCACCACAACATTCATCGGCCATGATAGGAATGGGGCTGGCCTGATTCACTTTTGCCAGGCTCATAAAATCCCAGCGGGCAATAGGTTCTTCGCAATGCTGAATATCCAGCGGGGCCAGTGCATTCAATGTATCAATGGCTTCTTCCACTGTCCAGCCCTGGTTGGCATCAATGCGTAGCGGAATAGCATTGCCAATGGCTGCACGGATGGCTTTCATTCTTTCTACATCTGTTCTCCCGTTCTTTCCAAGTTTCACCTTTATAGCAGGATAACCCTGCTCTTTTATTTTCACCGCATCAGCCGCCATTTTTTGTGGTTCATCAATGCTGACGGTGTAATCGGTAATGATGGTTTTATTGTTATCACCGCCGATAAATTTATACAACGGCACACCTGCATGTTGTGATGCAATATCATACAGCGCCATGTCAAATGCACTCTTGATGCTATTATTCGCATAAATAACTGCATCCATGAGGTTGATGCAGGCTTCTATGTCCAATGCATTCTTTCCTTTTAATGCATTGGCAAAATATTGTCCCACGATGAAACAGGTGTCCTGGCTTTCGCCATTGATAGGCATATAAGGGCTGCATTCCCCAAACCCGGTGATGCCTTCTTTTGTAATGATCTTCACCAGCACATTTTCGGCGCTGTCTTCTCTTCCCAATGAAGTGATAAAGGGCTCAATAAGCGGAATGGATAATTTATACAGTTCAACCTGCTGAATAGTAAGGGTGTTGCTCATGACAGAACGTTAAAGACGGTAAAGATAGGCGGCAAACTGTTTTTCCCGGTTACTCTGGCTTTGTTTTTGTCATACCAAAACCCGGTTGAATTTCGTTAATGGATCATGACATACAATATGAAAAACATACTATCGCTTCTACTTTTTTCTTTTGTCCTGTTTTCTTGCAAAAAAGAGATCACTGAATTGCCGCCTGCCACAGAAACCGGGGCACAGACCTTTGGCGCCAAAGTGAATGGCAGTTTCTGGGTGCCACAGGGTTTTGCAGGGATTGGCGCCGCCAACAAACTGGAAGCGAGAATGATGCCCAACAATGATTTTTATATCAATGCCCGCAATTTTGCATCCTCACCCAACGAAACAGAGTTTCAGCTTTTCATCAAGGGGTTGACAGCGCCGGGCACTTACTTGCTGAATACGGATGTGGGTCATCCTTCCACATCGGCAAGCTATGCCTATTATGTAAAAAGAAACCTGACACCGCAAAACGAATGGGTCACTTCTTCGCAATACAGCGGTGCCGTGACGATAACCAAAGTGGATATGGCCAACCGAATTGTGTCAGGCACTTTCCAGTTTGAAGCGATCAATCTGTACAATGCACC
>CAYPOD010000001.1:212965-346158 GCA_964412375.1 uncultured Chitinophaga sp. | reverse complement strand
ACCGAATTGTGTCAGGCACTTTCCAGTTTGAAGCGATCAATCTGTACAATGCACCCCAGCCTTTATCTGTAACCGAAGGCAGGTTTGATGTGAAATGGCAATAATACTATAAGCTATCTCAAAAGTCCAAAATCTAAACACAGAGTAACAGAGTTTTTTGAGCTACACAGAGTGATTCACTATGGAAGTTAACTCACAGTGTCGTTCTGTTTCTCAAAAACTCTGTGTTGAAAATACTTTTGAGATAGCTTCTAATCAAAAAGAATGCGGACCCCCGCTGTGGCAATGCCAACCAAAGGAGCCCGGCGGTTGACGAATAAATGACGGCTGGGATAGTCGGTAGTGGGCACCCACACTCTCCCCTCCGCATAGACGAAAATGGCTGCGCCAACAGGGATTTCCCAGCCGGCGCCGAGATCGAGTGTAAGCCGTTTGAATTTGGCACTGCCCTGCAGCACCGGCAGATCGTAATCAGCCGTATCAACAGCGGGTGAATGTGCGTTGCTGATGCGTCCAAGTAATAAACCAAGTCCTGCATAGCCATAAAGATTCCAGCCTTCGTCAGCATCAAATCTTCCTTTCAGGTAATGTTTCCATCCCAGCGATAAATGTTTGAGCCGCATTTCCGCCCGGTTGTTGTAATTAATTTGCTGCGGAGTGGTCTGGCTTGCCCTGGCAATGGCAGTGAGATCGTTATTGAATTTGCCTGTGCCATAATAAGAAAACCAGCCATACAACCCATTCCTGGATGACAGGTGCCAATGAATTTGTACGGTGTGGCCGGCAGTGGTATATCGTTGTTCTTTTTTAAAACTCCGCTGCAATCCAAAATCGCTGGCAATACTGATGGTGGTAAATTGGGAAAAGCTGTTGAATGACCAGCAAATGATCAGTAATGATATGATGAATCTTTTTTTCAATGCAGGAATTGTTTTGCAATGTTACCCAAAAATAGGCTGCTGCAAACAAATAAGCCACCCTGTGCAAGAGCGGCTTATTTTAAAAAAGAGCAGTTTGAATTATTTTACAATCTTCAGTTCATTGATAATGTTTGTAGCGCCGCCCAATTTGTCAATACACCAAAGCACATAACGGATGTCAACATTGATGGTGCGGTTCAGGTCTTTGTCAAAAGCCAGTTTGTGGCTGAGTGCTTCATAGTTACCATCAAAAGCCAGCCCGATAAGTTCGCCCCTGCTATTGAGCACCGGTGAACCGGAATTGCCACCTGTGATATCATTGCTGCTGATGAAACCAATGACGAGATCTTTGCGAATGGGGTCAGCATATTGACCGAAGTCTTTTTTCTTCAACAGTTCTATCTGCTTTGCCGGCAGGTCAAATTCATAATCACCAGGTTTGTATTTTTCCAGCAAACCTTTGGAAGTGGTCACAAAATCATAATGCACTGCATCCCGCGGACGATAGGATTTCACCGCACCATAGCTTACCCGCATGGTGAAAGTGGCATCGGGATACATCATTTTAGCTTTAACAGGATCCATTTCCATGATACCCTTCAGGTACAATCTTCCATATTCTGCATTCAGTGAGTTAAACTGCTGAAATTTGGGCAGGTATTTGCTGCTATAGTTGTTGTAAAGGGCACTGGCATGTGCAAAAGCCGGGTCGTTTTGTAAAACAAGAGCATCTGGTTTGGCAGCAAAGGCATTCCATTTTGCATCATCCAGTAACATCGTTTTACTAAACATTTCCGCTGCATATTTTTGCCAGGTAGCATCATCATCCAGGGGGCCAAAGGCGTTTTTGATGCCGCTAAAGAACCCGATAGGGTGCTGGTCTTTGGGCACTTCTTCATAAAACATGCGGGTGATAGTAGCCACGATCCGCTGATCGGATATTTTATTCTCTGCTTCAAGAAAGTTTTTTCTTTGCTCATTTGCCGCATCCATCGCTTTTTTCACATCAGCCTGTGTGGCATTCGTTTTCACCAGGGCTGATTCCAGTTGCAACAAGGATGATGCAAAGGAAATCAAGGGGGAACCAAAAACGCCTTCATTCATGTATTGACGGTGTAATGCATACGGTCGCCATGCTTCATAGGCTTTGGCCCAGTCGGCAAAAAGATTTTTATATTCAGCTTTGTCTTTTGCCCATGCATTGAATTTTTCTTCAGCTTTCTTCTTTTGTCCCAACACATCATATTTCAGCAGTTGTTTTGTTTCACCATCGTAAAATTTCCAGTAATTGGCAATGCTGGCAAAGGAAGAAGCCAGCTGCAATTTCACAGCCGGATCTTTTTTCATCTCTTCAAACATATACTTCAAACGAACATCCCGCAGCTTCACCAGGGTGGGGTTGTTGATGTCCGTTGAAAGCGAAATGCCAAAAGAACTTTCATAGCGGTTGGTGCTGCCGGGGTAGCCCCAGATCATAGCAAAGTCTCCTTCTTTCAGCGGCTTGATGGAAACGGGCAAAAACCATTTGGGTTTTAGCGGAATGTTTTCAGCCGCATATTTGGCAGGGCTGCCATCAGGCGCACTATACACACGGAAAACAGAAAAGTCGCCGGTGTGGCGGGGCCACTCCCAGTTGTCGGTGTCGCCGCCAAACTTGCCCACACTTTCTGGTGGTGTACCTACCAGTCGAACATCGCTGTATCGCTGGTATACAAATGCCAAAAACTGGTTGCCTTTGAAAAGAGGACTGATCCTTGTTTCAATGCCTTTTCCCGCATCACTCATTTGCCGGTTGATATTCGAAAGAATCGCATTTTGACGCTGCACTCTTTCCTGGCCGCTCAATCCTTTTAATGAATCCAAAACCAGGCTGGTTACATCGTCAATGCGCAACAGGAACTGCACCGTTATCGTTGTTGGAATTTCTTCATTTTTATTTTTGGCATAAAAACCATCCCGCAGGTAATTATTCTGCATGGAGCTGGCTGCTGCAATAGCACTGTAACCACAGTGGTGGTTGGTGAATATAAGGCCCTGCGGACTCACGATCTCGCCGGTACAGCCACCGCCAAAAATGATGATGGCGTCTTTGAGCGAGGCTTTGTTGATGTTGTAGAGTTGTTCTTTGGATAGTTTCAATCCTTTTTTGACCATATCATTATATACCTGCTGCCCCAGCAACAGTGGCAGCCACATGCCTTCATCGGCAATGGATCTGAAAAACAGGAATACGGTCAGGACAATCGTTACACAGATCTTTCTCATGGTTTGATTTTTTGTATAGGCAAACCTACTAAAAACGCAGACAACCCAGATATGGAGAAAAGAGTCAGCAAAAAGAAAAACCGGCCATTGGGCCGGTTTCATATCCAAAGAAGAATTATTTATTGTTTATATCCCTTCCAAACCCGGTTTTCTTTATCAAACAGCCAGAAGAGATTGTTGCAATAGGCAAAATTAAGCACCCCATTTACAGGAGCGTTGTCGGGAAGTTTTAGCCGGCGGCTGATAAAGCCATCGGAGAGACTGTATAATTCAATTTCTCTTGATAAAGTATTGAGCAAACCGATCTCCGCATTTTTGATACCGGTGAAAACTGCTGTGGTGATGTTGTAATTTTCAATATCATTGTCGTTGCCGGACTTATCGTTGCTTTTTTTTGTTTTTCCCAGGCGAAGACTTATTGCTTTTTTAAAAGAAGCGGTTTCATAATCATATTTTTCCAACTCTCCATTTTCCGAAAGGAAATAAACAGCATTTTCTTTGGGATCAAATGAGCCGGAGCATTGATCCGAAGGCTGATGTTTGCCTTCTTGCAGTGGTGAGATATCCTGCGGGATCCCGTTCTGATCCAGTTGGTACTCGGCCCATCCAAATTCTTTGTACCCGTTCATTTGTATATTCTTCGTATCAGGATTATACCACATGCCGCGGATATCAAACAGGGTTTGTTGATCCGAAGTGGAAAGGCGGTCACCTTTTTCATTATACACAGCAAAAGGAAAGCTCACATTACCTGCAACGGCTGCATAATACTTTTTTTGACCGGGGTGCCAGGCTACGGAAGCACCATTGGCGCCTCCTTCACCCACTATTTTCAATTCTAAAGATGATTTCAGGGTTTTGGTGGATTGTGCGGATACAGCAACACACAACAGGAGGGTAGCAGGAAGAAAAACAAGTTTTTTCATATTTGGGTATTTAAAGTTGCTAAGTAAAGAAATTAATTACAATGACGGAATACCGTAAGGCCGGTAAATTTATTCAACAGGGTTGTTCAGGGTTTTCCAAAGCAGGTCCTTTAATTCTATCAATCCTTTCGTAGTGACCGAAGAAATGAACAGATGAGGAATATGCTGCGGTAATTGCTTTTCTATTTCTGCCTTTAGTTCCTCATCCAGCATATCACTTTTACTGATAGCGATAATGAATTGCTTGTGCAGCAGTTCTGGATTGTATTGCTCCAGTTCATTTACCAAAATCTCAAATTCCTTTTTATGATCGTTACTGTCTGCAGGAATTAAAAAAAGCAAAACAGAATTTCTTTCAATATGTCGGAGGAACCGGTGTCCCAATCCTCTTCCCTCCGCAGCTCCTTCAATTATTCCCGGCAGATCGGCAATACAGAAACTTTTGCCGTCACGGTATTCCACCATTCCCAGGTTGGGGGTGAGGGTGGTGAAAGCATAATCAGCGATTTTGGGTTTGGCTGCTGTAATTACTGATAACAAAGTTGATTTGCCGGCGTTAGGAAAACCCACCAGGCCTACATCAGCCAGCACTTTTAATTCTAAGATCTTCCACCCTTCCTTTCCGGGAAGTCCCGGTTGTGCATATTCAGGTGCCTGGTTGGTGGGGGTGGCAAAATGTGCATTGCCTAATCCGCCTTTTCCGCCTTCCATCCAGACCACTTCCTGGCCATCTTCTAAAATTTCTACTTCCTGTTGCCCCGTTTCTTCATCCCGGGCAATGGTACCCAGCGGCACTTCAATGATCACATCTTTTCCAAACCGACCGGTTTTATTATTACCGCTGCCGCCTTCACCATTTTCCGCCAGCACATTTTTAAAATACCGCAGGTGCAGCAGGGTCCATAGATTTTTATTGCCTTTTAAAATGATGTGGCCGCCACGTCCGCCATCGCCTCCATCGGGCCCGCCCATTGCTGTAAACTTGTTTCGCATAAAATGTTTACTGCCCGGTCCGCCATGGCCGCTGCGGCAAAAGATCCTGATCTGGTCAACAAAATTGCTTTTTTCCATTGCTGCGCAAAACTAAGTCATAATACTCCCCTTTAGGGGATATAGGTAAAAAAAACGCCGGCCTTACGGGACCGGCGCTGAAACGCAGTAAAATAAATTCTACTGCACAACGAGTTTTTTGGTGAAAACAGACCGGTTATTTTTATCCACCACATTGATAAGATAAAACCCTTGCGCAGCCAATCCGTCAACACGGATCGTTTCGGCCTGTCCTTTACCATTGACATTCACTATACGCTGCAACAGTTTTTTACCCATCACATCCATCAATTGAATGGTGTATTCTCCGGGCTCCAGCTGGTTGAAATGAACTGCAAACTGGTTATTGGTAACGGGGTTGGGATAGATCTGAATCTTTCCTGATTCCATATCATCGTTATCACTGATCAGTGCGGGAACATCCACCACAGGGTTTGATCTTCTTGCTGTATTCAGCACATTACTGTTGGCCAGGTCTGAACTGCGCCAGTTATCAGCCAGCGGCATATGTGTAGCTGCCAGCGTTTTCATATCAACCTTAAAGAAGCTATTGGTGGCTTCAGTGGCGCTGCTGATCAGCACTTTGTTGTCTGGTGTAACGGCGGCACCGTTGGTAGTAAAATTATTGGGAAGACCTGACACACGGCCAAGGTATGTGGCCACTTTTGAATCTATGTTTACTTTGAAAACATAATTGCGGGCCGAGATGATGAAAAGATTGCCTTCATTATCGGCAATCATATCACCACCAAAACTGGTGCAGGAACCATGAATGGAAAAACCTTTATTGGCGGGGTTGTCCACCAAAGTTCCCAGGTCTGTAACGAGTATATTTTTACCATTACTGCCAAAACGGATAAGGTGTGTTCCGTCATTGGTGAGGGCATAGCCATTACCGTCATCTCCCATTGTCATGCGGGTGATGATATTGCCCTGGTCGGCATTTTTGCTGATCATACCTGTGAAAGCTTGTCCGGTCACATAATACACTTTCATGTTTTTGGCATCGATATACCGGAGCTGATCAATGAACATAGGAGTGTACCAGATACGGTTGTTCTTTTTGTCAAAAGCCATAGCCGCCACACCACTGCTGAACGCAGGTTGAATAGCATAGCCTTTTGCTGCTACATCCATATTGAAGGAAACGATCTCTTTTTTACTCACAGCATCGTATGCTGTTTGATTTGTTGCAGCACCATTCAGGAGCACATCGGTGAATTTGCCATTCTGAAGATTCAGCTTTCTAAGATAACTCCAGTTGACACCATCTTTCGTTACATCGGTGACAGCCCAGGCAAACCGGTCTGATTGACCATAGACAACGGATGTCAACAGCACAGCACCGGCAAGGAGGGAAAAGCAGGGTAAACTTTTTCTCATACACAATGGTTTAAGATTAAAAACATTCGGACTATTAAATTACGAAGTTTCAGTCTACTACAAAAGAATATTCTATAAAAATTTTCAATAAATACAGGAGTGGTTCTCTGGAAAAAAGTAACCCCTCCGCCTTTTGGGCAAGAGGGGTTCAAGGTATAAAACCCTGAGCATTGCAATTAATGAATTGCTCAGCGTACTACCGTAAACTTAGCCGTGCTTACCTGGTCTTCTTTAGCCAGTTGAATGACATAAGAACCTGGTTGCAGTTTGTCGGCATTATTCAGCGGGAGGCTGTTGGTTCCTTCGTAGGTTTTGCTTTGTTGTTGCAGTACCACCCTTCCCGTAATATCCAGCACACGAATGGTCACTAATCCACTCTGGGAAGAGTTAAAACGAATGGTGGCAAGGCCATTTCCTCTTACCGGGTTCGGGCTAAGCATAATGCCGGAAATAATCTTATCGTCTTTACGCACCATTACCACATTGCTGTATTTGAACTGACCATCCAGATCAACGATCTTCAGGCGATACCAGAATACATTGCCCGAAACAGCGGCCAGGTTATCAGTATGCTGATATGCAGAACGACCTGTGCTGCGCAGCGAAGGCTTATTGCCAATGCTGGTGAACAAAGAGCCGTTGCTGCTTCTTTCCACTTCAAAATGGCTGAAGTTAACTTCATTCTCAGTTTCCCAGTTCAAAGCAGCCACCTGGTTGCGATAAGTGCCGGAGAAGGTGAGCAGGCGAACTGGTAAGGTGGTTTGAGTCGGGAATGCATCTGATGCCAGGTCTGTAAGTCCGCTTGGGCTGGTAGAGCCGGGCACAAGCGTAGCATTTACAGTGCCGCTGGCAGTATTGGCTGTAAACTGATCAATAAAATAAATGGCACTGCTGGTAGAAATATGCAGCGATCCTGATTGCGTCCATGCTACACCATTTACACTGCCTGTAAAATTGTTGTCATCCTGGTCAAGAACAGTCCACTTACGGGTAAGTGTGGTGGGGGTAGAAAGAGAATTCAACGTATAAACGTAGGTGCTGCCATCGGAAATGTTTGCTACAACATACAAAGTACCGCTACCGCTTATGGCAAGGTCGCCATTTTGAAATTCTGAAGCAGAACCACCGGAAATAGCCAGTGAAGCATTTCCAAATGTGTTCACGTTGCTGATGGCTGCGGATCCATTCCCCTGGAACGAAGCAATATAAACTGTTCCATTAGTGGCATTCCCTGCAATAATCCAGCCTCTTCCGCTGTCATCAAAACCAAGACGTACATAGCTGAAGTCTTCATTGTTTCCTGCTCCATTCATATCTATAGTACCCCGGCTGCCATTATTGGTTCCGGTTGGGCTGACAGAATAGACGGTAACAACCCCGTTTAAAGAATTGGCATCATCCCTGTTAAGATAATAGAGATAGCCATCCGGATCGTTTGGATTTGCCTTGTTCTTCCCAAGAGCTGCAGTTGAAACAGAAGGGGTGCTAATTTCTGCCGGGCCATTGATGATTTCGCCGGAAACGGGATTGACCGTATAGGCACGAATGGGTCCTGTTCCGGAAGCAGACCACATATTAGGATTGAAAACGGTAAGTGTTGTTGATGCGTTAGCAACCGCTGAACCACCCTGTGTTTGGGTAACTGTTACCGCAATCGTATAGGTGCCAGGTGTATTAAACTGAAACGAATGTGACTCTGAGTTACATCCCGTTGTACAGTTGAAATTTGCCGGCGATGCAGGAATAGTAGCCCCGGGTCCGGTAATGGTGTAGACAAATGTTCTGTCGTTGTTGTTGCCACCAAAGTCACTTGTAGTGATAGTGAAACTTTGTGATGTGCCGGCCACTATACTTCCGTTGTCCGGTGAGATGCTGGCAGTTTGCGCTGCAAGCCGGTTGGTGGCAAGCAGCATGATTAAGAATAGCGAAAGGAATCCTTTCAGAAATGTAAAACTTTTCATGCTCGTAGGTTTTATTTGAATAAAAAAATCCTGAACCAAATGGTTTTGGGGAGATGGATTCAACTGGTCATCGAAAGGAATTGATACAGACGGCTTCCTGGAAGAATGATTGGATAACGATTCAGGGAGGGTACTACGAGGCTTTTAGAAAGGATTTGAATCGGGGATTGTAAATGTATAAACCAGATTTTTAAGATGCAAGTTCAGGATAATCAAAATTTAGTTGCCAAAGTCTCAAAACATTCGTATTGATCTGATTTGCAATAAGTTTGATTCTTTTTGTTTTTCATTTTTTTGATCAGCATAAAAACAAAGGCAGTATTTTTACTATACTATTCGATCATGCCCTTTCAAGTTTTATTATTTGTTTTTTTTATTTGGAACCAATCAGCAATGCACTTCATCCAATTCTGACAACAAAAAAACCCCTTTGCATGAAGCAAAAGGGGTTTAGGGATAAAACCCTGAGCATTAATTTTTGAATACACTAACGGATAATGATGAAGCGGGATGTATTGATTTCAGCACCGTTGATCATTTGAATTACATATGTTCCGGGTTCCAGTTTATTCAGGTTGTTTATCGCCACACTGTTAACACCTTCAGTGATCTTACTTTGCTGCTGGAGTAATAACCGTCCATTTGCATCCATGATCCTGAAAGTGGCAAGACCCTGTGATTGGGCTGTGAAACGAACAGTGCCAATGCCATTTACAACCGGGTTAGGATTCATAATCAAACCTGTGAGGCTTTTTTGGTCACGGCGTATCATGATCACATCACTGTATTTGAAACTGCCATCGAGGTCAACTATTTTCAAACGATACCAGAACACATTGCCTGTTATAGTGGCGAGGTTATCTGTGAATTGATAATATGAACGACCTGCCTGTCCGAGAGAAGCTTTATTACCTTTCAAAGAAAAATTAAATCCATCGCTGCTTCTTTCAATTTCGAAATGACTGAAATTCTCTTCGTTTTCAGTTTCCCAACTTAATGTTGAAATATCATTTCTAAGGCTGCCACTAAAACTCAACAGCTTTACCGGGAGAGTGGTTTGCAGCGGAAATTTATCAGATGCCAGGTCTGTCAGACCGCTGGTAGCAAGAATTTGGACACAATTCACAGTGCCACTTACCTGGTTAGCCGAATTTTGATCAATGAAATAAAGACCATCAGAAGTGGAAATGTGTAATGAGCCGGTCTGGGTAAAAGCGACCCCATTTACACTTCCGGAGAATTGTCCGCCGATTCCGTCTGTCAATGTCCATTTCCTGTTCAACGTAGTGGTCTGTGAAGCTACATCCATGGTATAGATACCTGTAACACCATTGGTAACATTGGCAAGAGCATACAATACACCATTAGCAGTGAAAGCAAGGTCGCCATTCTGAAAATCAGCAACGCTTCCACCGCCGGAAACATTTACAGAGTTGTTTACTATCTGAATTGAAGTAGCGGTTGTACCTTTTGCTTCAAACTTTGCCAGGTATAACTGACTACCATTGCCTGCCAATATCCAACCCCAGCCAAAAGGATCAATGGCGAGACGCACAAACCCAAGGCCGGTATTATCAGGAGTGAAATCAAGGCTGGCAATATTTACAGATGACCCGCTTCCATCAGGATTTCGGGCATATACGGTTACTGTTCCGGTGTTGGAAATATTGGGTAACCAATACAAGTAACCCAAGGGATCGTTGGCGTGAGTATTTGGCTGGTTTTTTCCCAAAGCTGCTGTTGATTGGCCAGGGGAGAAAACGTCAGCAGGTCCAAAAATAACAGACCCATTTATTGGGTCTATTGCCCAAGCTTTTATTGTACCTGATCCGGAAGTCGAATATAAATTAGGAGCTATAACATTAATAGTTGTAGATGTGTTGGCTACGGCTGATCCCCCCTGGGTTTGTGTCACTGTTACCGATACTGTGTAAGTACCCGGGGTGGGAAATTGGATTACATGGCTTTCTGTATTACATCCTGATGAACAATTGAAATTGGCAGGGCTAGATGGAATCGTTGCTCCCGGACCTGTGATTGTATAAACAAATGTCCTGTTATTATTATTTGAGCCAAATCCAGTTGTAGTCACTGTAAAATTTTGTGTTGCATTGGCCCAAATAGTTGAATTCTCCGGACTTATTGAGGCTGTTTGTGCAAACAGGCTGCTTGTGGAAATGCAAACCAGTATTGCGATAGAAAGGAATCCTTTCATAATAGTAAAATTTTTCATGCTCTTAGGTTTTATATTAATAATAGTAAATCCTGAACCGTGTTGGTTTTTGGGGAATGGACATAACGGCATTCGAAAGGATAAACTTGGTAACAGGTTTCCTAAGAGGAGTAAATGGAATAAATTAAATGGAGGTCTTTAGAGAGGGTATTGGGTACGTTAGGAGTGTAAAAGTAATAATCAGGATTTATCTATGCAAGAAACTAAGACAATTATTTACAATAAAAATATATTATCATATATAAATCTTGTTTACCTGAATTGTTTCCACGGATTGTAATCATTTGGTTGTGACTTTCTATCAGCAGGAATTTCACGCAGAGGCTCACAAGGTTTCAATGTTTCAAAACACCCGGCAGGTAATTGCTGGTACAGTTTCGTCCCTTCCGTTTTCCACGCCAGCATTTCATCACTTACTTCTTTAATGATCGTTGAAGGATTGCCAACAACCAGGCTTCGTGATGGTATTTTTACTCCTTCTTTTATAAAAGATAAAGCACCAACAATGCTTTCATCCCCCAACTCCACATTATCCATGATAACTGCGTTCATCCCCACGAGGCAGTTCTTTCCGATAGTGGCGCCGTGTATCACCGCTCCGTGCCCGATATGCGAACCTTCTTTCAGCAACACAGTGACACCTGGAAACATATGGATGGTACAATTCTCCTGCACATTGCAGCCATCTTCCAGGATGATCTGCCCCCAGTCACCTCTTAACGCTGCTCCCGGTCCTATATAGCAATCTTTACCAATGATGACATTGCCGGTTACAGCCGCCTGCGGATGAACAAAAGACGATTCATGTATCACGGGTTTGAATCCGTTAAACTCGTATATCATATGGTGAATATTACTGATCACAAAAATCGGCATCTTTCGGTAAAGTAATCATTGTCGTCGTAGTAACTTGGACAAATGAAAATCATCATTGCACCGGATAAGTTCAAAGGTAGCCTCAGCAGTTTTGAAGTATGCAGGGCAATTGAGGCAGGAATTCACCGGGCAAAACCAGGCATTGAAGTGCTTTCTTTTCCCATGGCTGATGGCGGGGATGGTTTTGCAGCAATTCTCCGGCACTATAAGAGAACGGAAATGATCACCTGCGAAACTGTTGATCCGCTGCACAGGAAAATCACGGTGTCTTATGAATGGAATAAAGTAGAAAAAATAGCGATCATTGAAATGGCCGCAGCCAGTGGCCTGGTATTGCTTAGAAAAAAAGAAAGAAACCCGATGGCCACTTCCACTTATGGAACCGGTCTGCTGATCAGACATGCCATGGATAAAGGGGCTGAAAAAATTAAACTGGGTCTTGGTGGCAGTGCTACTAATGATGCGGGAACGGGAATCTTATCTGCATTGGGTTTTCTTTTTGAAGATGAAAAAGGGAACAGGCTGAAAGCCTCCGGTGAGAATTTATCCCGAATTAACAGGATTGTGCTGCCGGCTGTTATTCCGCCTGTATTTTTTGAAATAGCCTGTGATGTGGAGAACGTATTGCATGGAGAAAACGGGGCTGCTTATGTATATGCCCCGCAAAAAGGTGCAGATGAGATAATGGTTAAACAACTGGATGAGGGATTAAAGAATTTTGATTTTGTAATTAAAAATCAGTTTCACAAGGATGTTTCCTCCATTCCGGGAACAGGTGCTGCGGGAGCTGTTGCAGCCGGACTGATTCCTTTTTTTGAAGTGAAGATGAGCAAAGGAATTGACATGGTATTGGAAGCATCGGGCATTGAGCAGGCACTGACCGGCACAAATCTTCTAATTACCGGGGAGGGCAAGATAGATAGACAAAGCACCCAGGGAAAAGTGGTGGGCAGGATGGCTGCCATGGCCAATGACTATACTATTCCCTGTGTTGCTTTTTGCGGTTATATGGAGCCGGGTATGGAAAAGATGACAGGGCTTGAAAAGATTGTTTCTCTTGCTGAAGATGAATCAGCCATTGAGGCCGCCATTCAAAATGCAGCTACACTGCTGGAAAATAAAGCGACCGCTTTTTTTAAAACTATCGGGAGCTGAGATCAGATCAATGTTTTGCCGGTGCGGAAACAGGTGCCTTTGAACAATGCCACAACATGATCTTTCTGGTTGGTGATACTGATATGATATAGTCCTGTTGATTTCCCGTTGTGCAATTCTTTGGCTTCGGCGGTTAAAACATCACCCACATGAACCGGTTTGGTGAAATTGATGGAAGTGTCTAATGCAACAGATAAATTATTCCGGTTGTTGCAGGCAAAAGCAAAGGCGCTGTCGGCCAGCGAAAAGGCAATACCGCCATGCACAATACCAAAACCATTGATCATTTCTTCCCGCACAGTCATTTTGATTTTGCTGTAGCCTTCTCGTATTTCCAGCACTTCAATCCCCAGCCACTGTGAGAACAGGTCGTTTTTCATCATGTGTGCCACGACATCTTTTGCTAACTGGTTTTTTTCACTGAGCATTGATAATTGAATATGGGTTATTGAAAATCACTCTCCTTTAAACACCGGCTTCCTTTTCTCCAAAAATGCCGCTACGCCTTCTTTGTAATCAGCAGTCTGTGCTGCCCGTTGCTGCAGCTTGTCTTCATTCTGCAATTGTTCATACATCGTGTGGGTGAATGCCCATTGCAATGCTTTTTTGGTATAGGCCAGTCCCAGGGTTGGCATGGCGGCCAATGTCTCTGCGATTTTCATCGCTTCGATTTCAAAAGTTTCATCCGGGAAATACTTGTACAACATACCCCATTTCTCAGCCGTAGCTGCATCAATTTTATCACCCAGCATCATAATAGCCGAAGCTTTTTGCCAGCCGATGAGTTTGGGTAAAAAGAATGTGCCGCCGCTGTCGGGGATCAACCCGATTTTGGAAAATGCCTGTATAAAAGAAGCAGATTCCCTGGCCACGCAGATATCACAGCACAAAGCAATATTGGCTCCGGCACCGGCCGCCACACCATTAACGGCCGCCACTACCGGTTTTTTCAGTTCCCGTATTTTAATAATAACAGGATTGTAATGTTCACTGAGTATTCTTGACATACCTGGTCCTTCAGGGTCCACCACTTCGGCCAGGTCTTGCCCGGCGCTGAAACCCTTTCCGGCACCGGTGATATACACACAACGGATTTCTTTATCACTGCATTTATCCAGCGACTCTTGCAGCAGCAGCGCCATTTCACGGTTGAATGCATTGAGTTTATCAGGACGGTTAAGTGTGATAAAACCAATGGCATTTTTTATTTCAAACAGAATGGATGACATAGGTTGATAAGAATTTATTCAAATCTAAAATCTAATCCCGAAATATTATCAGTACTGCAATCAAAAACTTATCAGTGGCATTTGAAATAATCAAACGGCTCTTTGCAATCATCGCACTGGTACAAAGCTTTGCAGGCGGTAGAGCCAAACTCGCTGATACGGTGTGTATGCCATGAGTTGCAATGAGGGCATTGCACCGCTTCATCAGCTGCAAACAATTTGTCGCTGCACACCTGTTGTTTGGGATTAGGCGGGGCAATGCCATACTCTTTTAATTTTCTTTTACCTTCTTCACTCATCCAATCGGTGGTCCACGCCGGTGAAAGCACAGTGGTGATGGTTACGTTTTTATATCCTGCTTCTGCCAATGCCAGCCGGATATTCATGCTGATCATATCCATGGCAGGACAACCCGTGTAAGTGGGAGTTATGATAATCTCCGTTATTTCTTTGTTGATCTTCACATCTCTGACAATACCCAGATCGATGATGGTAAGAACAGGAACCTCAGGGTCAGTAACTGTTTCAAGTATAGCCCATACTTTTTTTTCTTCTATGTCAGTCGTTTCTACCATTCTGCTCCGGGGTAGGTTCTTTGCAAATATTGTAATTCGGTAAGAATATAACCGAGATGTTCTGTGTGAGTACCAGTTTTACCACCGGTTTGCATAAATATTTTTTCAGGAAACGCTAAAGTTGCTTCTTCAAATACAGCCTTTACTTTCTCTTCCCATTTTTCCTGAATCATATCCACATCAATACCCATTGCTGTTTCATATTCAGCAGGTATAAAGAGTTCGCCGGTATAAGGCCATAATTCCTCAATCGCTTTGTTAATTCTGCGATTACTTTCAGCGGTGCCGTCGCCCAGTCTTATCACCCATTCACTGCTCCATCGTAAATGATAAGCCACTTCTTTTATGGCTTTAGCCGCAATCGCTGCCAGTTGCTCATCGCTGTGGTTTTGTAATTGCTGGTATAAATGATACTGATAGTTGCTAAACAGGAATTGACGCAGGATGGTTTGTGCCCAATCGCCATTAGGTTGTTCCACCAGCAGGCAGTTTTTGAATTCTCTTTCTTTTCGCAGGTAAGCTAATGTGTCTTCTGTAGTGCCGCCTCCGGTCAATACTGCGGCGTACTGGTAAAAATTTCTTGCCTGCCCTATAAGATCGAGAGAGATGTTGGTGATAGCAATATCCTGCTCCAATACGGGTCCGTGTCCGCACCATTCAGCATTGCGCTGGCCGAGTATCAGTGTGTTATCAGCTAAATGTAAAGTATAATCAATCAGGCCTCTCATTACATATGGTTTACTTCGTCAGGCAACTGGTAAAAGGTGGGGTGGCGGTATATTTTGTCAACAGCCGGTTCATAGAGTTCGCCAGCTTCTTCAGGGTTGGAAGCGGTGATATATTTGCTTTCCACTACCCAGATGCTTACCCCTTCCATCCTCCGGGTGTAAACATCTCTTGCATTTTCAATGGCCATTTGTGCGTCAGCGGCATGAAGACTGCCTACATGCTTATGGTCAAGTCCCTGTTTACTTCTTATAAACACTTCCCATAAGGGCCAGTCGTGGCCAGAAGTCTTGCTTTCTGTTTTTCCGCCCCCTTTTTCTTCAGGTATGTCGCCGTAGAAAAGTAGTCTGATTCCGAAACTCATAAATTATTGATTATTCATTATTAATTATTTTTTTCTCCAAGTTTCACCGTTTTTAAATATTTGATATACCCGTTTAACTGCTTTAAGCATTCTTTATAATCTTTGTTTATTTCGCCAAGGATATCTTTTGTAATATACTTATCATCGTAAGCTGTTATCATGTGTTCAAGGGTTTCTGTCAACGAACCTCTTGATTGCCTGCAAAACTGAATATTTTCCTGGTAATGAAACCTTCCAAAACCTTCTGCAATATTTGCCGTTACAGACCGGCTTGAATCCAAAATTTGCGTTTTCAATAAATATTCCTCTGTTTTCGGGAAATATTTTCTTACTGCTGCAGATATTTTTTTTCGAAAATCTCTGCAGGATTTATAAACCGGTAATTCATAATAGTGATTATAAGTAGCCACGAAATAATCAATAATTACTAATTAATAATCAAGCGGCTAATTGCTTGTTTTTTCTTTTTTTAGAATAAGCAGCTGCTGCTTCCCTCACCCATTCCCCTTCTTCCCATGCTTTTCTCCGGGCATCCAGTCTTTGTTTGTTGCAGGGGCCATTTCCTTTTACCACATTCCAGAACTCCGTCCAGTTGATCTCGCCAAAATCATAGTGCTTCCTTTGTTCATTCCATTTCAGATCCGGATCGGGCAGGGTCATGCCCAACACTTTCACCTGTTCGGCAATCATATCCACAAAATTCTGGCGCAGTTCATCATTGCTTTTGCGTTTGATCTTCCATTTCATGCTTTGATCACTGTTGGTACTTTCACTGTCTTTCGGACCAAACATCATCAGCGAGGGCCACCACCAGCGGTTGATGGCATCCTGGCACATGGCTTTCTGCTCCGCTGTTCCTTTTGATAATGTCAATAGAATTTCAAAACCCTGCCGCTGGTGAAAACTTTCTTCTTTGCAAATTCGCACCATGGCTCTTGCATAAGGACCGTAAGATGTTCTGCAAAGCATCACCTGGTTCAGAATCGCTGCTCCATCCACCAGCCAGCCGATGGCGCCCATATCGGCCCAGGTTAGGGAAGGGTAATTGAAAATGGAAGAATACTTGGCTTTGCCGCTGTGCAGATCATTGATCATTTCTTCCCTCGACATACCTAATGTTTCGGCAGCTGAATAGAGGTATAAACCATGACCTGCTTCATCCTGCACTTTGGCCAGCAGGATGGCTTTTCTTTTCAGGGTCGGGGCCCGGCTGATCCAGTTGCCCTCGGGCAGCATACCCACGATTTCACTATGGGCATGTTGAGAAATCTGCCGAATGTTGGTCTTGCGATAGGCATCGGGCATCCAGTCTTTCGGCTCGATCTTGATTTCGTTGTCAATCTTTTCCTGGAATAGTTTTTCAAAATCCTGAACAGGCATAGTCTTAAATTTGAAGTTCAAATTTACTGAAAACTAACGCCTGTTTGAGCAAATAGTTGAATAGCGGTTTACCGGGAACGGGAATGCTTCCGGTATTTGCAGGGTTTCTTTATAGAAGCGGATGGTTATTTTGACAACAGGTATTTCCCGTTCCGGTACAAATAATAAAACTGTTCCGAATTTTTTGTTTCCTTACAAACAACACGAAAGCTGCAGGAGCCGAAATCGGGATTGGCTTTAAACCCTCCATCAATATAAATGCTTTCCGGCGAAGCAAACAGGCCTCTCAGGTCGTTGTATATCTTGTTCAGCAACACCTGGTCTTCCGGCGATTTTGCACTCAGCGGCTCTTCGAGGTATTTTCTTTTTGGATCATTTTGCCGGTTATAGGCAATATATTGATAAAGGCTGTCTTTCTTTCCTGCATTTACCAGCCTGATAATGGTTTTGGTTGTTTGCAACGCTTCTTCTTTCAGCGGCAGTTTTTTAATGAAGAGAGATGAAAGGCTGCCGGTATTGTTATGATAGCGGGTCCGGTTTTTAGTGTTGAAGGTGAAAACATCTTCGGGCCTGTCAATATCCAGCAGGTAATTATCTTTTTTACTCGTCAGCAGCAACATTTCATCCCATTCGGCATTGCGGTACATCAGGTAAACCAGCACCATTTGTTTGTCGGTGCCTTCAACAGGCAACCGAACGGTATTTTTCAGTTTAATACTGTCACGCCGGTGATTGAACTTATCCCAGTTGCGGGCCAGTGTATTCAGTTTGGAATACAATTTAGCTGTATCTGCCTCTTTACTGGCAACCAGGTCTTTCATCAACCCTTTGTGACTGGAGCAAAGCAGGATGGCTTCTGCCAGGTTCCTGTCTTCGGGTACATTTGTCCTTTGTGCAGAAAGATCAACCTGGTTGAATATGATAGTGCATAAGGCAAACAGTAGAATATTTTTCATGTGATGACAAGTTTACGGATTAGCTGTTAGAAAAAAGCGTCCCGCCTCAGGCGGGACGCAGGTGGAAAAGAATGATGGCTTGTTATCTGGCGTACACACCATTCGGCGCCACTACGGATGCTGGTCCGCCGGTGATGCCGACAGGTGGCACAATGATGTTGATAGCTTCACCATTCACTTTCAGGGAAACTTTAGTTGCCTGTATTTCTATACCCTGCTGGTAAAAAGGTGGCATGGCAGAAGGCTTCCGGTCAATCAGGTAAGGCTCGCCGAAATAACTCATCTCCACTTCAAACGTATGACCCGCTACTACACATTTACTAATGGCTTTGTCAGCAGTTATATTGATCTCAATAGTGGCATCCAGCACAGGGGCCTGTTCAAAAGGAGTGCCGGCAAAAATGTTGGGTCCGAAATATTTTCCTACTTCCGGGTTTGTGCTTACAAAACCCATGACCGCAGGCATGGCATTGGGGTCAGGTTGCCAGAGGATCATGCCCGACGGGGCACTGCCTACAGGAGTGTTGACCATACGACCCAAATGCACAATCACATTCGGCATTTGCAGATCAGGGGAAGTGACAGCAACCAGGTCTATGCCGCCTTCCCAGCTCATCCATTTACTTACGTTTGACATGTGGTGGTTTTAAAAGTGATTGTATATCTAATATAGGCCTAAACTTAGAGAGGAAAGCAGGCTGAACCTATACCCTCCTCATGGTATTTCAGTTTTTTGATAATTGTCAAAAGGCTTTCAGTATCTGAGTAAAGAAAGATAGGGGGAGAAAAGCAGCGACTATTCAATCCTGAATTTATAGCTGTTATAGAGCAGGGTGGTTGTGTCTTTCACATAACTGCTGTCCTGCGGATCACGGTTGCCGTAATAGTGTTTTTTATAGAACCGGATTTCGGTTTCTCCTTTTTTGATGGCTTTAAATATTTCAAGATTAACAATACTCCCGCCGGCTTCGTCGGGGTTGCTGAAATCTTTGCTTTCGGTTCTTTCAAAGAACAAAGTGTCCATTTCTTTCCAGTAGTCAAACTGTTTATAGGCTTCCCGGTCAATGCCTTGCACCTCGCTGCTTTCCAGGGCAAATGTTTCTCCGATTTTCATCACATTCACGATGCTGTCCTTTGGCCGAAGATGTATTTTCCATTCATTGGCCAGTTCCTTTTCTTTTTTTGTCCTGTTTTCTGTGTTATTACATGCAGTGGTAATGAAAAGGAATAACAGGCAGTAATTCCATAAAAAAATCATACGATTTCAATTTGTGCCAACATTGATAATAACTTTAATTATATCAGCCCTTTTTCATACGCCAACGCCAGCGCCTGTGTTTTGTTATTTACATGTAGTTTGCTGTAAATGTTAAGTACATGTTTTTTGGCTGTGTTAGGACTTATCTGCAGCCTGTCGCCGATTTCTTTATAAAGCAACCCCTGTACAAGCAGTTTGAGTATTTCCTGTTCCCGTTCTGTAAGATTGAATAAGAATTTTTCTGGCTGCTTGCTTTTTTTCTGCAACGAAATCTCGTTTTGCTGAACAAGTTGCAGAATTTTATGTGCAATACCCGGCGAAATGGGGCCCACACCATTTTCATACATTTGAGTCAACACATCAGCGATGTTTTCTGAACTTTCATCCTTTAACAGGTAACCAAAAGCGCCGGCTTTGATAGCTTTAAAAATCTTTTCTTCATCATCAAAAATGGTGAGCATTACAAATTTTACCAAAGGGTATAAATAAGAACCGGCCGCTACCGCATCCACGCCATCCATCTCCGGCATTTCAAGATCCATCAGCACAACATCCGGTGTTTTTTCAATCGGCAGTGGTTGCATTTTCTCTAAAAAATCTTTGCCATTCTCTGCAACAAGTGTGATTTCAAATCCCGGGTGTCGCATCAGTTTATCCCGCAGAATGCTGCGGTTACTTGCTTTGTCATCTACTATGGCTACCTGGATCGGCATCTTATATAATTATGTTTATCGTTGTTCCTTTATTTGCTGTTGAATGTACGGAAAATACAAAACCTGCTTCTGCAGCCCGGTACTCCATGTTGTTCAATCCATTTCCTTTTTCTGAATTATTCATTTCACTGGTATCAAAGCCTTCGCCATCGTCCTGCACCATCAGGTTCCATTTGTTATCCGGCATTGCAGCAGAAGTGATACGGATGTTTTTTGCCCGTGAATGTTTGATGCTGTTGGCAACAGCTTCCTGCACTATTCTTACCACATTCAATGCTTTTGCATAATGTAATACCAGGCTTGCCGGGGCGTCACCTTCGATCCCGAAACTAATATGCTGGTAATATCTTGTCAGGGGCTGTACAAAATTGCGGATGCGCACCAGGCATTCTTCAGCTGTATATTGTTCCTTTTTTAAGGCCCATACCGTTTCCCGAAGGGATGTAATAATATCCTTGGAGGCAAATTTCAGGTCACCGATCAGTTCATTTTTTTTCCATTCAGCGGTTTCTTTTTCCAATAGCTCGGTATTATATAAAACAGCGTTGGCATAGGCGCCCAGGCTGTCATGCAGATCTTTTGAAATGCGGTGCCGCTCCTTCTCCAACCTTGTTTCGTTTTCTATTTGTTGCAGCCGCCTGTTATATCTTGCCTTGTTCCGCTGATTAATAATATAGGCAACTGCCACAAATAAAAGCAATGCAACTATGGTTCTGAACCACCAGCTTTTCCAGAAAGGAGGATGGATAACAATAACCAGTTCCTTCATGGGTTCGGCATTCTTGTCAAATTGCCGGGAGGCATACAGTTGAAGATAATACTTGCCGGGAGACAATGAGTAATGAATGGTTTGCAGGCCATTGTTTTGAATCCAGTCTTTGTCAGTTCCTTTTAAACGGTATTGATAAACATACTGGTCGGGGTTATTATTACCCATAGCCACAAAATCAAATGATAAACTGTTTTTCCAGTAAGGAAGAGTTAATTTTTCAGTATTATAAACAGCAGTCTTTTGGCTGACAGGTTCATTATTTGCCTTAATAGCAGTGAACAATAATTTTATTTTTTCATCAAAACTGCTGATGGCAGCCGGATAAAAACTGCTGACGCCATTGATGCCGCCAAAATAGAACTCACCATCATCTGCAACAGCTACAACATTAGAATTAAATTCATTTTCCTGCAAGCCATCCAGCCGGGTCAATTGTAAAAGGCTATTGTCCTTATTAATTCTGAATATTCCCTTATTGCTGCTGCACCAAAGGAAGCCGTCCTTGTCAAACCGCATGGCATAGATACATTCATCTGGAAGCCCGGTGGTTTTGTTCCACCGCATTAAAATTTTTCCACTCGTATCAATTTTAAAAATTCCCTTATTGGTGCCCATGTAAATGCCACCGCTGTTATCCTGCGTAAAGCACCGAATTCCAGCGCCTTCACTAAACGGGATCTTTTTTAATTCTTTAAATGTGTTCCCTTCGAGAAAAATCAGCTCGTTCATCCCATGGGAGATGATCATGTTATTATACCACAATCCACCAACGATATAGGCAACGGAAAATCGGTGTTCAGAAATTTTTGTACCGGCAAAACGAATACTGTATAATTTGTCCTGGGATTGAAAAATGGCCTTAGTTCCATCATTCGTTAATACATTTCCAAAATAGTCAACATGCTTTTTTCCAGGGATTAATGAACTTGAAATGGAAACAGGAGTAAGCGTTGCCAGGTTTTTGTCTAAGCGGAAGGCGTTGTTGAAACCAGAAGCAAAAATGATATATCCGTCATTGCCGGCTTTTATAATTCCGTTTGGAACGAGTTTTCTGTTAGACCCCGGGGCTGTTATTATTTGTTTGATCAAACGCTGAAGAGTATCAAAGATGAATAAACCACCTGTGCCGCCGGTAAGAATGCGGTTATTCTTTTTATCCGGCAAAACGGATAATATATTATTTCCTTTGAGTTCAAGGGAGCCAAAATATCTGATAGGATAGTTGTTTCGGGTAATTTTCCGGATACCGCTATTGACGGTTTGCAGGTATAGGTTGCCGAAATTATCTTCTGTTATCTTGTGTATACCTGCGTTTCCCGCAACAGGCTCATTTTGAAAATTGACCAGTTCAGATCGCAGCACCTGTAATGTGGAATCTGTTTCAAATAACCTGTTATTAAATGAAATGAGCATCTTGTTTTGCCATGGAAAAATGACAGAGCGGTTAATCAGTATCTCATCTTTACCCTGAATGGGGAGCTGTGTATTGCTTTTTGTAATAAAATTCCAGCATTGTAACGCATTCTTTATCCTGTGGTTGTAATACAGCACCTCGTGTTCGCTTATTAGCCTCAACGTATGAGAATAAATCACCGATTCAATGACTGATTGATCTATAATTTTTTTCTCTCTTAAATCAAACAGGTAAACAACAGAGCCGATTTTCATGGCTGCTTTATGATTAATAATATTGCTGCTGAATAGTGCTCTTTGCTCTGTATTTAAAGAAGAGCCGGGCAGGTTGGTCCTGAATTCGTACAAAGGTTTAAAGCTGCCGCAATCGAAAGCCGTGATAACACCCATTTCATCATACACATAGAGTGTGTCTTGAGCAGCACCGATAAATACAGGTGTCTGATGATAGGATATATGCGGCTTAAATACCAGAGAAAAATTATCAGTTTCACTATTGTACTTACTGATACCCTGTGAATGGCTGATCAGCAGATCGCCGTTTTTGCACCGGAAAAACCTGGCATATTTATCATCCGGTAAGCCTGGCCGCACGGGCACATCCACAAAATTGTTGCCGTCGAATTTTTGGATCCCGTTCGGAAACGATATCCAGCAGAAATTATTCTTGTCCACTTCAATGTCAGCCAACGTGGTCTGCAGCAATCCTTCGTTTACGCTGTAGCTGAAAGTATTATACCGGCTTACAGGCTGGGCAAAGCCTGAATGACTGACCAGCATAGTTAGCAGAAGCGACAGTAAAAAGCCAGTCTTTTTCAAGTAGCTGAGTTTATGGCATCAAATTAAGGAATACCGTTGTTATTATTATCTAATCCAAAAGGATTATAGGCAAAAACTGCAGAGAGGGTTTTATTTACAATCACTTTCTCTCCATTTCTTCTGTAAAAGCCAACCGAACAACAGCAAAATGGTTTTCCGTTTTGCCAAAAAAAGACAGGTCAGCCATTTGACTTAAAGTTAAGGCCTGGGATAAAACTATAAACTTAAAAGCATCGCCACTAACTGGTATGAAAAAAGCCACCAAGCTGCCATTGCCATTGTTTAGAATTTTATCTGCTAAAAATAGCAGAACAACAACGGGCTGCAGTGCCAGTATAAGAATTATTCTTTTGTTGATAACCTGGACATTTTGGTGGCAAACAATTTATGCGCAGGCCCCTCAATTATTAAAGGATATAAATGGACCTGTAACACTTAATTCAAGACCTGTCAGCGGATTTCGTTTTAGTGGCATGAATGGTAATGTTTATTTTTTGGCAAACGACGCTGTAACAGGGCTTGAGATATGGAAAACAAATGGCACGGAAGCAGGGACATCGCTTTTAAAAGATATTAACCCAGGCGCTTCAGGAATTTTTACAGACGGGGCTGCTACGGTGGATATTCCCCTTCTCACTGAAATGAATAGCTATTTATATTTTCATGCCACAACTGCAGCCAACGGTAATGAGCTTTGGAAAACAGATGGAACGGAGGCGGGAACGGTGATCGTGAAAGATATTATTGCTGGAACCGGAAACTCCAATCCAAGAAATTTAATTGTAATAAATGATATTTTATATTTCACAGCGAATTCTGCTTCAGGAATCGAATTATGGAAAACCGATGGCACCGATGCGGGAACGGTAATGGTAAAAGACATTAATCCCGGAACTGCACACTCAAGTCCACAAAATTTAATTAATGTAAACGGCACTTTATTTTTTACGGCTATTACAGCAACCAACGGAAGAGAACTATGGAAAAGTGATGGAACGGATGCGGGTACAGTAATGGTGAAAGATATCAACGCTGGTGCAGGCAACACAACTTTTTCTAATCTTACCGTTTTCTCCAATCAACTTTTTTTTAATGCAAATAATGGTGTAAACGGAACGGAATTATGGAAATCAGATGGTAGCGATGCAGGTACAGTAATGGTGAAAGATATTAATCCCGGAGCGGGCAGCTCAACCCCGGGGCCTTTGTTTGCCCTTGGAAACAAGCTGTGTTTTTCGGCATTTGAGAGTTCGGCTGGTACTGAAATTTGGGTATCGGACGGAACGGAGGCGGGAACTTCTTTATTAATGGATATTTATCCTGGTTCTAATTCATCAGGTCCGCAAAATTTTATTCTGATCGGCAGCACAATTTATTTTTCTGCTGTCGAAGGAACAAACGGTACTGAGTTGTGGAAAACTGATGGCACTGTTTCGGGAACTGTTTTGGTAAAGGATATAAATCCCGGTATAGCGGGATCAAATCCTCAAAATTTAATTAATCTAAACGGCACCCTGTTTTTCAGGGCTACTACTGCTGCACTTGGTTCTGAACTCTGGAGGTCTGATGGTACTGATGCCGGGACTGTAGTGGTGAAAGATATTAACGCAGGTAATACATCTACCATGCCGGCAGAGTTAACCATAGTAAATAACCAGCTTTTTTTTACCGGCTCATTAGCAGGACAAGTTGCCCTTTTTAAAACAGATGGTACCGAAGCGGGGACTGTTACATTGAATAGTACCGTTGTAAATGGCGGGTTTCTTTCAGACCTCTATGGTTTTGAAAATAAATTGTACTTCATGTACGAAGGCTATAAGCCGGGCATTCCGATGACAGCAACCGGTCGTGAGCCATGGGTATCAGACGGCACTGATGCCGGAACCATGTTGTTAAAAGATATCAATTCTTTTACGGCATCATCCAACCCGGCTAATTTTATAAAATTTGGCAATGCAATATTCTTTGCAGGAACTGATGCCAGTAACGGAACAGAATTGTGGAAAAGCGACGGAACGGAAGCAGGCACTGTCATGTTGAAAGATATAAATACAGGAACCAGCAGCTCGTCCCCCTCAAACTTCGCCATTGTAAATAATACACTATACTTTACCGCAACGACAACTGTATCCGGTAATGAGCTTTGGAAAACAGACGGAACAGAAGCCGGAACCGTAATGGTAAAGGATATCCGGGCAAGTACTTTCAGTTCGAGTCCAACCTTGCTTACTGCTGTCGGAAATACTCTTTTTTTTGTTGCCAATGATGGTACTACCGGCAATGAATTATGGAAAAGCGATGGTACGGAAGCGGGAACAGTTTTGGTAGCTGATATTGTTGCAGGCGCCGGCACAGCAACAATTCAGAGTCCTGTAAATGTAAACGGCATGTTATTATTTACTGCGCAGGTAACAGGATTAGGCCGGGAAATATGGAGGAGTGATGGTACTGCTGCCGGTACAGTGCTGGTAAAAGATATTGTTGTGGGAACAGGTTCTCCAGCTATCAGTTCGATGACTGTTTATAATGACAAAGCTTATTTCAACGCTAACGATGGAATAAATGGGCAGGAACTATGGGTTAGTGATGGCACGGAAGCCGGAACACAACTTTTCATGAATATTCACCCAACCGGTAATGGTAACCCTATGAATTTAAAAGTGGCTAATAATTTTTTGTATTTCACTGCAAATTCCCCGGGAACTGTATTTGAGCCCTGGGTTAGCGATGGCACACCCGGCGGCACTTATATGATCAAAGAGCTTGTTCCCGGCGGAAGCGGTGGTGGTGGTTCTGGATTTACGTATATGAATGGTTATGTATATTTTGATGGCGATGGTCCACTGGGTCATGAACTCTGGCGAACAGACAATACAGAACTTGGAACAACAATAGTAAAAGATATTAATACGGGCAGTGCTGATGCATTCCCTCAACAAATGGTAGTTGTAAACAACACACTTTATTTCCGTGCAACTATGCCGGGCGGCGGTGTAGAATTTTACCAAAGCGATGGCACGGAAGCAGGCACTATTGGTTATGATTTGTTTCCCGGAAGCACGGCATCAAATCCTGATCTTCTTGTCGCATTAAATGATATGTTGTTGTTTACAGCCACTCACCCTGTATTTGGAAGAGAGCTCTGGAAAGTTACAACATCGCCGGCACCTTCATCTTCTTTTACCATTTCAGGCGACACAACAGTTTGCGTAGGCAATACTGTCACTTATACGGCTGCAAATGTGGTTGGCAATGATATCAGTTATCACTGGAGTTTGCCAAACGGTGGCGGCACGCTAAATGCAAATGGTAATACAGCTACTGTAACATGGACAACATTAGGCAACCGGGTAATCGAATTATATTTATCAAACAGCGGTGGTGCTACAGCGCCAAAACAAAAAGCTGTTCATGTAATTGACGGCGGAACAGCACCCACACAGGCGCCGGTTATCAGTTCTTTTATGAGAACATTGACAGCAGCCAATTTTCCGCCGGATACCTATTGCCAGTGGTATAGAGATGCTGTTGCCATTCCCGGCGCCAACCAACCCACTTTCTATGCAGCTCTTGCAGGAACCTATACCGCAAGGTTTGTACATATTTGTGCGACAGGCCCTGAGTCGAATCCTATTATTTTTGCTGATTCGGCCATTTCCCAGACCATTGTATTTGACAGCCTGCCCGACATTCCTCTATCTCCTAATGCATTTGTAAAGCTTAATGCAACGGCGAGTTCAGGTCTCCCGATCTTTTTCCAGAAAATACTCGGCCCGGGTGTGATACAGAACGACACCTTATTTATTACCGGCAGCGCCACATTGGTGGGCGATATTGTAATTAAGGCCATGCAGCCGGGTAACGAAATTTATAGCCCTGCTGCAGATGTTCAGCAATCTTTCAGGGTATTAAAAGGGCCCCAGGTCATTACATTCGATTCTATACCCGATCAAATATTCGGGCCGCAGCAATATCCGCTTACAGCCAGTTCTTCATCAGGATTAGCGGTTTCATACTCAGTGGTTGCGGGCAATAATTTTGCTTCGATCGTCGGTGGCAACAAGATAAAACTGAATGGTGTTGGTACGGTTACGATACGGGCTTCCCAGGTGGGTAATGTAAACTATTTAGGCGCCACCCCGGTTGACCAGACATTTTGCATTGGCCTGCGAAGTTTGAATGCCATAATCGGCGATGCTTCGCCTTGCATAAATACTTATCGCTATAATGCACAGAAAATTCCGGGGGCTAATTATGTATGGACCCTGAGCGGCGGCGGCATATTAACAACCAGTAATGATACAGCATGGGTTGATTGGCAAACACCAGGCAACTACACACTGAAAGTAAAGGCCAACAGTGCCTGTGATCCCATATTCAGTGATGAAAGTATTTTACAAATTGCAACTTCAAACAATGCTCCGGCAGCGGTAACAGGAATGATACCGGCGAACAATGCGGCGGACCAGCAATTGCCGCTGCAATTATCATGGATACCCGGGCAAAACACTACACAGTATGATCTGTATGTATGGAATGCCCAGGACCCTCAACCCGGCACTCCCTATGCTGCAAACCTTGAAAGTATTTCCTATATCCTTCCCGCCAACTCACTTCAATATAATACAACGTATAAGTGGAGAGTTGTTTCTAAAAACCCCTGCTCTTCTACCGCAGGGCCTGTTCAGGAATTCGGAATCATTCCGCTGCCAGACCTGATGGTGAGCAATGTGCAGGCGCCGGCTACGGCCACTTCCGGTCAAACTATATCTATCAGTTGGGAAGTGACCAATGTAGGACCCGGTTCCACATTGCCGGGAGCTACCTGGTATGATGGGGTTTATTTTGCGCTGGATACAGTTCCAAATGTAAGTTTCGCCGGTTCACCCAACTGGAGCGCTTCTTCATGGAATTCTCTCACTGCAAACGGAAGACCTCTGTTGCTTGGTAAAAAAATCAGACCCACCGGTCTTGCACCCGGCCAGTCCTATACAAACAGTCTCAATTTCACATTGCCGCTCAGTTATAGTTTTCCTGTTTATATCTATGTCATAACAGATAATGAGCATCCCAACTGGAAGATCATGCAGGTGTCTGTGGCAAATGACACGGCTAGAAAAGAGACGCCCATGCAAATTGAGTTGGCCCCTACACCCGACCTGCGGGTGGAATCAGTTTTTACACCATCATCGGTATTTTCCGGGAGCACTGTTAATCTCACCTACCAGGTAAAAAATTACGGAGTGCTTACCCCACCCGGCGGAAGCTGGATAGATTCAGTTTTCATTTCCCCTAATCCATTGTTTGATCGCAGCAATGCCATCCCCCTGACAATACCAAAAGCCAATGGTTCATATTATCCCAATGCATTCAATGCAGGATTTATGAACACTGCACAATTGCAGCCAGATAGTTTCTATACACGGAGCATCAATGTAGTGATCCCTAATTTCATATTTGGCACCTGGTTCATTTATGTAAAAACAAATGCAAAAGAAACAGGCGGCTCTGTGCTGTATGAAGGAGCATTAAATGATAATAATCTTGGTCAGGCACAATTACAGGTTTACCTGACGCCAACACCAAAGCTTACTGTTCAATCGTTGAATGTACCCGTTACTACTGCAAGTACTACCCAGCCGATTGGTGTAAACTGGAATATCAGGAATGAAGGATTTACAGATAATTTAGAAAAAAATAAAGGACATTATTTCCTGCCGACAATCTTTCGTTGTCCATGCTCAGGAGGATCATCACCTGGCTCTGATTGTATCGGTCCGCTTAAGTACACAGACAGTCTTGCTCAGGGTTCCAGCTATTGGGTTGACAGGGTATACTTAAGTACTGAAGCCGGAGGCTTAAACATTTCAAATGCAATATTACTGAATGAAGTAAAACATGGAATTCAGCCATTTGCAGGTTCATTGTACCCGGATGATATGGAGCAGTGCGGTTCAGCCTCTGCCGTGAATATTGCTCATGCACTTTATCCCAATTCAAATTTTCCGAAGGCACTTAATTTTAATTTGCCATCGAATCTCCAGCCGGGCACTTATTATGTTTATGTGTACACCAATCCAACAAAAACAGTTTTTGAATATCCGGGTACGCCACAGATCAAACGCAGCGAATTACCGCTTGTGGTGCAGAGACCGGATGTGACGGTTTCCTCTATTGCGGTTCCCGGCATTTCAACAGGCGGACAACCCATCACTGTCAATTATCAACTGACCAATACCGGACCTGGAACAGTATTCAACCATATTCGTCATGACAGAATTTATATCAGCAACACTTCCACTTTTGATGGCTCGGCACAACTCATAGGCACAAATACATTCACTGAAGACCTGCCTGTGGGAACAGCCATTCCGCATACATTTGTGTATGATATGCCACCTGCCAGCACAGGAACAAAGTATTTCTATGTGCTAATTAATTATGATAGCTCATTCAGAGAAACAAATTATGCCAACAATATCAGTGCTGCTGCCTCCACTCTTGTTAGTGCTGCAACACCTGCTGATTTTGTTGTAAGTAGTGTACAAACTGATGATTCTGTTTTTACCGTTTTCCCTGAAAGAATCATTTATACAGTAAATAATAACGGAAGCGGTGTGGCAACAGGCACCTGGACAGACAGTTTATTCATCAGTTGCAACCCCACCTTCAGTCCGGCCACCAGTTACTATGTTGCTAAACGTACACAAACAAGAACCGTAGCGGCTTCATCCGGTATCTATACTGATACATTTAACGTGAACCTGCTTTATACCTATCAGTACAATGACTGCTTCCCGGCAATCATGTACAGCAATGCGTATTTCTATGTAAAAGCAAATGCAGATACAGGTGCATATGAAGCCAGCGCTGCGAACAACAATGTTGGCGGCAGCAGCAACCGTGTGCTGGTGAACCCGTTGGTAGATCATATTGTCAGTACCGTTTCCGGCCCGGATGCCGTCACGGTAGGTTCGCCCATTTCGTTGAACTGGAGGATAAAAAATATTGGGTATAATCCCAACCTGCAACAGTATTACAATTCCTGGTACGATGCCATTTATTTTTCTGCTGATTCCATTGCAGATGCAGGTGATATCAAAGCGGCCGAATACCTTAAGTATCTACGTCTCAACCGCAACCAGGATACAGGATACAGCGCTGCACCTATCACACCTTATATGCCGGGCGGTGAATATTATGTGTATGTTCATAATAATCACACGAACCGCATTCCGGGTGAAAAAGTGTTAAGCAATAATATCAATTTTATCAGGGAAGTTTCAGGTGCTGCCAAAAAGATACAGGTAACCTTGCCGCCATTGTCCGATTTAACTGATACGATCATAACAGCTCCGACATCAGTTGCGGCAGGACAGCCCATTACCGTGATATACAAGATCACCAACAATGGAAATGGCATCACTTTCCCGGGCAGCAACTGGCAAAACAGGTTGTTTCTTTCGACAGATTTCATACCATCACCTAACCAGGGAGATCGCCTGCTGGCCACCCGCTACAGAACAAGTGCCCTGGCCGCAGGTCAGCATTATTATGATACAGTGACGGTTACCATACCTGCCTTTACAACACCGGGCAATTATGTGCTCATTAGCCAGGCCAATGCCAACAATGCAGTGATCGAAACCAATATGAATAACAATCTTGGCTTCAGCCTCATCAATGTGTTCGCACCACCGGTTACTGACCTCACTGTGAGCGGCATGCTGATGCCGGATACGGTTACACTGGGTTATACCATTGATACAGCCAAATGGGTCATCACAAATGTGTCCGGAGAACAGGCTAGAGGATACAGTAAAGACGGCATCTATTTATCAGCAGGTGATTTCCTGGATTCCACATCGGTGCTGATTGGCATAAAAGATAAAAACATCCTGATGCAGCCCCTGCAATCAGATACAGTGCGGATGGCGCCACTGGTGACTGGTGTGGTGGAAGGCAATTATAATGTATTTGTAAAAACAGATGTACTTAATAATATTCTTGAATCGGATAAGGATAATAACATTGGCATGTCTTCCACACCCGTCTATGTGAAAGTAAATGAGTTGCTGATGAATGTGGAAGAGCCGAATACAGTGAAGAATATTGAGAGATTCTATAAGCTGCGGATCCCCGATTCATTATATGGTTCCACCATCATGGTCACCCTCACCACACCCGATTCACTGACCATGCTCAATGAAATGTTTATTGCCGGTGGTTATGTTCCTACAGCAGCCCGCTATGATTACCGGTTCGAAACACCGAACTATGGCAACCAGCGTATCGTGATGACGGATGTCACCGATTCGGTGTATTATATCATGTATCGCTGTGTTTCTCCCAACCCGGTTGAGCAAAATGTAATTCTGAAAGCAGTCAAACTGCCATTTGCCATCCTGGATGTACACACCAATGCGGGAGCCAATATTGGCAATGTCACCATTCGCATCAGGGGTTCGCTGTTCCGTGACAGTATGATTGCCAGACTGAGCAATGGCACAACGACCATTTTTGCCTCAGCGGTTTATTACAGCAACAGCACACAGGTGTTTGCCACCTTCCCGCTGCAGGGAAAACCATTTGGTATCTATGATGTGACATTGATAAAACCAGACCTGACCGAAGCAACATTGCCCGGCGGATTTTCCATTGTTCCTCCCAATAATGGCGGGTTGATTACCGGTGCTGGTGTGAACACAGGCGCCGGCGATGGCAACGAACCCGGCTGTGACCCGGGTGCAGCCAGCGGGTTGAATTCGCAGTTGGTGGTTGAGCTGGTGGTTCCTTCAAGGGTATTAATCAACAGGCCGGTTGTGATTTTTATCAATTTTAGTAACCCGACAAATTTTGATTTGCCTGTACAATCAAGGGTTCTTTATAGCGAGGAGGATGTGAAAATGGCATTTACAAAGGCAGGAGTGCCTAATGGCTCCACATCTTTATACATTGAATTTACAGAGCCGGGCGGGCCACCGGGAATCTTGCGACCCGGGGGCAGCGGCACCATTACGATTCATTGTGTATCGCCAAGGAATGTCCCGGCAGACGGTTCAGTGTTATTTAAATTACAATAATTGCCAGCAAAAGATATTGTATGTATAGCATCAGGAATAAATATAAAAACGGTACCAGGGGTTACAGGAGCATGCTGTTGTTGTTCTTTTCTTTGGGTATATTTTCTGCCAGCAGCCAAAACCTCAACAATCCCAATAAGCGGGGCCCGTTGGGTACACAGGTCAATACACTAAGCGGTAATCTGTTTTTGAACCGAACAGATATCTATATACCTGCAAGAGGATTTGATCTCAATATTTCTTTCAGCTATAACAGTTTTTTGTTTACAGAGGATTATGGCTATGGCAAAGGTTGGACGTTTAGATACAATATTAAATATAGTTATGATACAACTCCGGGTGCAAGACTTATCCTTTGGGGAGATGGAAGGGAAGATAAATATGACTCATTGCCCGGTGGTGGTTACAAATCGCCCAAAGGTTTTTTTAATATACTTACACAATACCAGCCAGGTAAATATGTATTGACGGAACTGGATGGAATTAAATTCTTTTTTGACAATGCGGTGCATAAACGCATAACCCGGATGGAAGAGCCCAACGGGAATTATATCAATTTCACTTATACCGACTCTTTATTATCTGCGATTACGAATGCGGCCGGGCAAACCATCAGTTTTACCTATAACCCGCAGGGCAGGTTGGCAACGGTGGCAGATGCAGTTGCCAGCCCGGCAAGAACATTTACCTATACCTACGATGCGGCCGGCAACCTGAAAGAAGTGAAAGATCCGCTGAACGGGAAATACCAGTACACCTACCTGGTGAACGGCCCGATGAAATCGCTGGCCGATAAGAATAATAACAAAGTAGACATAATTTACTTTCCCGACCTCACCGCAAGAGAACTGATCGGTTGCAACAAGCGGTTGAGTTTTTCATACGATACCATTTCGCAAACCACCATTGTTACCGATCACCTGGAAACAGGTAACCAGGTTACAAAATATACTTACCAGACAGTGGATGGGTTTTCCTGGATCACATCCATGTCCGGCAATTGCTGCGGGTTTAATGTGAGTTATGAATATGATGAAAATGGTAACCAGGTAAAGATGACAGATGCCAATGGGCAGGTGTATAAATATACTTATGATGAGAATGGCAATATGCTGACAGCCACTGATCCAACGGGCGGAGTGAGTACCTATACCTATACATCGGATTTTAAGAAAATAAACAGCTTTAAAGATCCGAAAGGAAATAGCTACAGTTTGAGCTACGATGCAAAAGGTAATCTTATTCAATTGATCACCCCGGGTAATAATATCTATACGGCAGTTTATAATGCAGCCGGCGATATAATTTCCGGCACCGATCCCAAAGGGAATACCTATACCTATAATTATGATGCAGTGGGTAACCCAACGAATGTATCAGGGCCGAACGGTTACACGGCTACACTTTCTTTTGATGCAAGGGGCCGTCTGCTGTCTTATACTGATGCAAGGGGAAACAACTCAACAGCGGAGTATGACATATTGAACAGGCTCAAAAAGATAACAGACCCCATCAACAACAGCGTACAGTTTACCTATGATGCAGCAGGAAATATGGTTTCAGCCATCAATGAGAATAATGAAACCAGCATTTTTAATTATGATGCCAGTAACAGGCTGGTGAAGTTGACGGGACCCACCGGCAACGAGGCCAGTCTTACTTATGACGGAATGGATAACCTGCTGTCAGTAAAAAATGCGCTGGGACATCAGTCAACGTTCAGTTATGATAAGCTGAACCGGTTGAAGCAGGTAAAAGACCCGGAAGGGAACAATGTGCTGTATGAGTATGACGCAAACGGAAATATAATCAGCGCCAGCCTGCCCAATGGCAGAAGCCTGAACTACGTGTATGACCAGCTGAACCGGTTGGTTTCCGTCAGTGATGCAGATGGAACGGTTGCGGGTTATGCTTATGACAAGAATGGAAATGTAACCAGTTATACCAATGGAACCGGTGCAGTGGTTTCGGCTACCTATGATAGTCTGAACAGGGTAAAGACCATAAAAGACCCGCTGGGAAACACAACGACCTATGCCTATGACAAAAACAATAACATCATTGCTGTGACTGACAGGGAGGGAAGAACAAGTCACTATACCTATGATAGCCTCGACCGGGTGAAGACCTATACGGATAATAACGGATTTGTGACAACAGTGGGCTATGATGCACAAAGTAATATAGTGGCGCTTACCGATCAGAACAACAATACCACCACATATACCTACGACCAGCTCAACCGTCGGAAAAGAATGACTTTTCCTGATGGCAAATACAATGAACTGAATTATGACAATAAAGGGAATATTACCAGCATAAGACAGACTGATGCATCCATCATAACCTACCAGTATGACACCTTGAACCGGGTAGTGAACCGTACATTGCCCGGGGGCGAAGTGTACAGTTTTACGTATGATAAACTGGGCCGGGTGCTGACGGCCACCAATAACAGCGGCACGGCATCCTTTACTTATGATGCACTGAACCGGGTGACCTCCGAAACCTTTGACGGAAGAACCACCAACTACAGTTACAGCGTTGCCGGCCGAACACAAACCACGGTTTACCCGGACAACACCGTGGTAATAAAAGAATTTGATGCCCGCAACCGGCTGACCCGTGTGCTGAAAGACAGTGTGCTGGTAGCGGCCTATGACTACAACAATGCCAACCAGCTCACACAAAAAACATTCGGCAACGGAGCTAACAGCGTCCTGCAGTATGATTTTGCCAACCGGCTAAGTAGTTTGTCCACTACCACGGCCAGTGGTACGATCCAGAACAGCCAGTTCAGTTATGATAAAGAGTATAACAAAACAGCCATCATCCGCCCGGATGATCCTGCTTTGTCCGAACAGTTTACCTATGATAATGGTTACCGGCTTATTAATTATAAAAGAGGCCCTGTTGGCAGTCCATTTATTCAAAATACTTATACCTATGATGCTGTTGGTAATCGCACTGCCGCTAACCTGAATGGAGTGGCTACTACATATAGCATAAATAACTTAAACCAGCTTACGGGTGTAAACGGAAGCAGTTTTACGTTTGATGACAGGGGAAATCTCACCTATGACGGAACTTTTTATAAGACCTATGATGCCGAAAACCGGCTTGTAAAAGATTCTTCTTCTCCCGCCAGTGTGATCACCTACGGGTATGATGCTTTGGGACGACGCATTACTAAAACCATTAACGGCAATACATTAAAATATACATACAGCGGCGCTGCGCAAATTGAAGAAAGGGACAACGCCGGTATCCTGCTTAACAAGACCATCTTTACCGGTTTCTTATCGCCAGTGCTGAATGAAAAGAACGGGAACATTTTCTATTTTCATCAGAATGAATTAAACTCTATAGAAGCCATCAGTAACAGCAACGGAAGATTGATCGAGATTTATCGCTACGATGTATATGGAAAGTTGTCAAGGTATGACAGTTTGAATAATCCGCTTGCTTCATCCATTGCCGGCAACCGTTTTGGATTTACAGGCCAGGAGTATGACAGTGCATCCGGCAGCTATCGTTTTTACTTCAGAAATTATTCACCGGAAACAGGGGTGTTTAACCAAAGGGATTTGATAGAGTATGGAGATGGGATGGGTATGTATCAATATGTAGGAAATAATCCGGCGAATGGGGTGGATGTTTGGGGGTTGGAGGATTGTGATGATAAGGACCCTACAAGAAGCATTATCCCATTATTTCCGTGGGATGAGGTTGCTCTTGATTTGTGGAATGAAGAATATTACAGGGCTCCTGGCGATTTGGGAATAGCGCTTTATAAAGGAGCTATGCTTAACACATTCTTTACAGAAGTTGCGGGCACCGGGACATTTAAAGGTCTGCTAAGTGGAACTTGGAAAAAAGTTAGCGGGCCTGCAAGAATGTATGAAGTCGTGATAAATGGATCGAGGATACCACCAACATTAATACCCGGATCAAGTTCCTTTATCCCTATGCTCAAAAGTAGTCGGCTAATGCCTTTGGCAAGAAAAGCAGTTACCATAGGCAAAACGGCTGCGATGATAGAAGGACAACTTGTAATTATAGTACTTCAAAAAGATGTAGAAATGTGGGTGGAATTACAAGATTTAGAAGCCCAAAGAGAAGCAAGAGCTACCGAAATTGAAACAATAAAGCATTTATGGGATCAGGATCAGTATTCCGATGAAGAAAAGGTTAGAAGAATAAAGGTATTAGGCAGTCTTGAAAGAGCAATGAAAGAAAGAGACGAAATTAATCAAAGTATGAACCCTTGCGATGAAGGAGGAACCAGAAAAAGAGCAAGGGTGGTATATAATCCCGTTACAGGCGAATTTGAAGTACTTCAAGGTTGGGATCCAAACTTAATCACCGGCCCCGAAGGACAACCGGATAAAAAATGGTTAAGTGTAAATGACCGGATACCATATACAATTCAATTTGAAAATGATACTTCGGCTACTGCAAGGGTTCGTTATATTAAGATCACTTCACCAATAGAACCCAAACAAGATGCATCAACATTAGAACTCGGAAGCGTTGGTTTCAATAACCAAACATTTGAGATTCCAACAGGGCTTTCATCTTACTATCAACGATTGGATGCAAGAGATTCAACCGGTGTGTATGTTGATCTCACTGCCGGTTATGATGTTATCAATAATCAAATCTTCTGGGAGTTTCAGGCAATAGATCCCATTACTTTATTATCACCAGAAGATCCGCTTGTTGGATTCTTATTCCTTCCAGATAGCACACAGCCAACCTATGGCCACGGCTTTGTCAGTTTCAGCATCAAACCCCGTGCAGATGCGCAAACACTCGATACCATTGGCGCCAGGGCATTCATCGTCTTTGATGAAAATGAAGTGATACCAACCAATATTCATACCAACACCATAGATGCGTTGCCACCCTCCAGCCAGATGAATGCGGCAACCGTAACTGATAATTTGGTTACGCTGAGCTGGACAGGGGCGGATGATGCCGGCGGAAGTGGTATTGATCATTACACAGTGTATGTATCCACCGACCAGGTCAATTACAGTGTGCTGTTCCAGACAGTGATTGGCACAGACACCAGTTTCATTTTGCCGCAAAACCCGAACTATTGCTTCTTTGTGCTGGCTACGGATAAAGTAGGTCATACCGAAACGTTCAACCCGGCATTCCTGCAATGCGCTTCCATCAGCGGCCCGTTGCCCGTGACCTGGTTATATTTCAACGGTACCAACCAGGGAAGAAACAACCTCTTGAAATGGGCCACTGCCAATGAGCAAAACAGCAAAGAGTTCAGGCTGGAACGTTCGCTGAACGGAACTGACTTCAGCCAGATTGCGGTGTTGCCTGCTGCAGGTAACAGCACTACAGTAAGAAGTTACGAATACACCGACAGGAATATTGATCAACTGAACAGCAACGTGATGTTCTACCGGCTGAAACAGGTGGACCAGGATGATAATTTCCGTTATTCAACGATAGTGCGGCTGCATTACCGGGAAACCAATAAAGCACCGACAATCGTTTACCCCAACCCGACAGGCGGAATGGTAACACTGGTACTGGGTGATCCATCATTGCTGGGCACCGAAGCACTGGTGATGGATATCAACGGAAGGGTGCTGCAAAGAGTGAAACTGACCGCAGCCAGCCAGGCAATTAACCTGCAACCATATATCAACGGCATGTACCTGATCCGGCTCAATAATAAAGAAACGCTTAAGGTGATCAAACAGTAATTAGAAAGTCACCATCCTTGTGCCAGCCGCATTGTTTTACAGTGCGGCTTTTTCATTTCACATCAAAATCCACCACCACTTTTTCTGTTTTAGGATGACTTTGACAGGTGAGAATGTATCCTTGTTCTATTTCTTCTTCTTCCAGTCCCCAATGCACATCCATCTCCACTTCGCCTTCGAGCAATCTTGCTTTGCAGGTGCAGCATACTCCCCCTTTGCAGGCAAAGGGAAGGTCGGCGCCTTGTTTCAAAGCGGCATCAAGAATTGTTGTATCGCTGGTGAACGAAAGTTCAAAGTCAAATGCACGACCATCAAGTTTGACGGTTATTTTACTTTTCGGGCCTTCGTCTGTGGACTGTGGACTATGGACCGTGAACTTTTTTTGTCCCGGAGTTGTGAAAAGTTCAAAATGTATTTTCTTCTTATCAATGCCTTTTGCTGCTAAAAAATCTTTAACGCCAAATATCATTTCCTCGGGACCACAGACAAAAAACTCATCTGTTGCGGAATAGTCAACCAGCTTTTCCAGTTCTTGCAGCTTTTCTTTATTGATCCTGCCAAAGTTCAACGACGTATCGGTCCGTTCCCGGCTCAGGATATGAATGAGGTTGAACCGCTCCATGTATTTATTCTTCAGTCCTTCCAGTTCTTCAAAGAAAATAATAGAACTTCGGCTGCGGTTGCCATACACTAAAGTGAAATGACTTAGTGGCTCGGTAGCCAGGGTTGTTTTTATCAATGACAGGACAGGGGTGATGCCGCTGCCTGCTGCAAAAGCAACATAGTTTTTTTGATTTGCCGGATCGAGAGGGGTGTAAAATTTTCCAACAGGTTCCATCACTTCCAGCACATCGCCTTTTTTCAACTGATCGTTGGCAAAAGACGAAAACAAACCGCCGTCTACTTTTTTGATGGCCACTCTCCATTCTTTATCCAGTGGCGAACTGCAGATGGAATAGGTGCGGCGAACTTCTTCATTGTTGAGGGTGGTCCGCATCGTGAGACTTTGCCCTTGCTTGAATTGAAAACTTTTCGCCAATGCGGCAGGAATTTCAAACTGAACAGACACACATTCAGGCGTCTCCCTCCTCACTTCTTTGATGCGCAGCGGGTGAAAATGAATGGACATACATCATTTGGGTTTGCGCAGGCCGTCAATCATGATCATCACCATATTGTCTTCCAGTTCCTGTGCGTTGATGCGGGCTGTGCTGCGGTGCCAGCTTTCAATGCCGCTGATGGCATGAAGGATGATAAGAATGGCAGTAGGAGCATCAATCTTCCGAATCTCTCCTTTTTGGATGCCTTCTTCAATAATAGCTGCAAACTTTTTGCGGTAATTGCGGCGCTGGTTCTGGAAATTGGAGAGATAGGGATCTTCCAGGTGTTTCCATTCCCGGTCGCTCACATACACTTCTTCATAATTTTCAATCATCTGGCGGATATGAAAGCGCAGTAATGTTTCCACTCTGGCAATGGAACTTTGCGGGCCGGTTTCAATAAGCTCCATGTTTTCATTGAAGCGGTTGGCTACATCAAAACAGATGGACTCCAGTATTTCGTTCTTCGAACGGATATGGTTGTACAAACTGGCGGCTTCAATACCGACGGATTCGGCCAGGTCCCGCATGGAAGTGGCGGCAAAACCTTTTTCCCGGAACATGGCGGCTGCCTTGCGCAGGATCAGCTCTTTTTTCGATGCTTTTTTACGTTGTGTTTTGGCCATGCCCAAAGATAATTAGTAAAAGTTCATATAGGCCAAAGAAGGTCAAATAAGTCAGGCAGCTGCAATGGTAGATATTCTTAATTACTGTAGGTTTGCAACCCATAAACCAGTAACCCCTGATTGGTTTGCTAGGACCAGTTAAAAAATCTACTTAACCCCCCCTTCAGGGGACGGGGGCAAAACTTTCCGCATGTCGCTTATCTCAGTTGGCACTATGGCCTTTGACGCTATCGAAACTCCGTTTGGAAAAATTAACCAGATAGTGGGTGGCTCGGGCACCTATGTGGCCTATGCCGCCAGCAACTTTGTAAAACCGGTGCAGCAGATCTCCATTGTTGGGTTTGATTTTCCGCAGGAAGAAATGGAAGAACTGCGCAAAAGAGGGGTGCACCTGGACGGGGTGGAGATCGTTCCGGATAAAAAATCTTTTTTCTGGAGTGGCCGCTATCATGAGGATATGAACAGCCGGGACACATTGATCACCGACCTGAATGTACTGGCCGATTTTGATCCGCATATACCTGACAGCTACCAGGGTGCGGATTTTTTAATGCTGGGCAACCTGGCGCCCAGGATTCAGCTGAATGTGATCCAGGAAATGAAAAAGCGACCCAAGCTGATAGCGATGGACACCATGAACTTCTGGATGGAGTCGGCCATGGCTGAGCTGAAGATTGTATTGAAATATGTGGATATGCTTATCATCAATGATGCAGAGGCAAGACAACTGACCGGTATGTTTTCATTGGTGAAAGCAGCCCGGTCTATTTTGCAAATGGGCCCCAAATACCTGATAATTAAAAAAGGCGAACACGGCGCCCTGCTGTTTCATGGGGATGAAGTGTTTTTTGCACCGGCGTTGCCGCTGGAAGATGTATTTGATCCCACCGGCGCCGGCGACACATTTGCCGGAGGCTTTATGGGTCATTTGGCCAAGTCTGGCGACATTTCCTTTGAGAATATGAAGCGGGGGATCATTGTGGGTTCGGCTATGGCAAGCTTCTGTGTAGAGAAATTCGGACCAACAAGATTGAAAGAAATTTCTCCGTCAGATATTTCCAACCGGATACAGCAGTTTAAAAACCTGGTGAGTTTTGAGATTGAATTAGTTTAATCTCCTCGCCAGTACCACCACATTTTTAAACTGTTTCTTCTTTCCCTGAAGGTTAAAGATTTCCGTAAAAACAACATAAGAACCCACCGGCAATTTTTGTCCTTTATCGCCAAGGCCGTCCCAGTTCCAGTAACCAGTTAATCCCAATGTGCCGTTACGTACCAGGTTCCTGACTGGTCTTCCGCTGGCATCAAAAATGGTGATGTTGGCGATATAACCCGGTTCGGTTACTTTATATTGAACAGTGGCAATATCATCCCGGCCGTCATTGTCAGGCGAAAAAACCCTGGGTGTTATTTCAATGGTTGCATTGATTGCATCAATCAGCTTGTATTGCGAGTTTTTATAGGTTGGGGTTCCATAGCCTGCTGTGGAGGCGGCGCTGGTCCAGTTGCCGGCATCCTGCGAAGGGGCATCCGGGTCAATTCTTTCTAAGGAAACGCCATCTTCATTATCTATCAGTTTGAAATGCCAGCTTCGGTCATAGTTCACTTCATCCACCACACTGCCCTGCAGGTTTAAAAGAAGGGCAAAACCCTTATCATCCGGCATGGAGGGTAAAGAGGAAACGGTAAATACCCAACCTGGATTTTGTACCAGGTATTCCCGTTGCAGGCTCGCAGCATCAGTGGTTACTACCACATATTCACCCGGAAAGATGAGCCAGGGAACAACGGATAACTGCCGGATGCTGCTGATAACATTGCTGCTGTTGCGGTTAGCTACACTGACTTTTGATGCATCAACAATCTTGCTGCTCCTGTTGTAAAACTCTACATAATCTTCCGCATTGCTCCTGGGATTAAATAAAATCTCATTGATGACCATTTCACCGGCATCGAGGTCTTCGGGTAACCCAGTCTTGACCTTGCTGTTGGCTGCAATGGTATTACCCTTGCAGTCTTTTATATTGGATGCTGTCAGCTCATAAACAGTTCGTGGTTGCAAAGGATTGCTGAGAGTGATCATGACCATATTGAATAACGGAGCCTGTGCAACAGCGCCGGAAATGGACAAACCATTATTGATAGAATAGTTGGTAATCGTAGAAGCAATGATGCTGTCCACAGGTTCATCAAACACCGCAACGATGTTCAGGTTGTCAATAGTATACGTTCTTACCAGTTGCGGGGCGGTATTATCGGTATTAACAGCATCAATAGAATTTTTCTTTCCGGGTGTGCCGCCGGAAGGATCAACACTGGCCCTCCAGTTGCTGCTGCCGGCACAGGGATTTCTTGTGTCAATCATTTCCAGTGTCCATCCTCCATCCCGTTTCAGCTCATTTTGATACCAGGAAGAAGAATAAGCAACTGCATGAATGATCCTTCCGTCCGGGGCTCTTAAAAAAAGCTGGTCACCGTCATTGTCCAACGAAGGAAAACTGGTGACAGAAATAGTGGGGCCGAAAGCACTCATAGCGGCTACGGCGCTGCCTGTGCAAACGATCACAAAGCTGTCGGGTTGTAAAACATAGTTTGGCATAGGCCCGCTTTGCGAAGTGAGATCCCCAATCCGCCAGTTTTGCAAATTGATGGGAGAAGAGGAAACATTTTTCAGTTCTATCCATTCATTATTGGGCAGCCCTACCTGCGGCGTTTGATCGGCCATGATTTCATCAATGATAACATCATAGCGATTTTGCGCCGGGCTGAGAAAGGGCAACACCCATAGCAACAACAGGAAGAAAAAAGATTTCATTCTTACTAAGATAAACTAACGAATGTTTCAGTTAAAATATTTATCGGATATTTTGAACAAATACTTTGTAAACCTATCTTCGCAACCGATATGATGATAAAGAAACATACAAAACGCACCAAGAAACACTCCTGACGGAAGGTTTGCTGTGTTATGTATGTAACCATAAAAGATTAGCAGGCCTTCCTAACGGAAGGCCTTTTAATTTGTCTGACGGTCTCCGTCTGACAAATTTTTAACCCAAACAAAAAATAAAATGAAAGTTGCAGTTGTCGGCGCCACAGGATTGGTTGGCTCCAAAATGTTACAGGTATTGGCAGAAAGAAATTTTCCCGTCACCGGGCTGGTGCCGGTTGCTTCTGAAAGATCAGTAGGCAAGGAAGTGGAATTTAAAGGGGCCAGGTATAAGATCGTGGGCATGACTGATGCGATTGCAGCCAAACCGGCAGTGGCTATTTTCTCTGCAGGCGGCAGCACTTCACTGGAATGGGCGCCAAAATTTGCTGATGCAGGTATTACTGTCATTGATAACTCATCAGCCTGGAGAATGGATCCTTCAAAACCATTGGTGGTGCCCGAGATCAATGCAGACATACTTACTGCCAATGATAAGATCATTGCTAATCCCAATTGCTCCACCATTCAAATGGTGGTGGCATTGAATCCACTGCATAAAAAATATGGCATCAAAAGGGTTGTGGTATCCACTTACCAGAGTGTGACCGGCACCGGTGTTAAAGCGGTGACGCAGCTGATGAATGAAAGAAATGGCGTTGTAGGTGAAACAGCCTATCGCTACCCGATTGATCTGAATGTCATTCCGCAGATTGATGTTTTTTTGGAGAATGGTTACACCAAAGAAGAAATGAAAATGGTGAATGAAACCAGAAAGATCATGCGGGATGATTCCATCCGCGTCACTTCCACCACGGTCCGCATCCCGGTGGTGGGTGGCCATAGTGAAGCGGTGAATGTGGAATTTGAAAAAGAATTTGATCTGATGGAAGTAAGATCTTTATTGCAAGCGGCACCTGGTGTGATCGTAGTGGACGATCCGTCAAAGCAACAGTATCCCATGCCGATGGATGCACATGAAAAAGATGAAGTCTTTGTCGGAAGACTCAGGAGAGATGAAAGTCAGCCCAAAACACTCAACATGTGGATCGTGTCGGACAACCTGCGCAAAGGCGCTGCTACCAATGCGGTGCAGATCGCAGAATACCTGTTACAGAAAAAATTACTGGGCTGAGTTTATTCCAAACTCTTATTGATAAATACGATCAGCGGTTGCAGCGCTTCAAATGCTGCAACCGTTTTCTTTACCAGGTCTTTTGATGTGAGATCGCTATCTTTCACCATGATCATCCCGATAAAACTTTTCAGTTTCAGGTATTCAGCAGCCGGATTGTCCGGCTCATAGCCTTTGGGCACACGGCTCAGCAAGTATTCAGCACTCCTGTCAAGATCGCCATACACTGATTTGAACTTTTTGGCTGCAATGATCTTTTTGAAATCAGCAAAATTGTAATCAATTTCCTGCCTCACTTTTCTCAGTTCATCGGGCATTGGCATATAAATGCCGCCACCGGTGAAAGAACCGCCGGGTTCGAGGTGGAAATAGTAGCCGGCAGTATGCATGGATTTTCTGCCACCTTTGTTGATGCTGGCGCCAAAATTTGTTTTGTACGGTGATTTGTTTTTGGAGAAACGAATGTCCCGGTTGATACGGAACATACAGTCTTTTGCTGCTATGTTTTTTATTGATGAATCGCTTTTGCCATGTTTATCAATCACTGCCTGGATAAATGATGCAAAATCTGCCCTCGCAGCTTCGTAGTCTTTACGGTGTGCATCAAACCAGGGTTTATTATTGTTCTTTTTAAGCTCTTTTAAAAACCGGGTAGTAGAATTTTGCAGCATAACCTTTTGCTTTGGTCATGAAAATAAACCGCACAAGGGAAATGGCAAATAAAAAAACAAGAACGGTAAAGTGGGCTACTTCACCCTTCCCCAGTTTTCACCGCTCTTGATGCGGTAAATGGTCATCTCGCTTACACCATATTTCCGGGCAAGTTGTTTGATGGTGATGTTACGGTTCCGGCTGGCCAGAATGGATTTGATCTTTTTCACCTGCGGTGCTTTCAGTTTCAGGCCTTCGGTGCGGTTAGCCTGTTTTTTCTTATAAGCAATCTTGGCAGGACTGTCCTGCTGGTGGTTAATCATCTGTTCGAGGGTGGCCCAGCGCAGGTTTTTGATATGGTTATCCAGTTTGTTGTGGTTGACATGAATAACGTATTTATGTTTAGGCGTTGGCTTTTTCAAAAAGATGCCGGCCATCTCCCGGTGAATGTATAAAGTTCCTTTATTGTCAGGCCGGTGCAAATTCAGTGTGCGGTAGCCTGTTGTGAGGGAACCGTTCAGCAATTTACCATCCTTTAATACATCCTGTTTGTAACTGGCGATGCGTCCAAAGCTGGATACAGCATAGCGGTTGCGAAGATGCCTCCACCCGGAAAAAGCCAATGGCTTCCAGACTTCACCGGCTAATTTCTTAATCATAGCGATGTTTTTTTTTAGCCAGGGATAAGGCGCACTTAATAACCGGGTACCTGCGGAAGAGTTATCAGGCAGTTTAGTAACCTTTACTAAGTTATAGAATTAAATTAACGAACCCGATTATTTTTTACCGGCCATTTGCAGAAACTCTTCTTCTGAAATGATCCTGACACTGTTTATTTTTTTAGCTTTTTCCAGCTTGCTCCCGGCATCTTCCCCCACTACCAGGTAATTGAGTTTGGCACTAACGCCACTGAGTATCTGCCCGCCGTTAGCCTCCACCATCGCTTCGGCATCGCTTCGTTTAAGGGTGGGTAAAGTACCGGTAAACAAAAATGTAAGACCGGTAAGATTGCCGCCGGTGGCCAGTTCTTTTTTTTCATTGTTCAATCGCAAACCCAGCTTTTCCAGTTGCTCCAGCATTTCAATATTGCTTTTGTTGCTGAAGAAATGATGAATACTTCCCGCCACTTTGGGGCCTACATCTTCCATGTTTTGCAATTGTTCAGGTGAAAATTTCCTGAAATCCATTAAATGATCAACTGCACGGGCCAGTGTTTTGGCGGTGGTTTCACCCACAAAGCGGATACCCAAGCCAAATATCACACGATGCAAGGGTTGTTTTTTCGAGTTTTCGATTGCCGCTTTTAAGTTGTCAATTGACTTTTGTCCAAAACCTTCCATGCCGCTGATCTTTTCAAAGTCTAATTCGTAAATGCCGGGAATATCCTTCAGCAATCCGAGCTCATAAAACTTACGGACATTGGCTTCGCCAAACCCACGGATGTCCATGGCATCTTTACTGACAAAGTGGATGATCCTTTCCACTACCTGTGCCGGGCATTCGATATTAACACAACGCCAGACGGCTTCTTCTTCTTCTTTGAACAGCTTGCTGCTGCATACAGGACAGTTTTTGGGAAAATGTATTTTCTTTTCATGCCCGGTTCTGGCATCAGTCATGGACTTAACGATATAGGGAATAACATCGCCTGCCCTCTCCACCAATACAGTGTCGCCAATTCTAAGGTCTTTTTCACGGATCACATCTTCATTGAACAGGGAGATGGAAGAAACAGTTACACCGCCGATGGGCACTGGTTCAATTTTCGCTACGGGAGTGATGGAACCAGTTCGTCCCACCTGGAATTCGACATTTAGCAGTTTGCTGCTACCCTGTCTTGCTTTGAATTTATAAGCAATGGCCCAGCGGGGATGGTGGGAGGTCATGCCCATTTTTTCCTGCAGGGAGATGGCATTCACCTTGATCACCATGCCGTCTATCTCATAAGGCAGATCATCCCTTTTTATTTCAAAGTCGTTACAATATTTAATAACAGCATTGATGCCTTTGAATACTTTTTTTTCTTTTTCAGGACTGCGAAAGCCCAGTTCCCAAAGCATGGCAAGTGAACCGGAATGGGAAAGCAACTGTTCCGGGATTTTTTTTCCTTTTGCCACCGTATAAAAACTGACATGATACACAAAAGCTTCAAGATTTCTTCGGGCAGCTTCTGCCGGATCTTTGATACGGAGTGTCCCAGCAGCGGCATTGCGGGGGTTGGCCAGCGGCGGCAGGCCCTGTTCCACCAGTTGCTCGTTGTATTTTTTGAAATTGTTTTTGTTGATCAACACTTCCCCTCTTATTTCCACCTGTTGCAAACCAAAAGTTGAGAACTTAGCTGATAGGGGAAGTGAACGTATTTGTTTGATATTGGCAGTTACTTCATCTCCTTCTGTTCCGTCGCCCCGGGTGGCGCCCCGCACCAACAGATCATTTTCATAGATCAATGAAATGCTGCCACCGTCAAATTTTGGCTCCACGCAATATTCAATTTCATTCAACCCGGTAAGCTCCCTTGCTTTCCTGTCAAAATCAATAAGATCTTCAGCATTATAAGAATTATCTAATGACAGCATCGGCACCAGGTGCTGCACGGTTGGAAAATCTTTGGTCAGCCCTTTGGCCACCCGCTGAGTGGGAGAGTCGGCTACAACCAGTTCCGGGTGTTGCTGCTCCAATTTTTCAAGAGCCTTATAGAGCTGGTCATATTCAAAATCTGATATAAGCGGGTCATTTAATATATAATACCGGTATTCATGAAAACGAAGCACATCCCTTAAAACTGCAATTTCCTTCTTGGAAATGGCTGAAATCTTTTTTAGCAGTTCTGTTGTCTGATGCTGCAGTTCCCGGGTCTGTTCTTTTGAGTACATAAACTATTGGTCTGGCGGGTAAAGTTAATGACTGACGGCATTATACTATTTAATAATCCCTTCCTGTGTCAAAAGGTATATATTACTATAAGAATACTACACAAGGATGCAGGTCCGGGCATGTTCACCAACAGCAACCCTTTGCCGAAAAACAAAAAGGCAATAGCTGTGTAAATAAAATCTCTAATTTGGCGGCCGGAATATTTTCGGTATTGACATTGATTTGTAATTGCATTCATCCAATCGTTTTATCATTCTTGTTTGACGTTTATGGGAAAAGTTATCAATCTGAAGACAGCCGAACTGGAGAAGATCAGCCATCTTGATTATTTCAATATTGCCTTGTCGGTGGATTGTGTGATACTGGGGTATGAGAATAAGGAATTGAAAGTGCTGCTTATCAAATCTGACCTGGAGGAGTTTTCGGCTTTATTCTCATTACTGGGAGATCTTGTCCGCCCGGACGAAGACCTTGACAGTGCACCCTATAGGGTACTCAGGGAAAGAACAGGTATGGATGATGTTTACCTGGAGCAGGTGCATACATTTGGCAGCGTTGGCCGACACCCTTCCGGCAGGGTGGTTACAACGGCTTATTATGCTTTGATTGATATTAAACATCACCAGCTGCGGGTGAACAGAGATGAATTGCATTGGCACCCGGTACAAACAATCAAGAAGCTGGCATTTGACCATAAGCAGATCTTGTCAACCTGTATTGAACAATTGCGGAATAAGATCATGGAAACCCCGGTTGCTTTCAATTTATTACCGGATAAATTTTCGCTCAGGGAATTGCAGGAAGTCTATGAAGCCATATTGAATACCAAACTTGACCGGAGAAACTTTAGGAAAAAAATTGCTGCTAAAGGTTGGGTGCAGGACCTGAATGAAATGGAATCGAACCTTACCCACCGCCCCGGGAAATTATATGCCCTCAAGAAAAAGTTCAAAACCAGGGGTCTTTAACCTGGTTTGTAATTGCCGGCCGGCTGATTTTCATCATCTTAATAATAAGTAGCCGGTTTTTCGGGTTTTCGAATATCTCTAATTGGGTTTCAGCCGCTAAAACTTTTCCACCGAAAACATTTGCGGAAATGTTTGCAACAAGTTTATGCAAGTTTAACCCTTCCACAAGTGTTATAAATACACAATTTTAACTTTAAATTTATGAGGACGGTTGATTTACAGTACTAAAAAACCAGAAATGCCGGAAATGTATTCCGGCAAGAAACTAGAAATGAGAGGGATAGTACTGTTTAAAAATCAATGCTCTTCGACTACCATAAACAAAGAAAGATTTGTATTCCGGGAGTTGAAGTAGTTATTCAGGAGATCATATACCAAACATAAATTTCTAAAACGATTGCTTATGTCTGCAAGAAAACTGCTGCCTGCTTTTCTGTTGGCAACACTTACGCTGTTATTTCAGGTAACTTCAGCCCAGGACCGTACCGTAACCGGTAAGGTATCCGACTCCAAAGACGGATCTCCTGTGTTGGGTGCAAGTGTTCAGCCAAAAGGTTCCCAATCCGGAACCACCACCCGTGCTGACGGGACTTTCACCATCAATGTAGCTCCCGGCATCACCATCCTGGTGATTTCATCAGTAGGATATGAAACCCAGGAAATTTCTATTGAGGGAAGAAACTCCGTTGAAATTTCATTTGTAGCGAGTATTGGGTCCAGCCTTGATGAGGTGGTCGTAACCGGCTATGGAACTGCCCGAAAAAAAGATTTAACCGGGGCGGTTACATCTATTAAGGCCAAGGACTTTAATAAAGGAGTAAACACTTCACCTGACCAACTCATCCAGGGTAAAGTGGCCGGTTTGCAAATAACCAACAACAACGGTGCACCCGGCGCTGGAACCACCATTCGTATTCGTGGTACCAGTTCTGTCCGCTCTGGCAACAATCCATTGATTGTGGTTGATGGTGTGCCTCTGGAAGGCGGTTCCGGACGTCCGGGGTTAGGATTACCGGGTTTGGGTGGCACACCAGGCGGAAATCCGCTCAACTTCATCAATCCGGCAGATATTGAAAGCATGGATGTGTTAAAGGATGCCTCCGCAGCAGCTATATATGGATCCCGTGGAGCAAACGGAGTTATATTAATAACTACTAAAAAAGGAAAAGCCGGTACACCTGTTATCGAATTTGGTTATGCCATTGGTACATCAAATATTGCACGCCAGATAGATATTTTAAACGCTGCTGAGTATAAGGCTGCGCTAACTAAATATGGTCTTACTTCCGGAGATTATGGCGGAAATGTGGATGCGATGGACGCCATCATGCGAACCGGGATAACCCAAAATGTGAATCTTTCATTAAGCGGGGGAACAGAAAACTCCCGTCAACGTATTTCACTCAGCTATTTAAATGAAAAAGGAATAGTAGAAGAATCCGAACTGAGCAAGTTTACAGTTGGATACACGGGTAATTTCAAATTCCTGGAAAGCAAAAAGCTGGGACTTGATATAAATATTAATACCGCACAGGTGAGAGAAGAAGTTGTTCCGGTAACCAATAATGCCGGTTTCCAGGGAAGCCTGATCGGGCAGGCACTGCAATGGAATCCCACACACCCCTTTAAAAAGACAGATGGTACATACTGGATCGAACCACAATTTGGTGCTTCCTCCGTAAATCCATTGTGGATGCTGCAGATGTATGATGATAACGTTACAACCAGCCAGATATGGGGCTATATAGCTCCTTATTATAAGTTCACGAATGAACTGGAATATCGTTTTCAGTATGGACGTAACCAAAGTGATGGCCGTCGTACCGCTATGATCGGAAGAGAATTATTGAATTTTAATGAATTCAGGAACAGGGGCTGGGGAAATGCTTCAGAGTCAAAACTGCTGGTTCAGCAATATACTCATACCCTTAGCTTCAACAAGCAAATCAACACTGATTTAGGTCTGAATGCAGTTGTTGGTTATGAATATCTTGATTTTGAATTTTCAAACTCAGGCATCAGTGCAAGGGATTTCGTGGATATAGGTATTCCTTATTATAATATGCTGGGATATTCAACAAATGCCAGCCGCGAAATTTTTCATTATGAAGCTCCGACCAACGAACTGCAATCTTATTTCGCAAGGGCTAATTTGAACTTCAAAAATAAATATTTGCTCACTGCAACAGTAAGAAGAGATGGTTCTACCAAGTTTGGTGAAAACAACAAATACGCAACCTTCCCTTCATTCTCAGCTGCGTGGAATATCAGTAATGAAAGCTTCATGCAAAATGTAAGTGCAGTCCGCAACCTTAAATTAAGGGTTGGCTGGGGACAGACCGGTAACCAGGAATTCCCCTCCGGTGCCTCCCAAACAAGGTTTGGGGTTACAGGACCGGGTTCTGTAAGCCAGTTGAATGTCGGGAACCCCGATCTCAGATGGGAAACATCAACTACATTCAATGCAGGCCTGGATTTCCAGCTCTGGAGCGGAAGAATCAATGTCACAGCTGACTACTTCAACAGGGAAACAGAAGATGTATTGTTTGAATTAGATTTCCCTGTTCCGGGTGCTTCTTCAGCCAGGCAGTGGAGAAACCTTCCTGCTATGATCAATAATAAAGGAATTGAACTGGCAATCAATACCAATCTTATCAGGAAAAAAGATCTGACATGGGATCTGGGTGTAAACGGAACATGGCTTCAAAACGAACTGACCGGGCTTAATGGTACATATAATACCGGTGGTCTTAGCGGACAGGGAAGTTCCGGCGCATTTGTTCAGAAGCTGGCATCTGGCTACCCGCTTAATGTTTTTTATACAAGAGAGTTCCTGGGAATTGATAAAGTTACCGGGCAAGCCAATTATGTTGACGATGGGGATGTGCAGTTTTACGGCGAAGACCCCAATCCTAATTTCTTATTGGGGATAAGCACTGATTTGAATTATAAAAAATGGTCGTTCACCATGAACCTGACCGGCGCCTTTGGTCATTACATTTTTAATGAAACAGCCATGAATGTAATTCCTATCACCAACCTGGGTACCAGGAATGTAGCATCGGCATTCATTAACAGTCCGGTCACTGAGGATTTGTCTAACCCCATTACTGCTTCTACCCGTTTTCTTGAAAAAGGCAACTTCATTAAATGTCAGAATGTAAGACTGGGGTATGCGATTGGCAATATTTCCAAACATCTTAAGAATGCTTCAGTGGCGCTTACTGCACAAAATTTGTTTGTAATTACAGATTACAGTGGTTTTGACCCTGAAGTGAATGTAGACAAAAATATCGGCGGCATTCCTTCTACAGGGATTGAGTACATACCTTTCCCCAGTGCAAGGAGATTCCAGTTAAGCATAAACTTTTCATTATAAAATTCAAATAGTTTATTTATGAAATTCAATAAAATATTTTATTCAGCAACAGCTGTTCTTTTTCTTGCAGCATGTACCAAGCTGGAAGAAAGATTTAACAGCGAAACCACCCAGGGTGGTGGCAGCAGTGGCGGTGGTAATGCGGCATCTCTGCTGGTAGGTGCTTACCGGTCCTTTAATAACCCGCTGCAGGATCAATCCCGCTGGTGGGCAGCCTCAGAACATACAACTGACGAAGCTGTTGGTCCCACAAGAGGCGGCGACTGGGATGATAATGGAATCTGGCGGGTTTATCATAACCACAGATGGACATCAGAGCATGCATATTTATCTGACACATACAGGGAATTGTTGCAGTCACAATTTGCTGCCACGACTGTATTGGATAACAGTCCCACTCCTCAGCAGGCGGCCGAGGCCAGATTCTTAAGAGCTTTATCAATGTTTTATGTGCTGGATGGATGGGACCAGGTTCCATTCAGGGCTACTTCTACCGGCGATCTTACAAAAACTTTCCCCGAGACAAAGAAAGGAACTGAGTGTGCTGATTTCATTATTGCAGAATTAAATGCCGCTATTCCCAACCTGCCTAATGGCAACGGTATAGGTATTGCGTCAAAAAACGCAGCCAGGGCTTTGCTGATGAAATTATACCTGAACAAGGGTGTTTATGCCAACAGGGCAGCTCCTGCATTTGCCGCCGGCGACATGAACCAGGTGATCACACTGGCTGACCAGATATTGGCTGATTTTCCGGCTTATCCTGGCGGCTTCCCTGCAAATTTCTTCGACAACTTTGCACCTAATAACGATGTAATCGGAACAGAGCTTGTTTACACACTAAGAAATGATAATGGGCTGGGAACCGGTGGTAACGGTGCTATGTTTCATTATCATTGCGGAACACACTACAACCAGAACCCAAGTGGTTGGAATGGTTTCACCACTCTCGGTGATTTTTACGATGCCTTTAATGCCAATGATAAAAGAAGAGGCGGCGGTGCAGGCCCAACAGTTGATGCCGGCTATTACCCGGGTGTTTCCAACGTAACAGGTATACATGTTGGCCTGTTATTCGGTCAGCAGCAGGATGCAGCAGGTACTAACCTTCAGGATAGAAAAGGGAATCCCCTTTCTTTTACCAAGCAGGTAGCATTAAAAGAAACAGGAAACAACCTGGAAATAACTGGTGTCAGGGTGGTAAAATATGTCCCGGACCTGGTTAACCAGTTCCCATCAAATAATGATATGGTTATTTTCAGGCTGGCCGATATTTTACTGATGAAAGCAGAAGCCATTCTCCGCGGTGGAACAGCAACTGCCGGACCCGGTGGTTATGGTGCAACAGCTTTAGCTATTGTAAATAATATCAGGACACATCCTTCAAGAGGACTGGGTGCATTAGGCACTGTTGATCTCGAAGCCATTTATAGAGAGAGAGGTTTTGAATTTTATTGGGAAGGCTGGAGAAGAAATGATATGATTCGTTTTGGGAAATTCCTTGCCTCCCGTGCTTTGAAACCAACAGTAAGTGATAACTCAAGGCTGTTATTCCCTATTCCAAACCAGCAATTAACGATCAATCCCAACCTGGTTCAAAATCCGGGTTATTAACTATTTCTCAGAGCAAGCAGTTAGCAAGTTAGCAATTCAAAAAAGCCATTTTCCAATGGCTTTTTTTATACCTGCTCACTTCGCTGTTTGCTGATATTTATGGTATCTTTCAAGATATGCTTTTCATGCAAAAATCAACTAGATGGATATGTTTCCTGTTGCCCGTATTTCTTCTCTTTGCTGGCTGTACGGGTTCAGAAAAAAAAACGTCACTGTTGTTTAAGCTGCAGGAAGACACTGGCATCAACTTTACAAATAGCATAACCAACTCTACGGATTTCAACATTTTTAGCTACCGCAATTTCTATAACGGAGGTGGCGTGGCTATAGGTGATATCAACAACGACGGGCTAGCGGATGTTTTTTTTACAGCCAATATGGGAGGGAACAAACTTTATCTGAATAAAGGCAACTGGCAGTTTGAAGATATATCTGCAAAATCAGGGTTTGACCCTGATAAAAAAGACTGGAGCACCGGTGTGGTGCTCGTGGATATCAACCATGATGGTTGGCTGGATATTTTTGTCTGCAATGCCGGTTATGTTGATGGCCGTAAACCCCGCTGCCAGTTATTTATTAATAATAAGGACCTGACTTTTACAGATAAGGCCGAAGAGTATGGATTGACTAACGAGGGAGGGTATACGACCCACGCTGCTTTTTTTGATTATGATCTTGATGGTGATCTCGATTGTTTTATCATCAACAACAGTTTCATACCGGTCAATACACTAAATTATGCAAACAAAAGAGGGCTGAGGGCTCCGGACTGGCCGGTAGCTGATTTTCTCAAAGGTGGCGGCGATCATCTTTACCGGAACGATGATGGCAAATTTGTGGATGTCAGTAATGATGCCGGCATTTATGGCAGCCTGATCAGTTTTGGCCTGGGAGTAACCGTTGGTGACCTGAATGGAGATAATTACCCGGACATTTATGTATCCAATGACTTTTTTGAAAGAGATTATCTCTATATCAACCAGCGCAACGGAACCTTTAAAGATGAAATGGAAGAATGGGCGCAGCACATCAGTCATTCATCCATGGGAGCTGATATGGCCGATGTAAACAATGATGGCTACCCGGACATATTCACTACCGATATGTTGCCGGCAGATGATTACCGGTTAAAAACTACTACTTCATTTGACAACATTGATGTGCTCAGGCTGAAACAGAAATCCGGTTTTTATAATCAATACACACAGAACACCCTGCAGGTAAATAACCGCAACAGCAAATTCATGGAAACTGCTTATTTCAGCGGAGTGGCAGCATCTGACTGGAGCTGGGGCGGGTTGATCTTTGATGCCGACAATGACGGCTTGCAGGATATTTTTGTTTGCAATGGTATTTATCATGATGTAACGGACCAGGATTTTATAGAATTTTTTGCCAATGATGTGATTCAGAATATGGTGATGACAGGAAAAAAGGAGCAGTTTGACGCTATCGTAAATAAAATGCCATCGCGGCCGGTGCCGAATCATTTCTTCCTCAATAAAGGTGGACTTCGGTTTGCTGACGCTGCTGATGAAACAGGTTTGGCACAACCTTCTTTTTCTAATGGCTCTGCTTACGGCGACCTGGACAACGACGGCGATCTTGATTTGGTTGTCAGCAATGTGAATCAGCCTGCATTTATTTACCGCAACCAAAGCCGGGAGCAGCAAGAGCATAATTATATCGGCGTTTTGCTGAAAGGGGAGGGGAAAAACAGTTTTGCAGTCGGTAGTAAAATCACTGTCTTCTGTGACGGGCAAATTTTATACAGGGAGGTGATACCCACCCGTGGCTTTCAGTCTTCAGTGGATTATAAACAGTTAATTGGACTGGGCAAAGGCATTGCTGATTCCCTGGTCATCACCTGGCCGGATGGTTTATCAAAAAGAATAGTAAAGCCGGCAATCAACAAGCTGCATGAGTTTTCAAAGCAGGATGGTGAAACGATTACAATTCCCGCCAAAGCGAATGTGAACCCTTTGCTGGCAAAAGCGGAAAATGGTTTTTTTGAGAAGCACAACGAAGATGATTTCATAGACTTTTATAATGAGAGAAACATACCGGTGATGCTTTCCCGTGAAGGTCCCTGTGCAGCGGTAGCTGATGTGAATGGTGATGGAATAGAAGATGTTTTCATTGGAGGTGCTGCCGGTCAACCCGGTCAGTTATACCTGCAAAATGCAAATGGAGCGTTTTATAAAAAAGCAATAGAGGTATTTAATTCAGACAGGCAGTTTGAAGATGTGGCGGCAGTTTTTTTTGATGCGGATGGTGACGGGTATGCCGATCTTTTTGTTGCAGCAGGCGGCAATGCGCAGCCACCGGGTAGTGATTTGCTGCAGCACCGGCTTTATAAAAATGATGGGAAAGGAAATTTTCAGCGAATGAATGTTTCACTACCTGCCAATGCTGATAACATCGCAGTAGTACTGGCATGGGATGCAGACGGGGATGGTGATATGGACCTGTTTACCGGTGGCCGCAGTGTGCCCCAGCAATACGGTTTGACACCTGAAAGTTGTTTGCTGCTGAATGACGGGAAAGGAAATTTTTCAAAAGTAGCTTCGGAAAAATTCGGGATGATCACGGATGCCACACTGGCAGATATAACAGGAGATGGAAAGCCGGAACTGGTGCTTGCAGGAGAATGGATGTCACCACTCATAATTGCCGTACAGGATAATCGTTTCAAAATAATCGAATCAAACCTGACCGGTTTGAAAGGCTGGTGGCAATCTGTTAGCGCTGCTGACCTGGATGGTGACGGAAAGGCTGATCTTGTTTTAGGCAACATTGGCGGTAACTGTTACCTGCGTCCTTCCGCTGATGAACCGGTGAAACTCTGGATCAGTGATTTTGACAATAACGGAACAGCCGATAAGATCATGACAAGAACGATAAATAAAAAAGACATGCCGGTATTCCTTAAAAGGGAACTCACAGAGCAAATGCCCTCTTTGAAAAAGCAAAACCTGCGGCATGAAGAATATGGCAAAAGAACCGTACAACAGTTATTTCCAAAAGAAGCATTACAAAGAGCTTCTGTCAATACTTTCAACTATGCTTCATCCTCTATCGCATATAATAAAGGAAACGGTGAGTTTGAAGTGCAGGAACTGCCCTTAAATGTTCAGCTATCCTGTGTCAATGCGATCAGGGTGACGGATATAGACGGTGATGGCAAGGTTGATCTTGTATTGGCAGGTAACCAGTTTTATTTCCAGCCACAGTTTGGAAGAGTGGATGGCAGTTATGGTCATCTTTTGCTCAACAAAGGAAACAGGCAGTGGGAATGGCAGGAAGTTTCCGCATCTGGATTGGAAATCAGGGGACAGGTGAATAAGATTGAGGAGATCAATGCATTTGCCGGCAAACATTTTTTGTTTTTACAGAATGATGAAAAGCCTTTGTTGTATCAATTAAAAAAGAATAAAGTAAATCCGTAAAAGGGAAAACACAGATGCAAAAAGTTTTCAAGCGACCATATTGTTTGATACCGGTTGTTGCTTTTCTGTTTTTATTGGCCTGTAACGAAAAAAAGGAAAATAACGGACCGGCACTGTTTGAGGCGCTGGATCACCGGCAAACAGGTATTTCATTTGCCAACCAACTGACACCCCGCCCGGATTTCAACATGCTCCGCTATATGTATTTCTACAATGGCGCCGGGGTGGGAGCAGGTGATTTTAATAATGACGGGTTGATTGATCTTTTTTTTGCTTCCAACCAGGGACAAAACAAATTATACCTCAACAAGGGCAACCTGCAGTTTTCCGATGCAACAGACCAGGCCCGAATACCAGCCGATGGCGGATGGTCAACAGGAGTGTCTGTTGCTGATGTGAACGATGATGGCTTACTGGATATTTATGTGTGCCGGGTGGGCCGGTATGAAACACTGCTAAGCAGTAACCAGTTGCTCATCTGTAAAGGTATCAATGAAAATGGCGTTCCTTATTATGAAGAACAGGCAAAACAGTATGGCTTGGACTTTTCGGGGTTTAGCACCCATGCCGCATTTTTTGACTACGACATGGATGGCGACCTGGATATGTTCCTGCTGAATCATTCGTTACGCTACAACAGCACTTTTTTGCCCAGGTCGAATTATGAAAACAGCAGTGATTCATTATCCGGTGACAGGCTTTACCGGAATGATAATGGTGTGTTTACAGATGTGTCAGCAACAGCAGGCATCAACCGCTCCGTTATTGGCTATGGCTTAGGAGTTGTTGTCTCTGATTTTAATCTTGATGGCTGGCCCGATCTGTACATCGGCAACGATTTTCATGAAAACGATTATCTCTACCTCAACAACCGAAAAGGAGGTTTTTCGGAAGAACTGACACAACGGATCATGCATAGCAGCCAGTTTTCCATGGGGGTGGATGCAGCTGACATCAACAATGATGGCTGGCCCGATATTGTGGCTGCTGATATGCTGCCTTCTGATCCGTATATTTTACGCCGGTCATTGGGTGAAGATGAGTACAATACTTTTCAGATAAAGATCAGGCACGGTTACAATCATCAGTATGCCCGCAACACCCTGCAGTTAAACAGGGGCGATGCTTTATTCAGTGAAATCGGTCTCTATGCAGGAGTCTATGCTACAGACTGGTCCTGGTCCACGTTGCTGTTCGATTTTGATAACGATGGACAGAAAGATCTTTTTGTCTCCAACGGAATTCCCAAACGTCTCAATGATATTGATTATGTCAATTATGTTTCCAATGATGAAATACAGGCCAAGATCAGGGCCAACAAGATGGGAGAGAGTGATATGACACTGATTGATAAATTTCCGCAGATCAAATTGCCTAACCGTTTTTTTCTGAACAAAGGCGAGGCAGCTTTTGAAGATGTTGGAAAATCAGTATTTAATAACCGGGATACCTATTCCAACGGCGCTTTGTATGCGGATCTTGATAATGATGGCGATCTTGATGTGGTGGTCAATAATATTGACGAGCCGGTATTGATTTACCGTAACAAAAGTAATGATGACAAAACAAAACCTTCCCTACGCTTACAATTGCAAGGCAATAAAGGTAATCGCAATGCGGTTGGTGCAAGAGTGATTGTTTTTTCAGATGGCAACCTGCATACTTTTGAAAAATATGCAGCAAGGGGTTTTCAGTCTTCTATGGAAATACCCTTGACCATTGCATGGGGAAACAAACCGGTTGACTCCGCTTTTTTAATATGGCCTGATAACAGTTTTCAACAGTTCTCGCTTCCTGCTGACAGCGCTGTTTTATCTTTTGCCTGGCAAAAAGATTTGCCGCAGTTTGAGTATGCTCTTCTAAAAAAATTCAGTGAAAGAAAAGCATACCGTTTTGAGGAAATAAGCAGGCAGTCTGGTTTGCAATTCCTGCATCTTGAAAACAATTTCAACGAATTTGACCGGGAACCGCTGATGCCATTTATGGTTTCAAGAGAAGGGCCCGCACTGGCCGTGGCCGACATCAATGGCGACGGGCTGGAGGATGTTTTTGTAGGGGCAGTGAAGTGGGAGAAGCCGGCTGTTTTTTTACAACAACAGAACGGGTCGTTCAAAAAGCTGGCACAACCAGCGCTGGACGTCGACAGCACCTATGAAGATGTGGACGCCTGCTGGACAGATATGAACCATGACGGCTTCCCCGATCTGCTGGTGGCCAGTGGTGGTAATGAATATTATGGGGATACAAAATGGATGATGCCCCGTTTGTATATCAATGACGGGAAAGGGAGTTTAACCAAAAATGAAAACGCTTTTCCGATGATGGTTGTGTCGGCTTCGGTGGTGGCACCTGCAGATGTGAATGGTGATGGATATATGGACGTTTTTATCGGTGGCAGGGCATTGCCCTGGGACTATGGCACTGTTCCGCCTTCTTATCTTTTGCTCAATGATGGCAAAGGAAATTTTACCGATGCTGCGTCAACATTAGCCCCGGATCTTTCTGCTATTGGTTTTGTGAAACATGCGGTTTGGGCAGATGCCGATAATGACGGGGATAAGGACCTGGTGCTGGCGTTGGAGTGGGATGGCATTTGTGCATTTATAAATGACAAAGGAAAGTTCAGGAAGCAATACTTAGCGCCTCAAAAAGGCTGGTGGAATTTTATTCTTCCTGTTGACATAGACAATGACGGTGATCTTGATTTTATTGCCGGCAACCAGGGATGGAACAGCCGTTTTCATGCAACTGCTCAGCAGCCGGTCAGGTTTTATTACTATGATTTTGACGGTAACGGGAAAAAAGAACAAGTGCTGAGTTATTTTATTGATGGCAGGGAAATTCCTTTTGCCAATAAGGCCGACCTGGAAAAGCAAATGCCTTCGCTAAAGAAAAAATTTCTGTATGCAGAAGATTTTGCCAAAGCAAATCTGAAAGAAGTGTTTGAACCAGGTAAACTAAAAGCGGCCGTACAATATTCGGCAGATTATTTTGCCAATGCACTGTTATTGAATGAGGGAAACTTCCAATTCAGCCTGAAACCGCTTCCCTGGCAGGCGCAGCTTACTTCCTATAAAGATGCAGCAATTGCTGATGTAAATGGTGATGCATACCCGGATATAATGCTGGGCGGAAATTTTTATCCTTATAATATCCAGATGGGACGCTATGATGCAGACTATGGATCAGTGCTGATCAACAATGGGAAAGGCAGTTTCCACTATGAACAAATCAACGGTCTCACCGTTAAGGGGGAAATTAGAAAAATCCGCCACATTCAGCTCGCTGCCGGCAGTGAAGGATGGTTGCTGGGCCGCAATAGTGACAGCCTTTTGCTGATTAGGCGAAAGAATTAAAACACCGGGTAATACACCTTCAGTTGCACCATCTGGTCGTCATCAAAATCATAGCCATCACTCATAAATTTCTGAAATGGGATGGCCATGCTTGTCATGGAATGATCAGCCTTGAAAGCTTCAAGAGCTTTAAATGCCCGGCCACTCTCCCCGAAAGGACCCTGGTAGTTGGCCATCAGCAGATTTTTTCCAAAGGGCATCCGCTTGTATTCAATATCACTGTTCGCAGGTATTTCAATTTCATTCGTTACCCCGATACTGGCAAATATGGTTATTTCATTACCTGATCTCAGCGTATAGTAAATACGGGTGCCGTTATAGCCGGCTTTTTTACTTTCGGCATACGCAATCAGTTTTTCATAAATCTTAATGGTTGCTGATTTTCTTTCTGCAACCGGCACCGTAACACGGCTAAAAAGAAAGGCGGTGTCTTCAACCGGCACCACTGCAATTTCAAAACCATAGAAGCGACGGGTATCCGTCATGAAATCTTTCAGGTTTTCAAGACTTTTTTCAGCGTTTTTCTCCAATACTGATTTTGCAAACCACTTATTGAATAATGTAGTGCGGTATGTTAGGCTGATAACGGAGGACGATGGATCCAGCGAGTCTGTAATAGCAGAAAAAGTAAATGCTTTTTTGTTGTTTTTATGATTGGCATTGACTACGGCACTAAACATGGATATGTTACTGAGTTCGGCACCGTGGTCCCCTGAGCTGACCATTTGTTTGTCATCCTTATTGGTAATACCAGCAGTGTCGGTTGGTGTAAAAGGGATATACCACTTTACCAGGTTTTTAACCGCATTGAACTGTTCGGCTGATTTGAACATTGTATAAGGCACCTTAACGGATTGCGAAACCCTGAAAGAATAAAAAAATATAAACCAAATAGCAGTCCCGGATATTAAAACAGCAAGCAACCAATAGATCTTTTTCATGATGCAGGAATGAATACTTTAATAGGCTGGTGAAGATAATGAGGCAGCCGGATACTGCCATGCTGTTATTGGTTTTTTGCTCACAGCAAACGTTTGCAGCATTTTGATATACAATCGGTTAGTGAAAGGCGAAATGCAATTGTTTATTTTAGGAGCAGGTAAACGATTGCTTATGTCTTTACAAAAACCCAGGTTGAGTTTTGGCCAGATCATCAATATGAACCTGGGTTTTTTTGGGATTCAATACAGTTTCGGACTGCAGCAAAGCGCTGTGAATCCCATATATGATTTTTTAGGAGCAAAGCCTGATGAAATTCCGTTGCTGAACCTGGCCGGGCCGCTCACGGGTCTTGTTATTCAGCCCATAATCGGCGCTTTAAGTGATAAAACATGGAGTCCACGCTGGGGTAGGAGAAAACCCTATTTTTTTATCGGCGCTGTACTTTGCAGTATCGCTTTATTTCTTTACCCATTTAGCTCAGAGCTGTGGATGGCAGCCGGTTTGTTATGGGTTTTAGATGCGGGTAATAATACTGCCATGGAACCTTACCGGGCATTTGTTGCCGACAAGCTGGATGCTTCACAACAGGCAACCGGTTTTCAGGCACAAAGTTTTTTTACAGGTTTGGGGCAAACACTGGCCAACTATTCATTAGCCATCTTCCCGGTTGTATTTGTTGGTTATTCCGGCAAATTGCCAACCTGGGTTTTTGCTTCATTTTTTCTCGGCGCTGTTTGTTCCATTGTTTCTGTTTGGTGGAGTATGCGGACCACTCCCGAAATACCACCTTCTGCTGAAGAATTGATAGAAATAAAAAAGAAGAACGAAGGAATGCCACACCCGGTAATTCAGTTCTTCCTTTCCATCATAACTACCATCATTGCCTATACTGTTATTCTGATATTGCTGGTACCTTCATTGTTTGTCCCTGGTCTGCTAAAGAATTTGATAGCTAAAGTAGAAGCCAATAAAACAGCAAAAGTTCTTTTTGCACAAAACATAGAAATAATTGAAGCCATAGCTGTAATGCCGGGAATAATGTGGCAACTGTCTTTGGTGTACCTGTTTCAGTGGTATGCATTATTTTGTTATTGGCAGAACAGTGCTAAAAGCATCGGGCTTTCCGTCTTTAATACCACCCCGGAGAATAAAGAAGTGTATGAAAAAGCAGTGAGCCTTGCCGGAGAAGTGAATGGCTGGTATAATATAGTGACTTTTATTGTTGCGTTTGCTCTCGTTGGGTTTGCGAGAAAATTCAGTCCCAAATGGGTGCATTTTTTCTGCCTGGTTTTAGCAGGTATCGGTTTTATCGCCTTCCCTTATATTCAAAATAAAGCCTTATTGTTTGTTGCCATCACCGGATTTGGTATTGGTTGGGCCAGCATGATGGGTATTCCGTATTTAATGGTGGTTAGCAATATCCCAAAAGAAAGATATGGTGTCTATATGGGAATTATTAATATGATGATAGTTATACCTATGCTGCTACAAACGGTGTCATTCGGATATATACTGAAACATTTTTTGGGTAATAACCCGGGCAAGGCCATTTTATTCGCCGGTGTATTATTATTAATTGCAGCCTTATTTACAACATTTATCCGGTCAAAAAAACCGGTCGGGAATGTAGTGATTCCTGCCGGGGGCGGTCATTGATAAAATTGTTAGGATGAGAAGAATTATTTTTCCATTATTGCAGTGCTTTTACTGTTCGGGTTTAGTAGTAATCTAAAAAAAATAAATACAGGATCAGCTCTAACGAAAGCAAGGATACTAATTAGTAATTATGCTGCAGCTTCAACAAACGGTTCTTTACAACCGTATGAGGCTACAATATTTCAGGTAAATTAAAGCACTCCCTTAAACAGGGATTAGTATGAACAAAAAATTAATTCTTTGGTCTGTTACTGTTGCACTGGGCGGGTTGCTGTTTGGAATGGACGTAGCTGGTATTTCCGGGGCTGAGCAACGCATACAAAAACTTTGGAACCTCAGCGACTGGATGCATGGCACTGCTATTGCCATGGCTTTGTATGGAACAATTGTTGGTGCTGGTCTAGGCGGTATTCCCGCAAACAGGTGGGGCAGAAAAAAAACACTGATCGCCATTGGTATTATATTTCTTGTTTCAGCGCTGGGCTGTGCTTTTGCAGAGAATATTTATGTTTTTATGTTTTTCCGGTTTTTAGGTGGTCTCAGTGTCGGTGCTTCTTCAGTAGTGGCGCCGGTTTACATTTCAGAAATCGCACCGCCGCAGCATCGAGGCAAAATGGGCATTGCATTTCAGCTGAACATAGTTGCCGGAATATTACTGGCTTATTTTATTAATTACCTATTACAGGGAGTAGGTGGAGAGAATGACTGGCGGTATATGCTGGGTGTTATCGCTGTTCCATCAATACTTTTTTCAATGCTAATGTTGTTCACACCGGAAAGTCCCCGCTGGCTGATTCTGTACCGCAATAATGAAGAAGAGGCCCGAAAAGTATTTGAGCAATGCGGTTCTGACACAGAAACATTGATTGCTGAAATAAGAAGCTCAGCACATGTGCAGCAGAAAAAGGAATCGCTCTTTTCCGGTAAGTTTTCCAGGCCATTATTGTTGGCTTTCCTTGTGGCTTTTTTCAACCAGTTGTCAGGCATCAATGCCATCATTTACTTTGCTCCCCGGGTATTTGAAATGGGCGGCCTGGGAAAAGATGCTGCCTTTCTCTCCAGTGCAGGGATTGGGCTGGTAAATTTTTTGTTTACAATAATTGGCTGGTACCTGATTGACCGCAAAGGAAGAAGAACATTGATGTATATCGGTTCGGCAGGTTATATTGTTTCACTAACGCTGATGTCGCTGGCCTTTGCGGGATATATACAAGGCGGGCTTACCATTTTTACATTCCTGTTTATTGCTGCACATGCAATTGGCCAGGGCTCGGTTATTTGGGTATTCATCTCAGAAATATTTCCGAACTCAGTCAGGGCAGCAGGCATGTCGTTTGGTTCGCTGACACACTGGGTATTTGCAGCATTGATTTCACAGACATTCACCTTTTTTGCAAACAGTATCGGGGGCAGCTACATTTTTGGCTTCTTTGCTGTGATGATGCTGTTGCAGTTGTTGTTTGTCTGGAAAATGATGCCCGAAACAAAAGGGGTGTCACTGGAAAAAATGGACAGGAATATTTTACATTAAAGAACCTGGAAAGATTTATAATTAGAAAACCCACAGTTGGGCGGATATGGGAAAAATTCTTTGCATAGGAGAGGCGCTTATTGATATGATCTGCACAGATAAAGGAAAAACGCTGGCAGACGGTCAACAGTTTTTAAAAAAGGCAGGAGGCGCCCCGGCCAATGTTGCCGCTGCTATTGCAGCTTTAGGCGGCGAGGTGGAACTGGCCGCAAAAGTCGGGGCCGATCCTTTTGGAAGACATTTGATGGATGTGATGCGGTCATTTGCTGTGGGTACAAAATGGATGCTGCAGGATGAAAAGTGTTTTACCACATTAGCTTTTGTATCGCTCATGCTTAACGGCGAAAGAGATTTCTATTTTAACCGGGGCGCCGACGGACAATTAAGTGAAGAAGATATTGCCGGCATCAACCCCGTTGATTTTTCAATCATACATTTTGGCTCTGCCACTGCATTCTTACCGGGCCCCTTACAAAAAGCCTATACCAGTTTATTGGAAAGAGCTGTGCAGCAAAACGTGTACATAAGTTTTGATCCTAATTATCGTCACTTGCTTTTTAAAGACAATGCTCCTGCATTTGTTGAGCAGTCGTGGAATTTCATTAACAAATGCAACTTTTTTAAGGTAAGCGATGAAGAGGCTATGCTGCTAACCGGTGCCTTTAATGTTGCTGCTGCGGCAGCTATCATGTTTAAAAAAACGAAAGCCAGTTTTGCAATTACACTCGGAAAAGAAGGAACCCTGCTTGGTTTGCATGGCGAAACCTATACGGTGCCAAGCATTCCGGTTAAACCTGTTGATACTACTGGTGCGGGTGATGCTTTTGTCGGATCTGTTTTATTTCAGTTGTCGCAAAAATCAAACAGCGAAATACGTTCACTTTCACGGGATGAGTGGGGTGCTGTTATTTACAATGCCAATAAAGCCGGTGCCCGCACCTGCGAATACATGGGTGCTATGGAAGCATTCCGTCATTTGAACAGTGATATTTTTAAATAATTGTGGTTGTGTACAACAAGGAACTGCATCAGCATATAAACAGCATTTTGCTGCAGGAAAAAATTGACCTGGCCGGCAGCGATAACCTTTTTTATACACGGTTTATTGCCAATGCCACAGCCATGCATGCTTTGTTCCGGGAATTGTATGGCGAACACAAGGGGTTTACAGATTATTTTGATCACCTTATCCGGTTGGTGGCGCAGACATATCTTAACAGGCCGGAACGGCTAAAGCAGCGGGATGAGGAAAAAGATGAAAAAGGTATCTGGTACCTGAGCAATAAAATAACCGGGATGAGTTTGTATGTTGACCGTTTTTGCGGCACCTTAAAAAATTTACATTCAAAACTTGATTACCTGAAAGAGCTGGGTGTTAACCTGCTTCACCTGATGCCTTTGTTTGAAAGCCCCGAGGGAGAGAGTGATGGCGGTTATGCTGTTTCAGATTTCCGTAAAGTGGATGAACGGTTCGGAAACCTGGCCGATCTTCAACAGCTACAGCAACGAATGCAGCAGGAAGATATGTTCCTGATGCTGGACATAGTGCTCAACCATACATCGCATCATCATGTGTGGGCTCAAATGGCAAAAACAGGAGCGAAACAATACCAGGACTATTATTATCTTTTTGATGATCGCAGCATACCTGACCAGTATGACCGCAGCATGCCGGAGGTTTTTCCAGAAACAGCGCCGGGTAATTTCACCTGGAATGAGGAGATGCAAAAATGGGTGATGACGGTGTTTCACACCTATCAATGGGATCTGAACTACAGGAACCCGGCTGTTTTTCTCGAGATGCTTGATAACATCTTTTTTTACGCTAACCTGGGTGTTGATATATTGCGGATAGATGCCCCTGCATTTATCTGGAAACAACCCGGCACCACTTGTCAAAACCTTCCGCAGGCACATAGCCTTCTTCGATTGATCAAGCAGTGTGTGGAAGTGGCCTCACCCGGCATGGCATTGCTGGCCGAAGCAATTGTGGCGCCAAAAGAAATCATGAAATATTTCGGTACCGGCTTATATACAGCAAGGGAGTGTGATTTTGCCTACAATGCCACGCATATGGCTTTGCAATGGGATGCATTGGCAACTGGTGACACAAGGGTGATGCTCGCTGCCCAGCATGAAATATTACAAAAACCTTATGGCACTTCGTGGATCACCTATACCCGATGCCATGACGATATTGGTTTGGGTTATGACGACTATATGATTCAACATGCCGGGTATGATCCGGGTGAGCATCGCCGTTTTTTAAAAGATTATTTTTCGGGAAATACTGCCGGATCGCCGTCCCGCGGCGCATTGTTTTCCAGCAACCCTAAAACAGGTGATGCCCGCATCAGCGGCACACTGGCCTCCCTTTGCGGGTTGGAAACGGCCCTCGAACAAAATAATGAAAAACTAATTGAAACAGCGATCCGGCGAATTACACTGATGCAGGCGCATAGTTTTTTCATTGGCGGAGTGCCCATGATATTTTATGGTGATGAAACCGCCTGTACAAATGATTATTCCTATTTAAATGATCCCGGGAAACACTATGATAACCGGTGGATGCACCGGCCATTGATCAACTGGGAAAAAAATAAACGTATTAAAGTGGAAGGAACAATAGAGCATGAAATGTTCACCCGTACACAGCGGCTGATCAGGATTCGTAGTTCCATCAATGCGGTGTCGGATCATAAAAACCTTACCTGGCTGACACCACATAATGTTTATGTTGCCGGTTACCTGCGCACTTTTGAAGAACAGAAATTATACTGCCTGTTTAATTTCAGGGATGAAGTGGCTCATCTTACCTGGTTTGCCTTCAAAGAACATGGCCCGGCACCATCCGTGTTATATGATCATTGGGAAGAGAAGATTTATCATGTCGGACACGACCATGAATACCTGGCCATAGAACCTTACCAGTTTTTAATACTCGAAGTGAAGTAGATCGTCATTTTTTTCCTTCGCCGCCCCTGTAGTTCATAATATCTCTGTCAAATAAATATAGCCCGCCTTTGTCATCACCCACCATTTCCAGTTTATCATTTAATGTGCGGGCCACTCTTTCTTCTTCCATCTGCTCGTTCACATACCATTGCAGAAAATTATGCGTGGCATAATCTTTTTCACTCAGCGATAAATGCACCAGTTCATTGATGCTGTTACTTACTTTCAACTCATGTTTCAGGAACTCTTCAAACACATTCTTGATGGATTTGAAAGTGACGATCGGTTGAGCCAGTGCAGGCACAATGGCAAAACCGCCTCTTTCATTAATGAAACGGATAAGTTTCAGCATATGCACCCTTTCTTCATCCGATTGCTGGTAAAAAAAGTTGGTGACGCCTTCGAGCCCGGGTTGAATTTCTGCCCATGATGCCATGGCGAGATAGGCTTGTGATGATTCAGCTTCCATCTGCACCTGGTTGTTTAATGCTTCCTGCATGGATTTGCTTACCATATCTGATAATTTTAATGAAGTTACTAAATCATGGATTGTTTTAGATGGCCACCTGCTATTTTTGTACAAATCAAATAAATGAATCCAGAGTTATTTAATCAACTGGCCCGCAACCGCCGCTCTGTTTTCCCGGATCAGTTGGAAGCAGGTAAAAAAGTGGATGATGCGATCATCAAAGAAATCCTGACCAACGCCATTTGGGCACCCAACCACGGAAGGATGGAGCCCTGGCATTTCACCATATTTACAGGAGAAGGCTTAAAAAAACTGGCAGATTTTCAAAGCCGTGTGTATAAGGAAGAAGCAGGTGAAAATTTCAAAGAGATCACTTATAAAAAATTACAGCAAAACCCGCTAAAAGCATCACATGTCATTGCACTGGGAATGAAAAGAACGGCTTTGAAGAATATTCCTGAAGTAGAAGATATTGCGGCTGTGGCCTGTGCCGTACAGAATATTTATCTCTCTGTCACTGCTTATGGTTTGGGAGGTTATTGGACCACAGGCGGTGTAACTTATAACGAAAAAGCGAAATCATTTTTTGGTTTAGGTGAATTGGATCGCTTACTCGGATTTTTCTATATTGGTCATGTGGCGATCCCGTCAGCGGGTGCCACCCGTTTACCACTTGAAGATAAAACCACCTGGATAAATGAATAAGTATGTCTAAAGTAATCGTTACACCACCGTATCATATTCATTACCCGGTGAAAGTAAAAAAAAGCCGCATTGCAGGCAAAGGCGCATTTGCGCTGCAGCCTATTCCGGCAAGAAAAAAGATCGGCGATCTCGGCGGGGTTATCATCAGCATGAAAGAAGCGATGCGGCTGATTAAAGACCTGAAGGTGATCAATATGGTTGAGCTGGATAATAACCTCGCTTTAAACGCCTCTGCCAATCCCAATGATATGCGTTTTATCAATCACTCCTGCGATCCCAACACATTTATGCGGGTGATGAAAAACCGGGTGGAATTTTATGCTTTACGAAGTATCCGGAAAGGTGAAGAGCTGAGTTGTGATTATGGCGAAACACACCATGAAGGAACTTTGCCTTGCCGCTGTGGTGCAAAAAACTGCCGGGGCTTTATCTGATATGATAAAGGTCAGCAGGTGTAAGAAAAACAAACTTTTTATTTGTAGTTCAGTGCTGTTTAATTTTTCATGAGGAAAGGTATTGTAATAGTAATGTTGATAGCTGCAATAACAGCTTCTGTTTCTTTCACCAAAGAAAGTCTTCGCAGCATTTATTCCAGGTCACCTGATAAATGGCCAAAGCCTGATGTTGTAGATGGAGTGAACTGGGCAGAACTGGGCCCTTTACCTAAAAGCCCCTTGCATGATAAACAGGACTCACTGCGGCATGTTATTGAATTGGGCAAAACATTATTTTTTGATACGAGATTAAGTGCTTCTAATAAAATTTCCTGCGCCACCTGTCACCAGCCTGAGTTGAACTGGACGGATGGCAGAGAAAAATCGGTGGGGCATGAAGGCGCTATTACTAAAAGAAATTCACCCACCATTCAGAACACCTGGTTCTATCATCGCTTGTTTTGGGATGGCCGGGCAAAGGATTTACAGGACCAGGCTTTTGCCCCGATTGTAAGTGAGTCAGAAATGGGAAGCGACATGCCGGATGTGATGCGAAAGCTGCGACGCATCAATGGCTATAAAGAACTTTTTAAAAAGGCGTATGGTGATGAGAATATTAATCCCGACCGTATGACGGAAGCTATTGCTGTGTTTGAAAAAACACTGGTAAGTGCCAAGAGCCGGTTTGATGAATTCATGGCAGGGAATAAAAAAGCACTTTCAAAAAGCGAATTGAGGGGACTGCATCTTTTCCGCACAAAGGCAAAATGTATGAATTGTCATCACGGCCCGATGTTTACCGACAATCTTTTTCAAAATGCCGGTTTTTCAGGTGAGGATAAAGGATTATATATGGTGACACACAATGATGAAGACATGGGTAAATTCAAAACCCCATCTTTAAGAGATGTGATGCGAACAGGCCCCTGGATGCATGATGGGTCGGTTAAGGACATGAATGTATTAATTGAGCATTTTAACCGGGCTGATAAGCCAGGTACTGAAAAAAACCTCATCAAACCGCTGAACCTGACGGCAAAGGAGAAAACAGACCTGGTAGCTTTTTTAAACGCCATTTCAGCACCACCGGTGGAGTTTAAAAAACCAGTGATGCCGGAATAGCTAATAAGCAACTATTTCAGGGGAAAAACTATCTTTGTAACTCGAATTAAAAACAATATAAAAATTGCAATATGAAAAAAGTATTTCTGAGTTTACTGGTTGCAGGATTTGGCTTTTTGGCTAATGCCCAGCCTCCTGAAGGCAATGCCAAAGCAGGTGACTGGTATGGCGAGAAGATCACAAAGGAAGGCGCTGTTGCCCTGACTGATGTGGCTAAAAAACTGGCAGATGGTGACGCTGCTGAAAAAGCAGTGGACACTAAGGTGAAAGCAAAAATCCTGGAAGTATGTCCCAAAAAAGGTTGCTGGCTGAAACTGGAGCTGGAGAATGGCGAAACAGCAACTGTAAAGATGAAAGATTATGGTTTCTTTTTGCCTTTGGCTGCTGCTGGTAAAACAGTGATCATTGATGGCGAAGTAAAAATGAAAACCGTTTCAGTAGAAGAATTGCGTCACTATGCAGAAGATGCCAAAAAATCAAAGGCAGAAATTGAAGCGATCACCAAACCACAAAAAGAAGTGCGGGTAACTGCCAAGGGAATTTTGGTGGTAGAGTAAGCAACGCTTAAAAATTTTTAAGAAGGCTGTTCTGAAAAGAGCAGCCTTTTCTTTTGTCATTGAATGGTCAGTTTCCTTTTTGCGAAAACCAATTTTCCTGATACGGCATTATTTCATTATTACGCTACAACAATTTTGCGCCACCAAATAAGACAGCCAATGATGTTTGTCATGTGTTACGATGATCTTCAACGATTCGTTGTCATTTTTTTGTAAAACAAATTACTTTGGTTTCTTCTTGACAATTGCATGATAATTCCTAATTGATTCAGTTGAAACTTTGCGTCCGCAACAAATACTTTATGAGAAAAATTTACATAGCTCTTGCTGCATCAGTGTTCAGTGCCGGGATCAATGCGCAAACAATTAAACTGTCCCCGGCAGAAGACACGACAAAAGCAAAAGAACTGGATGAAGTGGTGCTGACCGGTCAATATCGTCCCCAATCCGCAAAAAATTCCGTTTACCAGGTTCGCACCATCAGCAAAGAAAGAATTCAAAGACAAGGCGCTACCAAACTGCAGGATGTTTTGAACAATGAACTCAACATCCGGTTTTCGCAAGACCTGGCCACCGGCGGGGCTGATATAACTATGATGGGTATGCGGGGACAGAATGTGAAGATCCTGATTGATGGTCTGCCGTTGGTGGGCCGCCAGGGAACAAGCAATGAGATCAATATTAACCAGGTTGATATTAACGCTATCGAGAAAATAGAGATTGTGGAGGGACCCATGTCAGTAGTATATGGCGCCGATGCATTGGCCGGTGTTATTAATATTATCACCAAAAAAGCTTCACAGGCAAAATGGTCTGTGACCGCAAGGTTGCAGGAAGAAACAGCAGGTAAAGAATACGGTTGGAGGCAAGGTGTCCATAATCAGTATGTGGGACTAAGCTGGAGAAACAGCAAGTGGGATGCAGGCGGAAGTTTTGGTCACAACTATTTCGGTGGCTGGAAAGGCGACACCACCGGCAGGGAACTGACCTGGCACTGGAAAGATCAGTTGATTGCAAATGGCTATGTTGGCTTCCGCACTTCAAAATTTAATATTCGTTATCGCATTGACGGGCTGGACGAACTCATCATCAATCCCGGCAACTTTACACAATGGAGAGCTGATGCCGGTGATTCTGTGGCGCAGGACCAGGAATATCTTTCCCGCAGAGTGATGCAGCAACTGCAGTCATCTTATTTTGTCAGCAACAGTCTTACTTTCCAGGCACAGGCGGCATACACTGCTTATCGCCGCCAGGTGTTTTCGACATTACTTAGTCAAAATACAGGCAAGCTGAGTATGGATATTGAAAAGAACCAGAGCCTGGTGGAAGTAGGCGGCTTCACTTTCCGCGGCACGGCAGTTTATAAATTATCTTCTTTGCTCACCCTGCAACCGGGTGTTGACATTAATCTTGAAAGCGGTAAGGGGGAAAGATTAAAAGCGGGCAATAACCAGGTGAACGATTATGCTTTTTTTCTTACTGGTGAGTTCACTCCTTCTGCAAAAGTGAATATCCGGCCGGGGCTCCGGTTTATCAAAAACTCAGTATATGATGCTCCGCCGGTGATTCCCTCTGTAAACGCAAAGTTCTCCTTATCCAAAGATCTTGACCTCAGGGTTGCCTATGCAAGAGGTTTCCGTTCACCCTCATTGCGGGAGCTGTACATGGACTTTTTTGATGCCAATCACCAGATCATCGGCAATCCCGATCTGGAGGCAGAGACCTCGCATAGTTTCACCGGTTCATTGAACTGGAAAAAAGTTTCACCCGGCCAGGTGGCATATACCACAGTATTGGGTGGGTTCTATAATAACGTTAAGAACCTGATAGATTATGCTATCTCACCCAATGATCCTAACATTTATACGCTTACAAATATCTACAGCAGTAAAACAGCCGGGGTCAATCTTTCCACGGTAGTGAAGTACAAGGAATGGAATATTTCTGTCGGGGGTTCATACACCGGTTTCTATAATTCACTGTCTGAGGAAGATGCTTCGTTGCCACAGTTGCAATGGTCGGCAGAAGCCAATACGGCCATTGGCTATAGCTTTTCAAAGATCGGGCTGGATGCCAACCTGTTTTACAAGTTCACCGGCAAGCAGCCTTCATATGTGATGCAGGGCAGTGATATAGTGCTGGCCGAAATGAAAGGTTATCAAATGGCGGACATTACAGTCAATAAAAAATTTAAAATGGCTGTGCTGAAATATTTTAACCTAAGTGCCGGTGTGAGAAACCTGTTTGATGTGGTGAGGGTGAATACTAATGTTGTCAGCACCGGCGGCATCCATACCGGCAGCGGTGCCAGGAATCTTGGTTATGGCCGCTCTTTTTTCGCAGGTATACTATTCAATTGGGAAAAATAAATAACAAGAAAAATTTAAAACTAAAGAGATGAAAAATACAACTGCTGCAGGGTTTGTATTTGTAGCGATGGTTAGTTTGCTGATGATGGCAGGCTGTCGCAAAAGAGCTGATCTGTCATTGCCGGATAATTTTGTGGTTTTTGAAACCAATGCTATTGGTGTAACCGAAAACGAAACATCAGCGCTGGTCAGGGTGAAACTTTCAAGAGGCACCGATAAAGATATCCCGCTGGTCATCAACATTGCCGGGCAAAACGCTGTGTATGGAACAGATTTTACCACAACACCCGAAGCTGTTGCCGGAAAAATAACTGTTACAGTGCCTGAAGGAAATAATGAAGCATCATTTACAGTAAATAAAGTGCCGGGTGTTTTGTATGACGGTGATGAAAAAGTGATGTTTGAACTGTACAGTTCTGCTTCCCCGGTGTTGATCGGAGCAGGAAAGCAAACTGTTCTGAACTTTTCTGAACTGGTCGCCACCAATTCTGCCTGGATGATTGACGGGGGCGGCGCAACCTATCCTTCAACGGTGTTCATTGATCTTAGCGCTAACAGGCAAACACAGGTGCAACGCACCAGTTGGGACTTCGGGTTCTACACAGCTCCTGACAGCTTCTATGCAATACTTAATTCTTCAACAGCAATGATGGTAAAAAAGATCAGCAAGAATGATCTGAATGCAGTGACCGCAGCAGATACTATCGGGTTTTCAGCAGAGGTGGCCTATAGTCCGTTTGCGCCGATGCCATCGCAAATGCCTTATATTGATTATCCCAATGGCGACATCACCCGAACTGCCATCGGCTCCATTGCAGCAACAGCTGGCGACAACGCCGTGTTTATCGTAAACCGCGGCACAGGTGTTGGCACACCGGCGCCTGCAAGAGGCTGGAAAAAGATCCGCATCCTGCGCAATGCAAGCGGAGGGTACACACTGCAACATGCAGATATCAGCGCTACTTCTTTTACAACGTTAGAAATACCCAAAGACAATGCCTACTTCTTTAAATATGTTTCTTTTGATAACGGCATTGTGAATGTAGCGCCGCAAAAAAAGAAATGGGACCTGGCCTGGTCCTATTTTGGAAGCAGCACCAATTTCGGCGGTGGCGAAGTACCCTATATGTTTCAGGATATCATTTTTCAAAACAGGAATGTTGCGGTGGCAAAAGTGCTGACCTCGGCAAAGGCGTTTGCTTCTTTCACCGAAGCCAATCTCACAGACGGTACCATCACAAGCTGGAACAGCACACAGTTGGCAATTGGGGCCGACTGGAGAAGAACTACTCCCTCTCCGGCGCAAACCTGGGATGACCGCTATTATATCATTCGGGATGGGGACAATAATTATTACAAGCTCAGGTTCACTTCGCTGACCAATGGTGGGGTGAGGGGCTATCCTTCCATTGCTTATGAATTGGTAAAAAGGGGATAAAGATATTTTTCAGACATACCCTTCTTATGTAAATGCATTTCGGAAATAAAACCGGAATGCTTTTTCCTTTTGCGTAAACCCGTTTTTCTTTTTCCGTAAGTCTTCGTCACGGTTCCGTCGTTGTTTTGTCAGCAAAATGTAAAACACTATGAAACGAATAGCGGCAGTTTTATCAGCGCTGGCATTTACCGTATCTCTTCAGGCACAAACGTCTGCAAATAATAGCAGCCCGACTCCGGGCAGAGATTATATCAACAAGCTCTGTGGTTGTTTTGAGGTTGATTTTAAATATGCAGAAACCTTTTCACCTGATCCTGATTACAAATTCCATCAAAGAGAGGAAATCGGGGGAACAGCAGAGCTGGCGTTGCCAATAGAGGTAAGCGATAGGAAAATCGTTATTCAGCATTTATTGATCGTTGGCCCCAATGCTATTGTAAAACACTGGCGGGAAGAATGGACCTACGAAAACCCGGTGATCTGGAAATACAAAGGGAACAGAACATGGGTGAAGGAGACTTTACCAGCAGAACAGGTGAAAGGCAAATGGACGCAGACTGTTTGGGAAGTGGCCGATGAGCCCCGCTACCAGGGTTTCAGCCAGTTTGTAAACCTTGATGATAAGATCATCTGGCAAAGCACCACCGATGCCCCGTTGCCAAGAAGGGAATATACTGCCCGCAGCGATTATAATATCTTAAAAAGAACCAACCAGATCAATTTTACAGATTATGGTTACCTGCATGAGCAGGATAACCAGAAGATCGTCCGCAAAGACGGCAAGGATAAACTGCTGGTGGAAGAAAAAGGATACAATACTTATAAGAGAATTGATGACAAAGAGTGTGCAGCTGCACTGACCTATTGGGAAAAGAACAAAGACTATTGGGGTCGTGTCCGTAAGGTCTGGAGTGATTATATCAACAGCCACGAAACGATATCACTGAAAAATAAAATTGACAACAAGCTTCTTCATGAATACCTGATGGAGCAGGCCAAAGATTATGCGGCCAAAAAAATCACTGAAGCCGATATTGATAAAAAGATAAAGACAGAGATTGAGCGGTTCATCGGGCATGATGAAAAAGGACTGGCACAGCATTAGGCTGAAGCAATAAATAAATCAGGAAAAGCCTCCCGCAAGGGAGGTTTTCTGTTTTCAGGGGCTAAATCCCGCCGCATTATTCCTTACCTTTGCCCTCTTTTTAGAATGGCAATACACACAAAATACAGGGAATTCACAGGACTGAACCTGCCAGCATTGGAGCAGGAAATATTGGCCAAATGGGCTGACAGCCAGGCATTTGAAAAAAGTGTGTCATTACGGGAAGGGGCCGCTCCTTTTGTGTTTTATGAAGGCCCGCCCAGTGCTAACGGTATGCCCGGTATTCACCATGTCATTTCCCGTACACTGAAAGACCTGGTTTGCCGCTACAAGACCATGAAGGGCTTCCAGGTGAAGCGGAAAGGAGGATGGGATACACATGGTTTGCCAATTGAACTGGGAGTTGAGAAAGAACTGGGCATCACAAAAGAAGATATTGGTAAAAAAATATCGGTTGAAGAGTATAACCAGAAATGCCGCGAAGCGGTATTAAGGTTCAAAGACAAGTGGGATGACATCACCCGAAAAATGGGTTACTGGGTTGATCTCAACGATCCTTATATCACTTTCAAGAATGAGTACATTGAAACATTGTGGTGGCTGCTGAGTGAGTTGTACAAAAAAGGATTGTTGTATGAAAGTGTGAGCATACAACCTTATTCACCTGCTGCGGGCACCGGCTTAAGTTCACATGAACTGAACCAGCCGGGAACGTATAAGGATGTGAAGGATACCAGTTGTGTGGCGATGTTTAAGGCCTCCCCAAACCCCTCCGAAGGAGGGGCTTACGATAACCCAGGTATCAGTAAATTGTTTTCTGCATCGAAAGGTGAAGATGTTTTTTTCCTTGCATGGACAACTACGCCATGGACGTTGCCAAGCAATCTTGGATTGACAGTGGGTGGAAACATTGATTATGTTTTAGTAAGGACAGTTAACCCTTACTTGCATAATGAAATCAATGTAGTACTTGCCAAGGCATTGTTGAGTAAATATTTTAAAGAAGAAGGGAAAGATGGCGATTTTGAAACATATCGTACAGAAGTAAGCGGCCTCCTAAGTGAGGGTACCAAGAACCCCCCAACGGGGGGCAGGGGGGCTACTCCCTGGAAAATTCTGGCAGAATTCAAAGGCGCTGACATCGAAGGCTGTGAATACGAACAACTACTTCCTTACGAAGCCAATTCACCAAAAGTCGTTGAAGAAATAACTCCCGGCGCAAAACCATTTCGTGTACTAGTGGGTGATTTTGTAACCACAGAAGATGGTACCGGCATCGTTCACACGGCCCCTGCCTTTGGCGCAGATGACTTTAAAGTGGGTAAAAAATACAATATCGGCATCCTCACCATGGTGGACAGGGAAGGAAAATTTGTTGATGGCCTCGGTGAATTCAGCAACCGCTATGTAAAGAATTATAAAGACCAGAAGGACTATGTGGATGTAAATGTTGACATAGCGGTAAAACTGAAAAAGGAGAACCGGGCCTTTAAAGTAGAGAAATACGAACACAACTACCCGCATTGCTGGAGAACAGACAAACCCATACTTTATTATCCTTTGGATGCATGGTTCATTAAAACCACAGCTGTAAAGGACAGGATGGTAGAGCTGAATAAAACCATCAACTGGAAACCCAGATCAACCGGTGAAGGACGTTTTGGCAACTGGCTTGAGAATATGGTGGACTGGAACCTGAGCCGTTCAAGATTCTGGGGAACACCTTTACCCATCTGGAAAACAGAAGATGGCAGTGAAGAGAAATGTATCGGCAGCATTGATGAGTTGAATAGTGAGATCAAAAAAGCTGCTGAAGTGTTGGGTGGCGAAACCAATCAACATTACCTGCATGAAGGGATTCTCGATTTGCATAAACCTTATGTGGATGAAATTACATTGGTGAGTGACTCAGGGAAACCGATGAAAAGAGTGCCTGACCTGATTGATGTATGGTTCGACAGTGGCGCCATGCCTTATGCGCAGTGGCATTTCCCGTTTGAGAATAAGGAAACGTTCAAACAGTCTTTCCCGGCTGATTTTATTGCCGAGGGTGTTGACCAGACAAGGGGCTGGTTCTATACACTACATGCCATTGCTGCTATGTTGTTTGACTCCGTTGCTTATAAAACTTGTGTGTCAAACGGGCTGGTGCTGGATAAGAACGGCAACAAGATGAGTAAACGCCTCGGCAATGTGGTTGATCCGTTTAAGACCATTGAAAGCTTCGGCGCTGATGCCACCAGGTGGTATCTTGTTACCAATGCCTCGCCATGGGATAACATGAAGTTCGACCTCGACGGCATTAAAGAAGTGCAGCGAAAGTTCTTTGGTACTTTATATAATACTTACCAGTTTTTTGCCCTCTATGCCAATGTGGATGGTTTTGCTTTCAAAGAAGCCTATGTTCCGTTGGAGCAAAGACCTGAAATTGACCGTTGGATACTTTCTTCATTAAATACCGTAGTGAAGAAGGCCAATGTCTATATGGATGACTATGAGCCGACACAAGCCGGTCGGGTAATAGAGGATTTTTTAGATGAACATTTGAGTAACTGGTATGTAAGGTTATGCCGCCGGCGTTTTTGGAAAGGAGAATATGAGCAGGATAAGATATGCGCCTATCAAACTTTGTATGAATGTTTAGAAACATTGACAAGACTGATAGCCCCTATCTCACCTTTCTTCAGCGATGCCATTTTCCAGAACCTGAATGCCGTTACCGGAAAATTCAAGGTGCAATCAGTGCATCATGCTGACTACCCGGTTGCAAATGAAGGGGCCATTGATGAATCGCTGGAAGAAAGAATGCAACTGGCACAGGATGCTTCTTCGCTGGTTTTATCGCTACGCAAAAAAGTGAATATTAAAGTCCGTCAGCCCCTGCAAAAAGTATTGATACCGGCACTGAATTCTTCCATGAAAGAACAATTGCAAAAAGTGGAGGACCTGGTAAAAGCAGAAGTCAATGTGAAGGAGATAGAATACCTCAATCCCGACAATACATTTATCAGCAAAAAGATCAAACCCAACTTTGTTGCACTGGGAAAAAAACTGGGTCCAAAAATGAAAGCTGTCACAGCAGCATTGGCACAGTTTACGCAGGATGAAATTGCCTTGTTGGAAAAAGAGGGGCAATATAATTTGTCAGTTGATGGCGAACCCGTAATATTACAGGCTACCGAAGTGGAGATCAGCAGTGAAGACATTCCGGGCTGGACAGTAGCGAATAAGGGATCATTGACAGTGGCTTTGGATATTACGGTGAACCCGGAACTGGAAGCTGAAGGTCATGCCCGTGAGTTTGTGAACCGGATTCAGAAGATCCGGAAAGACAGTGGTTTTGAACTTACCGACCGGGTGGAATTGAGGGTTGCCGCAGCAAACGGAATGAAAGAATCTTTGGCTCAGTTTAAAGACTATATTTGCGCCGAAATTCTGGCAGATAAACTGGAATTTGTAAGCGAATTAGAGAACGGAACAGAGATAGACATTAACGATGTATTGCTAAATGTAATTGTTTCAAAAAAAGGGTAAACTATGGCTAATAAAAAGAAGCCAGCCCCTAAAAAGGCTGTCAAACCCGCCAAAAAAGTTGCTGCAAAGAAACCTGCAGCTAAAAAAATTGTGAAGAAATCAGCACCCAAGAAACCGGCTCCAAAGCCTAAGAAAGCAGCAAAACCTGCTGCAAAAAAAGCAGTGGTTAAAAAAGCGGCTCCTAAAACTGCCCCGGTCAAAAAACCTGTGGCCAAACCGGCACCGGCCCCCGCAAAACCTGTTGTGGTTGCCAAGCCGGCTGAACAGCCTGTTATTAAAAAACCGGCAGCCAATGACCCCAAATCGCTGGTCTCCATAAAACCGGTGCCTAAACCTGTTATCAAAAAAGAACCACCCAAACCAACTAAGGTGGTCATTCCCAAGACAACGACAAAAAGCTCTGTAAAATATGAACCAGAGTTTACCAAATCAGTGTTAGATACACAGTCATTACAACAAACCGGACCCACTATGAGATATTCAGATGCTGATCTTGCAGAATTCAGGGAGATCATTTCAAGAAAACTTGATGCTGCTAAAAAGGAACTGGCCTATTTGCAGGGCCTCATCACCCGTCGTGACGAAGGCGGTGACATGGATGAAGGCCGTTATATGACCATGGAAGATGGCAGTGTGAGCATGGAAAGAGAACAACTGAGCCAAATGGCCAGTCGCCAGATCACATTCATTGATCACCTGGAAAAGGCTATGATGCGTATCGAAAACAAAACATATGGTGTTTGCCGGGTTACGGGCAAGCTGATTGACAAAGCCAGGCTGCGTGCCGTGCCACATGCCACCCTAAGTATTGAAGCTAAACAAATGATGAATAAGTAATCAAATAGCAGCTATTGCAAAAGACCCGGTTCCTGCAAAGAAACCGGGTCTTCTGTTTTCTGGTAAGCAAGCTTTTTATTTTTTATTGCTTCCTTTTAAAAAGACCTGAAAACCGAGGCCGATCATAAAACCATGATTGGTAAACTTGGTCGTGGTTTCATTGATGGCTGTTTCATCCGGGCTGCCGTTATTGCCATTATCTGTAATGGTTGTTGTCTTCATGGTTGCCTTACTGTAAGAAAATCTATATCCCAGATAAATATCAAGACCGGTATATTCACCCACCATGCGGGTGACGCCGACCAGGAAATTGGCGTTAGTAAAAAAACCGCCAGATGATTTTCCATCATACGTTCTTTTATAAGCTGAAGCGCCGCTACCCCCGTAAAAAAAACCATCGGTATTTCGATTGTTGATGCCAGCATTGAAGCTAAACTCCCCGAAAGGAAGAAAGTTGCCTTCCGCACTGAAATAATTCCTGGCAAAACCACCGATTCCTATATTAAAAGTGCTGACGTTATCCCTTTGAAATGTGCTGCCATTTTCTTCGAAAGAAACTTTCTGGCTGGCAGGGTTAAGCAAAAGACTGAAACCGGCGGCGGTTTTTTCTGACACAAACCAGCCATATGAAGGACTGAAGTTCATTTCAAAGTTTTTTACGGTGCCGGTGGTGCTGCCTACCTGGGCAACCGTTGCTTCCTGGGATCCTCTGCCAGCACTGATGCTGCCGATTGTAGCGCCGGCCATTTTATCTCCCTTGTTGAATTGCGCTTTGACGGTTATTGCCGAAAGCAATAAAATGCAAAAAACCGGGAGTCTTTTTATATCCATATTCCAGCTATTGAATAGCAACAAATGTAACCGGAAAAGGGGGCTTTGCAAAAAACAGCAAAAGTGATTTTTTCCCGTTAACTCCACCCGGGTCGACTTTTTTTTCCTTTACCTTTAATAGCTTTTGGAAAAACCGAAAATTCCCTTACTTTTAAAACCGAAACATAATTAATTGCCAAACTAAAAGTTTATGAGAAAGCTTTCCTCCCTTTCATTGCTGCTTGTTTCCATTATTTTTATATCGGTCAATTGCACCAAAGAAGGTCCTGAAGGCCCCGTGGGAGCACAAGGCCCGCAAGGTCCTCCCGGAAGCACAGGTGCAACCGGCGCCCCAGGGCAGCAAGGCCCTCCCGGTCCGGCCGGATCGGCCAATGTTATTTATTCAACCTGGGCAACTACAGTGGAAGCAGACTGGGTATTGGGTTACATTGATCCTAACAACTATAATGTAGAGAGAGTTTATAACAGAACTGCTACAGGTATAACACAGTCAATTTTGGACCAGGGGGTAGTATTGTGTTATGGTAAAAATTTCACGATTGGTGCAAGTACTGTACTGCCAAACGTGCAGCAATTACCTTACCGGGAGAGCTTCAATGGCCAGAGCTATAGTTTTGTTTTGGATATAGGTAAAATTGCATTTACCTATGATCCGGATGGAACTGCTCCTGTTCGTCCCGTATCTCAGCTTGCAGGAATAGCTTACCGTTATGTAATAATTCCCGGTGGCGTTGCAGGTGGACGTTTAACAGAAAAGGCCGCTGAAATCAATGGCCGGATTTATACGGAAAGCCAGTTAAAGGCTATGTCCTATCAGGAAATTTGCAGTTTACTAAATATTCAACCCTGATCATATTTACTATCAGTTATACCCCTTCTTTTTCACTGGTCGGGGAAACTGAATGACAAACTAGGATAAATATAGAACCGGTCTCTTAAACGAGGCCGGTTTTTATTTTAAAAAATGACCAGCAACAGGTAGTTTAATTTGTGTAAATCGTAGGTTTGCTATTAAAGGTTAAGGTAAGGAATGACAATTTATTTCGGTTATGAAAAAGGACAGGTGATGCAGGCACTGCGCTATCATTTTATCAGCCGTCCGGAGATTCGCATCATGCTGATTCTGGTGAATGTTTTTGCTCTTGTATCCATTGCTTTATATGCCCTTAAAAAAGTTACAGCTACAGCTTTTCTGACAGGCTCGGTACTTTGGATTGTGCTGATGATAAGTTTCTGGTTCATACTTCCTGCTCTTGTATACAGAAGGGCTGAAACGTTTCAGCATAATTTTAGCATGGATTTCGGTTCTGAAACATTTACGTTGTCGCATGAGCGGGGGCAACGGTCATGGCCATGGACTTCCCTGAGCAATTTTATAGAGAGCCCTCATTTTTTTCACCTGTATTTTGACAGCCGCTCTTTTTTCCTGGTGCCTAAAAGCGGTTGCAGGGATAAAGAAGAAGTCTCAGAACTCCGGCAATTGCTGAATGAGAAGGTAAAAAAGAAGAAATAAACGCAGGGGCCGGTTGAATTCCGGGTTATAATTTTTTTTGCATGACATAATGCGGTATGGTGACCTCAATAAACTCGTCTCCAACCACTTTATAGCCCATCTTCTCATAAAAGCCAGTCACATTTTTCCGGGCATGCATACTCAATATTTTATATCCCCTGTCACGGGCCAGGTTTTCGGCAAAGGTCATCAGGGCTCTACCGATACCCTTACCCTGCAGGTCATTTAGCACAGCCATTTGTCTTAAGCGTATCACTTCGGGGGTTTCTTCCACCAGCATGCAGCAACCCAGTATGTCATCATCTTCAAATGCTGCAATGAACATGTTGTCCTTTTCATTCTCCAGTTCTTCTTCGGTAAAGCCAAGACCCAACGGCTTGCGCAGGATATCATCCCTTAGTTTCACCATTTGATGGTATTCGTTGCTGCCGTGGTCAATAATTTTCAGCGCCATTACTAAACGTTCTTTGTAGATTTTCAAATTACAAAGAACTTATAACACAGCCAACGCCGCAGCCCTTGTTTTTTCAATTCAAGGACCGGGTTTTTAGATATTAATGTCTCGTTTTCAGTAAATTGTCCGATAAAGGGAAAAAAACACCTTTCCGATGCTGATTTATCCAAAAAGTATATTTTTGCACCCATATTAACTAAATCAAACAGACATGTCAGACATTGCATCAAGAGTTAAAAAGATCATCGTTGACAAACTGGGCGTTGATGAAGCAGAAGTAACCAATGAAGCTTCTTTTACCAACGACCTGGGTGCCGATTCACTCGACACCGTAGAACTGATCATGGAATTCGAAAAAGAATTCAACATCTCCATTCCCGATGAGCAGGCTGAGACCATCACTACAGTTGGTCAGGCCGTGTCTTACCTGGAAGAGCATGCCAAGTAATGTGAATGTGTTTTCCTTTTAACGGAAAATAGAATGACTATCCCGCCTGTTGCGGGAAAATAAAAAAATAACCCCGCCTTCTGACTGTGTTGCAATGCAGCGGAGGCGGTTTTTTATCTTCGCTTATATTTGGAAACTTTAAGCAGGCTGTATGGAATTAAAAAGAGTTGTCGTTACAGGAATGGGTGCACTTACACCGCTGGGCAATTCGCTGGATGAGTATTGGAACGGGTTGATCAATGGTGTTTCCGGTGCCGATATGATCACCCAGTTTGATGCTTCCAAATTCCGGACAAAATTTGCCTGCGAGGTAAAGGGCTTTGAGCCCACACAGTATCTTGATAAAAAAGAAGCCCGTAAGATTGACCGCTTCACACAGTTTGCCCTTGTGGTCAGCGACCAGGCTATGGCAGATGCAGGGTTGACCCCTGAAAATATTAACCCGGACAGGGTAGGTGTTGTGTTTGCCAGCGGTATTGGCGGTCTTATCACTTTTCAAAATGAAGTGACCGATTTTGCCAAAGGAGACGGCACCCCCCGTTTCAACCCCTTTTTCATTCCTAAAATGATATTGGATATTGCAGCCGGCCAAATCTCCATGCGGCACAACCTGCGGGGTCCCAATTTTGCAGTCGTTAGTGCCTGCGCCAGCAGCACCAATGCGTTGATCGAAGCGTATAATTTATTGCGTTTGGGCAAGGCTGATATAATTGTAGCGGGTGGCAGCGAAGCCGTGATCAGTGAAGCTGGTGTGGGTGGTTTTAATGCGATGAAGGCCATGAGTGAAAGAAACGATGATCCCAAAACGGCGAGTCGTCCTTATGATAAGGACCGGGATGGTTTTGTGATGGGTGAAGCGGCCGGCATCCTGGTGCTGGAAGAACTGGAGCATGCCAGGGCAAGAGGAGCAAAGATATATTGTGAAATTGCCGGTGGCGGCGCCACTGCCGATGCACATCATATAACAGCGCCACACCCGGAAGGACTTGGTGCCAGGAATGTGATGCTGGCAGCATTGGATGATGCTAATATGAAACCGGAAGAAATTGATTACATCAATACACATGGCACATCCACACCCATAGGCGATGGGGCAGAAGTAAAAGCAATTACTTCCGTGTTTGGCGACCATGCGTATAAGCTGAATATCAGCGCTACCAAATCAATGACGGGTCACTGTCTCGGCGCTGCCGGGGTGATCGAGGCGATTGCCTGTGTGAAGGCAGTTATGCACGACATCGTGCCGCCTACCATCAACCATTTTACAGACGATCCGGAGTTGGATCCGGGACTTAATTTCACATTCAACAAGGCACAACAACGTACTGTGAATGCAGCTTTGAGTAACACATTTGGCTTCGGAGGCCACAATGCCTGTGTGATCGTGAAAAAGTATAAGGGCTGATTTGAAAAAAAATCGTAGCTTGAAATCCTGTGGATTTTTTCAGTAATTTTTTTAAAAAGCATTCCGGTTCGGCATTCAGAAAGGAACTCAAGAATATCCTCGGGTTCAAACCGGGAAACATTTCTCTTTACAAAACCGCATTGACTCATCGTTCCGTTCGAGAAGGAAGTGATGAGAACAACGAACGGCTGGAATACCTGGGCGATGCTGTGCTCAGTGCCTTGATCGCCGATTATCTTTTTAAAAGATATCCATACAAGGAGGAAGGTTATCTTACCGAAATGCGCAGCAAGATGGTGAACCGTCAGCAACTGAACGAGATTGCTGTGCGGATGGGATTGAAAAAGGTTACTCTCTACAATAAAATGGATGGCTCATTAAAAGTGAGCCAGATCTTTGGCAACACCCTTGAGGCGCTGGTCGGCGCCATTTACCTGGACCATGGTTATAAAAAAACAAGCAAGTGGGTGCTGGAGCACATCATTCTGCCACATATGTTCATGGATGACCTTGAAAATCTTGAGATCAACCACAAGAATAAACTCTATGGCTGGGCAAACAAGAACGGCCGACTGCTGGAATTTGAAACCCTGGATGAACGTCTCGAAAACGGAAGACGATTGTTTACAGTAGCTGCTGTTTTAGACGGAAACGAAATTGCCCGGGGAAAGGCCTTCAATAAAAAGGATGCATCACAGATTGCTGCCCAGGCTGCAGTGGAAAAACTAGGAATTGTGAATTCTGATTCAGTAGCGGATGAAAACGGGCTCGAGAAGAAGGGATAGTCTTTATTTTCTCTCCATGCACAACTCGATCAGCACCCCATTAGTCCCTTTCGGATGAAGAAAGCAGACCAGTTTATTATCAGCGCCGGGTTTGGGGTTTTCGCTGAGCAATACAAACCCTTGTTCTTTTAGTCTTGCCATTTCAGCTTCAATATCGGTCACCTCAAAAGCGATATGATGCAGACCCTCTCCCTTTTTCTCAATGAACCGGGCAATCACCCCATCCGGGTCGGTGCTTTCCAATAATTCTACCTTATTTGGTCCTGCTTTGAAAAAAGCGGTAACTACCTTCTCAGACTCAACAGTTTCGGTTTTGTAGCAAGGGCTGTCAAGCAGTTTTTCAAATAATGGGATAGATTGTTCCAGTTTTTTGACAGCAATCCCGATATGTTCTATTTTTTGCATGATTTTGAGCTTGATAGGCTGTCTTTGCGATTTCGGTAAAATTAGCCAATGACCCGAAATTAGCCCTTTCAGATAGAACCAATTAAGCTAATTTTGTGTTTATTAGAAACGAATAACCGATTATTGAATTATGTTGAAATTTCCTATTTATTTAGACCATAATGCCACTACACCCTGCGACCCAAGAGTGGTGGAAGCCATGATCCCTTACTTCACCCAAAACTTCGGAAATGCAGCCAGCCGTAACCATCCTTTTGGATGGCAGGCTGAAGAAGCAGTTGATTATGCCCGTGAGCAAGTGGCCAAACTGATCGGTGCCGATCCAAAAGAGATCATCTTCACTTCCGGAGCTACAGAAGGCGACAATCTTGCTATAAAAGGTGTTTTTGAAATGTATGCCAGCAAAGGCAATCATATTATCACCTGTAATATTGAGCACAAAGCGGTACTTGACACCTGCAAGCATATCGAGAAAGAGGGTGGTGAAGTGACTTACCTGAAAGTAAAGCCAAACGGGTTGATTGACCTGGCTGAACTGGAAGCGGCTATCAAACCCAATACGATCCTTATCGCTATCATGTATGCCAACAACGAAATTGGCACTGTGATGCCGATGAAAGAGATCAGCGCCATTGCAAAAAAGCACGGGGTGCTTGTTTTCAGCGATGCTACACAGGCCGTGGGTAAGATCCCGGTGGATGTAAATAAAGACGGGATTGACCTGATGGCATTCACCGGTCATAAAATGTATGGACCAAAAGGCGTTGGCGCTTTGTATGTCCGTAGGAAAAATCCAAGGGTGAAAGTGACAGCCCAGATTGATGGTGGCGGCCATGAAAGAGGCATGAGAAGCGGCACACTGAATGTTCCGGGCATTGTTGGCTTTGGAAAAGCCTGTGAAATTTGCCTGAATGAAATGGAAGAAGAAACAAAAAGAGTGATAAAACTCAGGGATAAACTTGAAAATGCTTTATTGAGTATTGAAGAGGCTTATCTGAATGGTGATAAAGAGCATCGCCTGCCGCATGTCAGCAATATCTCTTTCAAATATGTGGAAGGAGAAGGGCTGATGATGGGCTTTAATAAAAACATAGCTGTTTCTTCCGGCTCGGCATGTACCTCTGCATCGCTGGAACCATCTTATGTATTAAAAGCATTGGGATTGGGAGATGACCTGGCACATAGTTCGCTGCGTTTTGGTTTGGGACGATTCACCACCGAAGACCAGATTGATTATACCATCGAACAGGTGACCAATACTGTAAATAAGCTCAGGGAAATGAGCCCCTTGTGGGAAATGTATAAAGAGGGCATTGATCTGAATACGATAGAGTGGGCACATCATTAATGTGCTTAGTTGACAGGTTGATAAGTTTACAAGTTACTTTTCAATTGTCAACGAACTTTTTAACCAGTTAACTTGTGAACTAATAAACTTTATGCCATGGCATACTCAGAAAAAGTAATAGACCACTACCAGAATCCTAAAAACGTGGGTACACTGGACAAAAGCAAACAAAATGTGGGCACCGGCCTGGTGGGAGCACCGGAGTGCGGTGATGTGATGCGTCTGCAAATAGAAGTGGATGAAGCTACGGGCATGATCAAGGATGCCAAATTCAAAACCTTTGGTTGCGGTTCGGCCATTGCCTCTTCTTCTCTGGCCACAGAATGGTTGAAAGGAAAATCAGTGGACGAGGCGATGCAGATAGACAATATGACCATTGTGGAAGAACTGAACCTGCCCCCGGTAAAAATTCACTGTTCTGTGCTGGCCGAAGACGCCATCAAAGCAGCCGTGAATGACTACCGCAAGAAAAACGGTTTGCCGGAAATCAAGTTTGAAGAGAGTGTAGTTCATTAAGAAAGCTGGAATTATGAGTGTTGCATTAGATAACGCCATTTATGTAAGCGATAAGGCAAAGGCAAAAGTGCAGCAACTGCTGGCTGATGCCGGTGTGGCCAATGATCCGTCCTATTTTCTCCGGGTGAGTGTGGTTGGCGGTGGTTGCTCGGGGTTGAGTTACAAACTTGATTTTGACAATGAGCAAAAACCCATGGACCAGGTGTTTGAAGATAACGGGGTGAAAGTAGTGACCGACTTGAAGAGCTTTTTATACCTCGTCAATACTACATTGGATTTTTCAGACGGTCTCAACGGCAAGGGTTTTTATTTCAGCAATCCGAACGCCAGCAGAACCTGTGGTTGTGGAGAAAGCTTCGCAGTATAATAAGAAATTTTGAATAAGAAATAAGAAATGAGAAAGGGTGCATTCCTTTCTCACCTACCTGCCGGAAGGCAGGTTTTGCATTTTTACGGTTTCTAATTCCTTATTTTGCACACAATGTGGTCCATTTGTAAAAAAGAACTTCGCCAGTTTTTCAGCAGTCTCACCGGCTATATTGCCATCATTGTTTTCCTCTTAGTGAACGGACTGATGTTATTTGTCTTCCGCGACAATATCCTGGAGTATGGTTATGCCACGTTAGAAAGATTTTTTCAGTTAGCCCCCTGGGTGTTGTTATTGCTGATTCCTGCTATCACCATGCGCAGCTTTTCTGATGAGTTCAAAACCGGCACTTTTGAGCTTTTGCAAACCAGACCCCTCACCCGCTGGCAGATCATCACCGGTAAATATGCAGGAAGCCTGATCGTGGTTGTCATTGCCCTGTTCCCCACCATTATCTATTATTTTTCCATTCAAAGTCTTTCCTCCGGCGAAGGGATTGATACCGGCGCCACCGTCGGCTCTTATATTGGTTTGTTTTTTCTTGCTGCGGTGTTTACGGCGATTGGAATTTGCGCCAGCAGTTTTACCACCAATGCGGTGGTGGCGTTTATCCTGTCGCTGATCGGTTGTGCTTTGCTGTATTACGGGTTCAATGCCATCAGCCAGTTGTCGGGACTGGAAGGAGGGGCAGATTATTTTATTGAAATGGCCGGTATTGATTTTCATTACAGCAGCATCAGCCGTGGGGTTATAGACAGCCGTGATATTATTTATTTCCTGTCGGTCATATTTTTGTTTTTAACCATCACCTACCGTAACCTGCTTAAAAGATAAGATGAAAAAAATGGCCGGAAAAATACTCGCTTCAAAATATGGCTGGCTGCTGCTGCTGGCTTTTTTGGTTGCCGTAAATTTTTTGGCTTCCGGTCTTCAATTACGCCTCGACCTGACCAAAGAAAAACGTTATACCCTTAGCAATGCCACAAAGGACCTGTTGCGGAGTATAGACGACGAAGTGCAGATTGATGTATTCCTGAAAGGAGAATTTCCTGCTGGGTTCAGGAAGCTGGCCAACAGCACAGAAGAATTTTTAAGACTGCTGAAGGACAGAAACAGCACAAGAATAAAATACCGTTTCATTTCTCCGCAGGATGAAATGCCGGGAACCGGTAAAACCTATGGTGATTCACTGATCAATCTTGGCGCTGTTCCTATAAATCTCACCGTGCAAAAGCAGGCCGGGCAAAGCAGCAATATCATTTTCCCGGTGGCATTGATGAGTTTTCAGGGAAAACAGTCTCTGGTCAATCTTTACCCCGGCGCCAGCAACCGCATTTCACAGGAAGAGATCAACAGCGCTGAAGCCCTGATGGAATACCAGTTTGCCAACAGCCTGAACAAAATGACAAGGGAAGGCCGGCCGACCATTGGCTATGCAACCGGCAACGGGCAACCTGTGGACAGCCGCACCTATGATCTGGTGCAAACACTCAGCGCTGACTATGACCTGAAATTGTTTGACCTGAAGCAGGCAAAAATTATTCCTGCCGAAATGGATGTATTGATCATTGTGAAGCCTTCGGCGACTTTCAGCGAAGAAGAAAAATTTCTGCTCGATCAGTATGTGATGCAGGGAGGCCGCCTGCTTTGTTTCATAGATAATCTTTTTGCGGAGCAGGATAGTCTTTCATTTAAACCGGAAACGGTTGCGTTTGACAGGAACCTCAACCTCACCGATCTGTTTTTTCGCTACGGGTTGCGTATCAACACCGACCTGGTGATGGATCTTCGTTGTGAGTACATCCCCTTTGTGGTTGGCGGCAGCATGGAGAACCCGCAGTATGAATTTTTAAAATGGAATTATTACCCGTTGCTTGAATCGGGCCGCAACCAATCGGTGAGCAATAATCCCGGATATGTCTCTGCCCGTTTTGTGAATTCGATTGATACCATAGCAGTGGAAAACGTCAGAAAAAAGCCTTTGTTGGTGAGTTCGTCCAATTCAAGGATCATTGCAACACCGGCGCTGATCAGCCTGAATGAAAATAAAAACCTGCCGGAGGATGCAAAGTTCAACAGGGATGCTATACCGGTGGCTATGTTGCTGGAAGGGTCGTTCACCTCGCTTTACAAAAACAGGGTGACCCGTTCGCAACAGGACAGCCTTGCTGCCTATGGCGGTCAGTATAGTCCCTCTTCGCCTGCCGATGCAAAGATGATTGTGGTGGCAGATGGGGATATGGTGCTGAATGATTTTCTGCCGCCAACAGCACAAGACCCTAATCCCGTGCCATTGCCAATGGGATGGAACCGCTATACATTTACAGAATACCAGAAGCAATCAGAGTATGGCCGCTTGTTCAGGGCGGCTGCCAACCGGGAATTTTTGCTTAACAGCGTGGAATATCTTGTCAATGATCCTGCCATCAGCCAGACAAGGGAGAAAGATATTGTACTGCGCCTGCTCGACAGCCAGAAGGTGAAAGAACAAAAAACCACCTGGCAGTTTTTTAATATCGGCCTGCCCGTGCTGCTTATTATTTTGTTTGGCTGGATTTACCAGCAGGTGAGAAAGCGGAAATATGCTTCGTAACAAGTTCTTGCGGGGAGCTGCTTCCCATATATCTTTGCAAGTCATAGCAACAATCAATGACACCCAACCAGATCACTTACCTTGTTTTCGGCATTGTTTTAATTCTGGCACTTTCGTTTGACCTCGGCCTTTTAAGCAAAAAAGGAAAAAAGATCAGCATCAGGCAGGCATTGTACCAAACCTTTTTTTGGGTGAGCCTTGCTTTGGGTTTTTTTGTTTTTATGTGGATCGAAAAAGGGCAAACCCTGGCACTGGAATATCTCAGTGCCTACCTGATGGAGTGGAGCCTGAGTATTGACAATATCTTTGTTTTTATACTTATTTTTTCCGCCTTTTCAGTAAAAGAAGAACATTACGGCAGGGTGTTGCTTATCGGTATCCTGATGGCCATCATTTTCCGGGTCATCTTTATCACGGTTGGTGTAGCGTTGGTCCGTGAATTCAGCTGGATACTTTACATCTTTGGGGCATTCCTGGTTTATACCGGTTATAAAATGTTTACGGCAAACGATGATGAAGAATTCAACCCGCAGGAAAGTAAAATTTATCGTTTCATGCGGCGCTTTCTTCCCCTTGTGCCCCACGACGGGGGTGGCCGTTACAGTGTCATTGAAAATGGTAAAAAGTTTTATACCACATTGTTTGTGGTGATCATCATGCTGGCGGCAATTGACCTGGTGTTTGCGCTGGATTCTATCCCTGCTGTGATGGGTATCTCAAGAGATAATCTGGTGATCTATACTTCTAATATTTTTGCGGTGCTGGGTCTTCGTTCTTTGTTTTTCCTGTTGCGTGGCGCTGTCAGCAAGTTTGATTACCTGCAGCAGGGTATTGCCATTGTGCTGGTGTTCATCGGGCTTAAAATGTTGGGTGAGCACTGGATACACCAATGGGTGGATAAAACAACACAGGTCATCATTTCCCTCGGGGTGATCATGGTTTGTATCGCCGGTTCTATTTTTTATTCTATTTTCATAAATAAGAAAGGACTACCGCCTGACGCTCCTGAAGATAGCCGCTGAAAATACAGAATACACAATAGTTGAAATACTCAACCACCAATATTGCTTCGGTCATTGACGCAGCAACACCTGCTGATGAAATTTTTTTTGAACACTTGCTGCTTGACAGCCGTAAGATCAGTTTTCCGGTCACTTCTTTGTTTTTTGCTTTAAAAGGCCCCCGGCGGGATGGGCACCAATTCATCGGAGAGCTGTACAAAAAGGGGGTGAGAGCCTTTGTGGTAAGTGAATCAATAAATAATTCAGCTTACCCCGGTGCTGTTTTCCTGCAGGTGGATGATACACTGGTGGCTTTGCAGTTGCTGGTTGCTCATCACCGGCAGCAGTTCGATTTACCGGTAATTGGTATTTCCGGCAGCAATGGTAAAACCGTGGTGAAGGAATGGTTGTACCAGCTATTGTTTGAGGATTACCGTATTGTACGAAGTCCAAAAAGTTATAACTCACAGATCGGTGTGCCGCTGAGTGTCTGGCAATTGAACGAACATCACACACTCGGCATCTTTGAAGCCGGTATTTCAGAGCAGGGTGAAATGCTGAGGCTGGAAAGGATCATTCAACCAACGATTGGTGTGCTCACCAATATCGGAGAAGCACACAGCGACGGGTTTATAGATGATGATCATAAGTTCAGGGAAAAATTAGTGTTGTTCAGAAATTGTGAACTGATCATCGGCCGTGAAGAAGATTTTGCAGCAAGAAAAGAGGTGGTGGAAATGCTGGGAGAAAATATCCGGCTGCGGACATGGGGTGGTAGTGACAGCAATGATTTTAAAGTTCGATCAATTGAAAAAAAAGATACCGGTACGGAGATCGTTCTTGCTGAAGGCGAAACGGATGTGTGTTTCTTTATCCCTTTTTCAGATGATGCTTCTGTTGAAAATGCAATCACCTGCTGCTGTGTATTGCTTCACTTGGGAATGACCAGGGAAAAGATCGCCGGGCGGATGAAAAATCTTCATCCGGTTAATATGCGGCTCGAACTTAAAAAAGGCATCAACCATTGTTCGGTCATTAATGATAGCTACAGCGCCGATCTCAGCTCGTTGCTGATCGCATTGAATTTCCTGGATCAGCAGGCGGCAGCTTCCAAAAAGACAGTGATCCTTTCTGATTTTTTGCATACCGCCATACCCGATGAGGAATTATATGCTTCCATTGCAGAAAACCTCGGCAAGCATGGCGTGAACCGGCTGATCGGTATTGGAGAAAAAATGACACAGTATTTTTCTTCCGGCAACTTTCCTGCAGAGAGTAATATCACTATTGAACTTTTTGCTTCCACTGAAGACTTTATAAGCCACTTCCGCCAGGCAGATTTCAGGGACGAAGTGGTGCTGGTGAAAGGGGCAAGACTGTTTGGATTTGAAAGGATCGTTCAGTTATTGGAGCAGAAAGTGCACCAGACATTGCTGGAGATAAACCTGAATGCAATTGCACATAACCTGAAGGAATACCAGAAGCTGTTGCAACCATCCACCAAAGTGATGGCGATGGTGAAAGCGTTTGCCTATGGCAGTGGTGGGGCGGAAATAGCAGGCATTTTGCAGTATCACAAAGTGGATTATCTCGGTGTGGCTTATGCGGATGAAGGAGTGGAACTACGAAAAGCAGGGATAACATTACCCATCATGGTGATGAACCCGGAAGAAAGCAGTTTTGAAGTGATTACAGAAAACAACCTGGAGCCGGAGATATATTCGTTTGAGCTGATGCATTCGTTTGATGTGTTCTTAAAAAAGGAAGGCTTGCAGCAGTATCCTGTTCATATCGAAATTGAAACAGGGATGAACCGTCTCGGTTTTTTGGTGGAGGATATGGAGAAATTGGGTGATGTGCTGAATGCAACATCTTCTTTCAAAGTGCAATCCGTATTTTCTCATTTAGCTGCCAGCGAAGATGCTGCACTGGATAGTTTTACCGCAGATCAATTTGCCCGGTTTGAAAAAGCCGCCGGGCAATTACAGGAAAAACTCAGTTATAGGTTTCTGAAGCATATTGCCAATTCTGCTGCTATGGTCCGGCACCCCCACCTGCAATTGGATATGGTGCGATTAGGCATTGGATTGTATGGTGTGGACAGTGCTGCATCAGGAAAATTAAACCTGCAACCCGCAGCCACCTTGCAAACGACAATCGCCCAGGTAAAACAATTGAAGACTGGCGAATCGGTAAGTTATAACAGGAAGGGAGTAGTGAATCAGGACTCGGTTATCGCTACGGTGCGGTTAGGATATGCTGATGGCTATCCAAGAAAACTGGGCAACGGTGTTGGTCGAATGTACGTCAATGGAAAATTGGCGCCGGTAATAGGAACGGTTTGCATGGATATGACCATGCTCGATGTAACAGGTATTCCCGGTGTGCAGGAAGCTGATGCGGTGCTGGTGTTTGGAAAAGAATTGCCGCTGCAACTGCTGGCTGAATGGGCCGGCACCATTCCCTATGAGATCATGACGGGTATATCGCAGCGGGTGAAAAGAGTATATTTTCAAGAATAGGATCTGGCTCAGCTCATACAATAGTTAATTTTTATAAAAAGAGGTCTCGCATGGGATATGTAGCATCCGGCATGTAGCCTCTTGAGACCTGATTCACTATATTTGCCAATTAAATCACGACGGTGAAACTGAGAAACGTCATATTTATCATTGCTGCAATCATCCTTGTTGACCAGTTTTTAAAGATATGGATCAAAACCACTTACCCTACTGGTGAGATAGTAAGGGTGTTTGGTGCCGATTGGTTCCGTCTCCATTTTATTGAAAACCCAGGCATGGCCTGGGGCTGGAAATTTGGTAATGAAACAGGCAAAATGATACTGACCCTGTTTCGTTTGGCAGCAGTGATTTTCGGTACCTGGTATTTGGGTCGTATTGTGAAGCAAAAATATACCCGGGGATTTATAGTCTGCGCCGCACTGATCTATGCAGGCGCCTTAGGCAATCTTATTGACAGTATGTTTTACGGGATGATATTTGACAAAGGCTTGCATTATGATGCTGCGATCAATGACTATGTAAGCTACTCCGGTGTGGCTGCAATGTCTGGTAATGGCTATTCCTCATTCCTGCACGGCAGCGTGGTAGATATGCTTTATTTCCCGATTGTTGATATCAAACTGCCCGGTGGCAATACGTTTGAATTTTTCAGTCCTATTTTCAATATTGCCGATGCTTCTATTTCTGTTGGTGTGATCACTCTTCTGATTTTCCAGAAACGATTTTTTAAAAAGCACGGCAAGGAGGAAAACCACCCGACTGTGGAGACCAGCACTTCTGTAAGTGATAAAGTACAGGTGTTTTAGACTCCCGTTTACTATTTTTTTACCACTTTTCTGTTAATTATCATTCCTTCTGAATGGATGCGGAGATAATAAATACCCGGAGGAAGATGCCCGGTGTTATGAATATGTAAGCGATTATTGCCCGGTGTAAGATCATACCGTGTCTTCTTTACTGATCTTCCAAACTGGTCAACCAGTTCAGCATCGGCGATCCGTTTTTTTTCGCTATTGATATCAAATTGCAGTTGCTGGCTGAAAGGATTTATGACAGACATAAACTGCAATCCGGAAAGAGGATTTGCGAGGTAAATCACTTTTGAATATACAGACTTGCCGCTATTGTTATACATCTTGATACGGTAGAACGTTTGTTGGGTTAATGGCAGCGGTTCTGTAAATGAATAGGAGTTCAGTTCTGCATTATATTGTTGATGGCTGTTCACCGATCCAATCCATGAAAAGTCAGTACCATTGAAACTTTTTTCGATATCAAAACCCAGGGCTTCATTTTCCCGGCTGCTTGTCCAGCTCAAAATCGGGTAATTATTGTCAGTTCTGCCCGAGAATGAAATGAAGGTGGTGTTAAGCGGCACACCACAGTCAATAACTGTTGAGGTAATGATATTCATTTCATCGGTGAAGCGGCATCCCGGATCAGATAAATTGCCCGGTGTGGTAGCAGCAACTAAACGATACATATCACCACTGTTGGCCATTTGTGTTTCGGAAGGTGGAACAGTGTATGACGTAACATATTCCCATTCGCTGCCATTCCATACAGGACTGGCAGGCCCGGAAGGTCCAGTCACATCTGTCCAGGTAACACCGCCATCTGTACTTCGTTGCCACTGATAGTACACATAGTTACTAAAATAGGAACGGACAGTATCATATAAGGTGAATGAATTACCCTCGCAAATATTAGGATTCAGGGATGGTGAGTACTGCATGTTAGGAGAGCAGGTAGCAACTGTTATATCATCTAAAGCCCAGTCATTACCGCCACCCCCCGGTGCGTTGTTGTAATAACGCAAGGTAAAACTGGTTTGTGACGGACCGGTTAAAAAGGTAAACCCTTTTTTCACCCATTGCCCGGTATATGGCAGGTCGCCTGTTGTGTAATAATCAACACCATCAAGAGCCATGGCGAGATTGGGTTTCACTCCGGATGAATCACCTGGTCCTGTCGGAATGTATCCCCCCGAGCCAGCACTTACAGCATTGGAGTCGTTGCCGCATTTAGAGCAGATATTTCTCATCCAGCAGGATATTTCATAATAGGTATTAGGACAAAGTCCTGTGATCGTATGCTGGAAAGCAGAGTCAATCCGGTAAGCAGCATTGATCACCAGCATATACCCGCCAGTATTACCATTGGTAGTGTCAGCAGCAGGATTACCCGCCAGCGGATCGGCTGCTCCTGTATGATCGCCAATAATATCCCATAAGCGGAAAACACGGTGCGTCGGGCTGCTGTTGTCAGGTTTTGCCCATGTGTTTACCGTACTATAATTACTTTGTGTTGATGTATTATTGGCGATCGCATAATAATAGTCGTTAGGCATATTGGTTCCGGCAAATCCACTATAGGTATAACCTGCAGGAACATTCGCAGAAGTGCCGCGGTTTCGAAGATTACCATTTCCAAACGATCCATTGAATTCAGTTCCCAATGAATTTACTCCGACGGAGTTGGCGCAAATGCCAAAGTTGGTGTACACCGCAACTTGCCGGGAAGGGAAATTGAATGAACTTACGGTTGGAGGTGTGGTGGTATAGGTAATGTTTCCTCCCCCCAGGTTGATCACAGAGCCACCGGCAGCGGTCACCTGCACCCGGTAAGAAGCCATCTGGATGGTATTATTGCCACCGAAGTTGGGTTTGTGACCATTATTATTTCTAATGCGACCTCTTCGATAAACAGTAGCAGGTTGGTCAACATCGCGGTATCCCATGTTCATGGTTATATTAGATCCGCTGATCCAGCCTTCATCGTTGGAGGCATCAAAACGGCTATCTGTAAACTGTTTATATATCTTCCCTTCATTGGTCAGGATACGCAGGGTGCCGGGGATATAACTGGTGCCTGCCGGGATGACATCATTAAAACTGCAGCTGTCAAAAGAGCCACTTCGCACCACGACTGTTGCTCTTATTTCAAGAATATCATTGGTTTCAACTGTACCACCGGAGGGTTTGCTGATGTTAACGTAGCTTTTCCCAAAATCAATCAACGGTGTCGGGATAGTTGGGTGTGTTACACAGATGCGAAAACCACCATTGCTGGTGATGGCTGTGTTGCCCGCTGAATAAACTCTTATGTAATAAGTGGTGTTTCTTGCCAGGTTAGTTACTGTAATATTCGTTGTGCCACAAGCAAGAGAAGTGAGAGCACCACAGGTTCCCGAAAACAATTGCAAACGTGGTCCGGAAAGATTCAAATTCGAACCAATATTACTTAGCGTGATTGTATGGTCAGTAGAAACGGAAACAAATCTGTACCAGACATCATCATCGGCTGTACCGGTACATGGAGCTACGGCAACACCAGAATTGGTGGCAGCTATAACCGTACCGTTTGTATTAACACAAGAAGTTGAAGAAGTAAGCAAGGTCGCAGAACCACAGTTGTCGTTCGCCGGTTGTGCCCATACTTTTCCGGGCAGGCACAGTAATCCCGCCATAAATAGTATGCCGGTCAGAAAATTAGATAACAAGTGTAGATTTGGTTTCATTGGATATAGATTACAGCTCACAGCCAGTCAACTTCAACCTCTAAAATAAGAGAATCCGGTTCCGGAAACAATAGGAGTTTACCATATGAAAGACAGAAATTTACACTACATATATTACAGGTAAAACCCCTATTGCAGCGGCATTTTTGACTTATTATTTTCATGTCAGAAATCCTTATATATGAAAGACTTGTTTCGCCGGTTTGGGCTTCCCCTTTTTTTAAGTTTTTGCCTGGTGAGTAAAAGCTCTGCACAGGTGATTGACTCTACTACTATACTCTTCGATATTGACACCGTGGCAAAGTATCTGGGCTATCCTTGGGAGATCACTCACGGGCCCGATGATTCACTGTGGATTACCGAAGCAAGAGGTTACCGTGTGTTGCGTATCAGTGCCAGCAGAACAGGTTTGCAGAAAGAAGTTGCTGCGCAGCAAATCTTAGCGATCCCTTTTGGGGGTAGTGAGGTCAATTTTGGACGTAGCCAGGAAGCCACAGGCCGATGGCCGCAGGGAGGTATGCAAGGATTAGCGATACACCCGGAATTTTTAAGTGGCAAGCGCTGGGTTTATCTTTCTTATGTGTTTAAGCTGGGGGCATGTCCTGCGGGTAACAATCCTTGTTATTACAGGGCCAAGATTGTTCGTTGCCGGTTTTATTTTGCCGGTGATGCGGGCAACCCGACATCATCGCCTCAGCGTGATACTCTTGTTATCATGGATACGGTGATCTCTAATCTTCCCGGAAGTAATGATCATAATTCAGGGCGGCTCACTATCAGTCCGGTAACCGAAGGCGACGGAACTTACAAATTATATTATACCATAGGCGATATGGGGGCCGGCCAGTTTAACAACGCTGCCAGGGCCATGCATGCGCAAAACCGTGACACTTGCGAAGGAAAGATATTAAGACTGAATACGGAGCCGGACGGTGATGCTTCGTTTGGAGTGACACATGATTACAATACCTGGCGGGAATGGATTCCAAATGACAATCCATTTAATCATAGTTCACCTGCGTTCAGTTCATTAAAAACTCCCGTATTCAGCTATGGTCATCGCAATGCCCAGGGAATTGTTTGGGGAAACCCCAACGGAATATGGAGACTGTATAGTTCTGAACACGGCGACAAATCAGACGATGAACTAAATATCATTCAATCCGGTAGAAACTATGGGTGGCCAAAAGTGGCTGGTCTCTGTGATGATAACTACAACACCTACGATGCCTATAGCAATAACAATCAGCTGGCCGGGCAGAATGTGACGAGTGAGATAGCTGCGTTTTGCAATATTACCAGTGATAATAATGCGGCCATGTATTCATTCTTTAACTGGGCGGGTTCCGCTATTCCTTCCAGCGGCTCTCATATTTTCACATGGCCCACTATCGCACCATCCAGTATTGATTTTTATAGTGGCACACAAATTCCAGGCTGGAGAAATTCATTGCTTGTCACTTCGCTGAAATATGGTTTATACCGGATGAAGCTAAATGCAACGGGCATAGCTATTGACAGCAATTCCTCCCTGAATACAGTGGATACGTTTCCATTGTTACATGGTTGGCGGGTGAGGGATATTGCTATTCACCGGTTTAATGGTGGTGGGCAACTTTGGGTAGTGATTGACAGCACGGGTTCCACTTCCGGGCCGACAGGTGGTTTCGGTGGCAGCAGTACCAGCACTGCCACTAAAGACGGCGGCAAAGTATTGCGGCTGACTTATAAAAACATGTCAACATTACCAGTAACCAATAATCCCCGCAGCGGGCCGCCTGAGAGCCCCGATATGGTCAGGATATTTCCCAACCCTGCGCAGCATACATTGTATGTGCAGGGAACAAGAGAACTGCGCAAACCGTTGCTGGCAAGAATATTTGACATCAATGGCAAACTGCTGAAAGAAGAGAAGAGTTTCAGGAATGAATTTGCTATCCAGGTGGCCGATCTAAAGCCAGGTGTCTATATTCTGAAGCTATACAATGGAAATGAAATGGAAGTGCAGACAGAGAAGTTCATCCGGCAGTAAGCCCCCCTTTTTTATATGAGCGAATAACACAAAGCCCCGCCATTGTCGGTCGGGGCATTTGTTTAGGGTTATAGCTCAAGGGTTTATTCGTAATGGTTGAACCACTCATCGCCGGCAGCATCTACCTGCCTGGCAGGTTTCACCGGTTTGTGCACCACTTTATTTTTGGTATAAGGATTGACCATCGGAAATACCCTGATCTTGCTTGATGCCTTTGTTTTTCCTGACAAAACAGCCCTTAGATAAGGGGTTTGCTGGCTGGAAGATGAAGCAGCAGGATCACTGATGGCTTTCAGCGGGTATGCTGAAAAGTAAAATGAAGGGTGACTACTTTTCATAGATGCGGATTTAGATAATTTGGATCTTTTTCTATAGCGGCATCAAGATAGAAACAATCCAATGGGTATAGAAGAGCAAGGGTATAAAAAAATGAGAAGTCACCCCTTAACTGCTCTTTTTACTAAGCAATTTTACGAAGCTGCTTATTTCAGTTCGCCAACCATACTGGTCGGTCTGACCCATTCATCAAATTGCTCAGCAGTGACATAACCCAGTTTTACTGCCATCTCCTTTAATGTGGTCCCTTCTTTATGTGCTTTCTGGGCAATTTCGGCAGCTTTGTAGTAACCAATCTTTGTGTTCAGCGAGGTGACAAGCATCAGTGAGTTGTCAACATGCTTTTTGATATTGGCTTCAATGGGCGCAATACCTTCTGCGCATTTATCATTGAAGGAGACACAGCCATCCCCGATCAGCCTGGCGCTGTGCAGGAAGTTGTAGATCATTACCGGCTTGAACACATTCAATTCAAAATGGCCGTTGCTGCCACCGATGCTGATGGCCACATCATTGCCCATTACCTGTGCTGCTATCATCGTTAGTGCTTCGCATTGCGTAGGATTCACCTTGCCGGGCATGATGGAGGAGCCGGGCTCATTATCAGGAATAAATATTTCACCGATTCCACTCCTGGGGCCCGAGGAAAGCATACGGATATCATTGGCGATCTTCATCAAGCTGACAGCTACTGTTTTCAATGCACCATGTGCTTCAACTATAGCATCATGTGCCGCCAGTGCTTCAAATTTGTTTTCGGCCGTAATAAAAGGAAGACCCGTTAATCTTGCAATATGTTTTGCCACATTCACTGCATACCCGGGAGGGGTGTTGATGCCGGTGCCCACAGCCGTGCCGCCCAATGCCAGTTCGCTTAAATGAGGTAATGTATTCCTGATTGCTTTCAATCCATGATCGAGTTGTGATACATAGCCGCTGAATTCCTGTCCGACAGTAAGTGGAGTTGCATCCATGAAATGGGTGCGGCCGATCTTCACCACGTTCATGAACTCCTTACTCTTTGCTGCTAGAGTATTTCTCAGTTTTTCAATTCCGGGTATCGTTGTTTCCAGTAAAATCTTGTAAGCTGCAATATGCATGGCTGTCGGAAACGTATCATTGGATGATTGCGATTTGTTCACATCATCATTGGGATGAAGAAATTTTTCTTTGTCAGTTAACGAACCTCCTTTGATAATATGACCACGGTAAGCAACCACCTCATTCACGTTCATATTGCTTTGAGTGCCGCTTCCGGTTTGCCAAACCACCAAAGGAAAGTAAGCATCTAACTTTCCTTCGAGAATCTCATCACACACCTGCCCGATCAGATCACTTTTTTCTTTGGGTAAAACACCGGCTTCAAAATTGGTGATAGCTGCTGCTTTTTTCAGGTATGCAAATGCACGGATGATCTCTTTGGGCATCCGGTTGATGTCCTGTGCAATTTTGAAATTCTCGATGCTGCGCTGGGTTTGTGCGCCATACAATGCTTCTGCAGGCACATTCACTTCACCCATTGTGTCTTTTTCAATTCTATATTCCATGGTTGCTGAATAAATAATGTGTTTAAAAAGGTGCTGCCGGCCACACCGGTTTTGGCGGGGCAAAGTTAACGGAAATGCCTCATCCCGACCCGGTGAAAACGGTTGCTGCCACCTGCTTTCTTTCCCGGAATAGTTGTATCATTGATACTATGAAGCGCTTCTTTTTTTTTCTGTCTTTATTGCTGCTTTCCGGCTGGTCCTTGTCGCAACGGGCGGAGAATATTATTATAATCACCACCGATGGCCTTCGCTGGCAGGAAGTGTTCAAAGGCATGGATACGGCTATTGCAAACAACCCGAAATTTAATGAAGGTGACAGCGCTTATCTCTATGAAAAATACTGGTCGGCTGATGAAAAGGAGCGAAGAAAAAAATTGCTGCCTTTTTTATGGACAGTGTTGGAGCCAAAGGGACAATTGTATGGAAACAGGGTTTATGGCAACAAAGTGGACAATGCCAATCCTTATTGGTTCAGCTATCCCGGCTACAGCGAACTGATGACTGGCTATGCCGATACGAATATCAATTCCAACAGCTACCCGCCCAATCCCAATATCACCGTGTTGGAATTTCTCAATAACCAGCCTAAACTAAAAGGAAAAGTGGTGGCTTTTGGGGCCTGGAATGCTTTTGACCGCATTCTCAATGAGCAAAGAAGCGGTGTGCCGGTGATCTGCGGGTTCAAACCAACGGGAGGGAAATACCCCACTGCCAAAGAGAAGTTGCTGAACGCCATGCTGCAGGATTCATACAAACCCTGGCATGAAGATGAATGCCTGGATGTGTTCACCCATCATGCTGCCATGGAATGGATCAAAACAAGAAAACCCAGGGTTGTTTATATTGCTTACGGCGAAACAGATGAATGGGCCCATGCCGGTCAATACCGTTCTTATCTTGATGCGGCCCGCCAGGTGGATGCATGGATCGGACAATTGTGGAATTACCTGCAAAATGACCCGCAATACAAAAACAAAACCGCAATCATATTCACCACCGATCATGGCAGGGGAGACAAGATAAAGGACGAATGGACAAGCCACGGCAATAAGATCAGCGACTCACATGAAATGTGGCTGGCTGTCATGGGGCCGGATATCCTCAACCGGGGCGAAATGAAAATTGACATGCAACTATACCAGCAACAGGTGGCATCCACTGTGGCACAATTATTAGGATATACATTCAAAGCCAAACACCCGGTGGCGAATTTTATCATCCCCGTTTTTAAAATGAAGAAATGAGAACAATTCTGACTGTTATTTTTATTTTGACAATTGGTTCCAGCCAGGCTCAGCAAAAGCTGCCGTTGCCCACATCTGCGCAATTAGCCTGGCACGATATGGAATTTTATCTCTTTGTGCATTTTGGCCCCAACACTTTTACAGACAAGGAATGGGGTCATGGTGATGAACCTGCAACAGTATTCAACCCAACTCAATTGGATTGCCGTCAATGGACAAGAATAGCCAAACAGGCCGGAGCCAAAGGAATTATTATAACTGCTAAACATCATGATGGTTTTTGTTTGTGGCCCAGTAAATTTTCCACGCATACGGTAAGAGAAAGTAAATGGAAAGATGGAAAAGGTGATGTGTTGAAAGAATTGTCGCAGGCCTGCCGGGAAGCGGGTCTCAAGTTTGGTGTTTATATATCGCCGTGGGACAGAAACCATCCGGACTACGGGACAGATAAATACAACGATGTTTTTGTGAACATGATGAAAGAAATTTTTCAAAACTACGGACCCATCTGGGAATTATGGTGGGATGGCGCCAATGGCGAAGGCCCTAATGGCAAGAAACAGGTGTATGACTGGAGACGATATGAAAATACTGTCAGGCAATTATCTCCACGTACTGTCATCTTTAGTGATATTGGTCCGGACATAAGGTGGGTAGGCAATGAAAAGGGAATTGCCGGCATAACCAACTGGAATTATCTTGATACAACAGGATTTGCCAGAGGTGTTGGTGCACCGAATACAGATACCTTGAGCCGGGGAAATTATGCAGGCAGGCATTGGATACCTGCAGAATGTGATGTGAGCATCCGGCCGGGTTGGTTTTATCATCGTAACGAAGATGCAAAAGTGAAAACACCAGCACAGTTGTTTGACCTCTATCTTAAATCAGTAGGCCGTGGAGCCAATTTCCTGTTGAATGTGCCGCCGGATGAAAGGGGGCTGATCCATGAAAATGATTCTGCGTCATTGGTGGGTTTCAGGAAGCTGAAGCTGGAAAATTTTAATAATAATCTTTTGAAGCAGGCCGGCACTTACTGGGACCTGAGTCATTTGGGCAAAAACGATGAGATCCTGTTCAGGGGTTTTGACGAAGGCCCCCGCACTTATGGAATAAATGTCCAGCGTTTCATTGTGCAAATGCAACAGCCCACCCGTATAAACTGTATTATGCTGCGTGAAGCAATACACCTGGGACAGTCGGTGCAGCGTTACAAAATTATTTTATACAGCGGTGAAAAAGCTATTCGTGAACTGGAAGGCAGTACTGTTGGTCGGAAAAGGATCATCACTTTCCCGGCAGAGACCATTACTTCTTTCCGTGTTTTTTTGGATGACCGGAATGGCAACGATAATATCAGCGGGGTGGCTGCTTATTTGATCGATGAAAACCTGGTAGAAAAATAGATGTTGTTGTTCAACGTTATTCTGATTTCACTTCAACCTTTATGGTTCCATTTTCACCGGGGGATACAAACATAAGAGCCCGTTTGCCATCACTGGTTTCTGCTATAAAACAGTGTTGCCAGGGGCTGCTGCCATTACGGATAACAGCAAAATGCGAAAAAGAATTCTTCGTAAGATGCCCTGTCATCCGGCGCAGATCAGCACCGGTTTTACATTTTTCAAACTGGTCCCTGTCAAAGCTGATAGCCGAAATGCCGGTTTTTGTTCCGGCCAGTTCTGCCGGCACTTTTTCGTGACGCATTTCCATATTATACCATTCCAGGATTTCCTTGTTGTCTTCTTTACTGGTCACCAGCGCCAGGTCAAGCCTTTCTTTAGCGGCAGTTGCCTCCCCGGCTGAAAATGCTTTTTTATCTTTTAATCCCAGGTAGGTTTTTTGTCCAGCGGCCATCTCTACCATAAATGACTGCAAGGGCTGTGTCATGGCCGATATGAAGAGAAAACTAAAAAGAGATGTGGTAATGATCAGCTTTTTCATAAAAAGTTTTTGCGTTGCTTAAAGTGAATCGAACCGGCTGCAAATCTCATTAACAGGATTGTGCTAACCTCTTTTTTCCGGGCGGGATGTAAGCGTTTTCAAGTAAACAGTGGTTATTTCCTGTTGAAATGTTGGTTCGTATTTTTATTTTCCAGTAAACACAGCTTTTCTTTTTTCTAGAAAAGCCGTAGTTCCCTCTTTCATATCAGCCGTGTCAAAACAGTTTCCGAATTCCTCAATCTCCCTGTCGTAGCCATTGATGTTTTCATCAAAAACAGCATTTGCTGCTTTGATACAGGCAGCTACAGCAAGCGGGGCCTTGCTATTAATGATTTCTAAAATGGATTTGGTTTTATTGAGCAGTTCGTCCGGCGAAACTACATAGTTCACCAGTCCATATTGCAGCGCTGTCGGGGCATCAATCATATTGGCAGAAACAAGCAATTCCATTGCCCGTCCTTTGCCAATAAGTTGTGTAAGCCGCTGTGTGCCGCCATAACCGGGTATTAAACCAAGGTTCACTTCGGGCTGACCAAACTTTGCGTTGCCGGATGCAATCCTGAAATGACAGGCCATCGCCAATTCGCAGCCACCGCCTAATGCAAAACCGTTTACCGCAGCGATTATGGGTTTAGGCGCATTTTCAATTTTAAAGAAAATATCCTGCCCTCTTTTAGCGAGGGCCATGGCCTGTTCTTTATTTAATCCGCCAAATTCAGAAATGTCTGCACCTGCTACAAAAGCTTTTGGTCCGGCGCCGGTGATGATTGCTGATTTTATGGCAGCATTACTTTCAATTTCATCCACTGCTTTGTCGAGGTCTGTGAATACATCTTTATTCAATGCATTCAGTTTGTCAGGTCGGTTGATGGTAATATTGTAAATGCCATTTTCCAGTGAAGCAAGCAAGGTCTGATACATGACTTTTTTTCAAAAATAAGGATATTAGAAAAAGTAAAGCCGCACCTCTTTGATGCGGCCTGGTTGAACCGTCCCTGTTTGAAAATATCTTAACTAAATGATGATGGCCAGCAAAGTGATAGCCACAGCCAGCACCAACACCATCAGAATGTCTATGATCTTGTCTTTCCAGTCTTCGTATTTCTTTGAATAACGCATATTTCCCTGATTAGCTTGAATCTGATGGCAAATTAGGACAGAAGGAAGGGGAATAGTTGCCTGCTTTAGCAGAAGGCGGGTTTTGTTTAGTTATTGGTTGAGACAGGATGGCTCAGCCGGTGTGGAAAAGATCAGGGAATATCAATGATTTGAATGGTGACTTTATTTTCGATAGTTCCTTTTCCGTATTTATCCCAGAATTTCACCAGCACATCGTAGGGCTGATCCCAGTCCATCGGTTTACCGGTATTAACGGTGCATTGAAGAAGCCGGGCTTCGTTTGGGTCAAAAACATCCCTTCCTTCAAATAGATCAGCCACGGATAGTATTTCGCCTGCTTCTTTGTGAGTGATCAGTAAAGAACAGCCAACAGATACTTTACCATCTTTTACCGCCAGGCCTTTTACGTTTTCATTAATTATAATAAAACTTTCCCCGAGCGGGATATCTGTATGTCCCAGCACTTCTTCATTCATCACTATTTTGGATTCGGTGGTGCTCAAGCCGGAATAGTTGGTGAGCATACCGGTATTCAGGTTTTTATGAACACCGCTTGTGTTTACTTCGCAGGAAAAAAGTAATGCCGTAAGCAGCAGCAAAGCAGCAGCATTAACTGACCATCGGAATTTTATTTGTGGTTTTGATCGCATTTGCTGAAAAAAGAAGCCCATGAATACAATAAATTCAAATATTGATCTTAGTAACAAAATCATCACCCAGCCTGCAATGATGATACGGACAAAGTTAAGCGGATCTTCTGCTGAAAAGGGCACTTCATAAAAAATGATACGAATCCAGGCAAAAACGGTCAGCGATAAAGCAAGGCTGAATAAAAAGATTCTTTGAGGATTTGAACAATTCGCTGAATTGCTATTAATTTCATGAATAAGATTAATGGTTAGTGGAGGGTTAACGATGCTGGCTGACCGTTTTCAAAAACAATTTCCCTGATTCAAGGGTATATTTTACTTAATGCACAGTGTAAGAACAAGGATGAAACGCCTGGTGATGAAGTTAAAGAAATCTCTTTTTTGAGTATTGCACCTACTGATCACTGCTGTTGCTGCATTTCCATAAACCGCCGGTATGAATTATCCCGCTCGCCGGGATTATGCACCTGGTAGGTAAAGACCGGTGTAACAGCCGGGTCATGTTGTTTAGGGCTGCCGTTTTCAATGCTTACCGATACTTCCAGGGTGTGTTCAGAAGAACCCTTGTAGGTTCCTTTCACAGGTGTGCAGTCAGTAAAATTTCTGCCAATAGCCAGCCGCACATGCCTGTCGCCGGCGATGCAATTGTTGGTAGGATCAAGACCGATCCAGCCATGAGAAGGTATATATGCTTCCACCCAGGCATGGGTGGCTCCTTCGCCCCTCAGCTCATGATTTTTCGGGCAGATATAGCCGCTTACATAGCGGGCCGGTATGCCGATCATCCGCAGCATCACCAGCATCACATGGGCAAAATCCTGGCAAACACCAGCTTTCAGTTTCCATATCTCATCCACTTTCGTTTCTACATTGGTGATGCCTTTTTTATACTCAAAATGATTAAAAACAAAAGCAGATAGTTGCTCAGCTATTCCGAACGGAGAGATTTCATCGTTCATCATTGACTGCAGCACTGCATTGATCTCATCAGCAGCATCGCAGTTTTCCGTAAACATGAAATCCATATAAGGAAACTGCTCCCGGCTAATCTCCAGGCTGGTCCATTGCGTTGAAACATCTGCATCAACGGACGGCAACTGCGCTTCATGAACGATTACTTCAATGATGGACTCGATGGTTAACTGGCTATGCGGCTTGATCACTGAAAAGATACCGGTCTTGTTTCCAAAATAATCCGTGAATACTTCCACCGATGGCTGGTGGGTGATGAGCAATTCATGCTGTTTCACTTCCTGCTGTGCATCATCAATGGGAAAGAGCATCACCTGGTTCACACTGTCAATTACGGGTGAAGGGTAGGAGTAGCGGGTGATATGTTTGATGCGGTACCTGGGCATAATTATAAAATGGTGGTCAATCAGGAATTGCCAAAATAGTACTGGCTGAAAGCGGCAGCAATACTTACCAATTCTTTTCTTGTTTGTTGTAAAAATGTTTTTAATCCATCACTGTCGGCTGTGTTGACAGAACTGTATTTTACATTGTTCATCGAACGGCCGATGAGGAATTCCAGTTTCTTATAGCTTTCCGGCAAGCTTTCACCTTCAAGCCGCTCAAAATACCTGAATATCTGTTTGAGGCAGTAGATCAGGGAATGCGGAAAATTTTCGTTATATAGTATCTGCTGCAACACATAATCTGCCTGGAAATTTCCACGATGTGTTTTTAAATATAATTCATAGCCTGATAAGGAATAAAGTAAATAACGAAGGGCCGGCACTTCAACAGGGTGTTGCAGATTGTAGTTCAGCTCTGTCAATTTAATATTAAGCATATCCACAGAAAGGATAGCCCTCTCCAGGAATTTTCCAATATTGAGATAGGTGAAACCTTCGCCGCGGGCCATGGTTATATCTACTATTCCATGGTATAGCATTCCCTGGTGGATCAGTGAATCCATAGCGGTGACAGGATCGCCATGCAAAACCTGTTCATGAATTTGCTGGTTTCTTATCAGGTGATAATAATCATTGAGGCATTGCCACACTTCTTTGGTGATATGATCCTGTACAGCCCTTGCATTTTCCCTGGCCCTGGTAATATTATTGTAAACTGAAGCCCCGTTATTTTTATCAAGCAGCAAATGTTCCAGCACTTTAACAGACTGGTTGCCGATGATGTTTAATTCTTCAAGCGGCGCATCACTGTAATTATGCAACAAGGTTTGCCAGCTAAAATCCTTTACTTCATCCTGTGAAGAAATATAGTTGGTGCGAAGTATGCGCAGCATACCGTTGGTCCGTTCCATATACCGGGCCAACCAGAAAACTGAATCAGCCACCCTGCTTAGCATTGTCTCTTTATTAGCTTGGTTATTATCATTATTAAATCTTCTCTACATATAACTCTTCATGCTCAGCCCAGCACCCAGGTATCTTTACTGCCACCTCCCTGTGATGAATTCACAACCAGTGAGCCCTCAGTCAGTGCCACCCTGGTGAGTCCGCCCGGAACAATGTCAATGCCGTCAGGCCCGAACAACGCATAGGGCCGCAGGTCAACCCGCCTCGGCTGCAGTTTACCATTAATATAGCAGGGAGCGGATGAAAGACTGATGATGGGTTGGGCAATAAAACTTCTCGGGTCTTCTTCTATCGCTATTTTAAATTCCTCCATCTGCTTTTCAGTGGCAGCGCTGCCGATCAGCATGCCATAGCCGCCGGATTCATTAGTTTTTTTGATCACCATTTTATCCATGTTCTCAAAAACGAGTTTCCGGTTTTCGGGTATGGCCAACTGGTAGGTGGGTACATTTTTCAGAATAGGTTCTTCATTCAGGTAATAACGGATCATCGCCGGCACATAGGAGTAAACTGCTTTATCATCAGCCACGCCATTGCCCATCGCATTCACGATAGCCACATGCCCGGTCCGGTAGGCGCCATAGATACCCGGCACTCCCAGCATACTGTCGGGACGGAATACCAGCGGGTCAATAAAATCATCATCCACCCGCCGGTATATTACATCCACCTGTTTCAGACCTGTGGTGGTTTTCATATATACCCGGTGATTATCCACTACCAGGTCGCTTCCTTCCACCAGTTCAATACCCATCAGTCTTGCAAGGGTGGTGTGTTCAAAATAGGCAGAGTTATAAATACCCGGCGTAAGTAACACCACAGTGGGATCGCTTTTTTGACGACTGGCTAATGCCATCAGGTTTTTCAGCAAGAGGTCCGGATAATCTTTAACAGAGCGAACATTATTTTTTGGTAACAGGTCGGGAAATATACGGTAAGTGATGCTCCTGTTTTCCAGCATATAGGAAACACCGGATGGAGTTCGCAGGTTATCTTCCAGCACATAATAAGTGCCGTCATGGTCACGGATCAGGTCAATGCCCGAGATATGCGTATAGATATCATAGGGTACATCCACTCCTACCATCTGCCTGATAAAATTAGGGCAGGAGTAGATCAGTTTGGCAGGAACAATACCATCTTTGATGATGAATTGCTGGTTGTAAATATCTTTCAGAAAGATATTCAACGCTTTCAGCCGCTGTTTGATGCCTTCTTCAATATGTTTCCACTCCGCCGCTTCCAGGATGCGGGGAATGATATCGAAGGGAAAAATTTTTTCAATGCCCTCGCCGCTGCTATATACTGTGAACGTGATTCCCTGGCTCATGAACAATTTTTTGGCCAGTTCATCTTTGTGATTCATTTCACCTGCCGATAAATTTTCGATAGCCAATACAAAATTGCGGTATGAATCCCGGACGCCTCCGGCACCAAACATTTCATCCCACACACGGGTCTCCACCTTATAGCCGGCCAAAAGAGAATGCTCTTCCATACGCAAATGAATTTACGAAAGAATCAATTGACAAAAACGTTTTATGGAAGCAATCGTGACGGGGGGCAACTTCAAAAATTACGGTGTTCCTTCACCCATGCTGTAATATACTCACTGATTTCAGAAGTGGGGGTGCCGGGTGCAAATAATTTTCCTACACCGGCTTTGTTCAACGCCTGCATATCGTCTTCAGGAATGATGCCGCCGCCTGTGAGCAGCACATCAGTCATTTCTTTATGTTTCATCAACTCAACCAGTTTGGGAAATACCGTCATGTGTGCACCGCTGAGAATGCTGACGCCAATGGCATCCACATCTTCCTGCAGGGCGGCATTCACCACCATCTCCGGCGTTTGCCGCAACCCGGTATAAATAACTTCCATACCAGCATCCCGCAAGGCCGTGGCGATAACTTTGGCCCCACGGTCGTGACCGTCCAGTCCAACTTTGGCAACCAGCACTCGGATGGGTCTGTTCATATAGCAATTGGGTTAATAACTTCAAAAATACGTTTCTTTAACTAAGGTTGTAAATTGGGTGATGCAATACAGGAAATTTGGTAATACAGATCTGCTGGTAAGTGAAATAGGCTTTGGCGCCTGGGCGATAGGCGGCGGGGCTATGATCGGCAACACAGCTATCGGATGGGGTGATGCTGATGATTCCGTATCCATTGCTGCGCTCCATGCAGCGCTGGATGCGGGGATAAATTTTTTTGATACGGCTGATATTTACGGGCTTGGTCATTCTGAAAATCTTATTGGGCAAACAATAGCCAATAAAGACGGGATTATTGTTGCAACCAAGGTGGGAAATGTTTCCCGCAACGGGCAGTTCACTACTGATTATTCCAAAGAATATATCATTGCTGCCTGTGATGCCAGTTTAAAACGGTTAAGACGGGAAAGAATTGATTATTACCAATTGCATACTGCCCGTTTATCTCACTTGCAACAGGGAGCATGTATTGAAGCAATGCAGGAACTGCAGCGACAGGGCAAGATCCGCTATTGGGGCTTATCGCTGAATACATTTGATCCTTTACCCGAAGCAGAGTTCCTGCTGGGAAATAATTTTGGAAACGGATTTCAGTTAGTGTTCAATTTACTCAACCAGCGGGCATTGCCTTTATTTTCGAATGCTGTTGAAAAAGGCTATGGAATCATAGCCCGGATGCCATTGCAATTTGGCTTGCTGACAGGGAAATTTGATGAGGGCATCGCTTTTACTGCTAATGATCACAGGAAAAACAGGGTGACAAAGGAAGTAATTGACGCTTCCAAAAATGCGCTGAAGCCTGTTTGGGATTTATGTAATAAATACGGCTGCACTAAAACGCAACTTGCATTGAGTTATATTCTGAGCTACCCCGAAGTTTCAACAGTTATACCTGGTATCCGAAACCCCGGACAGGTGCAGCTTAATACCAGCGGTTTGTTTGAACTTCAGCAACAAGATAAAATCCTGGTTGTAGAGTTAGGTGCAAACGAAATAGCTGCTGTAATGCAGTTGATACAACAACAGGGATGATCACCGGGTGAATTTGTCTTTCATTGCTTTCAAACCATCTCGGGCCAGTTGCTGTCCGGCTGTGTCAATATTTTCAAAGAAAATGATTTTATCGCCGAATTGCCTGGAGTAGGGATTGGTCACAGAATCAACAACGGTGATTTTTTCAAAGTGGTTGAACACTTCATCATCTGTGCCGGGCAGCCGTCGTGCCAGCAGGATGATATGCTGCATTTGCAGATCATCGGGTATCCATAACAGGAAAGAACCTACATCGGTCATTGCTTGTTGCCGGACCATCTTATCCTTACTGTAATATTTAAGAGTCCCGGCATGACCATAATGCCGGCCAAATATGATTGTATTTTTTTTGACTGAATCTGGCAGGCTGTTGAAAAACGTTTCAGTTTTTTGCGCCAATTCTTTCCAGCCCAGCATATCGGCGAAGTCTTGTGGCAGCGGATGTTTCTTGCGGTCTTCCCAGGTGTGATCCTGGCCGATCTTTTTGTAAAAGGCTTCCAGTTTTACAGGCTCCCATATTGGTAAAAGCATGGGCATGATCATATAGGTAAGCACAACAATGAATGCTGTGTGAACATATCGTTGCCAATGCCTCCGCTCTGTCCATTTTTCCCAGGCGAGGGCGCCTGCTGCGAAAAGCATCGGGTAGATACCCAGTGAATAATAACTTTTCCCTCTGCCCAAAATGAGTAATGCAATTACAAGTAAATAGGCAAAACCTAAAAACCGCCATTGTTTTTGCCGTAAAAGCCATACAAGACCGGGCACCCAGACAAAAGTGGTGGCTAGCAGCATCATGAACTGGTCGGTGAGAAACCCTGCAGGGTTCATAAATTTCAGTTGTGTTTCCTGCAATTCTTTCATGTGGTGAAAGAGCGGCCAGTTATGCTGGTATTGCCACCAAACGTTGGGTGTGATGATGAGGATGGCGACAGCAGCGGCTATGTAAAACGTTTTTTGTTTGTAAACAACCCGGTGTTTTGAAAGTAACAGGGATAAAAGCAACGCAGCAGCAATAAAGATCACAGAATATTTTCCCCAGAAACCCAAAGCAAGACTGATGAAAAACCAATAAAGATTGCGGGGTTGCCTGTCATTAATATACCGGATGATAAAATAAACTGCCGCTGTCCAGAAAAACACATCCAGGATATTGGGCTGGTAAAGAAAATGAACTCTCATGTAGGCGCCGGTCATCACACAAAGGCCTGCTATGAACTGGGCAAATATGCGGCCACCCAACTCAGCAGTTATAAGGCAGGTGAGAACAACCGTGCCGGCGCCAAACAGGCAGGGCCATAATTTTATCCAGGCTTCAGAACCACCGAACCATGAAGATACCCGGCCTAAGTATGAAAGCAACGGAGGGTTTTCCAGGTAACCAAGGGCCAGGTGCTGACCTTGTTCATAGTAAAGTAATTCATCCCTTTGTAATTCATACAACGGATGCTGCAAAAAACCGGGCAAAACAAACTTGGTAATTGCCAGCAGGAGAATCAATGGCCAGTAGGCTTCGGCTCTTTTCATAGAAACAAGTTACAAAATACCGTTTCAAACTTAGCCGTTAAAGACTGCAATTGCTTTTTTGATCCTTTCAATCGTTTCTTCTTTGCCTAACAAAGCTCCAATGTCAAAAACGGCAGGGCCAAACTTGCCACCTACCAGCATGACACGGAAAGGCAGCATCAGTTCGCCGGGTTTTAATTCATTGGCGGCAGCAATTTCTTTGAAATTGTTTTCCAACGTTTGCGTATCCCAGTCAGTGCTGAGTTCGTAGTTGCGGATAAGTTCTGCAAAAAATAAATTCTTTGCATCATTCCATTTGGGTTTTACGGCGTCCACATCCCATTTCTCAGGTCTTATAAAAAAGAACCATGACTGTTCATAAATATCAGTGAGCAGGGTGCAACGGTCTTTTACCAGGCTGACCACTTCATCCAGGAAAGAACTGTCAATACCTGTAATGTTTTTTTCTTTAAAGATTGGTTCAACCTGCGATCTTATATCTGCAGTATTCAATCGCTTTATCCATTCATGGTTGAACCATTTTGCTTTTTCGTAATCAAATTTGGCGCCCCCGCTATGCACTCTTTCAATAGAAAATTTTTCAATCAGCTCTTCTTTTGTAAATATTTCCTGTTCCGTACCATCGTTCCAGCCCAGCAGCGCCAGCAGGTTGATGAATGCTTCGGGCAAAAATCCTTTTTCCTTAAAACCTTCTGTTAACTCACCGGTTTTAGGATCTGTCCAGTTCATGGCAAAAACGGGGAAACCATATTTGGCGCCATCTCTTTTACTGAGTTTGCCATTGGGTCCAAGAATCAAAGGCAGGTGTGCCCACTGCGGCATATTTTCCAGGCCAAATAAATATTTCCAAAGTAGTATATGCACAGGAGCCGATGGCAACCATTCTTCACCGCGGAAAGCATGAGTGATTTTCATGAGATAATCATCCACTACCACAGCAAGATGATAAGTGGGCATCCCGTCTGCTTTCAGCAACACTTTATCATCCACCAATGAAGTGTCGAAACTTACTTCGCCGCGGATCATATCGGTGAAAGAGACCGTTTCATTTTCCGGCATCCTGATGCGGATGACATGCCTGGTTCCTTTATTCAATAATTGCTGAACTTCTTCATCGGGCAGTGTAAGAGAGTTTCGCATTTTCATGCGAATATGATGGTCGTATTGCGGCGAAGGGTTTTGTTCTGTTTTATGATCATGCCGCATTTTGTCCAGCTCTTCCGGTGTGTCGAAAGCATAATAGGCATATCCTTTCTTCACCAACTGTTCTGCATAACGGCGGTAGCTTTCTTTTCTTTCGCTCTGGCGATATGGACCATATTCACCACCATGCAAGGGACTTTCATCCGGTGTCAGCCCGGCCCATTCAAGACATTTGAAAATGTATTCTTCAGCGCCGGGTACAAAACGGCTCTGGTCCGTGTCTTCAATGCGCAACACAAAATCGCCACCGTGTTTTTTGGCAAATAGATAGTTATACAGCACTGTTCTCACACCTCCCAAATGCAAACCACCGGTGGGTGAAGGTGCAAAGCGAACTCTTACTCTTTTACTCATAAATCACAAAGATAAGTGGCTGTCATGCATACCTGCCACTAAAAAGAAAAACCGTTCCGAAAGGTGCGGAACGGTTTTAGAAATGTATAGTAATGTATTTATGGCAACAAAAATGTTCTTGGCGGATTGCCGTCAATAGAAATGGTGGCTACTTTATCACAGGTGCCATCACCATAATCAATAATAGCATAGTGATTGGGGCCTTCCAGTTTGATCTTTCCTTTGCTTACATGATGGCAGATCACTTTCTTTTCCAATGCTTCGGTAATGGTAGCTGTCCGGGTCTTTCCGGCAGGGTTAGTCACAGTATGATTGCCCGTGATGGAATAAACATCGTCCAGCAGGTTAAAAGGAGTGTTGGCCCCGGCAGTTTGGATTACATTTTTGGTTCCTTCATGCAACCAATAGTAGTTACCTCCCGGAGCGGTTACTTTGCCGTCTTCAATTTCCCTTGTCCAGCTAACCCCGTTTGGTGTACTGGTATTGGTCCATGTTATTACACCTTCCACTTTAAAGCCATGAACGTGGTACCCATCAAAGTTCATCACAGCAGTGGTTCCGGGTTTGCGTACCGAATCAGATAATACAATATTGATCTTACCTTTTCTCAGTACACCATCAATAGAAGTGCAGCCTGTTCCAAAATCAATAACAATGGTTTTAGGAAAAGTCGCTTGTGGTGTTACAGTAACAGTGGCACAACTCAACGTATTTGTAGATTGAAAAGACTGGCTGATGCGGGAGCCAGTCAGTCCCTCACTGGCAGCAGCTTCAAAGAATACGATGTTTGCGTCATCGGCTAAACTTTCAGAAACGGCCTGCTTTTCACTGAGCTCAAAAGTGGCTTCCACTTCAGGGTCAGTTTCTTTTTTGTCCTTGTTGCAGGCAGTGATAAGAGAGAAAGAGGAAAGGGTTAATGCGAGTAACAGATTTTTTGTATTCATATCGGTTTTTTTTTAGGATAATCAGATGCTATAAAGATGGAAAACGTTTAATGAAAGAAAAAATTATTTTGCAGAATGTTTTACTTCGTAAAATCACCTTGGCTGCTCAGGAAAATTTACCCCTCATTTGCCTGGAAAATGGATACGAAGGATAAAATTCTCTATCTCACTTTTGATGACGGACCTCACCCGGAAGCGACCCCTTTTGTACTGGACATGTTGGCAACGTATAATGCGAAAGCCAGCTTTTTCTGCATCGGCAAAAATGTTGAGGCATTCCCACAGATTTACAAACGGATACTGGATGAAGGACATGTTACCGGTAATCATACCCAGGATCATCTTAATGGATGGAAAACCGACGATGAAACCTACCTGCAAAACATAAAAGAGGCAAGCTTAAAGATTGATTCCTCACTGTTCAGACCCCCATATGGCAGGATAAAGGGCTCACAGGCAAGAAAAATAGCAAAAGTGCTGGGTGAAAAAAACAAGGTGGTGATGTGGACTGTTTTAAGCGGTGATTTTGATGTATCTATTTCAAAAAATACCTGCCTCGAAAATGTGACAAAGAATGCTGGTCCCGGTTCAATTGTTGTTTTTCACGACAGTGGCAAGGCACTTCCTGTATTACGACAAGTTTTACCGGCCACCCTGCAATTTTTTTCAGAAAAAGAATACCGGTTTGAAAAATTAACGTTTCAGGATTGAAAAACTAACGATTGAATGATTGTGACAATTTATAAAAAACTGAAAGTAAGTAATTGATAGTCATTATAAAAAAGTTAGGGCCTGGGTAGAAACCCTGGCCCGTTTTTAATCCGTACCCTATGAAAACTGGTTTAAAGGTATAATAATTTTTTAATTACGGCAAAGTAATTTCAATGGTCCGGCCATTTACAGTGAGGGTGGCTTTACGATCGCAGGTGCCATCCCCAAAATCAAGTACAGCTATCCATTGGTTGTTGGTAGTACTGTTGGCCCGGGTTGTTTTGATCTTACCTTTAACTATCCAGCGGCATAGGAATTTCTTTATAAGTGGCTCTTCCACAGTTGATTGCCATGCAACCAAGAGGTTGCCTTTTTTTGCTCTTCCCAGTGACGAGCCTTCTATTTTAAAAACATCATCAGCAGGCAGATTAGGGGTGACTAACCCCTCCAGTTGGGTGATTGTTTTGGTGCTGTTCCATTCAATATAATTGCCATTGGGCTTGCTAAGTTTTGCATTAATGACCTCTTTTTTGAAAGAACGGGTAAGCGGTTGTGTATTCACCGGCGAGCTGGTATTGGTAATCTTTAAAGTGCCTTCCACTTTAATACTATCAACAAAATAGTCTTCAAAGCTGGTTACCGCCATTGCTCCCGGAACAATCAGGCGGGCGGAGTATTCGGTGATGATCTTTCCTTTTCGTGTGCGGCCATCCCTTCCCTGGCAACCGGTACCAAAATCAATAACGATACGGACGGGGAAAAGAGTAGGGGGGCTAAGTGAAGTAATGGTGACCGTAAAACATGCCTGCACTCTTTCAAAAGCGGCGCCATTTGAATATCTGCCATACCAGCCGGTGCCGGCCATTCCCACATCATCACTGGCACCCATCACATCATCAAAAATGCCATTGAAAACAATTTCTGCCTCTGCATCCGATTCAGCATTGATCTGGGAAACCTGTTCCTCTATTGCATCATTGTTGTTACCACCCGAACCACTTTTTTCTTTTGTACAGGCAACAAACAAAAGAGAAAGAATGAAGACTAAGCAAACCGAAGTTTTTACTGGTTTCAGCAATATTTTCATATGCGTTGATTTGTAATTCAGTTAAATAACGTTGCTAAGAATGGCTTTATTGATTGAGGTTTAACGCTTTCTTAAACTTTTTTCTGAGTTTTGCCCAAAAACCGGGCCTGATGATTTTGGTGGATACACATTCGCATATTTACTTGCCGGAATTTGACAACGACAGGGCTGAAATGCTAAAAAGGGCTGAAAAAGAAGGAGTTGAGAAAATCCTCCTCCCTGCTGTAGATTCTTCCACCCACCATTCCATGCTGGAACTTGAAAAAGCTGAGCAGGCCCGCTGCTTTAGCATGATGGGACTACATCCCTGTTCGGTGAAGGAGAATTTTGAGGAAGAACTGAAAGTTGTACAATCTTATCTCGAAAGCCGGTCGTTTGTGGCAGTGGGTGAGATTGGTCTTGACTTTTATTGGGATAAAACTTTTACAGAACAGCAATATGAAGCTTTTCACCGGCAAATCGAATGGGCCCTGCAATATGATCTGCCAATAGTTATTCATTCAAGGAATTCCATAGACGAGTGCATCAGCGTAGTGACAGAACATCAGAAAGGAAAATTGAAAGGAGTGTTTCATTGCTTTTCCGGAAATGAAGAACAAGCAAGGCGTATCATTGATCTTGGTTTTTATTTGGGTATCGGCGGAGTAGTTACTTTCAAAAATTCAGGACTCGATAAAGTGGTAGAAACAATCAGTCTTGATCATGTTTTGCTGGAAACCGACGCACCTTACCTGGCGCCGGTGCCTTTCCGCGGAAAAAGAAATGAACCCTCATACCTCAAGTATGTAGTGGAAAGAATTGCCGGGATAAAAAAATTCAGCATTGAAGAAGTGACGGAGATCACAACAGCGAATGCTTGTAAACTTTTTCCTCAGATATATGAATAGTGACATTTTCTCAATGAGAAAACATGTTCAATGAGCAACAACGCCGGCGGATGTTAGCAACAAATTTTCTGCTTTACAGTTTCTGACTGAGTTCTAATTTTCTGCACACAACAAATAAATATTTTTCTCCTCTCGTCATTTTCTCTTTTAAATTTGGCAGCGTTTGTTGTAGTTTTACTGTCTAGTAATCTGATTGTAGCAACTTGCCAACTGAAATTCTGCATAACGAACATCTTCTCATTCGTGAGATGCAATCCGGCTGCCAACAGGCATTCACTGCTTTATATATGTATTATAGCCCAAGGTTATATAATAATATATACAGGATGGTACATGACAAAACGCTTGCCGAAGAACTGGTGCAGGAGCTGTTTACCCGTATATGGCAAAAAAGAGAAAGCAAGGGCATTACTGAGAATTTTACCGGCTATTTATACCGTACTGCGCAGAACCTGGTGCATGATTTTTTCAGAAAGATGCGTCGTGACCGCACACTGTTAGAACGTTTCAGTAAAGCGCTGGCAGATAAATATGAGAATCCGGAGGATGCAATCCATCGTTCTGAATCGGTAACTCTTTTGAAAACAGCTATCGAACAACTGCCGCCTCAACAGAAAAAGGTGTACAAATTGGTGAAGGAAAACGGTCTTACTTACAGAAAAGCTGCAGAATCTCTCGGCATTTCGCCACTTACCGTAAAGGAGTATCTTGTATCTGCCAATAAATCCATCCGCAATTATTTAATGAGTCGCACCGGCTCTCCTAAAGAGTTGTTATACACAACGTTAATCATACTCGGCTTTATGCAGTAAGTTTTTTTCTTCGGCATCCCCCCATTTCCTGCTTCTACCCGTTACTTGTGAAATAAACTATTAATAAGTGTCTCACTCATCACATTCCCGTAACGAACTTTTTGACAAACTGTTGCAGGGAAAGATTACATCGCAGGAAACACAGGAGTTGCTGGAATGGCTCGGTAAAGAGAAACTGGATGATGAAGCCACCGGTCTTATCCTGGCACAACTGAAGCAGCCTGTTATGCAGGGACAGATCAGTCCGGACATCATTCAGGCGCTGGAGGCAAGACTGCCTTTGATATTCAAAGAAACAAAGAGAACATCACGTATAGTTGAATTGGTTGGAAAAAGATGGATACGTTATGCTGCATCAGTGCTCTTGCTGCTGGCAGCCGCCACCTATTTTATTATTAATACCAACAACAAACCGGCTGATGATAACAATAAGATTGCTCATGGTAATGAAATGGTGGATCCGCAACCGGGGAAAGATGGAGCTATCCTCACACTAATTGATGGAACACAACTGGTGCTCGACGACCTGACAAATGGAATCATCACCACACAAAACGGAATAAAAGTCATTTTGAACAACGGGCAGGTCACTTATGCAGCAGATGAAAATACACCGGCTGATTTTGTAGCCTATAATACAATGACAACACCAAAAGGCCGCCAGTTCCAGTTGGTTTTGCCCGATGGATCAAAGGTTTGGCTGAATGCTGCTTCTTCCATCCGTTACCCGGTTATTTTCAAGGGTAGCGAAAGAAAGGTGGACATTACCGGTGAAGCCTATTTTGAAGTGGCAAGAAATGAATCTATGCCTTTCCGGGTCAATACAGGTAATGGCGCTGAAATCGAAGTGCTGGGTACTCACTTCAATGTGAATTCTTATAATGACGAAGGTAAAATCAGCACAACACTGCTTGAAGGCTCTGTGAAAGTGACAAGGAATGGATCGGGAGGAGTGGTGTTGATCCCTGGACAGCAGGCACAGGTCAGCAGCGCCGGTCAAACAAATCAAACGGCTTCTGCTGTCAGAGTGCTGAATAATGTGGATGTGGAAAGAGTGATGGCATGGAAAAACGGCGTTTTCAATTTCCAGGACGCAACACTGGAAGAAGTGATGCGACAATTGGAGAGATGGTATGATATAGAAGTGGTATATGAAAAGGGAATACCGCCTCTTGAATTTTTTGGAAAAATGGGAAGAGATCTTCCCTTATCAACGGTCCTTCGTGGTCTGAATTTGTCGAAAGTGAATTTCAGGATCGAAGAAGGGAAAAGGCTGGTGGTGATGCCCTGACCGAATAAAATGAAAAGCCACCATAGAATGAAAAAAATACACAGGCAGGTTTCCTGTGTATGAATGGATTGCTTGAAAAAACCGCCTCGGACGGCAATCCGGGCGGTGCAGGTTTGAGTAATTCAAAATTTCAACATCGCTAAACATTGATTTTTTAAAACCAAACCAATGCAAACTTATGCAAAAAACTGCTCTTTGTAACCGGGACACTGTGGCCTTGTTATCCGGTAAAACGGGAAACACTATGTCACAGACGCCCCGGTTGGTAACTCAAACCTGCCCTGATGGGCTAATCAGGGCGCTGCTAGTTATGAAGCTTACTGTCATTTTCCTGCTTGCAGGACTGCTCAATGCCCGTGCTGAAGGATATTCTCAAACTATATCTTTCTCGGGTAGAAATGTAGCCATCACCAATGTCTTCAAAGCCATTGAAAAACAAACAGGCTACACTGTATTTGCCAATAAGGACCTGTTAAAAGGTACAAGACCGGTGACGGTTGCGGTTGATGCAATGCCATTAAAAGATTTTTTGGATGTGGCGCTGCGTAATCAGCCAATTGGTTACGAGATTCACAACAAAACCATTTTCATCAAAGCACGGGCAGTAGTGCCTGAACAACCTGTTATTTCAAATGAGACTCCCATTGTAGAAGAGGAGCCTTTACCTGATATCACAGGGGTAGTGTTGAACGAAGAAGGTACACCGCTGGAAGGCGCTACGGTTACAATTAAAGGAACCCGGACATCCACTGCAACCAATGCAGAAGGCCGATTTATGATCAATGCAAGAGCTAACAATGTTCTTGTTATTTCTTATATAGGTTATGAAACCATAGAAGTGTCTGTTGGTGATCGTACTTCATTAGATATAACACTGAAAAAATCTCTTGTTGAAATTGACCAGGTGATCGTTACAGCTCTTGGGATCCCTAAAAGATCCAAAACACTTACATATAATGTACAAGAAATTAAGAACGAAGAGATCAGTACTGTGAACAATGGCAATTTTGTCAACAGTCTTGTTGGTAAAGTGGCCGGCGCCACGATCAACAGTTCTTCTGCCGGAAACGGCGCTTCTGCAAGAGTTGTGCTGCGTGGTGTCAAGTCAATCAGTGGCAACAACAATGCGCTGTATGTGATTGATGGTATCCCGATGCCCAATATTATCCGCGGTCAGGCGGAAGATATTTTTTCCGGCGCAGGCCAGACAGGTGACTTTGTTGCCAACCTGAACCCTGATGACATTGAAAGTCTTTCTATCCTTAGTGGTCCTGCCGCCGCGGCATTGTATGGAAGTGCGGCAGCTAATGGTGTGATACTTATCAACACTAAGAAAGGTCAAAAGGACAGAACAGATGTCAGTATATCCAATACAACAACATTCACCAGTCCGCTGCTCCTGCCTGAGTTTCAGAATACATATGGTCCCAGTGAAGTAGGCAGCTATTTTAGCTGGGGTGAAAAGTTGGCAACTCCATCTAACTATCGACCAGAAGATTTTTTCCAAACCGGTGTGAACTCTACTACTTCACTCACTTTTTCTACCGGAACAGAAAGAAGCCAGACTTATATATCACTGGCTAATACTTCTTCAAAGGGAATAGTTCCAAACAATAATTTCAATCGTTCCAACTTTACGGCAAGAAATACAAGTTCGTTTCTTGATGGCCGCATGAATCTGGATGTGAGTTTTATGGCAGGCCTGGTTGATGAAAAGAACATGATCTCACAGGGGCAGTATTTCAATCCTTTGGTGGCTGTGTACCTGTTCCCTCCGGGAGATGATTTTAATAAGGCGAAGGCCTTTGAAAGACACAATCCTTCCCGCAACCTGATGACACAGTTCTGGCCTTTTGGTGACAACGGGCTGCTGATGCAAAACCCCTACTGGGTTACGCAGCGTGATATTTTCCAGAATAAAAGAGAACGTTACATGACTACGATGTCGCTGCGTTATACTCTCAACGACTGGATCAGTCTTTCCGGTCGAGCCAAAATGGATAAATCAAATGAAAAGAGTGAAAGAAAATTTGCAGCATCCACCAACCAGCTATTTGCTTCTGAAAATGGATTTTATTCCCTAAACACTTTGGACAACCGCCAGATATATGCGGAAGCAATGGTGAATATCAACAAAAAACTGAACAATGATTACAACGTAACTGCCAATATCGGAACGGCTATTGAAGACATCCGCAATAATCAATATTTGTTTGGCGGAAGGTTGCAGGGAGTAGCTAACCTGTATACGTTTGCCAATATCAACAGGGCTAATTCCGAGATGTCGCAGTATGGCTATAATCGTCAGAAGCAATCTGTTTTCGGCAGTGCACAACTGGGATACCGCAATATGGTACACCTGGATCTGACTGCCCGTAACGACTGGGCCTCAACGTTAGCAGGTTCTTCAGGCAACTGGTCATTCTTCTATCCTTCAGTCGGTTTATCTGCCGTGATCACTGATCTGCTGGAAATGCGTTCCAGGGTATTATCTTACCTGAAGCTACGCATTTCTCACTCGGCAGTGGGTAATGAACCAAGAGAGCATCTTTCAATTCCAACTTACCCGCTGGCCGGAGGTTTCCCTGTAACACAAACAAGAATGCCCAATCCTGACCTGAAGCCGGAACTTACCCGTTCATGGGAGGCTGGTTTGAATTCGGCACTTTTCAACGGGGCTCTTCGCATAGATGCCACAGTTTACCTGTCCCGCACTTACAACCAATTCTTTGAACCCACACTTTCTGCTGCATCCGGTTTTACCAGCGTGGTAGTGAATGCAGGACGGGTGGATAATAAAGGAATAGAGTTGTCTGCCAGGTACACGAAGAAGTTTGGCAACCTGAGCTGGACTACTAATGGTACTTTTTCTCTCAACAGAAATAAGATCGTTGAATTATTACCGGGCTGGACCAATCCCGTTACCGGGGAAGTTATTACACTGCGTGAATTGGATATGACTGGTACAGGGAGCTACAAGATGGTGTTGAAAGAAGGCGGATCTATGGGTGACATTTATGTGAACACATTACGGGTGGACGAACATGGCGCTATCTATGTTGATCCAAGTTCACAAACAGTAGCGGCCGAACTCAACAAATTTGTTTTTGCAGGCAACAGCAATCCCCGTTACAATTTCGGATGGGGCAATACTTTCAGTTGGAAAGGAATTTCTCTTAGTGCTATGGTTGTGGGAAGAGTAGGTGGGATTGTGGTGTCAAACACACAAGCCATCATGGATGCCTTTGGTGTTTCAAAAACATCGGCCGATGCCCGTGACCAGGGCGGTGCTTTAGTGAATGGAAGACCTATTCCTGCACAGGAATATTACCAGGTGGTGGGAGCAGGTGCTTCAGGTGGTGTTGCTTCTATGTATTGTTACAGTGCTACCAATGTGAGACTCGGAGAATTGTCAGTAGGATATGACGTGCCAGTGAGAAAACTTGGCAAGTTCATCAAGAGCGCCAATGTTTCTTTTGTTGGACGCAACCTGTTCCTGATTTACAGCGCAGCACCATTTGATCCGGAACTGACAGCTAATACACAAACCTATTTCCAGGGGATAGACTATTTCATGATGCCGAGTCTACGCTCAATGGGATTCGCTGTAAAACTAAATTTCTGACAATCTAATAATAACAACAGTTATGATGACAGATAAAACAAATTTTAGGAAGAACCTTATACTGCTAAGTGTATGGGCAGTGGTTATAGGTTCTGGCTGCACCCGGAATTTCGATGACCTCAACACCAACCGCCATGAAGCCACGGAAGATATGATGGCGACTGACAACCTGAAGACAGGCGCCTTCTTTTCACAGATGCTGCGCAACGTGGTATTGTTTAATGATGGAACAAACCTGACAAGTGACTACCAGGTGGCACAGGGATTGACCAGCGATGTCTATTCAGGATATATTGCCCCGACAGGCACATGGTTTGGTGGTGTACACAACGGGGCGTATAATTTTATTACCGGGTGGATCGAAAAAACATTCACTTCCGGTTTTGCATCGGTGATGCCCGCATGGCAGGCTATCAAAAAAGCATCCGATGACCAGGGCTTACCGGAAGTTGGTGCATTGGCGACGATTGTAAAAGTGCAGGCTATGCACCGTGTTACAGATGCGTATGGTCCGCTTCCATACATCAATTATGGTAGCGGTAACCTGCAAAATACCTATAACTCGCAGCAGGATATTTATACAAAATTTTTTGAAGAGTTGGGTTCTGCTATTGATGTACTCACCTTATTTGCACAAGGAAACCCCGGTACTACTGTTTTAGCCAAGTATGATTTCATTTATGGCGGCAATGTTACTAACTGGATAAAATTTGCCAACACACTGCGTCTTCGCCTGGCAATGCGTGTAGTTTACGCCAATGCTTCATTAGCACGGACAGAGGCGGAAAAATCAATCAGCAATCCCTTTGGTGTGATCACAGTACCAAACGAAAGAGCAGCACTGCAACGTTCTTCCAACCTCATCTATTATCACCCTTTGTATGAAATAGCTTACCTGTTTAATGCCGGTGAAGCCAGGATGAGTGCATCTATGGATGCATACCTGAATGGGTATGCCGATCCCAGGAGAGCTGTTTACTTCACCACAGCTGATGATGGCAATTATCACGGGGTTCGGCAGGGCATTATAACAACCACATGGACTCCTTATACCGGGTCTGCCATTTCCAACCTGAGGATGGATATGAGTACTACGCAGATTGTCTGGATGACTGCGGCTGAATCTTATTTCCTGAGGGCAGAAGGAGCACTTCGTGGCTGGAACATGGGAGGCACTGCTGATTATTTTTATAACGAAGGCATTGCAAACTCTTTTCTCGAAAATGGTTTATCAGCATCTCTTGCGGCTACCTATGCGGCTAATAATAGTTCAATGCCGGCTGCATTTATTGACAACAGCGGGCAATCGGGCAATGATGCTCCTTCGCCAAGCTCTATCGTGATCGCCTGGAATCCCGGCGATCCGTTTGAAACAAATCTTGAAAGAATTATTACGCAAAAATGGATAGCAATGTATCCGGATGGTCCTGAAGGCTGGGCCGAATTTCGCCGCACTGGTTATCCCCGGCTGATCCCCGTGGTGAGTAACAGAAGCAACGGAACGATCAATACAAATGTTCAGATACGTCGCATTCCCTTTCCGCAATCAGAATATAATAATAACAGCGCTGGTGTAAATAGCGGCGTAGGCATGCTGGGTGGAGCTGATGGCGGTGGCACCAAACTTTGGTGGGATAAAAAATAAAATACCTAACTGCAAAATCTCAGAGTTATGAAAATAAAACTAATATCTTTCTCCGGGGTGCTCGTTCTACTGCTATCTTTTATGGCATGTAAAAAGGTGAAGCCCCTGGATATTCAGGCGCCATTCACTTATGATGAACAGTATTATGCCAACCTGAGGGCTTACAAGAAAACAGATCACTCCCTGTTTTTTGGCTGGTATGCTGCCTATGCACCCATCGAAGGTGCATCCGGATATAAAGATCCGGCATCGTGGGGTGAACGCATTATTGGTTTGCCTGACAGCATCGACATTGTTTCACTGTGGATGGGCATTCCGGGTAACGACCCTGATGACGAAGATAGCTATGCTCCTATTGCTTATGATGATATCAAGTTTGTCAAAAAGAACAAAGGCACACGATTCGTTGTGCCGACCATAACAAGAATGAATCATGTGATCACCCTGCGGGATGGAACGGAGTATGATTTATCAGCAAACAGGAATGATGCAGGAATTGCAGTTTATGCCCAATACCTGGTTGACCAGGTGCTTGATTCAGATCTTGATCTGGATGGGGTTGATCTTGACTATGAACCTGAAGGCGATTGGTTACAGGGCAACAACTTTACCAAACTGGTAGAACATATTGGCCAATATTTTGGCCCGAAAGGCTCTATGCCTGGTAAATTACTCATTATTGACTTTTATAACCAGGTTCCTCCTGTTGCTACAGGTGAGTATGCCGATTATTTTATTCGTCAGGCATATACACAGGGATTTACCGAACACTCTGCAACAAGACTGCAATCTTATTATAATGCTGTTCAGACAGCAGTTCCTCCGGGAAAATTTATGGTAACGGAAAACTTTGGCGACCATTCCACAAATGGAGGCAGCCCATTTGTGGAAGCGAATGGTAATACGCTGACAACTGATGGTTCCAGGATGTATTCATTAGAGGGAATGGCAAGATGGAATCCTACGCAAGGTAAAAAGGCAGGATTTGGTGCTTTCTATTTTGACCGTGATTACTATTCCCCAACGGGAATACCTTATTATAATGTAAGGCGTTGTATCCAGATTGCTAATCCGGCTATTCGCTAAACCAACTGTTCAATCATTGATAAAAAATATGCAAATGAAGACTAAGATATTCTTTGGGCTGATATTGATCTCCCTTGGTGTGCTGAGTTGCAAGAAAGCAACTTTCGGCGACCCGGTGATTCTTGTCACCGGCACCGAAGTGGACCCGATCGTAAAATTTACCGTTGAGAACACTCCATCTGAGTTTTCAGTGACGGCAACATCCACTTACAAAGCAACTGAAGACATCAATGTTGTTTTTGAATTTGATCCGGGTGCAGTGGAAAGATATAATAATGAAAAAGGCACTACCTATTTCCCGGTTCCTGACGGTGCTGTCGAGATCACGGATCTCTCTACCGTTATAAAAGCCGGATCTTCATCATCAACCCCGGTGTCTGTAAAAGTGATCTCTACTTCACCATTATTAGATGGAAGAACCTACCTCATACCTCTTACAATAAAACAAGTGTCTGGAGGAGACATGACAGTGCTGGAGTCCGGCAGAACAATTTACCTGCGAATTGCGAGGGTGATCAGTTTTTCTGCAATATCAATGAACAACTCTACCGGTCCTACCACCGGCTCACCGGGCACCAGGGGTCGCTTCAATGCTTCTGCATTCTTCGACGCACAGAATCCAGCGGTACTTCCCAATTTCACACTGGAAATAAAGAATCTGGTTTATGCTTTCCGTGACGGAACAGGCAATACAAATCCGCAACCGATACAAACTCTGATTAGCTGGACAAACGTTACTGAACAGGCTTCTATCGGTTTGCGCTATGGTGAGTTGGGCAATCCTATTAATTCGTTGCAATTGATCGGTTCACTTGGCGGTGCTTTTGCTTATGGGTTCAATCCTATGCAGTGGTACACCATTTCATTGGCATATGATGGCAGTAAATGTATCATGTACGTTGATGGTAATAAAGCAACGGAGGTCTCAGGGTCAATGGTGATGGAATTCTCCCGGTTAAATCTCGGCCAGAATTGGGGTGGTTATGATACAAGGCAATACTTCAATGGTCGTATTGCAGAGTGCAGGGTGTGGAACCGTGCCTTAACACCGGCTGAGATAAAACTCAACCTTTGCGGCGCTGACCCCAATGCTGATGGATTGGTGGCATATTGGAAATTCAATGAAGGGGCAGGACATATTTTTCACAATTCATCTTCTGAAGGTGCTAAGTATGATATGGACTGGACCAATGTGTATTGGGATAATGCCGGCAATGGTAATATGGTTAATGTTGATAAATCGCAGTATGTTACCTGGACCAATGATGGCCTGAACAGATGCAGTCAATAATAAAGTCTTAATGCTAAAAAATTGAATTATGTTGCCACTAAGATATCTAACAGGATGTATCATTTCCGCTTCTCTGCTTCTGGCATGTAAAAAGAAGGACTCCTATGATTTTAAGGGTGATCCCGAAGTGAAATTTTTTACGAATGTCGAAAGCTCCGGCAATGCACCGCAGAATTCGTTCAGCTATGCTGTAACGAATCACCCCGACCCTGGCGGCAGCGGATTTATAAATCTTTCCGGGAATATTCCTGCAGAGATCAAATTTCCTGTGCTGGCTACAAATCCTGTAAGCCAGTCTGTCGCAGTCTCTGCACAATTAGATAATAGCCTGATCGAAAAATATAATACAGCAAACAACACAAACTATAAAGCATTTCCTGCAGGATTTTTTACAGGAACAAACCTAACGGCCCAGTTGCCCGGCGGCGCTACAAGGTCTGCTGATTCTATAACGATCACTGCTGATCTGGGAAGTCTTGGGTCACTCACGGAAACTGCATATATGGCTCCTGTGAAACTTACCAGTGTTTCCAATCCTTCAGCGGGCGCAATAACCAGTAACAGCGCTTCACAGGTAGTATATATCGTCGTGAATGTTTCAATTCAGCTGATTAAATTCAATGCAGGTGCCGCTGAAGCTGTAGGCTCACTTATAACACCAAGAACCGGATGGAGTGTAACACTATCTCCGGACCCTTCACCTGCAGGAAGCATCGTTGATGGATCAACTGCCAGTTATTCAAGATGGGGATCAACTACAGAAGGGTTTGTTGATGTAGATATGCAGACCGCCGCTAATGTAACAGGGTTTCGATTGTTTACAACAACAACATCAAACCAAACTCCGACACAGGTCACTGTATTTTTAAGTAATGACGGCATTAATTATGAGACCATCGGTTCACCGTTGCGGGCAAATCTTTCTTATGCATCTGGTTATACATACATTCACTTTTATAAGTCCATCCAGGCGAGATTTGTAAGGCTTCGGTTAAATTATGGCACATCAACAAACACACAGAACAGGAGGATAGCCGAGTTTGATGTTTATGCCAATTAGTAGTTGTTTTTGAAAGATAATATCAAAGGCCTAAACAAATGAAAAGAGTTTTTATTTTTTACCTGGTGATTCTTGTTTTTGCTGAGACTGTATGGTCGCAAACGCTTTCAACATCCATTCAGTTTGAGGAAAGGGTGTATAATTTCGGAACTATACAGGAAAAAAATGGTAAAGTCTCTCATACATTTATTTTCCGGAATAATGGCACAAAACCCGTTTCGGTGGATGAAGTGAACAGCGGCTGCGGTTGTATTGGTAAAATGGTCACAAAAGGTCCCGTTAAACCGGGTGAGAAAGGTAAAATAACCATCACGTTCAATCCCAGTTATCTTTCGGGCTTCTTTTCCAAAGAAATAGTAGTGCTGAGTAATAACGGGCAGGAGTATAGCAGGATATGGGTGGAAGGAGTGATAGAACCAATGGAACACCCGATTGAGGATGAATACCCCTACAATTTTGGAAATGGTTTATACCTGAGGTTGAAAGTTATGGCTTTTGGCTATGCAAAGCCCGGAGAAACAAAACAGATGCAGCTTCATTATGCCAACAGTACCAGTAAAGACATGACACTGAAATTTGAAGTGGACGGAAATAGTGAAGGACTGCAGTTTACGAGTCCGGGCAGGATACCATCCAAAACAAAAGGTGTAGTGAATTTTATTTATACGATGCCGGCATCGTCCGGTAAGGATGCGATCATAAAAGTTGTACCTTATGTGAATGGCAGAAAACTGGCAAATACCCTTGAATTGAAAATATTGAATGAAAAGCTGAGGCCAGGAGGTAATCAACCTGCCAGGAAAACCTAAAATGATAAAATATTGAAGGCAGAGTTTGCAGCATAAGATATAAAATTTTCAAAGACAGTTTTTCTTAGCAAGCAGTTAGCAGTCAACTGAGCAAGCATCTGCGGAATTATCCGTCAGGTGCTTCTCTTTTATTAACAACAATTTCAATCAGAGGAATGAAGAAAAAAACACTTCAGGTACAGAATAGCAGAGTATCGTTTGTTTTTATCATGTTATTGTTGTGTCTTCGCAGTTATTCGCAGTTATTTTCCAGTGGTAATCACATCAGCATTATCCCGTCGGATTCAGAGGCAGATATCATCCGCAAAGCTGCTCAGGTAGCACCATCGCAACGACAGCTTCGCTGGCAACAACTGGAGTTGACAGGGTTCATTCATTTTGGAGTGAATACATTCACCAATAAAGAATGGGGTGATGGAAAAGAAAGCCCGGCTATTTTTAATCCCACGGCGCTGGATGCAAGACAGTGGGTGAAGGTTTGCAAAGAAGCAGGCATCAAACAAATTATTCTGACGGCAAAACATCATGATGGTTTTTGCCTCTGGCCCAGTCAATACACTGAGCATTCGGTAAAGAACAGCCCCTGGAAAAAAGGGGAGGGTGATGTGGTGAAAGAAACGGCTGATGCCTGCAAAGAATATGGTCTTGGTTTTGGTGTTTATCTCTCGCCGTGGGACAGAAACTCTTCTTATTTCGGAGATTCTGCCGGCTACAATGATTATTTTATTAATCAGCTCACAGAGCTATTGACTAATTACGGCAAGATAGAAGAAGTGTGGTTTGATGGCGCCAACGGCGAGGGACCCAATGGAAAAAAACAGGTGTATGATTTCAACCGCTGGTATGCACACATCAGAAAGCTGCAGCCCGATGCAGTAATTGCAGTGATGGGACCCGATGTCAGATGGGTGGGAACTGAATCAGGATATGGCAGGGAAACAGAATGGAATGTGTTGCCTGCAGATGCCATGCTACAGGAACACATAGCCGCAAATTCTCAGAAAGAGATCGGTTTCGCACCGATGAATTTAATGGAAGATGACCTGGGCAGCCGGGAAAAAATTGTGAAGGCAAAAAGTTTGGTGTGGTACCCGGCAGAAACTAATGTGTCCATACGACCCGGGTGGTTCTATCATCCTGAAGAAGATAACGATGTAAAAACTCCGCAAAAGCTGATGGATATATATTACAGTTCTGTTGGCCGCAACGGAGTGCTTTTGCTGAATATTCCTCCTGATAAAAGAGGTCTGATCCATGAAAACGATGCAAAGAACCTGCAGGAATGGAAACGGCTGCGGGATGAAACATTTGCCGTAAATTATTTGAAAAAGGCTAAAGTACGCAGTAAGGGCAAGGGAAAAAGAAAGTTGACCGATGGAAAGGATCACACTCACTGGACGACGAAAGGAAACGACACAACAGCTGTTATAGAATTTAGTTTCCGTAATCCCCGGATATTTGATGTATTATCGTTGCAGGAAAATATCCGGAAAGGACAACGGGTGGAACGGTTTACCGCTGAGTACAACGAAAATGGTGAATGGAAAAAATTAACTTCGGGTACAACAATAGGGTATAAACGTCTGCTTCGTTTTCCACCTGTTTCAGCTTTGGGTCTGAGGGTCACTATTCAATCGTCAAGGATGAACCCGGTGCTGGGGGAATTGGGGGTATATAAGGAAACTGATTATTGAAATGATTTTTACCAATTATCAAAAGAATATTTAAACTGCCAGGCCAGATGAATACAAATAGAAAATATCTTATTCCATTTATCCTTGTTACATCACTTTTCTTTTTGTGGGCTTTCCTGCATAATATTAATCCGATCCTTATTCCGCATCTTAAAAAAGCTTGTCAGCTTACAGATACACAGTCAGCATTTATTGATACTTCTATATACTTTGCTTATTTTTTAATTGCCCTTCCTGCCGGCTGGTTTATGCATAGGTTCGGATACAGGAAGGCTATAATTTTCGGGTTGTTATTATTTGGATGCGGCTTTTTATTGTTTATTCCCGCTTCAATGGTAAGAAGCTATTCTTTTTTTCTGGTAGCATTGTTCGTAGGCGCTGCCGGAGCTACTTTTTTGGAAACAGTTGCTAACCCATATATAACTAAATTAGGTGATGAAAAGTCAGCCGCACAACGACTGAATTTTGCACAGTCTTTTAATGGTGTAGGGGCATTTTTGGCGCCAATTATCGGAGGTGCTATGATACTGTCCGGAATAGAATACAGTTCGGAAGAGCTGGCGGCAATGGATAAAGGCAAATTGAATGAGTACCTGGCTATGGAAGCGTCTTCTGTGAGAATACCTTATTTGGTAATTGGAATTGTTGTTTTTGTATTGTTGTTCCTGTTTATTCTTACAAAGATCCCCGAAGTGACTGAGGAAGGAAAAAAGGAAAAATCATCTTTTTCTTTAAAGGTTTTCCGGCATAAGCATTTCCGATGGGCTGTGATTGCTCAGCTATTTTATATAGGAGCACAGGTGGGGGCAGGAAGCTTTATCATACGTTTTTCAAAATTTACGGCTGATATTCCAGAGAAGCAAGCGGCCTTTTGGTGGGGTTCCATAGCAATGGTTGGCTTTATGATCGGCCGGTTTGCAGGAACATTCTTTATGCGATATATCAGTGCCGCTCGTCTTCTTGCTATTTATTCGGCTATAAGTTTTCTGTTAATGTTAATAACGGTACTTGCACAGGGAATAATTGCTGTTTATACATTGATGGCTGTTCCTTTCTTTATGTCAATAATGTTTCCTACAATATTTGCATTAGGTATTAGGGGGCTTGGTGAAGAAACCAAAATTGCGTCTTCGTTTATCGTCATGTCAATTGTAGGAGGTGCATTGTTTCCACTTCTAATGGGAGGAATATCAGATATGACCGGTGGAAACATACAGTTATCTTATTTAGTTCCCATGCTTTGTTTTGTGGTTGTCTTCGTCTTTGCATTTCAACAGCTAAAAAATAATAATTCCGGTGACCCTGTTCTGACTGTAAACCATTAAAAGGATATGAAACGATATTGCCTGGTATTAGATTTACAGAACGACCCTGAAAAGATAAAGGAGTATGAGGAGTATCACAGGCAGGTGTGGCCTGAGATTATTGCGTCAATCCGGAAGGCAGGCATAACAGCTTTGGAGATTTACAGAAAGGACACCCATTTGTTTATGATACTGGAGGCGGATGATGATTTCAGTTTTGAAAAAAAGAAAGCTGCTGATGAGCAAAATGAAAAAGTGCAGCAGTGGGAGCAACTGATGTGGAATTACCAGCAGGCTCTCCCCGGTGCTGCGCCGGGAGAAAAGTGGATGCTGATGAATAAAATTTTCGAACTTGGCTAAAAAGAAGATATGTTCTCTTTAGAAAATAAAATTGCTGTTATTAC
>CAYPOD010000001.1:204213-212865 GCA_964412375.1 uncultured Chitinophaga sp. | reverse complement strand
TGTTGAAACAACAACGGAAGAAGACTTTGACCGGCTTTACCAGGTGAATGTAAAAGGGGTATACAACTGTATTGCAGCTGTTGTTCCGCAAATGAAAGAGCAAGGGTCCGGTGTGCTATTGAATATTACTTCCGTTGCCAATCATGCCGGTTTACCCGGCCGTTTTGCCTATAGTATGACTAAAGGTGCCGTTGAAGCGATGACACTGTCTGTGGCAAGGGATTATGTTCATCACGGCATTCGCTGCAACAGCATTTCACCGGCAAGAGTACATACACCTTTTGTAGATGCATTTCTTAAAAAGAACTATCCAGGGAGAGAACAGGAAATGTTTGATAAACTGGCAAAGACACAACCCATCGGCCGCATGGCTACACCGGAGGAAGTGGCGGCGCTGGCATTATATCTCTGTTCGGATGAAGCAGCCTTTGTTACTGGTTGTGATTACCCGTTTGACGGGGGCTTTCTTAATCTTAATACATAAACTGCGGATAATAATGATGAGAAGACTGACTATATTTTTTTCTGTGTTGCTGTGTTTGAATTTTTGTACAGCGCAGGAAAATATTAACTCACCATTGCAGTATGAACCAACTGCAGCCAACGTTGCTTACCGGGAACAGTTCCGGGATATGAAATTCGGTTTGTTCATTCATTGGGGCATTTACAGTGTGCTGGGCGATGGAGAGTGGGTGATGTATCATAAGAAGATACCCTATGATAATTATAAAAGACTGGCCGGTTTTTTTAATCCTATCGCTTTCGATGCAAAAGAATGGGTGCAGATGGCAAAAAGAGCCGGGATGAAATATATCACCATCACATCAAGGCATCACGATGGGTTCAGCATGTTTAAAACAGCAGCATCTTCTTATAATATCGTGGAGGCAACACCTTATAAAAAAGATCCCCTGCATGAACTGGCCACCGAAGCTGCCAAAGAAGGTATAGGACTACATTTTTATTATTCGCTTGTTGATTGGGGAAGACCTGACTATGGTTATGAAAAAAAGATCGTTGATGGCAAACCCGAGAATACAGATTGGGCAAGCTATATCGCTTTCATGAAAAAACAGTTAACAGAACTGATCACCCAATATCCCAATGTAAAATGTATCTGGTTTGACGGGCATTGGGACCGGCGGGATGCTGACTGGCATTATGAAGAATTGTATTCACTGATTCATAAACTGAATCCTGAGATATTGGTGGGTAATAATCATCATATGCCACCACTGCCTGGTGAAGACTTGCAAATGTTTGAAAAAGATCTGCCTGGAGAAAACAAAACAGGCTATCGAAAGGACAATGCTGTTGGCAGTCTTCCGCTGGAAACTTGCGAAACCATCAACAATAGCTGGGGATTTAACATCAATGACCGGAATTATAAATCATCAAAACAGATCATCAGGCTGCTGGTGAATGCAGCAGGACGAAATGCGAATTTATTGCTGAACGTAGGCCCAACGCCGGATGGTCGGATACAATCAGAATTTACCGATACCCTGGCCGTAGTGGGAAAATGGATGGAGAAGAATGGTGAAACCATTTATGACACGAGGGGAGGTTCCACTCCTCCGCAGGATTGGGGTGTCCTGACAGCAAAAGGTAAAACGCTTTTTGTTCATATGCTGAAAAAGATCAATGCAGATTTCATTTTCGTTCCATCTGTAAAAGCAAAAATTAAATCAGCCAAAACTTTCTCAACCAATAAAACCGTAAAATTCAGGCAACAGCCGGAAGGAGTTTTTATTTATATCAACGATATTGACCAGGATGAGATTGATACTATTATTCAATTAGAAACTCAATAAATAAAAAAAAATGAAACTGATACGATACGGATCACCCGGCCAGGAAAAAACCGGAGTTGTTATTGACAATATCAGCTATGATTGTTCCCGGTTTTGTGATGATTATAATGAACAATTCTTTGCTTCAGGTGGATTGCAGGGATTGAATGAATTTGTTGCTGACCAGCAGGGAAAGTTATTGCCTGTACCGGCAAATGCCAGGATCGGGTCACCGGTTGCAAGACCTTCCAAGATCATTTGCATCGGGCTTAATTATGCTGATCATGCAAAAGAAACCGGCGCCACGCCGCCTGCAGAACCGGTCATTTTTATGAAAGCCACAACAGCGGTTTCCGGTCCTTATGATGACGTGGTCATTCCAAAAGATTCTTTAAAAACAGATTGGGAAGTGGAGCTTGCTGTGGTGATAGGCAAAAAAGCTTCCTATGTGGAAGAGAAAAATGCCGAAGATTACATTGCAGGTTATTGTGTGCACAATGATCTCAGTGAACGGGAATTTCAATTGGAAAGAGGAGGCACTTGGGATAAAGGAAAGGGTTGTGATACGTTTGCTCCGCTTGGTCCATGGCTGGTAACGAAAGATGAGATCAAAGATGTAAATGCTTTGCGTCTTTGGCTGACAGTGAACGGAAAGACGATGCAGGATGGCAGCACATCCAACCTGATCTTTCGAATTCCTTTCCTGGTAGCTTATGTAAGCAGGTTTATGACACTGTTACCCGGTGATGTTATTTCCACCGGCACACCGGCAGGTGTGGGTTTGGGAATGAATCCCCCTGTTTACCTGCAACCGGGTGATGTAATGGAACTGGGTATTGATGGATTGGGTACAGCCCGTCAAACTGTAAAAGGATATAATGCGGATTGACAGTCACCAGCATTTCTGGAATTATGATCCGGTTGTGTATGACTGGATAAATGATGATATGGATATGCTGCGCCGCAATTTTTTGCCTGATGAATTAAAAGCGTTGCTGGCAGCAAATACTATGGATGGATGCATTGCCGTGCAATCAGAGCAGAATGAAAAGCATAACTCTTTTCTGCTGGAACTGGCGGATCAAAACGATTTTATAAAAGCTGTAATAGGATGGACAGATCTCCGGGCAGATAATATTGAAGATCGGTTAGATTACATGAAGCTCTTCCCGAAACTCAAGGGTTTCAGGCATATTCTGCAGGGAGAAACGAAAAGAGATATGATGCTGGAACCTTCATTTGTGAGAGGATTACGGGTGTTGGGAGCAAAGGGGTACACTTATGATATTCTTGTCTATCCCGATCAGTTGCCTTATGTCATAAAATTGATGGAATTATGCCCCGGTCAGAAATTTGTCCTGGATCATCTTGGCAAGCCCGGTATCAGGAAAGGTGAATTTAATGAATGGAAGAAAGATATTGTTGCACTGGCAAAGTACCCGGATGTATATTGTAAAGTATCAGGACTTGTAACAGAAGCTGACTGGAAGAAATGGAAAAGCGCCGATCTTGTTCCTTACATAGATGCTGCCGCAGAAGCATTTGGTACAGATCGTTTGTTGTTCGGGTCAGACTGGCCCGTATGTCTTGTAGCTGCAGGATATGATGATGTGGCAGCGATAATGGAGGGGTATTTCTCTTTGTTTTCAGCAGCGGAGCAGGAAAAAGTATTTGGATTGAATGCCATTGAATTTTATAACCTGAAATAAAGGGTCATGGATCTTTATCTTGAAAATAAAGTGATCATTGTTACCGGGGGCGCCAAAGGTATCGGTTCCGGTATTGTAAAAATGCTGGCAAAAGAGAAAGCAATGCCTGTTATCATTGGTAGAAATGAAGAAGATAATAAGAAATTCGTGGAAGAACTGAGCAGAGAAAGTTTGAAGGCGGGCTATGTAACGGCCGAACTTTCCGACCCGGAGCAATGCCGGAAAGCAGTGGAACAGGTGAAAGAAAAGTTTGGAAGAATTGATGCGGTGGTTAACAACGCCGGTGTGAATGATGGGGTAGGGCTTGAAAACGGGAGTTATGAAAAATTTGTTGAATCACTACACAAGAATCTTATTCATTATTACCTCATCGTACATCATGCTTTGCCTGAGCTGATCCTGTCTAAAGGTGCAATTGTGAATATTGGTTCCAAAACGGCTGAAACAGGACAGGGAGGAACCTCCGCTTATGCTGCTGCCAATGGTGGCCGCAACGCACTGACAAGAGAGTGGGCTGTTGAGCTGCTGAAGTATGGCATCCGGGTGAATGCGGTGATCGTAGCGGAAAGTTATACCCCGCTTTACGAAAAGTGGATTCAAAGTTTTCCTGAGCCGGCACAAAAGCTGAAGAGTATTACAGAAAAAATCCCTTTGGAAAAAAGAATGACAACAACAGAGGAGATTGCTGCTACCGTAGCGTTTCTTTTATCAACGCAATCTTCACATACTACGGGTCAACTGATCCATGTGGATGGAGGGTATGTGCATTTGGACAGGGCGATCATGTAATCAATATAAATCTGACAGTATAATGTTTTATCGTTCTGTTTATCTTTTGTTTTTCGCAACATTTTTTTCTTTGGTAGTTTCTTCACAGCAACCGGTTTATCCTTTTCAAAACAACAATGAACCGGTTGAAAAAAGGATCAGTGACCTTCTTTCAAGACTTACTATTGAAGAGAAGATCGCTTTGACAGGTTATAGAAGCCCTGGTGTGTCAAGGTTGGGTATTCCTGCTTACAACTGGTGGAATGAAGCCCTGCACGGAGTGGCAAGGGCCGGGCTTGCAACTGTTTTTCCGCAGGCTATCGGCATGGCCGCCACATTTAATGATAGTTTATTGTATGAAGTAGCTGATGTAATCTCTACGGAGGCAAGAGCTAAGTATAATCTTTCTACAGCGATGGGGCGGCATTTGCAGTATATGGGTCTTACGTTCTGGTCACCCAATATCAATATCTTCCGTGATCCGCGATGGGGTAGGGGCCAGGAAACTTATGGTGAAGATCCTTTTCTTACTGCTTCCATGGGTGCTGCTTTTGTGAAAGGTTTGCAGGGCAATGATCCCCGTTATTTAAAAACAGCTGCAGCAGCGAAACATTTTGCTGTACACAGCGGCCCCGAAAAAGGAAGACATGGTTTTAATGCGGTGGTGGATGAGAAAGATTTAAGGGAAACCTATTTGTATGCATTTAAAAAATTAGTGGATGGAGGAGTGGAATCTATCATGTGTGCATACAATAGGCTTAACGATCAGCCTTGCTGTGCAAGTAATAATTTGCTGCAAAAAATATTACTGAAGGAATGGAATTTTAAAGGTCATATTGTTACAGATTGCGGCGCTTTGGATGATATGGTTCGTTTCCACAAATATTATGAGAACAATGTGCAGGCTGCCGCAGCAGGGTTGAAGGCCGGAGTAAACCTTGATTGTTCTGATCTGTACCAGAAAAACCTGCTGGAGGCTTACAAGCAAAAGCTCATTACAGAAAGGGACATTGATTCATCACTGGCCATCTTGCTGCGAACACAGTTCAAATTGGGTTTTTATGATAATAAGGAGTCTGTGCCCTTTAGCAAGCTGGGTGCAGAAAGTGTGAACTCTCCTTATCATATTGAACTGGCCCGCAAAGCAGCACAGCAAAGTATGGTACTGCTTAAGAACGCCCGCCTGCCGGGGCAGGATAAAGGATTGCTTCCATTGGATGCCAAAAAATACGGTTCCATCATGGTGCTGGGCCCCAACTCAGGTGCCATGGATCCGATGGTAGCCAATTATCACGGTATGTCAGGTAACATTGTAACATTTGCTGAAGGCATCACGGCTGCTGCCGGTCCGCATACGGCTGTGCAATATGACCAGGGCAGTGATTTTACAGACACTACACATTTTGGAGGCATCTGGGCTGCCGGTGAAAGTGATATCACTATTGCTGTAATTGGATTGACACCCGTGTATGAAGGTGAAGGTGGTGATGCTTTTTTGGCTGCCAACGGTGGTGATAAACTTACATTGGATCTTCCTGCTGCACATATTGCCTTGCTGAAAGAACTCCGGAAAAAAAATAAACCGGTGATTGTTGTGGTAACGGCCGGAAGCAATATTGATATTTCTGCTATCGAACCCTATGCCGATGCCATTATCCTTGCATGGTACCCGGGTGAGCAAGGCGGTAATGCACTGGCGGATGTTTTGTTTGGAAAGATTTCTCCTGCTGGCCGGTTGCCCATTACGTTTTACCAGTCTTTCAATGATCTTCCTGACTATGCCAGTTATGCAATGAAGGGGAGAACCTATCGCTACTATGACGGCAAAGTGCAGTTTCCGTTTGGTTACGGACTTAGTTACACTTCTTTTGCTTATGCCTGGCAGCAACAACCGGGTATTGTTAAATCATCAAAGGATACATTGCAGTTTACAGTCAGTATAAAAAACACAGGAGCTATGGATGGCGATGAAGTGGCGCAGGTGTATATACAATATCCCCGCCTGGAACGGATGCCGCTGAAAGAACTCAAGGCCTTCCGACGTGTGCATATAGAAAAAAACGGGGAGTCGCTTGTGCAGTTCAGCATACCGCTGAATGAATTACGTAAATGGGATTTAAAGCAGAACAAATGGATGCTTTATCCCGGTGAGTATAACATTCTTGTTGGCGCCAGCTCACAGGATATTCGGCTTTCGGCGGCTGTGCAATTGAATGCAGGGCTTAAATAATTTATCTATCACAGAACAGGAAAATAAAGACCATGAAAAACGGTTTGCTTGTTTGTATTGCAGTATTGTTGTTCTCCTGCGGGAAAAACAATAAAGAAGAACATCCGCTTACTGCTTTTGTTGATCCGTTTATCGGCACCGGATTTCACGGCCATGTTTTTTTAGGGGCCAATGTTCCGTTTGGCGCTGTGCAGCTTGGCCCGGTGAATATGAGCAGGGGATGGGACTGGTGTTCGGGCTATCATTATTCCGATTCTACGATTGTTGGCTTTTCCCACACACATCTTAGCGGCACCGGCATTGGTGATCTCGGTGACATCCTGCTGATGCCTGCCACCGGCCCGGTCAAACCTAAAAGAGGAAGCCTCGGCGATTATAGCAGCGGTTATTATTCTTTATTCTCACACGATGATGAAGTGGCAAGACCCGGCTATTATGCTGTTGCATTAAAGCGGTATAGTATAAATGTGGAGCTCACAGCTACGGAAAGGGTAGGTTTTCACCAATATAGTTTTCCTGCTTCTGCTGATGCCAGGATTATTATTGACCTGGAGGAGGGTATCGGCTGGGATAAAGTGACACAATCAATGATCAGGCAGGTGAATGATACCACGATCGAAGGATATCGTCATTCCACAGGCTGGGCCAAAGATCAGCGTATTTATTTTTCAGCTGTATTTTCAAAACCAATAGAAACATTTGCAGTGTATGATGACAGCTTGTTGAAACCAGGCAAAGAATGGGAAGGGCTGATGGTAAAAGGTATAGCAAATTTCCAGGCAGAAAAAGATGAGCAGGTAAAAGTGAAAGTGGGTATTTCACCGGTGAGCACAGTGAATGCTCTTGCCAATATCCGGGCAGAAATTCCGCACTGGGATTTTGAAACAATCACTTCACAGGCTGATGCAGCCTGGAACAATGAGCTTTCAAAGATCAGCATACAATCAATGGATACATCGGTGCTGCGGAGTTTTTATACATCACTGTACCATACCATGATAGCCCCGTCTATCTTTAACGATCACAACGGTGACTACCGGGGTACTGATAAAAAAGTTTATACCAATGCTGCTTTTACCAATCTTACCACTTTCTCATTGTGGGATACCTACCGGGCAGCACATCCTTTGTTTACGATCTCGCAGCAAAAGAGAACAACGGATATGATCAATTCAATGCTGTGGATCTATCAGCAGCAGGGAAAATTACCGGTCTGGCACCTGGTCGGGAACGAAACCAACACCATGCCCGGTAACAGCGGCATTCATGTGATAGCCGATGCTTATCTGAAAGGGATAAAAGGTTTTGATACGGTGCTTGCATTTGAGGCGGTGAAATCAACAGCAATGCTGGATGAAAGAGGAATGAATTATGTAAAACAGTATGGCTTTATTCCTGCGGACAGTATGGTGGAATCGGCAGCTATGGGATTGGAATATGCCATTGCTGACTGGGGTATTGCACAAATGGCGAAGAAAATGGGTAAGCAGGCAGACTATGAATATTTCAGCAACAGGGCAAAAGCTTACCAGTATTATTTCAATCCTGAAACAAGATTCATGAGGGGCAGGGTGGCGATAGATAAATGGAGAACACCGTTCAGTCCCTTTGAGGCCAAACACATGAAGGATGATTTTTGCGAAGGCAATGCCTGGCAATACACCTGGCTGGTGCCACATGATGTGGAAGGATTGATGGAGTTGCTGGGAGGAGAAAAACCGTTTATTGAAAAACTGGATTCATTATTTATTGCCAAAGGAGATATGGGTAAAGAAGCCTCTGCAGACATCACGGGTTTGATAGGGCAATATGCACATGGCAATGAGCCCAGTCATCACATCACTTATTTATATGCTTATGCTGGTCAACCGTGGAAGACAGCAGATAAGGTTCGGTATATCCTCGATAGTTTGTATGCGGACCGGACAGACGGTCTTTGCGGCAATGAAGATGTGGGGCAGATGTCGGCCTGGTATGTGTTATCATCCCTTGGGTTTTACCAGGTTAATCCTGCCAACGGCATGTATGTGTTTGGCAGTCCCATTGTAGATGGAGCAACTTTAAAAATGGACAACGGCAATACCTTCCGGGTTACTGTTGAGAACAATAGTAAGACCAATAAATACATCCAGGCAATCACATTGAATGGAAA
>CAYPOD010000001.1:38531-204113 GCA_964412375.1 uncultured Chitinophaga sp. | reverse complement strand
ATCGTTACTGGAAACTGACAGGTGATATTTCTCCTTTTGATGCGCAATGGAAAGAAGCTATCAGGCTTACTGTAAAAACATTTAAAGAACAACAACGAAAAAAAGATAAAGGCCCTTATAAGTTTCAGCGATTGACGGACTGGGCAACAGATGGTGTGCCGCTGGAGGGTTATGGTTACCCTGTGAACCCGGTAGGGCTGATCTGCTCCATGTTCAGACCGAGTGATGATGCCACCATCTTTCCTTTTCTTATTCCTTCCAATTTCTTTGCGGTGACATCATTAAGGCAGGCAGCAGAGATGCTCAGTAAAATAAGCAATGATGCTGTGCTGGTAAACGAATGTGAAAGCCTTGCTGCGGAGGTGCATCATGCGTTGAAACAATATGCTGTTACCACGCATCCGCAATTCGGCGCTGTGTATGCCTATGAAGTGAATGGTTTTGGCAGTTTCAGCCTGATGGATGATGCCAATGTTCCTTCATTGCTGTCTATGCCTTATCTCGGTTTGATTCCTAAAACAGATAATATCTACCAGAACACAAGAAAGATGATCCTGTCTGCTTCCAATCCTTTTTATTTTAAAGGGAAAGCAGCAGAAGGAGTTGGTAGCCCTCACACCGGTTTTGATCTCATCTGGCCTATGAGTATTATTATGCGGGCACAAACAAGTTCCGATGATGCCGAGATAAAAAAATGTGTCAGCATTTTGCAATCCACTCATGCCGGTACGGGTTTTATGCATGAATCCTTTCATAAGGATGATCCGGCAAAATTCACCCGTAAATGGTTTGCCTGGGCCAATACTATTTTCGGCGAACTGATACTTGATCTCTCCCAGAGAAAACCAGGATTATTGGAAATTTAATAAATATTAAGTCAGTAAAATGATGCAAAAGGTCCTGTTCAAATTATCTGTTTTAATTGTATTGATACATGCATACCTTGCTTGTTCATCACCGAAAAGTATTGAGTTGACTCAGCTTGAGTCCTCCTTTATTTATGATACGGCTTCTTTTCCCAGTTGTCATGCTTCTACTATTGCCGAAACGCCGGCGGGTTTAGTAGCTGCGTGGTTTGGCGGCACACATGAAAAACATGAAGATGTAGAAATATGGCTGAGCCGGATGGAAAACGAAAAATGGACAGCCCCGGTTTCAGTAGCTAACGGAGTACAGGATTCTTCCAAAAGATTTCCCTGCTGGAATCCTGTACTGTTTCAATATCCAGGTGGTCCACTGATGTTGTTTTATAAAGTTGGCGCTGACCCGGTGGAGTGGTGGGGTGAATGGATTACATCAACAGATCATGGCAAAACATGGTCGAAACCTGTTCGTTTGCCTGATGGCATGTTAGGCCCTATAAAAAATAAACCTGTACTGCTTGATGACGGAAGATTAGTTTGTCCATCCAGTACCGAGCATCCCACAGATGGCAGATGGCAGGTGCATCTTGAAATATCGAAAGACACCGGTAAAACATGGCTGTCAACCGGGCCATTAAATGATGGTATTAAATTTCACATCATTCAACCAAGCCTGCTGGTTCATTCGGACAATAAACTCCAGTTGCTTTGCCGTAGTATGGAAAACAGGTTAGCATCACTTTGGTCGGATGATAATGGCGCAACATGGTCTGATCTAGATACGATCCATTTGTCCAATCCTAATTCCGGCACCGATGCTGTCACATTGCAGAATGGTTGGCAACTGCTGGTTTATAATCCTACAGAGAGATATGAAGGCAAATGGGGCGGACCCCGTTCCCCTTTGGCGGTAGCCATTTCAAAAGATGGGTTACAATGGAAAGAGGTAGCTACCCTTGAGTCAGACGAGGGTGAATATTCTTATCCCACAGTGATACAATCTGCCGATGGAGTTATTCATATCACTTATACCTGGAAAAGACAAAAGATAAAGTATGTGAAGCTGAAATTGGGTATAAAGTAAAAATCCTTCAAATGATGAAGGATATAAACAAAAGTTTTTACCAGCGGAGACTGAGGGATTCGAACCCTCGATACCCTTTTGAGGTATACACACTTTCCAGGCGTGCTCCTTCAACCACTCGGACAAGTCTCCGGTTATAAGGGCAGCAAAAATAAGGGATTATTCGTTTTCTTACCAGTTATTTGCCTGGTCAGCATTCAGTCTTTCCGATACATCAATTGGCTGTTGATGTTCCCATTCCGGGTTATATTTTACAAACCAGGAGATCCAGAGACTTCGGCTCAGCCGCATCAACCAGGGCTGCAGCAGGATAAGAAATACAGCATTAAAGCCCAGCCAGTAGAAAAAACGATTATCATTAGTAGAAAGTCCAATGATCATCCACCAGGCTACTAATGTTGCTACACTCAGGGCTACGGTTAATGCATAACTAACATAACTGGTACCATAATAAAAACCGACTTCAATTTCAGTGGCTTGTCCGCATACCTGGCAGGTTTTGTTCATCTGCATGTTCTTCTTCATACTGATGCTGACCGGGTGCTTAAACAATTTGCCTTCACGACAACGGGGACAACGACAGCTTAATGCTGAAGCGAGGTATCCGCGATGTGCTTTAGATTCACTCATGAATAGTTCTTAGTTTATATGCTGCTCAATTATTTTTTCCAGCGACCGGGCTTGAATCAACCCTGATTGCCGCCAGAGTTGTTTGCCACTTTTAAACAGGATCAGCGTAGGAACACTTTGCACAGCAAATTCATTTGCTGCACCCGGACTTTTATCAATATCCACTTTGATAATGCGAAGCTTTTCTGCCATTCTTTTGTGCAGTTCTTCCAGCTCCGGCTTCATCATTTTGCAGGGGCCGCACCATTCTGCTGTGAAATCAACCAGCACTGGAGTGTTGCCATGAATGATGTCACTGAAACTTTCCCGTTTATTTTGAGTTGTCATCTTTGTTTTTTTTGAACAGGCTAAAAAGAAGCCCTCCCATCAAAGCACCATAACCGGTACTGTTTTGCCATTGTGAAGTAATCCGGCAGGTGCCGCTGTTGCAGCCAATTTGTTGCCAGTAAAGAAACCCACCTGCGGCTCCAATAATCACCCCGGCAATTAGTAGTTTATTATTTATTATCCAGTTCTTCATACGTTACATTTTCCAGTGTTGAATCCTTGTATGCAGGGGTTGTGTAGCAATTACCGGTCATACAGCAAACCCCGTCCGTAAATAAGCCAAAGAGCAGTAGTATACTTCCGGCAATCATTCCACCGGTATGATCTGATTCAACTGAAGAATACAAAATTACGGCCCCGAGGCCAACCCTCAGGATTTTTAATGTGGTCCAGCCACTTTTCAGTTTTTTTAGAAATATCATATTATGGCTATTTTGTCCAAAATTGCCTCGCTTTGGTAATAACAACAGTGACAATAGTTACAATAAAGCGGCCACCAGCGACCACTTTCTCATCAGCACAGCTTATCTACATTTTTCCTGTCAGTATTTTATGCCAGTATAACCAGGGCAGTATGTATTTTTTTAATACCCACATACTCCATCTTGGTTTGCTTTGATCGAACGGGAACGTTTCTCTTGGGGTGTTGTCATAGTCAAATTCGGCTAAAATCAGTTTGCCATAACCCACAACGATAGGGCAGCTTGTGTAACCATTATATTTCGCAGTCAGTTCCTTTCCGTTCATCAGCGAAAAGAGATTTTGCAGCAGCACAGGCGCCTGTTTTCTTACAGCAGCCCCCGTTTTACCATTGGGTGTGCTGGTGGCATCTCCGATACCAAAAATGTTTTTATAGCGAAGATGTTGCAGTGTATGCTTATCAACATCAACCCAGCCTTTATCATTTGCCAGTGGGCTTTGAGCAATAAAATCTGGAGCTGCCTGCGGCGGCGTTACATGCAGCATATCAAAATGTTTGGTTACCTCTGATGTGTTGCCGATTTCATCAGTCACTTTAAAGGTGGCTGTTTTCCCCGGGCCATCCACAGCAATAAGATCATGTCGGTAATTCATCTGAACCTGCAGTTTGTCCACTATTTTCTGCAATTCCACCGCATATTTTTTTATTCCAAAAACTACTTTTCCTGCAGTGGAGAAATCAACTTTTACTTTACCCATCAATCCGTGCCTTCTGAAATAATCTGCTGCCAGGTAGGTTATCTTTTGCGGGGCGCCGCCACATTTCAATGCTGTAGAAGGACTGGTGAACATGGCTGTCATTCCTTCTTTCATGGATTTGATGCATTCAAAAGTATAAGGAGCAAATTCAGCAGCATAGTTGCTGGTAACAGCATTCTTTCCGATGGTTTCCTTCAGTCCTTTTACCTTTTCCCAATCCAGTTTTATTCCGGGTGCAACAATTAAATATTCATATGTATAGACATTACCCAGTTTAGTTGTTATAGTATTGTGATCAGGTTGAAAGGATACCACAGCGTCTTTAATCCATTTGGCCCCGGGTGGTATTACAGCAGCTTCATCCTTTATGGTATCCTTTATGTTATAGGTTCCGCCCCCCACCAGGGTCCATGCTGGCTGGTAATAGTGTTTTTCTGAGGGCTCAATAATAGCTATATCAAGATGTTTGTTTTTTCTCAATAGGCGGGCCGCAACAGAAATACCGGCATTGCCGCCACCCACAATGATGATCTGATGTTGGTTTGTCATGATTCAATATATTATGCTGCTAAAGTACAGCCATGTTTAGGGCAGGTAGTGTGATACAAATCACATTTTGCCAGTTGTCACCGGGAATCATATGTTTAGGCAGATCCGTATGATAATTGTCAATCCTTTTTGTGACAAATGTCATTTCGGCCCGGGGTGTTCGCCATCAATTTTGCTGTATTAAATCACAAAGAATGAAAAAATCCTGCACCTCCCGGTGTCCATAACATCCGGCCTGGCTTGCAAAAAAATTCATTCATCAAAAAAATATAATCATGAGGATAGAACAAATTTATACCGGCTGTTTGGCTGAGGCTGCGTATTACATAGAAAGTAACGGGGAAGCTGCTATCATTGATCCGCTGCGGGAAACAAAACCTTATATAGAGAGGGCGGAGCGAAGCCGTGCAAGAATAAAGTATATTCTTGAAACGCATTTTCATGCCGACTTTGTCAGCGGCCATATTGATCTTGCCAAAAAAACAGGGGCCACTATTGTTTTTGGTCCAACGGCAGCCCCGGGTTATGAAGCCTATATCGCTAAGGATAATGAAGAATTGAAGCTGGGCAATGTGAAAATCCGGGTATTGCATACCCCCGGACATACTATGGAATCAACCACCTATTTATTGCTGGATGAAAATGGGAAGGAACACTCCATCTTCACCGGTGATACACTTTTTATCGGGGATGTAGGCAGACCGGACCTGGTGCAAAAAATAAAAGCTGAAATTACACCGGAAATACTGGCTGGTCGTTTATTTGAATCACTCCGCAATAAAATAATGACATTACCAGATGATGTGATCGTTTATCCCGGTCACGGGGCCGGAAGTGCCTGCGGAAAGAATATGAGCAAGGAAACAACAGATACACTCGGTCACCAGAAGCAGGTGAACTATGCACTCAGGGCCGATATGACAAAGCAAGAATTTATCAAAGCAGTGACAGAAGGATTGGTGGAACCCCCGCAATATTTTCCGCTGAATGTATTGATGAACCTGACGGGTGATATGGAAAGTATTGATGCTGTATTAGCAAGAGGAAAACGTCCGCTCAGTGCAAGGGAATTCCAGGCTGTGTGGGAAAGCATGGAAGCCCTGGTTCTGGACACCCGCAGTAAAGATGCATTTGCAGCAGAGTATATCCCAGGTTCGATTTTCATTGGTCTTGATGACAATTTCGCACCCTGGGTGGGAACCCTGATAACAGACCTGAAACAGCCCATTCTTTTTATTGCGGATGAAGGCAGGGAAGAAGAAGTGGTGGTTCGGCTGTCAAGAGTGGGATATGACAACACGGTTGGCTTTCTGAAAGATGGCATCTGGGCATGGAAGACGGCGGGTTTTAAAACCGGTTCGCTGGAAGAAACAGATGCGGAAACCTTTGCGGCTTTGTATGAAAGCGGCATTGAGGCCATCAACCTGCTGGATGCAAGAAGGAAGAGCGAATACGACTCCGAACATCTTGTTATGGCTGAAAACTTCCCGTTGGATTTTATTAACCAGAATATGGCGCAGTTGGACAAGAATAAAAAATATCATATTCACTGTGCTGGTGGTTATCGTTCAGTTATTATGTGTTCCATTTTGAAATCAAGAGGGTTTGAAAACCTGGTGAATATCCGCGGTGGGTATAAGGCGCTGAGCCAGACAGGGCTGGGAAAGACAAGATATATGGCTCCGGTTACGATGCTATAATTATTGTAATGATTTATTGGTGCGAAACCGGCTCCTTCGAGCCGGTTTCTTTTGTGATAATAATCACTATTAATATGAAAGGTCTCTGTTACTTTTGAATAAATTAATAGCATGGCCACCGTTAAAATGACCACAAAGGACTTCAAGGAAAAAGTATTTAACTATGAAACAGAGCAGGACTGGAAATACCAGGGAAACCTGCCTGCAATCATTGATTTTTATGCTGACTGGTGCGGTCCTTGTAAAATGGTAGCCCCGATACTAGAGGAACTTGCTGTTGAATATGAAGGCAGAATAGTGATCTATAAAGTTGACACCGATGTTGAACAGGAATTGGCGGCCGTATTTGGCATACAAAGTATCCCAACCATACTTTTTATCGGGGCAGATGGCGAACCGTTCATGCAGCCGGGAGCATTCCCCAAACATATTTTCCGGCAGGTGATCGAAGAAAAATTATTGGCTCCCGTAGCCGGGAATGAGTAACAGTGTAATCCGTTTTATTTTCCCGCCACATCAAAAATTATATGCCAAAGACCTCTTAGGTCACCCTCTTTATAATTGATGGCAAGGTCGGCAGGATAAAATTTCCGGATCGCTTCCCAGGTTTCCGGCATTATGGATTCGTCTTTTTTGCCATGACAATTCAGGCACATGCCCTGCATGATGATAGGTTTAAAATAATGTTTTCTGCCTTGTTTATCCTGTTCCAGCACTGCAGCCATCTCTTTTTGTTCTTTGCGCTGCTGTTGAAAATAATCGAGTAACCGTTGCTCCATACTGTCGGCTTTGTTGGCAGGATTACGATACTTATCCGTGGCTCTCCTGATCTTAATTTCTTTATTCGAATAGGCGGCAGTTAATGACAACGCTTCTGTATTGCAAAAATGAATGGCACCGGGAATACCTTTTTGGCTGATCGTATTTAGCAAAGTATTTCTGAGTGTGTCAAATGTTTTGGCTATAAGTGAGTCACCCTTGCTTTTCAAATCAGTAGAATCATTGAATGTATTATTTCCCTTACAGGAAAACAGGATTACCAGTGAAACTATAATTGCAAGTATTTTCATTTTTACTATTATTTCCTGGTAATATACACTTTCCAGATCACAGGTGAGGCCCGGCTGGGCTCCGCTTCATTACTCCAGAATACATTGGGAGACCGGCTGTCAATTCCTCCAATAATATATCCGGCCAGCAATGGTTTTCTACCGGTTTTCTCCAGTTGCAGTATCCCGTTGGAGGAAAATAGTTTTTCTGATGCAGGAATAAATTCTGCAGCTGCGCCAAAGTAGCCTGAGAGTTTTTCAGTCAGCAGGTGTTCTTTCACAGTATTGCCTTTTCTTTCTACCACACTGATATGATTGACAAAAGGAACATTATTATCCATTTTTATTGTACCGTCACTGGCTATAAAGTTCTGGGCAATGCCTCCAAAAAATATCGAGTAAAGCGTTCTGCTTTTTTGATCATAAGCCGGTAAAGTTGCCGAATGGTAATTACTGAACTGCTGGTTGAAGCTTGGAACTTCCCGGTGGTTATCATCAGTAATATCAATTAGAGTGGTAAATGGCAATTCTTTATTGTATTGAAATACTCCTGAGTAAATCGTCAGTATTTCTCTGCCGTTTTCATCATACTGGTTCAGCAGGTTGTAATCTCTGCGGTGTAGCAGTGCAGTGTCTGTGACAGCGAAATAATTCTCAATTGCCAGCTCTCCGTTTTTTTCTGTTACGGAGAATTTCCTGATCTGGTTAGTGTATTGTTGTGAAAATCCGGGGCCATGATCAGGACCGTGCGGATTATAACGGCCATCAAACCGCTGACCTCCGACGAGATAAAATAGATTGCCCAGTTTATTTAGTCTTCCACCGGTAACGGCCATTCTGTCGTCTTTGGTTTGTATTATATATGGAGTTATTTCTTTACCATCCGTAATTGCATTGATCAGTTCTGTCACTTTTATGGATACCAGGTAAGGGTGGGTAATATGATCTCTTGCTGTCTCGCTGTATCCATATCCGCCAATAATGAACAAGCTATTTTGCTCCTGGAAAAATTCCATATTGGAGCTTTGTAATTGTTCTGCCAGCTTTGCAGGCAAACCGTTGACAGATTTTTTCCAAACTTTTTCACTTTGCAGATCTATCACTACGAAATCTGTATTATTATATTTTTTATTAAAGGCAGCAAATGGTTGCCGGCGATGTAGTCCGTCAGTTCTACCACCAACAAGCAAAACTTTACTGCCTGATTTTGCCCATGCATAGGATTGCAGACCCGTAAAACCTCCGGGGATCACCGGTTCGAGTTTCAGGATAAAAGGAAAATTATCTTGCGCAATGACCATTTGGCTGACTAAAAGCAGGAGTAACGCAGGCAATAAATGTTTCATTAGTCATTAGGTATTAAGATCGTCAAACTGTTTTGTGCTGCAATAATTTCTTCGAGGTGCCCCACTATCTTTTTTTTCACATCCATGATGTGAACATGCATGTTAGTGCTGTGGTGGGTGAAGATGCTGTGATGTTTATTAGAGTAAAAACCAAGCAATACAACTTCCTCGTTTGCAAAGCTGCCATACTTCGCAAATTGTTTGTGGTTGTCAAATGTATGAGCAACGCCATCTTTCCAGTCAATGATATGCCAGGAGGCATTGGTAATTTTTCCGTTTATCAGGAAAGGGAATGGCTCATCAAGATTTTGTCCGTTTTGTAAAGCAAATTTCTCTACAGCTTTCTCTAGTGAAGTATAGTCGTTTATCTCGTCAGAAATGTTGACCGGTTTCCAGCCCGGGACCTGTGCATAAACAAGCATAGCTGCTTTTATTTTGTCATTAACCACTGTTACGGGTTGCTCAGCATCCACTTTACACCAATAAGGTTTACTGTCTATAATAAGGATTTCGCCTTTTATATCTTCGGCTGGGCCTAGACCATAGATATGTGGCTTATTAACGAGAGTATCCAGAGAAATATGAGCAGACAAATCAGCCTGCCTCATGATCTTTTTCATTTCTCCGGCAACTTTCACTTCAACAGGGGGTGTGGGATACAGAAATAATGTTGTAATAAATGCAGCGAGTACTATTTTCATTTACTAGCCTTTTATTTATCCAGGTAAGCTGAGTACATCCACACCAGTTTTTCCTGCTGGCGGATATAATCACTCATCAGGGCATTGGTGCCTTCGTCGCCGGTATCAGCAGAAAGAGTGAGCAATTCTCTTTCGATCTCTAATAAAAGACCGAATGAATCGAGTACAGACGCTACTGCTTCATCGCCGTTGACAACATTTTTCATTTCCTTTATCCGGGCTTGCTCCAGGTAATCAGTAAATGAGTGGTCCGGGGTATGACCCAATGTAAGAATGCGTTCAGCCACTTCATCAATCTTTAACTGCGTGTCAGTATAGAGCTCTTCAAATTTCAGGTGCAGCTCAAAAAATTTTTTCCCCCGGATGTTCCAGTGGAATCCACGGGAATTGATATAAAAAAGTTGAAAATTGGCCAACAATTCATTCAGCTTTTCAGCCAATTTTTTGGATTTGGATACATCCAGGCCGATAAGATTCTTTTTCATATTCTTCGTTTTTTGCAAACTAGTAAATACACGGAAACTTAAGAATGAGTTTTGTCAGCTAAGGCAACAACTCTAATGCGGCAACCTGTTTCTCAGTTTTCCATACACCCAGGTGCCTGCAATAGCGCTGAGCAGTGTTACAATAATGACTGTGGCTCCGGTTCCGATTTGTGCAAATAATGGTCCGGGACAGGCGCCGGTTACAGCCCAGCCCAATCCGAATGTGAGACCGCCATAGATCTGCCCTTTGTTGAATTTCTTAGGTTCAAGTTTTATTGTCTCCCCTTCAACAGATTTTGCATTGAACTTTTTAATAAGCCACACACTGATCATACCAACGATAACAGCGGAGCCAATCACTCCATACATGTGAAAACTTTGCAGGCGAAACATTTCCTGGATGCGGAACCAGGAGATCACTTCAGATTTGATGAGGAAAATGCCAAACAGCATACCGGCTGCGAGGTATTTGATATTTGAGCTCAGGGGTTTGTCCAGCTGGCTTTCATTGACACACATGGCATTTTGCGATCTTACCTCGTAATCAGTATTGACCTGTTGGGCGACAAATGGCTTTTGGCTATAGGTTATATCTTTTGATGACATTACTTAGAGTTTTAAAATTAACGGTAAAATAAAGTTGGCCATAATGAAACCACCGGCCATAAAGCAACAGGTAGCTACCAGCGAAGGCCATTGCAGGTTGCTGAGTCCCATGATCGCATGTCCACTGGTGCAGCCACCTGCATAACGGGTGCCAAACCCCACTAAAAATCCGCCAATCACCATCATGAAAATTCCTTTTATTGACAGCAACGCAGACCAGTTGAAAACTTCTCCCGGCACCAGGTTTTCATATTGAGTGATGCCATAGCCTGCCAGTTCTGCTGTGAGTTTAGGATTCACCTGGACAGGATTGGGGTCGGCCAGCCATTGTGCGGTAATGATGCCACCTAACAGGATACCGGCTACGAAAAAGAGGTTCCAGACTTCTTTTTTCCAGTCATACTGGAAGAAAGGAATTTTTGCAGGTATGCAGGCGGCGCATACATGCCGAAGGGAAGAAGATATCCCGAAAGATTTATTACCTAAAAATAACAAGGCCGGTACGGTCAGGCCGATTAACGGGCCAGCTATATACCAGGGCCAGGGTTGTTTCAGAAATTCAAGCATATCAATACTTTGTTTTGAGTGTGCAAATATGCAGAGAGTAATAAATGCCGCCTGTGATTTTTGTCACAGCCATTCAAGTTATTTATTTTTTCCGGCTTAACCTTTTTTGGCTTTGGCTAGAATGGGTTTGAATGGGCCGTATTTATGTTCGTTCTCTGTAAAACCATCTGTATAAGGGCCAAACGGATGATCAAATGGTTTTTTTGAAATATCAGGCCAATCTTTACTAAGGTCTTTTTTGGGCCGGGGCTGTGTGTTTACATATGCAGCTACATCCCAGGCTTCTTCATCTGTCAAAATCGGGGATTGATGAGTAACCTGTTTGAAAGGCATATTGCTTTTTACATAGCCTGCAAAATTAGAAATACGAAAAAGACCTGCACCATCATTATAACTATTGTTACCCCATAACGGGGGAGTGGAAAAACTATTTCCGTCAATATCCGGAATTCCTTCACCATTTGATCCATGACAGCTGGCACAATGCACAGTGTAAACTTGTTTTCCTTTTACCGGATCAGCAGCTCTATCCAGATAGGTCAGTTTGGGAATGCCGCTTCCGACAGGGCTTTCACCCTTTTTGACATTTTTTCCCAGCCACTTAATATAGGCATAAATGGCCTGGTATTCGTTGCTGTTGCTGTCCGGGGCAGTTCCATTCAGGCTCCGCTCAAAGCAATCGCTGACTCTTTTGAAAATAGTTTCTGTACTGCTGCTTCGTGCACGGAATTTAGGATAGGTGGAATAAACAGCACTATAGTTGTTGCCCCAGTTCTTTTTCCCTGCATTCAGGTGGCAGTTCTGGCAATTCATCCCGTTTGATATCTGGTTTACTGAGCCATTCGGACCCAGGTATTTCGAAGTATGGGCAATTAGTTCCTGTCCATAGGCAATCAATTTTCTTTCTTGTCCTTCCACTGTATCATAGTATAAACTGGGTGCTTGCCAACTACTGTCTTCAATCTGTGATTGTGCTAGCTGATCCTGGTGAGTTTTATTGAAAGCTTTTTGTAGTTGGATAGTAGTCATGATTAGGATCATCAGTATAATAAACACCAATTCCCAGTTGTTGCGAATTTTCTTCCACATAGCTTTATTCTTTTATCTGAATTCATAAGTGGTACCCTGTAATTGCGTAAGCAGAGTGTGTGGCTGATCAGTTGCAGTGGCTCTTCTCTCCATTTTTGGAGATACAGGTGAATGTGCAGCAAGATATTCTTCAATAACATTATGCATCAGAAATCCGGACAACCTTGGATTTTTTACCTTTTCTATCCGGCAAAGTGTATCATCGGGATCGCCTTCTCTTTCACAGGCTACTATACTGTACTCCCTGTTTAAGTCAATTGGCCCACCATTTACTTTTATCCAGTTAACCCGTTTCCCGAACTCATTACCGATTGTGAAATTCACGTCCATACCTGCAAACCTTACAAACCATCCGCCAAATCGTTTTGATGGATCTTTGGCAAATGCGTTTTGCAGTTCTTTTTCCTGCCAGTCCCAAAGTTGCCTGCCTGTAATGGTGCCTAGTTTAGCTTCGCTGTCCACCGGCAGCATATTCCACAAGAACTCCTTAGTGATATCTGCTTTTCCTTTTTTCGGATCTATGGCGAGGGGCTGGCAAAACCTAAAACCATTACTCAGAGCAATATCAGTTTTGAATTTCCAGTGAATAGCATCAGTAATCAGGTTATCCATAGGGGTCTCCATAACAAAGTATCGCACTAAGGGTGTTGTCGTGGTGCCAATAACTCTGGATAACTCTTTTTTAAAAGGTGCTCCAGCCTTGTCAATCTGTACTTGAAGTTTTTTATCAGCCGGATATTTTACAGGGTCAACATCGAGCAATCGGTATTTATAAGCCTTCATCTTGCCATTCTCGGCTTCGATATCCAGTTTACCCAAAAAAGATCCAAAAGCGCCACATTCAATTACTCTCGAATATTTACCCTCAATTGGCACTCTCACTCTTTCATGTGTATCAGCGCCTAAAATAAAATCTGCTCCTTCCACGACAGGATTATTTGCAAGTCCTACCTGTTGTGCAAGACCCATATGTGTAACAAGAAAGATGATTCCGCATCCTTCTACTTCTTTCAAAAGCTTAATATATTTTGCTACATTGAAATCTGCATGTTCAAACCGGATACCTTCGCTATAAGCTGGCGATTGTCTTTTGGGTATAAGATGGTCGGTGTACCCTATAAAACCAATTTTGATACCAGCAACAAATTTTATCCAATAGGGCGGGTAGATTAATTCGCCATTGTCTGCATCATTGGTTTTATGCCACATATTGGCACAAATCTTTGCAGCTGTGGCATGTCCCATATCATAGAGCATTTTCTTTTTCTTATATACTACTTCCCAGTTGCCCGGCAGTATCAGGTCATAGTTAAATTCATTTAATAAAGGGATCAGTGCTTCTCCCTCCGTTAATGAGGCCACAGCACTTCCGTGAAAATAATCTCCGCCGTCAATGAGAATAGTATTCGCCGGATTTTGTTTCCTGAAATGATTAATCATTGTTTTTAGCACCGCAAGGCCTCCTCTTTTTCTATAAACGGGTTTTTCATTTTCCCAAAAAAATTCATCATGGGTGTAAAGCTGTGCATGAATATCTGAGGTGTAGAGGATGGTAAACTTGCCTGTACCCGAGGATTGACTTCCGGTATCAGGTGATTCCGGTGTAGGTATTGCTGATGTAATACCAGCGAAGGATGTGCCTATTCCGGCCAAGGCTGACTTTTTTAAAAAATCACGACGGGAATTATTGATTAGTTCATTTTCTGAAAATGATGGCATAGCTAGCGGTTTGTTATTAAAACGAAACTAAAATTCAATATTCAGGCAGATATTTATAGTGACCGAAGTCACATTGCTTTTATTCAGAACTGGTAGTTGAAAACCAGGTTCCAAAGGCTCATATTCACTTTGTTTATGACGTACTTATCATCATTATACGAATTTCCCGCCTTTCCTTTATAAACATACAAAAGCTGTGTTTCAAGCCCCTTTAGAATTCCTTTGAATTTGTAACGGATGTCGACATTAAGCTGGTTGTAGGAGGGAAGGCCATATTTGTTGAGTTTGTAATTTGTAACCTCAGGGAGGTTGAAATGCCCGACTGCAAATGACATATTTAATCTTATGGTGGGAATTTTATAACTGAATTTTCCAACAATAGCATGCACATCTCCAAAACCCTCATTTCTTTCCCGCGGAAGAAAGGTAAAAAAGGGATCCCGGCCCCATTCTCTTGGCATCAGGTACCTTCCATGAGCCGTAATTCGATTATAATTGAGGCTGGTTTCCCAGTTTTTTTTCTTCAATCCTGCCCGACCGCCAAAACTTAAAACTTTTGCTCCTTTTCTAAAATAGGTTTTAGCAGGATCTTCATTACCCCCATAATTCATGGCATCCTGGCGGATAAGTTGTACTGCTACAAAAGCTTTTGTATTATTGGTCAGAACACTCTCAATATCTGCCTGAAGTAGCAGGCTGTTAAATATATTTTCGGTGAACTGGTTCCATAGCTGAAATTTTATTCGCTTACTGGTATCCTGGAATGTCACCCCGGTCAGGTAGATACCTTTGCTTTGCAGGTTACCCGCATACTGTGATTTCAACCCCTCCTCATTCACACCAGATGGATAAATTCCTATGGATTCATCCGGCCTGAACCACCTAACGGTACTACGGGGTGATATACCGTTTAAATAACCAGCCTGTATATTGATATTTTTCAATTCATTTATTTCAGCCCAGATGCCCTCCACTTCCGTAGGTCTCATTCTTCCATCCTGCAGGTTGATAAATGGTGTGTTAAGCAGTTGTTTCCCAAAAGTCAGTGATGATTTTTTGTAATGATATTTCAGGTATAATTCTTCCAGCCTGTCAATATCATTTTTATTACCGGGATTTTCAATGTCAAATAACCCAATTTCATATCGGTTCATTTGATTGGTTTTTTCGTCAGGAGCAGTCAGGTCTGATGATCCCATATTAAATACAAAAAAGCCACTGATGCCTAGTTGAAAATTTTTAAACCGGGCTGTTTCAAACTTAATACCACCCCCGGCAGCATGAGCATAATAGTCTGTTAGTCCTTGCTTATTATCTGTTGCCATGAAATAATAACGAAAATGACCGGTCATTTGTCCCTTTTTGAATGCTGATTGAAGAGTAGTCGAGTCCGGATCGGCCTCTTTTTCCTTCCATAAAGCAGGCCTTTCGTTTATCTCCTGGTGCTGTGCCAGCATGAATAACGGAATAAGAAAGCTTAATAAAAAAGCTATATTTTTTTCCATAATAAAATTATGATTAACGGCCCGGTAATAGTAAAAAGACGGTTAAGAAACCAGTCAAAAACCGACGTTGATATAACAACCCCTCTTCCTGCTGTTTTCTAAATATTTCTCCAATGCCGGCTTATTCAGATGCCAGTGTCCTTGTATTACTTAAAACCTGAAGACATTAGCTGGCCCATCCAAAGAGTATTTATAATTTATTTGTATTTGTGGTGTACCAATTTTTATTGTTCTTTTGGGCCAGTCCACGCATTAATGCCGTCTTTCAGATCATATAGGCGTTTAAATCCCATCTGTTTCATAATCACTTTTGCATCACGGCTACGCTTGCCGCTCCGGCAGTAAAGAAGATATTTCTTATTCTTATCCAGCAGTGCTATTTCCTTTTTGAAGATTTCTTTATCCAATACATTGACCAGCATGGCGCGGGGTATATGCCCGTCGGTATATTCTGCAGGGGTTCTGACATCCAAAAGCACTGTATTTTTTTGTTTCATCAAACGCTGAAATCTATTTTGAGCAATGGTTTTTCCGGCATTTGCATCCTGTGCATGCAAGCAAGTGTTGTTGCAAATTCCTGCAATGAATAATCCAGCAAGGAGTATATGCCGATGTTTGCTTTTCAAGGTATAAATTGCTACTGGTTTCATAATGCAAGTTTGCCGGCAAGCCTTGTCCAGGGACCGCCGTTATACACTTCGATACCGGCAGATTTTAGAATACCTTTGGCCATACCACTCCTGGCTCCGCTTCTGCATACAGTGATCACAGGTTTGTTTAATTTTTTCAGCTCTGCCACTTTGGTTCGTATACTGTCTAACGGATAATTTTTTGATCCGGGAATATGACCGGATTTGTATTCGCCGGCTGAGCGAACATCCAGTATGATGGCGCCGTTATCAACCAGCTCTTTATAGTTGACAGCAGTTCCGCCAATGAGTTTCTTTAAGAATCCCAACATGTTTAATTTTTTAGTTTAACAGGAATTGCATGTCACCAAGACCACCGCCATTGTACACCTGTTCAATTCCATTTTGTTTTAATATACTTACAGCCATCCCGCTGCGGTTACCGCTGCGACAATACAATACCATCGGCTTGCCGAAGGATTTTAATTCCGGGATCCTTGTGCTGATTTCTTCCAAAGGAAAGTTTATTGCACCCGGAATATGTTCCATTTCAAATTCCCATGGGCTTCTTACATCCACCACAACTGTTGCCGGATTTTTAATAAGTTCTTTTATCGTAGTCATATTTTTTGATTTTATGATTCAACAGGATTACCTGAATTTACCCACTCGTTGATGCCACCCGGGTAGTTCATCACATTTTTGAAACCATTTTTTGCCAGCAGCGAGTAACCAATGGATGACCTGTCGCCACCCTGGCAGTGAATAACCACTTTTTTTTCTTTGCTGATTTTGTCAAGGTTATTAAGCAAGGTGCCGATAAAGACATGGTCAGCTCCTTTGATATGTCCGCTGTTATATTCTGTGGCGCCACGAAGATCCACTACCTGTATGCCGTTATGCTGGTACAAATTTTTAAACTCCTCCTGGGAAAGATTATTTACTTTTTCCAATTGACCCCCGGCATCCGTCCATACTTTTACAGAAGCAACATAGGCTGCTGCATTATCTAAACCGATCCGCATTAATTTCCTGGTGATGTCTTCAATGCTGTCTTCATCGGCCAGCAGGATAAACGGTTCATCGTAGCTGAGAAACCAACCGGCCCAGGTTGCCAATGAGTTATTATTTTGGATGTTTATGCTGCCCGGAATAAATCCTTTTGCAAAATCAGCTTTGTTACGGGTGTCCACCAGCTTTATCCCTTTTGCCAGCGACTCTTTCAGCTCTTCATTATTCAGTTGTTTCAGCTTGGGTACTTCGGTCAGCAAGGGACGGTCCACCTTATTAAGCTTTTTCATCATCGCAAAATATTTAGGTGGCTCCGGCTGATCGGTGAGCAGGTATTGCACAAATCCATCTTTGTTTTCCGCATAGTGAAAAGCCCAGTTTCTCACTTTTTCATAACCTACTGTTGTGCTGGGAACAGCACCCAATGCTTTGCCGCAAGCCGAACCCGCACCATGACCCGGCCAAACCTGTATATAATCGGCCAGTGCATTGAATTTTTTTATAGACTCATACATCTGGCTGGCGCCAACATCCTGTGTGCCTTTGATGCCGGCCGCTTTTTCCAACAGGTCAGGACGACCAATATCACCTACAAAAACAAAATCTCCTGTAAATAACATCACCGGTTCGGGACTGGCGGGTGTATCAGTAAGTAAAAAGCTGATACTTTCCGGTGTATGACCAGGAGTGTGCAACACTTCAATCTTCAGGTTGCCCACGTTGATGATATCACCGTTTTTCAATCCTACATGCGGGAATTCATATTCCCATCCCGGTCCGCCTTCGGCAGAGAGGTACATTTTTGCACCAGTAAGCGCTGCCAGTTCTCTTGAACCTGTCAAAAAATCCGCATGGATATGCGTTTCCAGGATGTGGGTGATCTTCATTTTATTTTGCTTCGCTATTTCGATATAGGTGTCCACATCTCTTTTAGGATCAATTACCGCTGCTACACCGGCCTTTTGACAACCGATAAAATAACTGGCCTGTGCCAAACTTTTGTCGTAGATGTGCTGGAAATACATGTGTTTTTGTTTTATGTTGTAAAAATCATTTTCAATGCAAAATTGCCGGGAAAAATTAATCTGCACAGTGACATACGTCACAAGTGCCAACTTATATTCCCGGAAAAAAAAGCTCTTTAATAATAATATAAATACCCATCAGTAGTACAAACCAGCCAAAAGCTTTTTTAAGTGTATCTGCATGTATTTTTTTACTCACGGCATTGCCAATGAAAATACCAGCTATGGCAAGACCGGTTACTTTAAGTAAAAAAATCCAGTCAATTTGCTGATGACCTATATCGCCGGTGAATCCGATCAGTGATTTAGCTGCAATGATCAGGAGCGAAGTGCCAACAGCCTGTTTCATGGGTAATTTGCTCAATAATACCAGGGCTGGAATGATCAGGAAACCACCACCGGCACCGACCAGCCCGGTCAGTACACCCACCACGGCTCCTTCTACCAATATCAGGGGGTAGTTGAACTTTTGTTGCCCGTTTGTATCTGCTTTTTTCTTGCCGTTCCTGATCATAGATACGGAGGCAAACAACATCAGAAGTGCAAACAATAACATCGTCAGTACTGCTTTGCTGAAAACAAAATTGCCCAAAGTGAATAGCGTATCGGGAATGGCAGGTACGATAAATGCCCGTGTCGCATACACGGCAATAATGGAAGGGATGCCAAAGATGATGGCTGTCTTCAGGTTTACCTCATTGTTTTTGTATTTTGGAAATGCACCCACCAGGCTGGTGGCGCCAACAATAAAAAGTGAATAAGCCGTTGCCAGCACCGGGTTGATGCCAAACAGATAAACCAGGACAGGAACGGTCAAAATAGAGCCGCCGCCGCCGATAAGTCCCAACGAAATGCCAATGATCAATGAGGCGATATAACCGATGATTTCCATTCCAAAATTTTTGCAAGATTAGACTAATGCCAGTTCCCGCAGTGTGACAGAAATCACAGGCATTGTATCACAGTAACTCAATCATGTTCCGGTGCAGCTTCACCAGGTTTCGCTGTTCCATTTTTTTTAATAACCGGGAAATCACTTCACGGGAACTGTTAAGGTCGTCAGCAATTTGCTGGTGCGAAATGCTGATCTCTTTCTGCCCGGTCACTTCCGCATGACGTTTGAGGTAAAATTCCAGTCTTTCATCCATGTTGCGGAATGCTATATTATCAACAACAGATAACAACTCTTCAAACCGGCTACGATAGGTTTGAATGACAAACTGGTTCCAGCTTTTATATTTTGTCATCATTTCATCCATCAGTTGGATGGGTATCATCAGCACTTCAGTATCTTCTTCGGCTTTGGCCATGATCTCGCTGGTTTGTGACTGAAGGGCGCAGATCATTGAAATGGCACAAGCCTGGCCCGGTCCGAGGTAATACATAAGAAACTCACCACCTTCGTCATTCTCACGATAAATTTTGATCCGGCCTTCGAGGATCAGTACCGTTGATTTGATATATTGGCCGGTTCGCATAATAATATCACCGGCATTGAATTTTCTTTCAACAGATTCCCGTTCGATCTTGTCGAGTAATTCCGTTTCAAATTGCGGGAAGAGATTTTTCCAGTCCATAAGCTTACGTTGTCAGTACTTTTTCCATGGCCATGCTGCGGCTGCCTTTGATAAGGAAGAAAGCGTTTTCAATATGTTGCTGCTGCAACCATTCCTTTGCCTGCTCCACAGATTCAAATTGAAGGAAGGGATGAGTTGTTTTTAAAAAATCGCCACCCACCAGCACCACTTGTTCCCAACGGTGTTGTTTTATCAGGTCAACAATGTTTTTATGTTCTTCTAAACTTTCATCACCAAGTTCTGCCATGGCGCCCAGCATAAGCACTTTTTTCCCGGCTTGTATCCGGGCAAAATTATCAATGGCCAGTTTCATGCTGCTGGGATTGGCATTGTAGGCATCCAGTATTATTTTATTGGTTCCTTTTTCGATCAGTTGCGACCGGCTGTTGGAAGGGACATAGTTTTCAATAGCTGAGCGGATCTTTTCAACCGATACGCCAAAATGTTTACCCACGCAAACAGCAGCCAGCACATTGGGCAGGTTATAATCTCCTACTAATTGCGTGTTGATGATAACAGCATCAGTGCCTTTGCTGATCTGCACGGAAAGGAAGGGTTCACTTTGCGCAACGGCTCCTGTTACTTCTGCATTGCTGGTTCCATACCGGATTATGGAAGAAATACCTTTGCTCATTTCCTGCAAGTAGTCATAATCCTGCATGATGAATGCCGTGCCGTCGTGGCTGCGCAAGTAATCAAATAATTCACCCTTCCCTTTACGTACTCCCTCCACTCCGCCAAAACCTTCGAGATGTGCTTTGCCGCAATTAGTGATCAGCCCATGTGTTGGCATGGTGTATTCGCAATAGGAGGCAATCTCTCTTTGATGATTGGCACCCATTTCAATCACAGCTATCTCCGCATCATCTTTTATTTTCAGCAAAGTCAGCGGCACGCCGATATGATTGTTCAGGTTACCCTCAGTAGTGTATGTTTTGAATAAAGAAGAAAGTACGGCATGTATCAGTTCTTTGGTGGTTGTTTTGCCATTGCTGCCTGTGATGGCAATAAAAGGTATTGTAAACTGTTGCCGGTGATGTTTGGCTAATTGCTGCAATGCTGTCAACACATCAGGTACCAATATAGTTCTCCCGGGGATTTCATAAGCCGCATCATCAATCACCGCCCATGCAGCCCCGGCTTCAATCGCTTTTTGTGCAAAAGCGTTACCATTAAAATTCTCTCCCTTCAGTGCAAAGAAAATATCTCCGGGTTGTAGTTTCCGGGTGTCGGTTTGCACCGATGGATACTGCCGGTATATTTTATATAGTTCTTCAACAGGCATAAGCAAATGTAATCTTCATCGGGTGAATAAAAAGAAAACCCCCGTCCTTTCAGGACAGGGGTTAGTATGAATAAAATGAAACAGTTTAACGTTTTTGCCGGCGGGTCTTGTAGTGCTGGCCTGTTTTGCGTTTGTTTCCTTCGGGGCTGCCCATCCGATCCATAGCGCAGCGGAAACCAAGAGTGCTCATGGCCTGTTCTTCTTCAAGGAAACGGCGGGCACCGGGGCTGAGCCAATAGGCCCTGTCATTCCAGCTACCACCTTTATAAACCCTGGAGTGATCGCTTACCAATGTAGTTTGGCCATAACCGTAAGATGCCTGTGATAGTGAATCACCATCCAGGAAGTTGATCACATTACCTCTTTGATAATTGCGGCGGTCTTTGCTTTCAGCATCTGTCACATCTCTCATTTTCACACGACCCATACTGTCCACTTCGGCTTCGCCGTTGGAGTTTTTATAAAGTGTCTGGAATTTATTACCACGAACAGGAGCTACATCATCAGCATCAATAAGTGTCAACGGACGATACACGTCAAACACCCACTCACTAACGTTGCCAGCCATGTTATAGATACCAAAACCATTGGGGTAAAAAGATTTTACGGGTGCAGTATAGAATGCACGGTCGTTCAGACCACCGGCTGTACCGGCCACGTCACCACTTCCTCTTTTAAAGTTGGCGAGGAACTGACCCTGCCAACTTCCGCGGCGGGTGTCACGAAGACCATTTACATTATGTGCCCAGGGATAGATCTGTTTGTTGGATTGCAATTCTTCTCCTCTTTTACCTTCTTTAATGCTGGGGCGGGGGTTTTGATTGATCAAACCATAAGCCGCATATTCCCATTCAGCCTCCAGTGGCAGACGATAGTCCGGCAGCATGATCCCGTCTTCCATGGTGACAGTAGTGCGGGGCTGGCCTTGTGGCGTTTGCAAAGGATTCTTTTTTGAAGTGGCAGTTTTGCCAGGAGCAGTTTGATACAATCCAAGCAAATAGGATTTGGTAGTAAAGTTGTTTTCCTGTTGCTGTCCTTGAACAGCTTGTTTGTTGATATATCCTTTTTCCAAAAGAATACCCTCGTTTACACGGTCGCTTCTCCACTGGCAGAAGACATAAGCTTGCTTCCAGCTTACACCTACCACGGGATATTCATTAAAGCCGGGATGGCGGAAATAATATTCAACCAAAGGCTCATTATAACTCAGCTCACTTCTCCATACTAATGTATCGGGTAAAGCAGCTTCATGTATCGGCATATTGGCAGGATCAGAAGGATCAAAAACCCTGTTCAGCCAGTGAATGTATTCACGGTAGTGAACATTGGCCACTTCGGTACGGTCAATATAAAAAGATGGTACAGACACACGACGGGGAATATTATTCCAGTCGCCCATTACATCTTCGTCTGTTTGACCCATGGTGAAGGTACCACCCTGCACAAACACAAGACCGGGACCAAGGCCCTGTTCTTTTGATTTGGCCACCTGGTAGCCGCCCATGTTTTTGTCATTATAATTCCAGCCGGTTACATCGGATTTGTCGTGTTTCTTCTTGCCAAACAGGCCCTTGCCTTTACAGGAGGCAAGCAACACAACACAGGATAAGAGGATAGTTAAGTTTTTCAATTTCATTGCTTTTTGCATAAACCTATGAATTGGAATAGTTTTAACGACAGCCGGGGTTAAAATATTGCACTTTCAAAAGATTTTGCCCGGTGCGAATGCGAATATAGCCTGTTTGAAATTATATTAATACGCATAAATACCTTTTTTGGCGGGGGAAATCCCCGTTAATTTTGAGATTTGCGTTATGAGGTCAATCCGGAATGCCGCCACCCTGGTAAGTCTTTTGTTCTTGTCAATTCTGGCAATGGCGCAGCGTACTTACCGGTCCAGTTCTGTACTGGCTTCCGGCAACTGGTTTAAAATTTCCGTAAAGGATCCGGGAGTTTATAAAATTGATCTGGCTTTTCTAAATAGCCTTGGTATAAGCACCTCAAACCTGGCATCTTCTTCTATCAGGTTGTATGGAAATGGTGGACAAATGTTGTCCGAAGCCAACGCTGGCTCCTGGCTGGATGACCTGCAGGAAAATGCCATCCTGGTAGTGGATGGGGGGGATGCGGTGCTGAACGGGTCAGATTATATACTTTTTTACGCCCCGGGTCCTGAAAACTGGTTGAAAGATTCGGTAAACCAACGGTTTACTCATAAAAAGAATCTTTACAGCGACAGATCCTTTTATTATCTATCTGTTGGGGGAAATGGGAAAAGAATATTAGATGCCGCCCCGTCAGGTTCTCCGGGGGTGACGGTTACCAGTTTCAGCGAACGTTACTTTCATGAGTTGGATACGGTCAATTTCCTGGCCAGCGGAAGAGAATGGTATGGAGAAGAGTTTTCTGACATGCCCGGCCGCACCACCGTAAGAAATTTTACCGTACCGGTTCCGGGTATTCAACTTAATTCACCGGTTACGCTGATCAGCCAATCTGTAGCAAGATCAGTGGGAGCCGCCGGCCGGTTTGATGTCAGGTTTAATAATCAACTGCTGGGCTCTGTCAATATTAACCCGGTGAGTGGCGGGCAATATGACTTATTTGCACAAACGGCTACAGGAGTATTTCAGACCAGTTCTTCCAGCAGCAGCAATAGCGTGGAGTTCACCTTTATACCGGGCAGCTTCAATGCACAGGGTTGGCTTAACTGGTTTGAACTTTTTACCCGCCGCCAGTTATCAATGACTGGAATTGGTCAGTTGCTTTTCCGCGACTGGCAAACAACGGGACCCGGCAATGTGGCAGAATTTATTATCAATGATGCTCCCGCCGCTACACAGGTTTGGGATGTAACAGATCCTTTGAACCCGCAAAGATTGAACGGCACTCAAGCGGGCAATCAATATCGCTTTACCAATGATGCTTCCCGGCTCAGAGAATATGCTGCCTTTAGCAACACAGGCTTTCTCATCCCTGTTCCGCTGGGCCGCATCAGCAACCAGGACCTGCACAACAGCAGCCCGGTGGATTATATTATTATCGCCCATCCGCCATTCATTGGCCAGGCCCAGCGGCTGGCGCAATTGCATGAGGTGCAGAACAACCTGCGTACAAAAGTGGTGACAACAGAACAGGTATTTAATGAATTTGGCAGCGGCAGCCCCGACCCGGTTGCCATCCGTGATTATTTAAAAATGTATCATGATAAATATGCTGCCGATCTGGCCAACAGGCTGCGCTACCTGCTATTGTTTGGTGACGCATCTTATGACTACAAAGACAGGATCAGCAACAACACAAACTATGTGCCCGCATGGGAAAACAACTTTTCCTTAGATCCACTTTCCACTTATGCTTCGGATGATTTTTTTGGATTTTTGGATGATAACGAGGACATCAATTCAGGACAGATCATTAACTACCTGGATATTGGTATCGGCAGGGTGCCTGCTAAAAACATTGATGAGGCCAAAAACTTTGTTGATAAGGTGGAATCTTATTTTAAAAGCGAAAGTCTCGGCCCCTGGAGAAATAACATCACATTTATTGCAGATGATGAAGATGGCAACCTTCATCTCAATGATGCAGAAATCCTGACTGCTACTGCTGCCACAGCTTCACCATGGCTGAACCAGCAAAAATTTTATCTTGATGCCTTTCAGCAAGAGAGTGGTGCAGGCGGTAGTCGCTACCCGCAGGCCAACCAGGCCATTAACAACCAGGTTTATAACGGCACCTTGATCTGGAATTATAATGGACATGGCGGTTCAAGAAGATTGGCTGAAGAAACCATCCTTGACCAGGAAATTGTGAACAACTGGAATAACCCCAACCGCTTGCCGCTTTTTATAACGGCTACCTGCGATTTTGCCCCTTATGATAATCCGGCAATCAATTCCATCGGTGAAAACATTTTGCTGCGGCCAAAAACAGGTGGCATCGCCCTGATGACCACTACCCGGGTGGTCTTTGCTTTCAGCAACCGGGTGATGAATGATAATTACCTGAGGCTGGCTTTGCAACCTGATGCCAATGGCCGCTATAAAAGCCTGGGGGAAGCAATGAGGGAAGCAAAAAATTTTACCTACCAAACCTCAGCTGATATTTCGAATAACCGAAAGTTCACCCTGCTGGGCGATCCGGCACTGACCCTTGGTTTCCCGAGGCATAAGGTGAACATAACATCGGTGAACGGCATACCGGCTGCACAGGCTGACACTATCAGTGCTGCTGAAAATGTACTCATACAAGGTGTGGTGACCGATCTGCAAAATAACCTGCTTGGCAACTTCAACGGGGCTGCGTATGCTACTGTGCTTGATAAACCTCAAACCGTTACTACACTGGCTAATGATCCGGGCAGCCAGGTAACAACCTTTCAGTCGCAGACCAATATTTTATTTAAGGGAAAAGCTACAGTGACCAACGGGCTTTTTTCGTTTTCCTTTAAAGTGCCGAAGGATATTAATTACCAGTTTGGAAACGGCAGACTGAGCTTGTATGCCGAAAACGGCTCACAGGATGCTGCAGGTCTTTTCAGCAATTTCATTGTGGGCGGTACATCTGCTGGTGCTGATGATGATAATGAAGGCCCGGAAATAAAACCCTATCTGAATGATGAACGATTTGTCAACGGGGGTATTACGGATGAAAACCCGGTATTGATCGTGAAGCTGGCCGATTCATCCGGCATCAACACAGTGGGCACCGGTATCGGGCATGATATTGTGGCCACCCTTGACAATGACAACCGGCAGTATTTTATCCTCAACGATTTTTACCAGGGGGAGCAGGACAGTTACCGGCGTGGAAGTGTACGCTTTCAGTTGCCAACCCTGGAACCCGGTCCGCATAGCCTGCAAATAAAAGCATGGGATGTACTTAATAACTCAAACGAAGCCGTCCTGGAATTTACCGTCGCCAGGAACGAAGAATTAACCATTAGTCGTGTATTGAATTATCCCAATCCGTTCAGCACCCGGACACGCTTTTGGTTCGAGCACAATAAACCCGGCCAGGATCTGAGGGTAAAATTGCAAATATTCACACTTACCGGCCGGATAATAAAGATGATAGAACAAACAATAAACACCCCCGGAAACCGTTCAATTGAACTGGAATGGGATGGCCGTGATGAGTACGGCGATAAGGTGGCACGGGGAACTTATCTTTACCGCCTGACCGTGATAGCCCCGGGTGGTCTAAAAAAAGAGAAAATTGAGAAACTGGTAGTATTTTAGCCCCCCAAAATGATCCAATATTTTATCTGTTTTTTGTTAAAACCCATATATTTACACCAATATTAAAAACTTACAAATGAGACCAACTGCTGTAAAACTAACTGCTGGTATCCTGCTATTTTGTGGTTTATCTTCTGCCGTAAAGGCGCAAAATGAGATCAACGTCGTAACCACCGCCGTTCCGTTTCTGCGTATTTCACCCGATGCCCGTTCCGGTGGTATGGGTGATCTTGGCGTTGCCACTTCGCCTGATGCCAGTGCCGGATTCTGGAACATTGGTAAAGTGGTTTTTAACGAGTCAAAAAGCGGGGTTGTCGCTTCTTACACTCCGTGGCTGAAGCAAGTGACAGATGATGTATTCCTGGCTGCATTGGCCGGTTACATTAAGCTGGATGATCAACAGGCCCTGAATGCTTCAATGCGTTATTTCAGCCTGGGTAATATCCAGTTTACTGATGGTTTGGGTAACCTGCAGGGCTCTGGTAAACCCCGTGAGTTCAGCATTGACTTTGGTTATTCCCGCAAACTTTCAGATAAAACAGGCCTGGGTGTTTCATTGAGGTATATTAATTCAAACCTTGCTGCCGGTGCTGTTTCTGCATCCGGAACTTATAAAGTAGGTAGCGCTGTAGCTGCCGACCTCGGTTTCTATCATGATGGCAAAAATGCATCTGGTGACGGATGGACTTTTGGCGCCACACTGAACAACCTCGGCTCTAAGATCGCTTACACTGATAATGCTGATCAGAAAGATTTTATTCCTGCCAACCTTGGCCTTGGAACTACTTATACCAAGAACTTCAACGAAAGCAACAAGATCACTTTTGGTTTGGATGTAAACAAACTACTGGTGCCCACTCCTCCTGCTAATCCAACAGCACAGGATATTGCTGATTACAGGAGCAAAGGTGTGGTAGGAAGCTGGTTCAGCTCTTTCGGCGATGCACCCGGTGGTTTCAGCGAAGAAATGAGGGAGTTCCAGATCTCTGCCGGTGCTGAGTATTGGTATAACAACCAGTTTGCACTGCGTGGCGGTTATTTCTGGGAGCATGAAACAAAAGGCAACCGCCGCTATTTCACCATGGGTCTTGGTGTAAAGTACAATGTGTTTGGTATCAACTTCGCTTACCTGCTGCCCTCTGGTAGCGGTGTGAGCCAAAACCCGCTGTCTAACACTCTTCGTTTCTCCATCCTGTTCGACCTGGATGGCGAAGGCAAATAATAGTTTAATAACTTATTCAAAAAATGTCCTGCTTTCCGGCAGGACATTTTTTATTTCAGGATATTTGATTTTTAAAACAGCATATGGCATACCGGATAGGTTCAGGCATAGATTTTCATCAACTGGCGGTAGGAAGAGAGCTATGGGTAGGTGGTGTTAAGATCGGTCATCATAAAGGAGCGGTGGGCCACAGCGATGCCGATGTGTTGTTGCATGCTATCTGTGATGCGATGTTAGGTGCATTGTCATTAGGAGATATTGGTGTTCATTTTCCCGATACAGACGCCTCCTATAAAAATATTGACAGCAAGATCTTACTTGAAAGAACTGTTGCTATGATCAGGAAGGAAAACTATGCCGTGGTGAATGTAGATAGCACTCTTTGCCTTCAGGAACCGAAAATAAAACCCTATGTGCCGCAGATGCAGTCGGTGATCGCTGCAATTCTTGGTATAACCGTAAAGGATGTTTCCATCAAAGCTACCACTACAGAGAAGATGGGCTTTGTGGGCAGGGAAGAAGGTCTTGTTGCGTATGCAACGGTTCTGCTGGAAAAAAGCAAGTAAACTTCAAAGAAAACATACAGGTGAGTGGATGTCTTCTCATCCTGTGCCTTGTGTCTTGCGCCTTGAATCTTGTAGCTTCTCCATTATCTTTGCCCGATGCCAGTTATTCCTGTTAAGATCATCAACCACTCCGGTAATCCATTGCCTGCCTATGCAACTTCAGGTTCTTCCGGTATGGACATCCGGGCTTCGCTGCAAACACCGCTGACAATTCAACCCCAGGAAAGAGTGCTGGTGCCGACTGGGTTGTTCATCGAACTGCCTGACGGATATGAAGTACAGATCCGGCCACGCAGCGGGCTGGCTATTAAACAAGGCATAACCTGTTTAAACACCCCCGGCACTATTGATGCCGATTACAGGGGAGAAATTAAGATAATCCTGATCAACCTTTCCCAGCAGGAACAAGTCATTCAACCGGGCGACCGAATCGCCCAGATGGTGTTGCAGCGGGTAGAAAAAATTGAATGGCGCCCGGCAGTTGAAATTGCTGGCACGGAACGCAACGCAGGAGGGTTCGGTCATACCGGCAAACAATAAGAGTAGCTAATGTTAAGAACTTTCTTCATATTAATTCCGGCCCTTTTGCTTTTAGTAGCATGCCGGTCCACCCGAAATATTCAGACCGCTGTGGCGCCGAAAGATACAACGGCGGTTGTAATCACACCGGTTCCGGACAGAAGCAAGGATGATTCTCTCGAATTTATTAGAAATGTTTACGGGGCAACAAAGAAAAACGAAATAACCTTCACTACTTTTTCAGCTAAAGTTGATGTTGATTATGTGGATGCAGACGGTAAAAAATATAATGTAAATGCCAACCTCCGGATGTACAAGGATAGTGTGATCTGGATTTCTATCACGGCCATTTTTGGCATAGAAGGATTACGGGCCTACATAACGGCTGATTCTGTAAAATTACTTGACAAACAGAATAAAGTTTACACAGCACGGAGTGTGTCTTACCTGCAGGAAGTAACCGCACTGCCGCTTGATCTTTCCTCCTTGCAGCAACTGCTCATCGGAAACCCTGTTTTCCTTGACAGCACGATTGTGTCCTATACACAATCCGAAAATACCGTTTCTTTGTTGCACATCGGCAGTTTTTTTAAGCACCAGGTCACTCTTGATAAAACAGGTTCTTTGGTTCAAAGCTCCAAACTGGATGACCTGGATGAATTTCGTAACCGCACCTGCTATCTTAGCTACAGCAGTTATGAAAATAAAAAAGGGGTAAACTTTGCCACTAAGAGACGGATATCTGTCACCGAGAAAAAAAGTCTTGATATTAAGCTTGATTTCAAGCAGTATGCTTTTAATGAAACGTTAAGCTTCCCGTTTTCAGTGCCTAAAAACTATAAACCGGGCTGATGGGCAAAATTTAAGCGGCTTTCAGGCCGTTATTGTATAACTTTCCGGACCCTGTTTTTTGATCACCCATATCCATTACACGATGACAAAAAAACTTTTCTTCTTCGGTCTTGCTGTTATTTTTTGTTCTGTGACATTGTTCGCACAGCCCACGCAGCAGGATAAGCTGCAATTGGAAAAAGAAAGACAGGATCTGCAACGGGAATTAAAAGAAATGCAGACCGTTTATGATAAACTGAAAGGACAGAGCCGGCAGGCGATCGGCCAGCTCAGTGTGCTGAACAAAAAGATCAGCCTGCAGGAAAAATATATCAGCAGTATCAATAAGGAATTAAGAATGATTGAAGATGATATTTATCTCAGCAATCTTGAAATTTATCGCCTGCAACGACAACTGGATACTTTAAAAAAGGAATATGCCAAATCACTGGTTTATTCTTATAAGAACAGGAGCTCATATGATTACCTCAACTTCATTTTTTCTGCAAACAGTTTTAATGATGCTATCAAAAGAGTTTCGTACCTGAAAAGCTATCGTAAATACAGGGAGAACCAGGTAAAAACAATTTTTGAAACCCAGGATCTCATTGCCAAACGCAAGGAACAGCAGATGTCCAGGCAGGAGCAACAAAAACAGGCATTACAAAACCAGACCAAACAGCGGTCGGAACTGGATGTGCAGAAGCAGGAAAAAGACAAGGTGGTAAAAAACCTGAAATCACAGGAAAAGGACCTGCAAAAGCAGATCAATGCAAAAAAGAAAAGGGATAACGACTTAAAAAATGCGATAGCAGCCATTATTCGCAGGGAGATTGAAAAAGAAAGGGAGATAGCAAGGCTCAAAGCAGAAGAAGAAAAAAAGAATAATACGCCGGCAGCCAAACCCAATGAAGGAACTTCAACGCCGGCAACAAACCCGGTTACTTCTACTTCCACACCTTCCAGCAGAATTGCCACCACTAATTCCGGCAGTGTACTGGAATTAAATGCAGCAGATGTAAAACTTGGCAGTGATTTTCTCAACAACAAGGGAAGGTTGCCCTGGCCTGTTGACAAAGGCTATCCCAGCATTCATTTTGGTCCTTATGATATTCCCGGTACGAAATTGCGGGGTGATAATCCTGGTGTTACCATCTCCACACAATATGGAGCTTCTGTGAAAGCTGTTTTCAATGGTGATGTGGTAGGAGTGTATAATATGGGTGATGGTATGGCGGTGACCATTCGCCACGGAAAATATTTTACCACCTATAGCAATCTTTCAAATGTTAGTATAAAAAAAGGTGATGCTGTATCCACCGGCCAGGTAATCGGTAAAGCGGGACGAGATGATGCCGGCGACCAGGGACAGATTGATTTTCTATTGATGATTGAAACGAGAAACGTTAACCCAGAGCTTTGGTTACGTCGTTGATAATACAAGAAAAGTTATAGTAAAAAATGCGTCCCGTAACGGACGCATTTTTTATTATAGAAATCTTTCATACAACTTCTCGTATACCGGGATGATATTGGCTATATCATAATGTTTCGCATGAGCGGCGGCTCTTTCCTTGAAGCCTCTTAGTGTCTTTTCGTCTTTCAGAATCGAAATAGCCTGCTGGCTCATCAGCGCCACATCACCCACATTGGCCAGGAAGCCCGTTTCACCAGGAATATTTATTTCTCCTAAACCGCCGGCATTGGTGGAGATCACCGGCACACCGGAAGCCATCGCTTCTAATGCCGCTAATCCAAAACTTTCATATTCGGAAGTAAGCAGGAAGAGATCAGCAATGGCAAGAATATCTTCCATCTGTTCCTGCTTGCCCACAAAGCGGACCTCATCGCATATCCCCAGTTCACGGGCAAGGTCTTCGGCAGTAGAACGTTCAGGACCGTCACCTACAAACAATAATTTAGAAGGGATCTCTTTGTTCACTTCGTGAAATATCCGCACCACATCCTGCACCCTTTTTATTTTCCGGAAGTTGGATGCATGTAATAATATCCTTTCACCATTGGGAGCAATCACTTTTTTGAAAGCATCAATCGGTTTGCGGCTGAAACGCTGCACATCTACAAAGTTGTGGATGACCTGGATTTCCTTTTCAATTACAAAGGTCTTATAGGTTTCATCCCGCAGGTTTTGAGAAACTGCAGTAATCGCATCGCTCTGGTTGATGGAAAATGCCACCACCGGCGCATAGGTTTTGTCACGGCCCACTAAGGTGATATCGGTTCCATGCAAAGTAGTGATAACGGGAATTTCTTTTCCTTCTTTCTTTAATATCTGCTTGGCCATATAAGCTGCCGATGCATGAGGAATAGCATAGTGCACATGCAGCAGATCGAGATTGTTGTTTTTGATCACATCCACCATCGTGCTGGCCAGCGCCGTTTCATAAGGCGGATAATCAAACAAGGGATAGGGCGGCACCTGCACCTCGTGGTAAAATATATTAGGAATAAAACCATTCAGCCGTACCGGTTGCTGGTAGGTGATGAAATGTACCAGGTGACCTTCCTGGGCCAGCGCCTTACCGAGCTCTGTGGCCAGCACACCGCTTCCGCCAAACGTGGGGTAGCAAACAATTCCAATTCTCATAAAATTTCATTCAAACTGCAAAACTAAGGTAACGGTTTGGGATGGTTTTGGTTTTACCGCTTATCGTAAATCTTTCCCATTACATTTTGGCTTATTTTTATCTTTATCAAATACCTGAAAACAATTTAACCCGCATGAGATCACTTGTTTACTTTGTTTTTATTCTGTTTAGCAGCACTGCACTATTTGCCCAGAAAGAAGATTCTGTTTTCATCAAACGCATTTCTGATGAAATTCTCACCAATGGCAAAGCTTATGAAAATCTTCGCTACCTGACCAAACAGATTGGTGCAAGATTGGCCGGTTCACCAGGCATGGTGAAATCAGAAAAATGGGGTTTGCAACTGATGGAACAGTATGGTGCTGATAAAGCATGGAAACAGGAGTGTATGGTGCCGGTTTGGATCAGGGGAGGAGCAGACCAGGCAAATGTGGTCAGTGCTGCACTTAAAAACAAGAAACTGGACATCGTTGCATTGGGCAACTCCATTGGCACAGGAAAAAAAGGATTGACTGCAGAAGTGATCGAAGTAAAATCCTTTGATGACCTCGAAGCAAAGAAAGACCAGGTGAAGGGAAAGATCGTATTTTATAATTACAAATTCAATCCAACATTCATCCGCACATTTCAATCGTATGGCGATGCTTCCCGCTACAGGGGGCAGGGACCTTCAGCAGCAGCCAAACATGGCGCTGTGGCTGTGATTGTTCGCAGCATGAGCCATAGTGTGGATAATCATCCGCATACAGGAGCCACACGATATGATACGAATTATGTAAAAATTCCGGCGGTGGCAATCGGGCTAAGAGATGCAGACTGGCTGAGTGATAACCTGGCAAAGAATAAAACAACAGTGACACTGAAAACGAACGGGCATTTTCGTCCTGATACTATTGGCCATAATATAATTGGTGAGCTGGTGGGCTCTGAATTTCCAGACGAAATCATCACTGTTGGCGGCCACCTTGATAGCTGGGACAATTGCGAAGGTGCCCATGACGACGGCGCCGGTTGTGTGCAGACGATTGAAATTTTAAGAACCTTTAAAACACTTGGCTATAAACCAAAAAGAACTATACGGTTTGTTTTGTTTGCCAATGAAGAAAACGGTTTGAGGGGTGGCAATAAATATGCGGAGGAAGCAAAAGCTAAAGGCGAGAAACACATCTTTGCTTTAGAAAGTGATGCAGGCGGTTTCACGCCAAGAGGGTTTGGTTTCACCGGCACCGATGCACAATTCCAGCAATTCATGAGCTGGCGGGAACTGATTGCACCTTATGGTTGCAGTGAATTTAATCGTGGCGGCGGTGGCGCTGATATTGGCCCGCTGAACAGGAGTTTGGGAACAGCCGTAGCAGGTTTGAATCCTGACTCACAGCGTTATTTCGATTACCACCATGCCCGCAACGATGTGTTTGAAGCCGTGAACAAAAGAGAACTGGAACTCGGCGCTATTAATATGGCAGCGCTGATCTATTTGGTGGATAAGTATGGGTTGTAAAAATTAATCACCGATTTTAACTGTTGTCCATCCGGATTTTGAGTCGGTAATCAGCAACTCATTATTTCTGAAGAATATTTTACAATTAAATGGTTCGTTTATCTTTACTTCTTCTGTAAAGAATTGAGTGATGCTGCCGTTTTCAATAACCATCAGACCTTTTTTATCAGCGAATGCAGCAATGGCCCAAACCCGCCCTTTGTTGTCAACGGCTATGCCATGCACATAGGGAAATTTTTCTTCGGGAAATTTTTCAGCCATCTTATTCTTCAGCTCTGTTGTCTGGCTGCCGTCGTAAAGATGATAACTACCGATGCCGGCAAAGAATATATTTCCCTTGCTGTCAAAATGATGTTCGTAAACAAGTGACGGTGATCCGGCCAGCATTGTCATTTTTTTATCCTTGTAGAGATAAACATTGCTCAGGCTGATATAACAATTGCCATCAGGACCAATGGCAATATTATGTGTCGCCTGGTTGGGAGGAAACCCTGCAATTTCTTTTGCAGGAATAAATTCTTTTTTCCCATTCTGCAAAAGGGTGATGCCTTTGTGGCTCACCATCCATATCTTCCCGGATTTATCAACTGCAATAGAATTCATTTCGGTATCGTTGAGGCCAATGGAATCAAATTTTCCTGCTGTCGATTCCCTGAGAATTTTGCCAGTAGTCAAAACATACAGTTTCTTTCCGTCAGTTGTCATATCAAGTACAAAACTTCCGTCCGGTTCAATTTTCTTCACCGGGTCTTTACCGTTACTTACCCAGAGAGCAGTGCGGTCTTTGGTAAACAATCGTCCATCGGGCATCAGCAGGTTATATCCCTCTTTGCTGTCTGATTTGTATTTTAAGCCCTGAATTATTTCCGGTTTGTTATTGTTCATTTTTGAAAAACCATCGTCACTTGAGCGAAAAAAGACATTATTGAATAAAGCAAATTTATACGAGCCGGAAAGCGTTGTTTTGGGAATGGATGTTTTTTGAGGCTCTATTTTGTAATCATTGGTCAATGAAGAAGAAACACTCAATTTTACAGTGGTGTCAATTCCGGCAAGAAACACTTCGCCCTTTTCGTTGACAATAAGGCGGCAGTTAATAATACTTTTTCCCGTGGAGAAATTGCTTGCAGTTTTCCCGGCATTACTGAATAATTCTGAATTACTCAGGCTGATTTTCGGTGCGACCTCGCTGTTACCTTCCGGCACAAAATTCAGTATAGCGCCGTTGCGTATCCAGAATCCCTGTCCGGGTTCTGCCACCGTTTCAAAGCCGCTGCCAAATGCAAACTGCTGGCTTTTTTTGCTCACCGTATCATACACATAGATGCCATTTGAAAGGCCATAGTAATATTTTCTGCCATCGGCAAAAATAAAACTGTTAGCTGCCGGCGAGCCACCTGAATAAGCTGATTTGTAGGGTCCGAAAGAGTTAAGCCAGGTGTTATTCCTGTAGCGGTGAATAGCGTTACCATCAATAAGGGTCAGTTCTTCTGCCGACAGGGAAATGGCAAAAACTGTATTGCCATTCTTCATCGTAGCAGGAGTGATGTTCTTCCATTTGCCATTTGATTGCAGCATAAACACACCGCCTCTGCCGGCGCAGACTGTTCTGTCTTTATACACACTGAGGTATTGCACCGGGGGCAGCTGTTTATTGTCGTCCGTCATGTTCGATACAATAAATTTTCCGGTTGCAGGGTTAAAAAGGGTAAGCGTTTCATCTGAAACAAGCCAGATCCCTTTGCCTGCCTGCGACACAACCCTTTTATAGGAACCCGTATTGGTAAACGTTTCAGTCGCAATTATTTTTTGTGCAGTGAGTCCTGCAGCATATCCTAAAATGACTGCTAAAAAAAATAACTTTTTCATGCCTTTAAGATAAGAAGTAACATAAAAGTAGTTATACCCGCAATACGGTATATTACCGGAGCAGCTTGTCCATTTGAACTTGCACTCGGTGAAAATCAAAAGAAGTAATAACCTCATCCATCATTCTTTTTATCTCGGCCGTGCACAGGTTGCCCATACTTCCTTCGTGTGTATGATGAAGACTGGTATCAGGGTTGAATTGGCCGGCTTCTATATCTAATCCCACTTTTTTATAGGCATCACGAAAAGGAATCCCGGTATTCACTAATTTATTTACTTCTTCCACACTGAACAGGTACTTATATTTTTCATCATCCAGAATATCTTTCTTTATTTCAATGTTGGATAACATCAGTCCGGCCATCTCAATACAATCTTTTAATGTTTTGAAAGCCGGGAATAAATGCTCTTTCAGTAATTGCAGGTCGCGGTGATAACCCGAAGGAAGGTTGGTAGTCATCAGCATGATCTCGTTGGGCAGGGCTTTGATGCGGTTGCAATGACTGCGGATCAGTTCAAACACATCCGGGTTTTTTTTATGCGGCATGATGCTGCTGCCGGTGGTGAGCTCTGCCGGAAAAGAGATAAAACCAAAATTCTGATTAAGGTACAGGCAGGCATCCATGCTGAGGCGGGCAAGGGTGTCCGCCACATTTGCCAGCGACTGTGCCACGATACGTTCTGCTTTGCCCCTTCCCATCTGTGCATACACTACATTATAGTTCAGGTCATCAAAGCCGAGCAACTCTGTTGTCAATTTTCTGTTGATGGGAAAAGAAGAACCATAACCGGCTGCAGAACCGAGGGGGTTTTTATTCACTACGTCATAAGCTGCTTTGATTGTGGTCACATCATCTACCAGGCTTTCAGCGTATGCACCGAACCACAAACCGAATGAAGACGGCATGGCTAATTGCAGATGAGTATAACCAGGTAACAGATACTCTTTATATTTTTCACTTTGTGATTGTAATAGATCAAAAAGGGAATGTATAGCCTTCACTGATTCTTCCAGTTCATTACGTAGAAAAAGTTTTATGTCTATCAGCACCTGGTCATTACGGCTGCGGGCACTGTGAATTTTTTTGCCAACATCACCGAGCTTTTGAGTGAGCAGCAGTTCTATCTGTGAGTGGATGTCTTCAACATCAGGGTGAATAGTGAATGGTGCCCCGATAGCTATCGGGGGGTGAGTGGGTAGAGTCGTTTGGTAAATGGCTCTTAGCTCTTTTATCAGCACCTCTTTTTCTTCTTTTGTAAGCAGCCCGACAGATTCCAGCATGATGGTATGGGCAATGCTGCCAAGAATATCAAAGGGAGCTAATTGCAGATCAAACTCACGGTCATTTCCTACCGTGAATTTTTCCACTTCGGCCAGTGAAGTTTTATCTTTTTGCCAGAGTTTCATAGCAACTGGTTGAGAAGTTTTATGTACAGGTCAATCCCTCCTTTTATCTCTTCAATATAAATATACTCATCTGCGGTATGACTGCGGGCAGAATCTCCCGGACCTATTTTCAGCGCCGGAAAGGGCATTAAAGCTTTATCCGATGTGGTGGGTGAGCCGTAATAAGATCTGCCAAGATGTAGTCCTGCTTTCACCAGCGGATGATCCAATGCAATAGAGGTAGAACGAAGACGTGTGCTTCTCGGGTTTACTTCACATTGAACATTTGACTTAATGATTTCAATGACTTCTTCAAAACTGTATAACTCATTCACCCGGCAGTCCACCACAAATTTGCATTGTGCAGGTACTACATTATGCGCTTTATTTTCTGTTTCGATAACAGTGACACTCATTTTAGTTTTTCCCAGTAAATCAGATACTTTAGAAAATTCATACTGAATCATCCAGTTGATATCCTGTAATGCTTTATATATTGCATTTTCTCCTTCATTCCTGGCAGCATGACCTGCTTTGCCATTGCTCGTACAATCCAAGACCATCAATCCTCTTTCGGCAACTGCCATTTGCATTTTCGTTGGTTCACCAACGATGGCGCAATCTATTTTTGGTAAATAGGGCAAGGTATATTCTATGCCGCCTGCACCACTGATTTCTTCTTCGGCAGTGGCAGCAAAAACAATATTGTATTTCAGATCCGCTATGTCATAATAATAAAGAAAACAGGCTATAAGTGAAACCAGGCTGCCGCCTGCATCATTACTTCCCAGTCCAAATATTTTTCCGTCTTCAATAACGGGCATGAACGGGTCTTTGCTGTATTGTGGATTCGGTTTTACCGTGTCGTGATGCGAATTGAGCAGCAGCGTAGGTTTTTTTTCATCAAAATATTTATTCAGGGCAAATATGTTATTGCCCACCCGGCTGGCCGGAATGCTGCGTGTAGCAAAGAATTTACCGATCATTGCCGCAGTTTTATCCTCTTCTCTGCTGAATGATGGAGTGGCGATCAATTCTTTCAGCAGTTCCATTATGTCGGCCTGTAATATGTGTAGTTCTTTACTCATTGACGATACTTGTGCCGGAGTTTCCCTGGATCAGCTCATCCAGGTTTTCGGCATTGCCGATGATCACTTTACTTATCCCGTTATTCAGTGCAGTAAATGCATTTTCTAATTTAGGAAGCATTCCTGCAAATATTCTGGATTCCGTTTTCAATTCTTCAAAATACCTGCGATCCAGCTTCCTGATTAAGGAATTTTCGTCGTTCACATCGAGCAGCACACCCTTTTTTTCAAAAGAATAGACCAGTTCGACATCATAGCCGCTGCTCATCGCTTTGGCCAATTCCTGTGCAATGGTGTCGGCATTGGTATTCAGCAACTGTCCCTGCTTGTCGTGAGTGATAGGTGCAAAAACGATAGAAATATTTTGTTCGAGTAAATTTTTCAGCAGCACTGTATTCACCCCATCCACATCACCAACAAAACCATAATCGAGAACAGGGTGTTGCCGCTTATGTGCAAGAACAGCATTACCATCAGCACCGCTAAGACCAATGGCATTGCAATGGTTAGCCTGCAATTGCGCTACTATGTTTTTATTAATAAAACCCGCATAGACCATTGTAACGATCCTGAGCGTTTCGGCATCTGTAATTCTTCTGCCATCAACCAATTGTTGTTCTATTCCCAGCTTTTCCGCAAGTCTTGTTGCAAGCTTGCCGCCACCATGTACCAGAAGCCCCCGTCCCCTAAAGGGGTGATCAGGGGTGCCTGGTGGCGGTTGAAAAATTTCTGCAAACTGTTTCAGGAATTCGGAAAGTTTTTCAACATCGTCAATGATATTGCCCCCAATCTTAATGACATAGAGCTTTTGCCTGTCCCCGTCCCCCGAAAGGGTGTTAAGAGCCTCTTTATTTAAATTGGCAATATTGAGTTGGTTGACAGTTTCTGAAATTTTGTTTAGGACGTAGTTAATGTTTTTAAAAACATCTTCATTTTTAAAGCGTAGTACAGTAAGTCCGAATTCTTTTAAGTGCTGTTCCCGGATTAAGTCATTTTCTTTTACTTCATCAAGTTCGTGAATTCCTCCGTCAAGCTCAATAACGAGTTTGATCTTATGGCAATAAAAATCAGCAATATAATTCCATATAGGGTGCTGCCTTCTGAATTTTAGTTTCCATTCATTAATATGAATATGTTTCCAGAGAATTTCTTCAGCGGGGGTCATACGACTCCTTAACTCTTCAGCTTTCTGAAAAATTAAATTGCTTGCTCCATAATACATGTTTTCTTTCATGGTCTCAGCTTTAGGAGTCTTACTGGCCCCTCTTCAAGGGATGGGGCTTAGTATTTCAGATAGCACTGCCTGGGCTGCCCACACCCTGTTTGAGGCTTCCTGTGTTACCAGGTTGTTTGGTCCGTCCAGCACTTCATCACTCAGCTCCACGTTCCTTCTCACCGGCAGGCAATGCATCACTTTTGCCTGGTTGGTCTGTTCAAGTTTCTTATTTGTCAGCATCCATTTCGGATCGCTTTCATAGATTTTGCCATAATCGTTGTAAGTGCTCCAGTTCTTGACGTAAACAAAATCGGCATCTTTCAGCGCATCATCCTGGTTATAGGTAATTGAAGCCCCTTTCGTGAATTCTTCACTCAGCTCATAGTCTTCCGGATGCGTTATGACAAAATCAGCTTTGCCCCATGCATTGACCCATTGAGAAAAACTGTTGGCTACGCATTGCGGGAGAGGTTTTACATGCGGCGCCCATGTAAGAACGATCTTTGGCTTTCTGTTTTCTTTAAATGATTCAGTAATTGTAATAATATCGGTCAGCGATTGCAATGGGTGCAGCGTTGCGCTTTCGAGGCTTACTATGGGTACGCCGGCATATTTGATAAACTGTTTTATATATAATTCACTGTAATCGTCTTCCCGGTTTTTAAGAGAAGGGAATGTGCGGATGGCCAGAATATCAAAATATTTTCCGAGAATGGGGGCAGCATCTTTCACATGCTCTACAGTATTGCCGCTCATGATGGCTTCTTCTTCAAATTCCAGCATCCAGCCCTCGCTGCCTACATTAAAAACAATTGCTTCCATGCCGAGATTTTGAGCAGCGATCTGTGTGCTCAGTCTTGTACGCATACTCGGGTTCAGGAACAAGCAGCCGATACGTTTATTGGCGCCGAGTTTTTTGTCTTTAAAAGGATCAGCTTTATAGGCCAGTGCTTTTTGCACCAGCGAATCTATATTACTAACATCCTGAACAGAAACAAAATTTTTCATTTTTGTCTACTTATACGGTTTGCAATAAGCCGATCTCTTCTTTTATACTGTCAATAAATTGTTCTGCATCTCTTTTTTTCAAAGCCAGTGATGGCAGCAACCTGATAACATTTGGTTTTGCCTCACCGGTAAATATCTTCTGGTTCCAGAGTAAATTCTTTTTCAGGTCTTTTAATTCTTCCGTCACATCAAAACCGATCATCAACCCACGGCCACGAACATTCTTAAGATGTGGTATTTCGTCGAGCTGATCCCTTAAATATTTTCCTACCATGACGGCATTGCCCATCAGTTTTTCTTCTTCAATTATTTCCAGCACGGCCAATGCAGCAGCACAAGCCAGGTGATTGCCGCCGAAAGTTGTTCCCAGCTGGAAATGTTTGGGTTTAATGTGAGGTGCTATGATGATACCCGCCACCGGGAAACCATTACCCATCCCTTTGGCCATTGTATAAATGTCTGCATTCACACCTGCAAAATCATGACTAAAGAACTTTCCGCTCCGGCCATAGCCGCATTGCACACTGTCGGCAATATAAACGGCACCATGTTCATCACAGAGGGAGCGGATCTTTTTCAAAAATGAATCATCCGCCACGTTGATGCCGCCCACTCCTTGTATTCCTTCAATGATCACAGAAGAAATTTCATTTCCCTGCTGCCCAAAACATTCTTCCAAAGCTTTTTCGTCGTTGAAGGGAAGAAAAATGACGTTGTCCGTTTCATTGACAGGAGCGATATAATTTTTATTATCTGTTACGGATACAGCCAGTGATGTTCTTCCGTGAAAAGATTTGCTGAAAGCAATTATTTTTTTTCTTCCATTGTGAAAGGATGCCAGTTTTAATGCATTTTCATTGGCTTCGGCGCCACTGTTACAAAGAAACAGCTGGTAATCTTCCTTGCCTGAAACCTTTCCTAGTTTGCGGGCCAGTTCGTCCTGTAAAGGAATTCTGATAGAATTGGAATAAAAAGCAATTTTCTCCAGTTGTTCTTCAATTCTTTTCACCCAATGCGGATGGGTGTGTCCGATGCTGATGACGGCATGACCGCCATATAGGTCGAGATATTGCTCCCCTTTATCATCCCACACATAGGAGCCTTTGGCTTTCACGATAGTGACTTCATTAAGGGGATAAACGTCGAAAAGATTCATTTATTCAATTTTAATTGAGTTAAGCGGGATTTGTATATTAAAAATGGATTTACTTCTTTTATCCAGGCGGTTTCTTCATCTGCCATTTTTGTCGCCACTTCTTTCCAGTTGTCTTTCCCATGAAGGTAGTCGAGCAGGGTCACATCACCCACCAACAGGTCAATAGCCCGGCCATCATTGAGTGCTTCATATTTCCCTTCTCTCCAGGCAAAAGCAGCCGATCTTTCCCGGCAATATCTTATAAGCTGTAAAGAATGTGCCAGTGAATGATAGCTGTTCTTTTTAAGCAGCATCAGTTGGATGCCATTGCATACTTCTCCGGCATATTTATGGAATGTTGGTATAAATCGAATGGGCCTGATGCTGCAGCTGCTGTTGTATGCAGGATGTTTTTTACTGTTCCAGCTTTCGTCAAACACCCAGCTCATAAAAGGGGCACCGGTTGTTTCAAAAGGCAGGGTAGTACCGCGTCCTTCACTTACGTTAGTGCCTTCCCAGAGACACTGGCCACTGTATAGTTTACAGGTGTTAATTGTCGGAATATTCGGTGATGGGGAAATAAATACATGTTTTTTTTCATCAACAGGTACAATGATGAGTTCCCATGTTGCATTTAGTTTGCTTTTGAAATAACGGCAAAGTTCAGCCAAGGTCAGACCGTGACGATGAGGTAATCCCTGCAGCCCGATAAAAGAAGAAAAGTGAGCAGACATTCTTGTTCCTTCCACCTGCCGGCCGGCCGGATTGGGTTTGTCTATCACAAGGATGGTTATGCTCAGTTTCAGGTTGCTGATTTTTTGCAGAAGAAGATATAATGTGGTTATATAAGTGTAGTACCTGCATCCGGCATCCTGTATATCCACCACCAATGTATCAATACCTGAAAGTTGTTCATCATTTGCTGTCAGCGAATGTTCATTGTTGCTATATAACGATATTACTGTTGCTCTTCCGGCGATGGTCTTATAAATAGCAGTATCATCCAGTTTTACCTGGTCCTGCAGTTCACCAAAAAGCCCATGTTCAGGAACAAAAAGCTTGCTGAGTTTACCGGTTTCTGCTAACAACTGGAATGTATATTTTCCTGCCGTGGTTCGCCAGGCGGAATGATTGCACAATAAACCGATAGATGCACTTTTTCTGACCAGTTTATATAGCATATCCTTTTTCATTGTCAGAAACCGGTAGGTTTGAGTTTTAACCCGGTTGTTTCATCCAGCCCGAATAGGAGGTTCATATTTTGAACAGCCTGGCCGCTGGCGCCTTTTAACAAATTATCGGCTGCGGAATGCACAACCAGTTTGCTGCCTGCTTTTTCCAGGTGAATAACAGCTTTGTTGGTATTCACTACCTGTTTCAGAAAAATAGGTTCATTACTCACATGGGTAAAAGGATGGCCTTTGTAAAAATCCCTGAACAATTTTTTTATCTCTTCCAGGCTCAGTTCACAATGAATAGTAGAGCTGATAAAAATGCCTCGTGTGAAATCACCTCTCCAGGGGACAAAATTCAATTCAATTTGACTGTCTGGCTGTAACTGCAAAAGTGATTCGCCGATCTCGCCCAGGTGCTGGTGCGTAAGTGTTTTATAAGCCTGGATATTATTAGCCCGCCAACTGAAATGAGATGTCTGTGTCAGTGATTGCCCTGCACCTGTTGAACCGGTGATACCAGTGGTATAAACTTCGTCGAGCAAACCCGCCTTTGCCAGCGGCAGTAATCCCAGCTGAATGGTTGTGGCAAAACATCCTGGATTCGCAATATTGCTTGCCGTTTTGATCTTATCTCTGTTCAGTTCTGGTAAACCGTAAATGAATTTCCGATTCTCCAATTTCGAATGTTGATTTAAGCGGAAGTCATTCGCTAAGTCAATAATCTTGATGTTGGCCGGGATTTTATTTTCTGACAGGAATTTCTTTGACTCACCATGGCCAAGACAAAGAAATAGTAAATCTATGTTGTCGTTCATCTGATCGGTGAATTGCAGTTCCGTTTCCCCCAGCAGATCCTGGTGAACAGAGTGTACCGGTTTGCCGGCATTGCTGCGGCTATGTATAAAAGAAACAGATACATGCGGATGATTGATCAGTAAGCGGATCAATTCACCTCCGGTATAACCTGCTCCCCCGATTATGCCAACACTGATTTTCATGTTTCTTTTTTTAAATAAGAAATAAGGAACATGGAATGAGAAATGAGAAAGTGTCCGAATCCCTTATTTTCTTATTCCTGATTTTACATTTCTTATTTCTCATTTTCTTTCTGTACGGCATTCCAAATCCTCGTCTGGTTGCCGAATATTTTTGAAAATCCTCTTACGTCTTCTCCGCTGAAACCGGTATTCATTTCCCCGTACTTTCCAAATTTGCTGCTCATCAGGTCATATGCACTTTCAATGCCAATGACCAGGAAGCGGTAGGGCATCAGTTGCACAAACACATCACCGCTTACATTCTGCTGGCTGTTTTCCAAAAAAGCTTCAATATCACGCATCACCGGGTCGAGTATCTGCCCTTCATGCAGCCAGTTGCCATAGAATTGTGCTAAAGTATCTTTCCATTGCAACTGCCATTTGGTGAGTACATGTTTTTCAATTGCATGATGTGCTTTTATAATCACCATAGGCGCAGCGGCTTCAAAACCCACCCTGCCTTTGATGCCGATGATCGTATCGCCGACATGGATATCTCTTCCAATTCCGTAAGGTCCGGCAATGGTTTGCAAATATTGAATAGCTTCAGATGGATGGGTGAATTCTTTTCCGTCAACTGCTGTCAATTCTCCTTTCGTAAAACTTAATGTGACTTCCTGGCTGCCTGACTCACTGACCTGTGTCGGCCATGCTTCTTCAGGCAACATGCCTTTGGACGAAAGTGTTTCTTTTCCCCCTACGCTGGTTCCCCACAATCCTTTATTGATGGAGTACATCGCTTTCTCAAAATTTATCTCCACTCCTTTACTCTTCAGGTAAGTGATCTCTTCTTCACGGCTCAGTTTCAGATCTCTTATCGGTGTGATGATCTCCACGCCGGGAATCATAATATGAAAGATCATATCAAACCGCACCTGGTCATTACCGGCCCCGGTGCTGCCATGTGCTACAGCATCGGCTTTTAGTTGCCGGGCATGTTCAGCAATATGCAGGGCCTGGCTCAGTCTTTCTGCTGACACACTCAGCGGGTAGGTGTTATTCTTTAAAACATTTCCGAAGATGAGATATTTGATAATGCGGTCATAATAACCTTTCACGGCATTGACAGTGATATGGGACTTCACGCCGAGATTATAGGCATGGGCTTCGATATGTTTTAATTCTTCTTCGCTAAAACCGCCGGTGTTCACAATGATGCTATGTACCTCATATCCCTTCTCTTCACTGAGATATTTGACACAGTAAGTTGTATCTAATCCGCCGCTGAAACCAAGTACTACTTTTTTTGCCATTTCAGAACTGGAACGGTTTAAAGGTGAAAGTAATGATGCAAAAATGCTTTAAGTCTGCCCCCGCCGCTATTGCCGGTTTTGTCATCCGGGTTGGCTCCTTTGTTATTTTTATCTTTTTTAAGGAAAGGTCTTAGTAATTTCCATTGCTTCAAGCGGAGTAACCGTTCAAAACCTTTAGCGTTTTTCTTGAAATATTCTTTTGTTACCTCCGGCTCGTAATGGTCTTTTGGATCGTAGAGCATAGCCGTGCACATACAATTCTTTCTGTCCTTGCTCATCAAAATCTCGTAGTTGACACAGCTTTTACAGCCAGCCCAGAAAGCCTCGTCCTGTGTCAGTTCTGAGTAGGTCACCGGCTCATAGCCAAGGTCGCTATTGATCTTCATTACTGCCAGGCCTGTGGTCAATCCAAATAACTTGGCATCCGGATATTTTTGGCGTGAAAGTTCAAATATTCTTTTTTTGATAGATTTGGCTACACCTGTTTTGCGGTATGCCGGAGCTACAATGAGTCCGCTGTTGGCTACATATTCACCATGGCTCCAGGTTTCAATATAGCAAAAGCCCACCCATTCATTTTGGCCGGTAACGGCGATCACGGCTTTGCCTTCGTCAATTTTTTGTTCGATATAATCAGGTGTACGCTTGGCAATGCCGGTACCACGGGCTGCTGCCGAGGCTTCCATCTCATCGGTAATGGTCTTCGAGTACACTTTATCAGATGCTGTCGCAACCCTGATAATGATATTTTGATTGTCCACTTTGGTTTATGATTGATATGCGGTGGGCCACCAGTCCAAATAAGTTTCCGGGGTATTCTTCACTGACAGGGACCAGGGTGAAGGGTTCGTCCTGTCAGCATACAGGGCGGCGTCGCGGACGGGAAAAAGTAAACACATCAAAGCCAACCGAGTAAACCCCGCTGGTGATTGGTGCATGAAAGGCAAACTGTTTAGTATGTGTCAGAATGTTGGTCACCTTGACAAACAAGTTGTAAATTGGGTACAAATGTATAATAATAATTTATACAGGGTCGAAAATTTTTGTTATAAACTGTTCTTATGGACGAACATAAACCATTGACGGATGAACAACCGTTAGCGCAACAACCGCCCAAAAAAAAATCATGGTTCAGGAAGTTCAGCCGGCGACTGATCATTTTTCTTTTCGTGGCGCTGGTCATTTTTGTTTATGTAAAATTCTATTTTGTATTTGGTGTCGGCACAAAAGCTGGTGAACTGAATTTTATTGTGAAGAAAGGCTATTTGTTTAAAACCTACGAGGGCCGGGTGATACAAACAGGCTATAAATCCAAAGTGCCCGGCAGCATTCAGTCAAATGAGTTTGAGTTTTCAGTGGTTGATGAAAAAGTAGCGCAGCAACTCATGTCAAATAGCGGAGCGCTGATGGAGTTGCATTACAAAGAATACCTTGGTGCTTTACCCTGGCGGGGGATGAGCCGCTACGTGGTGGACAGTATCATTTCCATTCAACGACCGAGCAGCAGCAATAATCCTTTTTGAGAAATTAGGCGTGTAACAGGAAAATGGCCGGACGCTTATGAATATCCGGTGTGTTCTTTTGCCACCCCGCAATGGTGTTGGTTTTTATCCATTCATTTTTGGCAGTCAGGTCAACGGCGATGCAAAGCCGTGTAGCAGCTTTGCAGGTTTTCAGGATAGTTGCTGTTAGCTGATTATTGCGGTAAGGGGTTTCAATGAATATCTGTGTGCAATTCTTTCTCTGTGATTCGGCTTCCAGTTCCTTTACAGCTTTAATTCTTTGCTGATTGTCTATAGGCAGGTAACCAACAAACTGAAATTGCTGACCATTCATGCCGCTGGCCATTAATGCTAACAATATGGAGTTGGGTCCCACCAGCGGTTTCACTTCCGCATTCATTTCCTGGGCAATCGTAACGAGTGCCTGCCCGGGGTCTGCTACACCGGGGCAGCCGGCTTCGCTGATGATGCCGATATTTTTTCCTTCGAGAAGTTTTTTCTTAAAGCTCTCTGATACTTCCCGGGTCTCCGAGACAGTATACCACTCATAATCATCTATCACTATTTCTTTACTCAGCGATTTCAAGTATCGTCTTGCTGTTCTTTCATTCTCCACGAAAAACACCTGGCATTGTTTTGCCGTTTCCAGCACATAGGCAGGAATGGCATGGGATCCTTCTTCATGCAAAACGGTTGGAAGCAGGAAAACAGTACCCATTTCAGGTGTTTTTTACTTTTTGAACAGTAAGAGTGGCGGCAATGATAGCATAGGCCGGTGCAAAAACGATCACTATATGCATCAGGTAAAACAAAAAACCATTGGCAGTGCCCAGTCCTTTGTGCCGCCCGCTGAACTGCATGCTTTGGGAAGTGCTGAACCCATTTCTTGCAAAACTATAGTCGAGCATGGAAAAGCCATAGTAGTAACACTCCATGGCTAATGCGATAAGCGGTGTGATCCAACCGGCGAGCGGGATTAATGATAAAAAGATCAGCGCAAAAAGATAGACAGTTTGCCAGCCGCAATTGCGCAGGGCAAGGTTTATACTGCGGGAGCAATCTTTCCGGAGCTCAGCCCAGTTAAAAGTATGTTCCCTTCCTTCAATGATTGCTTCAGTTTTTTCACTCAAGTAAGCAAACAGCGGAGAGCCTATGATAAGGATCAGGTACTTGAAAAACGAAAAATAAAATAATACCAGCACCAGCCTAAGCATCACACCCATCATCACAAAAAAGAAACTCAGCCAGGCACTGCGTTCCTGCTGCAGCCAGGGCTCAATACGGAGTTGCATACTGGCCCATGACACTGCATCGTCAGCTGACCTCCAGAAAAAGATCATTCCGGCAATGAATAAGATGGTGTAAATGATTCCCGGTATGATGATCCACTTCCAGAAGCGGTGCTGCTGAATGAACCGGTGGGCTTCCGAAAAGGATTGGAATGCAATAACAATTTCTTTGAGCAAAGCCTTAATTTGAGGGAGTAAATATAGTTATTACGGCACAAGACACAAGGCGCAAGAATCAAGCCATGGGGGTTATGAAAAAACTTGATATTTCATTTTACCAGCGATACGATGTATTACAAATCGCAAAGGATCTGTTGGGTAAAATTTTGGTCACAAAATGGAACAGCGGGATCACTTCCGGCCGTATTATAGAAGTAGAAGCCTATGCCGGTGTCACCGACAGAGCCTCTCATGCTTTTGGCGGCAGAAGAACAGCAAGAAACGAAGTGATGTATGCCGAAGGAGGACAGGCCTATGTTTACCTGTGCTATGGCATTCATCATTTGTTTAATGTGGTGACACATACAAAAGAAATTCCACATGCGATATTGATCAGGGCTTTGGAACCGCTGAGAGGTATTGATACCATGCTGGAACGAACCGGGAAAAAGGAATTGGATCATACACTGACAAGAGGACCGGGCAATCTTTCCAAAGCACTAGGTATCTGTACCGGCCACAGCGGTCTTGTATTAACAGGCAAAGAAATCTTTATTGCAGACGATGGTTTTGTATTTACAAAAAGGGAAATAGCGGCATCGCCCCGTATTGGTGTGGATTATGCAGGCAAAGATGCTTTATTGCCTTACCGTTTTTTTGCCAGGGGGAACCCGTTTGTGAGCGGCAAACCGAAATAGATTGTATTTTCAGGCCAAACTTTTCCATTGGTAATTTCAAAACAACAATGGCGGTTTATTTCACTGGCAGGTGGAGTTGCCATGGCCCTGTTCCTGAACAATGTTGATCCATTTTCAGTAGGACCCCACGCAGCCAAAGTGCTGGCGGTAGCCGGACTGATGATCACCTGGTGGGTGACAGAAGCTATGCCGATGCCTGCTGTAGCCCTGTTGCCATTGATCTTGTTTCCCCTGTTGGGCATCAGTTCGATGAAGGAAGCTGCAGCACCTTATGCCAACGAAGTGATCTTTTTGTTCATGGGTGGCTTTATGCTGGGGCTTGCCATTGAAAAATGGAACCTGCACCGCCGTATTGCCTTGAATATTGTAAGACTCACGGGTACCAGCGGGAACAGGATCGTTTTGGGTTTCATACTGGCCACTGGTTTGCTCAGCATGTGGCTCAGCAACACCGCTACCACCATGATGATGTTTCCCATAGCCCTTTCCGTTATTCATGTGATGAAAGAAAATGACAAGGGAGAAGGAAATATTGCCAACTTTTCACTGACTATTATGCTGGCCATAGCCTATGCAGCCAACATCGGCGGCATAGCCACCATCATCGGCACTCCCCCAAATGTTGCATATGTAGGTTATATCGAAAGCAAGATGCCGGACCTGAAAGTGGATTTTATGAGTTGGATGCTGCTGTGCCTGCCCGTGGCCATCCTCCTGCTTGCTGCTTTGTATTTTGTCATGGTCAGGTGGTTATATCCCAACCGTATTCGTTCCAGCGCCGCCACCCGGCAACTGATTCAGAACGAGATAAAACAATTAGGCCCGCTTTCCATAGCTGAAAAAAGAGTACTGGTCATATTTCTTTCCACCGCTTTTTTATGGATGACAAGAAAATTGCTCAATGATGATGTGCTGCCCTGGCTGGGCGATACGTTTAATACCCGTCTTTTTTCTTTCCGGCTTGATGATACCATCATTGCAATGTTATGTGCCATTGCTTTGTTTATCTGTCCTTCGGGATTAGAAAAGCCTGCCCCTGGTGAAAACACCGGCGCTTTGCTGGAATGGAGCGATACCAGTAAAATGGCATGGGGGATTTTGCTTTTGTTTGGCGGCGGCATTTCGCTGGCAACAGCGCTGGAAAATGCAGGGCTGATGGAACAGTTGGGTCAATGGTTGGCCCGGTTCTCAGGTAATGGTCTGCTGCTGGTGTTGGTACTCACCGTCGTAACCATTTTCCTGAGTGAAGTAATGAGTAATGTGGCGCAGGTGATCGTTTTTGCACCGGTCGTTACTTCGCTGGCAGTTGCGCTGAACATGAATCCCTTGCTGCTGGGCATCCCGATGACATTGGCGGCCAGTTGTGCAGGCATGTTGCCCATGGGCACACCGCCAAATGCCATTGTGTTTGCCAGTGGTCATATCAAATTCAGGCAAATGGCGAAAACAGGATTTGTGATGAATATCATGGCAGTTATACTGATCACATTGTTTTGCTGGTTTGTGTTGCCTTTGCTGATGTAAGGTTGGGCTAAGGGAGTTGACTAAGAGATGAAGGAGATAAGGAGACAAAAGAGTATGGCTGCAATGAATAATTGAATTGGGAAAAAGTAACAGGTGTTAGACACCACTAACTCTTTTTTCTCTTTCACTCCTATAAAAACTCTTTGCTTTTAAAACTTCGGACAGTTCAGCTTCTTCGCATTCGGATCTACGGGCTTCTTGATATAGATAAGAGATACTTCGATGCCGCCTCTTGTATTGGATGCCGGCCGAAGGTTGGAAGTATTTACATCATAGGTGGCGCCGAAATGCCATTCGCCAAACTCAAGTCCCACATAAGGGATCAATGCATCACCAAACCGATACCAGCTCCCAAGATATACATTCGTAGGATTGCTCTCATTACCATTCAGGTTAAGTGCATATGCGCCACCGACAACCGTATTTCTTGCACTTGCCTGCATGCTGTGATTTGCAGAAAAATGCAGGAAATTATAAGGACCTACGGGAATCTTTCCGCCGGCCTGGATGGTGGTTCTTACATTCAGGATAAAATCACCACCCTGGAAACTTTCTTTGGGCCTGTTGATATGATACATCGAAGCGCCGAGGTAAAAACTGTTGTAACCATTGGTGCTGCCATTGTATAGCACACCGGCATTGAGGTCAAAATAACTCACATTGATACGATTGTTGGCAAAAAACTCGCTGGTGGTGCCAGGCACAAAACCTGTCGGGGTCAATTCATCTTCAAACACCACTTTTTGTACATCCAGTCTTTTATTGACAAAAGCTCCCTGGAATCCGGCGCCCAACTGGTGATAGCCATTTTCGTCCAAACCTTTGTGATAGGAAAAAGATAAGGCTGTTGAATTAGTCACCAGCACACCGTCGCCGGCACGGTCGGTGAAACCAAGAATACCAACACCAAACTGGTCCACTTCCGGAATGCGGTTTCTTAATATGCCAAAGTCTATTGAAGCGGTTTTTGTTACAAATGCATTATTGATCGTAGGCCACTGATCCCTGAAGTTTCCGGCAACACGATACACTCCGTCAAACTTTCCGGTCAGTGCCGGGTTCAGCGTTAGCGGGGAAGCAAAGAATTGAGAGAAATTAGGGTCCTGGGCTTTTGCAACAGCCAGGGTCACTACACAAATAAAAAGGGTGGCAATTTTTTTCATCACAAGAGTTAAATGTTTTCAGTAGCCGGGGATCAATCTTTTATGAATCAATAAAACGCATCCGTTTGGCTGCAAATTGCCCTTATGGGTATTCCGGCACAGAACGGTCTGGAAAAATACAATATTTAACAGACCTGCAAAAGGGAAATATCGCTGCCTTCACCGGGATGAAACAGGCTTATTTTGTGCTAAATCGTTAAGAACTAATACTTCATTACATCTGCACCTTGTTGCCAAAAGCCAGGTCTCCAGCATCGCCCAGCCCCGGTACAATATAGCCTTTGGCCGTCAGTTCATCATCCACATCTCCACACCAGATGGTGACAGAGGGTTCCTCTCTTTTTACATATTCAATGCCAACCGTGCAGGCAATAGCGGTGACAATATGAATTTCTTTGGGATTTCCTTCTTCTTTCAAAAAGTGAATGGTTTTTACTAAGGAAGAGCCCGTCGCCAGCATGGGATCGGAAATGATCACCACTCTTCCTTCCAGTTCGGGGCAGGAAAAATAATCAAGACTTATTTCAAAACTACCGTCTTTGTTATGTTTTCGATAGGCAGAAATAAAAGCATTATCGGCTTTGTCAAAGTAATTCAGCAAACCCTGGTGCAGCGGCAAACCGGCTCTTAAGATAGTAGCCAGAACAGGCTGGTTTCTCAGCAATTTACTTTCAGCAATGCCCAAAGGAGTTTGAATCTCCTTTTCATCAAATGGCAGCACTTTGCTGATTTCGTAAGCCGCCACTTCACCGATGCGTTCCAGGTTGCGGCGAAACCGCATCCGGTCGGTTTGAATGGCCACATCCCGCAACTCAGCTACCCAGTTGCTTACTAAAGAATGTTGTTCGCTGAGATTGACAATCATGCCCTTGAAAATTTAATATTGTTGATTGAAAATTGAGAAACATTCAAAACATTTGCAGGGTAACGGACGGTGAGCAAATCTAAAATCTTAAATCTGCAATAGAAAATATGATTTATCGTGCCATAGGCTTAATGAGTGGCAGTTCGCTGGACGGACTGGATATTGCATTTGTTGAATTTCAAGAAACCGGTGGCAGGTGGAGCTTTGAGATAGCAGAGGCAGACTGTTTTCCCTATAGCGATGAATGGATGCAGCGGTTAAAAAATGCAACCAGGTTGACAGCGCTGGATTACCAGTTGCTGCACACAGACTATGGTCATTATCTTGGACAACAGGTCAATACTTTCATAGAAAAATATCAATTACATTATAAAGTGGCATTGATCGCTTCACACGGCCATACCACATTTCACCTGCCTGCCAAAAAAATGACAGCACAGTTAGGAGACGGGGCAGCCATTGCTGCCGAAACACAGTTGCCGGTAGTGAGTGATTTGCGGGCACTCGATGTAGCATTTGGCGGACAGGGTGCACCGATTGTTCCAATTGGTGAAAAATATTTGTGGAATGATTACAATTACTTTTTAAATATCGGAGGTATAGCAAATATTTCTTTCAACAGCGAGCCATATATCGCCTTTGATGTGTGCCCGGCCAACCGGGTGCTTAACATGCTGGCCAATGATGCCGGCAAAGAATATGATGCAGGGGGGCAAATGGCTGCTTCGGGCAAGATCGATCAGGTATTGCTTGAAAGGCTGAACAGCCTTGATTATTATAAAAAAACTTATCCCAAATCCCTCGCCAACGATTTCGGAACCGATGTGGTTTACCCACTGATACGGGATTCGGGTTGCGGTATAGCAGATGCATTGCGAACCGGTACCGAGCATATAGCAAGCCAGATTAAAAATGCTATTTCAACTGCCAGGCACCCCGAACTCACGACTCACGTCTCACGACTCCTGGCAACAGGTGGCGGAGCCTTCAATACATTCCTTATCGAACGATTGAAAGACCAGCTTAAAGAAACCGGTATTGAAGTGGTTGTGCCGGATGAAAAACTCGTCAATTTTAAGGAGGCATTAATAATGGCCTTTATCGGTGTGCTGCGTTGGCGGCAGGAATATAATGTCTTATCTTCCGTAACGGGAGCCAAACGTGATAGTATCGGTGGCGCCCTGTGGACCGGGCAGGAAGCCTGAGGCCCGCCAATACCTGCTGAAAAGTCTTTGTACCTGAGAAAGCATAAAAGAATAAATCTTGTATGCAATGACAGAAGCAAAGACAAGTGAAAGACTGGGTTCTGTGTCTGATGTGCTAAAGTTTAAAAAACTGCAGTCTCGTTTTCCGCAGCAGTTTGAAAAAGTATTTCCCGACAAACTGGCGCCGCGAACCGTGGTGATCATCCCTTCTTTATCTATGGATATTGAGATATTATCCAAGATCAGCGGCATCAATCATTATGAAGAGCGGATGTTATGTATGTTGATGTTATTGCGTATGCCCCGGACCCATGTCATTTACGTCACCAGCCAGACGATAGATCCGGTGATTATTGATTATTACCTGCACATGCTGCCGGGGATCACTGGCTATCATGCACAAAAAAGACTCACCCTGCTGAGTTGTCATGATTTCTCCCCCAAACCACTTTCTCAAAAAATTTTAGAAAGACCAAGACTGATAAACCGGATCAAAGAATACATACATCCCGAGCATGAAGTGCATATGTCCTGCTTCAACGTGACAGAACTGGAAAGAAAGCTGGCTGTGCAATTGGGTATTCCTATTTATGGTTGTGATCCCGACCTGTATGATCTCGGCAGCAAAAGCAATGGCAGAAAAATTTTTCGTGAATGTGGTTTGAATGTGCCGCCGGGTATCGAAGATTTGCATACAGAAGAGGATATCATTAATGCTTTGGTGATACTGAAACGACAGAACCCTGCTTTGCGCAAAGCCGTAGTGAAAGTGAATGACGGCTTTTCCGGCGATGGCAACGCTGTTTTCCCTTACAAGGGTTCAGATCACGCCACTGATCTGAAAGAATGGATAATAGAAAATCTTTCCTCAAAACTGAAACTCGTAGCTGATGATCTTTCTTACGAAATGTTTTTGGAAAAATACAGGGCGATGGGCGGCATTGTGGAGGAATTTGTGGAAGGAGAACCTAAAGAGTCGCCGTCGGTGCAGTGCCGTGTCACCCCACTGGCCAAATGCGAGATCATTTCTACCCACGACCAGGAACTGGGCGGCGAAAGCGGCCAGGTGTATATCGGTGCACATTTCCCGGCATCATCCGCTTATGCGGTGGAACTGGGGGTGATGGGGCGCAAAGTGGCAGAAGCATTGCGGGATAAAGGCGTACTCGGAAGATTTGCCGTTGATTTTATCTCGGTGAAGAATGAAAACGGCTGGACACATTATCCAATCGAGATCAACCTGCGCAAAGGCGGCACCACCCATCCTTTCCTGATGCTGCAGTTTCTCACCAACGGGGTGTATAAAGAAGATGAAGGGGTTTATTATACAGCAAAAGACAACCTTGTCCGTTATTATTTCTGTTCCGATAACCTGAAAAGTGAAAAATACAAAGGCCTCAGCCCGCATGACCTGATCGATATTGCCATGGTGAATGACTTGCACTATGACGGCACGTCACAGGAGGGAGTGATGTTTCACCTTATCGGCGCTTTATCGCAGTTTGGGAAACTGGGAGTGGTTTGTGTGGCCGGCACCCCGCAAAAAGCAAGAGAGTTTTATGCCCGGATCGTGGAGGTGCTGGAGAAAGAATGCTAAAATCGTTTCAGGTAAGTTGAGTTCAGCTGCTGATCCGGTTTGTCATACCGGTTAGTGAAAGCTATTATAATGAAATGCAACTGCCGATTAAATAAGCTTATTCAACCGCTATTAACTGCTACATGAAAGCAAAATCAATTAAAGAAAAATCAAGCATAGGACAAGTAAATTGGAAACTGATCATCCTTGCTTTACTGCTTTATTCCTGCTCTGATGAACGGTATAAAGGTAAGATCATAGACATGCATGTTCATTCTTATACGCAAAGCGATTTTGGTGAAAGGGAACCTGCTGCTGATCATTACGGGAACAAAGGAGCAAAGGATGCAGAATCACACAGGTTAGAAACTGTTGCAGCTTTTAATAAATGGAATATTGTAAAAGCTGCTGTAAGCGGCAACCCGGAAAGTGTAGAAAATTGGGCGGCCAAAGATAGCAACAGCTGTGTGATAAGAGGCATATTGATTTTTCATCCGGATGATTATGGAATGGATAGTGTACGATTTGAACAAATGGTAAAAGACAAAAAGATTGAAATCTTCGGAGAGATCGGAGCCTATTATGGGGGCACTACCTTAAGTGATTCCACCTGGCAACCTTATCTCCGTATTTGCGAAAAGTATGATATTCCGGTAGCGGTACATACCGGTGGAGGTGATCCTGGCGGAACCTATTCCTGGTCACCAAAGGCAAGGTTGAAAAATGGAGATCCCTATTTGATTGAAGATGTATTGGTCCGTTATCCCAGGCTACGCATTTACCTGATGCATGCCGGTGGTGAAGAATGGCATGAACATGCACTGCGTCTGATGGCTTATTATCCGCAATTATATACTGATATTGCCGTCATGCTTTGGGTGGAGCCAAACACACAACGAGTAATAAAAGATTTTCTGAAGAATGCAAAAGAAGCCGGGTACCTTAATAGGATCATGTTCGGTTCTGACCAGATGACATGGCCATATGCCATTGAAAAATCAATTTTATTTTTGGATGGCCTGGACTTTTTGACAAAAAAGGATAAAGAAGATATTTTTTATAACAATGCAGCCCGTTTTTTAAAATTGGATAAATAAGCAATGAAAGCAAAATCAATCAAAGGAAAATCTACAGAAGATATTAGATCAGAGCTGGAAAAGTCTTTATCAGGTGGGTTTCATCCCACGTTGGCCATCTGCTTTATTTCAAAAAGCCAGGACAGAACTGCTATCTCTGATCTGTTGGATAAAAAGGGTATTCAAATATTTGGTGCAACTACTGCAGGTGAATTTATTGATGGCGAAATTGAAGAAGGCAGTATTGCTATTATGCTGCTTGATATGGATCCGGCTTATTTTAAAATGGAGTTTGTGGAAACAAATAAAGAGACAGCCTTTCAGGATGCAAAAAGAATAGCTACTGCCGGAAAGGAGACCTTTAACAATCCTGCATTTATTATTGCAACGGGTGGATTATCCTTAGGTGGCGAACAAATTGTAGAAGGTATCATGCAAGGGTTTGAAACACCTGCCTCACCGGCAGGCAGGGAAATAACCATATTCGGAGGCAAGGCGGGAGATGACCTGTCACTGAAAGCTACATTTGTTTTTACCAATGGAAAGAGTAGCGACAACGCCATTGCAGCACTTATAATTGATAAAGACAAAATTGATGTCAGCGGCATTGCCACTTGTGGCTGGAATGCTATCGGCACTTTAAAAACAGTTACTAAAAGCGAAGGAGATATTGTTTATACTATTGACGATAAGCCTGCCCTGGATATGTTGATGAATTACCTTGGCGTAGAGATAAAGCAGGATGGTGAAAATGAAATTGTAACTTTTCTCAGCTCATGGTATTATCCATTGGAATTGGAAAGAGAAAATGCTGAGCCGGTTATTCGTACGGCCATGTTTGCCAACAGCAAAGACCGTTCATTGATCTGTTCAGGAAATGTGCCACAGGGATCAAAAATCAAATTTGCCATGCCACCCGATTTTGATTCCATAGAAAAAGTAGTTGAAGACTGTCAAAGTTTTAAAGACAGTAAGCAACAGCAAGCCGATGCCCTGATCATGTTTTCATGCGTCAGCCGGCATTTATCGTTTGGCATGGTGGTGAAAGAAGAAATAGAGCAGGTGCAAAAAATCTGGAATGCACCTATGGCAGGATTTTTTACCTATGGAGAATATGGAAAATCAAAAAATGGTAAGAACGAATATCATAATAATGCATGCTGTGTGGTAGCACTAAAAGAAAAAATGTAATGAAAGCAAAATCAATAAAAGGAAAATCTCCAGAAGAAATACAAAATGTTTTGGAGGAAAGTATGTTGGATGATTTTAAACCAACACTGGCTATGGTATTTATTTCTGTTGAACAGGATACTAAAGCCGTTGCTGAAATGCTCTATAATAAAGGAATTGATGTGTTTGGCGCAACTTCCGGTGGTGAATTCAGCAATGAAAATCAATCAGAAGGAGAAATTGTAATCATGCTGATTGAACTGGAAAGAAGCAAATATTTTGTTTTATTCGAAGATGTCAAAGGAAAAGATTTGGCTCAGGTTTCACAAAATATGGCGGGAACTGCATTATCAAAATTCAATAATCCGGCATTTATTCTTTGCAGCACATCTATAACTGAACAAGGTGAAATGTTGAACGGGGAAGTATTGGTAGAAAATATTGAAAAGGTTGTTGGTCCTGATGTAACCATTTTTGGTGGAATGGCAGGGGACGACGCAAAATTTACAGGGACTTACGTTTTTAATCACGAAAAATCGACCGATAACGGAATCATCGCACTGGTACTCGATGAAGACAAAGTTGATTTGTATGGAATGGCTTTATCGGGCTGGAAACCCCTGGGTATAACAAGGACCATTACAAAAAGCAAGGGCAGATTAATTTACAGTATAGATAACCAGCCGGCCGTAGATATGTATTTAAAATATCTTGGAAATGAGAATTTTTTCGAAAACGACAAACATAAAATATTTGAAGCCATTGGGGTACACTATCCCTTACAAATAGAATTGGAAAATGGAGAATCGGTTATGGTTACTCCAATGGGAATTGATATGGACGAAAATGCCCTGATTTGTGAAAAAGAATTGACGCAGAATTCAACCTTTCATTTTTCAGTGCCACCCGACTTTGATATTGTAGAAACAATTCTGCAAAATGCATCAAAAATGAAAAATGAAAGAGAAGCAGAGGCAGATGCGCTTTTTATTTTTTCATGTATTGGCAGACACTCAGCAATGGGACCGATGACGCAGGAGGAAAACGAAGGGCTGGCTAAGATATGGAATGTTCCTATGGCAGGGTTTTATACCTATGGCGAATTTGGAAGAAATCCACATGGCAAACGAAGAATGCATTCTACCACCTGCAGCTGGGTGGCAATAAAAGAAAAATAAAAACAACTATATGATAAAAGGAACAGTACTGTATGGTCACCCAAAGGATGCCGATGCTTTTGAAAAGTATTATAGCGAAACACATCTTTCCCTGGTGGCAAAAACAAACGGAATTGTAAAAGCAGAGTACACAAAGTTTTTACCGGGTCCGGATGGGTCGGCACCTGCATATTACAGAATGGCCGAATTGTATTTTGAAGGCCCAGCAGAAATGCAGCAGGCTTTAACTTCTCCTGAAGGACAGGCTATGGCTGCCGACCTGGCCAATTTTGCAACAGGCGGAATAACGATGATCATTGGCGCTATAGAAAATTAGGTGTTAAAGCGTTTTCATGAAAGCAAAAACCATCATAGGAAAATCAACGACAGAAATCAGATCGGCCTTCCAGCAAAGTATCAGTGAAGATTTCAAGCCGACATTGGCGGTTGTTTTCATGTCCATCAAACAGGACCGGAACGCAGTATGTGACATGTTAAGCAAAGAAGGGATTCAAATTTTTGGTTCTACTACTTCCGGTGAATTTATCAGCAACGAGATCAGTGAAGGTGGCATTGCTATCATGCTACTCGACTTGAATCCTTCTTATTTCAGGACTATTTTTTTTGAGACCACCGGTAGTTCCGCTTATGAAATGTCAAAGCAACTCGGCGAAGAAGGAAAGAAAGTTTTTGGTCATGCTGCATTCATCATTGCATCGGGCTGGTTGCACACGGATGGTGAGCAGGTTATCAAAGGTATAGAAGATGGTTATGGAAGTGAACCAACCATCTTTGGCGGAATGGCGGGAGACGATCTTGCACTGAGCGGACCAATGGTGTTTTCCAATGATAATTGCAGTATCACCGGACTTATGACAATCATCTTTGATGAGGATAAAATTGACCTGACCGGCATTGCCACCTGCGGCTGGAAACCTATCGGGATAACCAAAACAGTAACCAAAAGTGAGGGAAATGTTGTTTACACCATAGATGATCAGCCTGCATTTGACCTTGTTATCAAATATCTTGGCCTTAATACAGACGAAATGAATGCTATAACCAATACGGTGGTCAACCTTGGTGCTTATTATCCGCTGCAATTGGAAAGAGAAGATGCGCCACCGGTAATGCGTACTGCTATGTTGGGTAATAAAGACGACAGGTCACTTATCTGCGCTGGCAACGTACCGCAAGGAGCTAAGGTCCGCTTTTCACTTCCCCCTGATTTTGATGTGATTGATACAGTGGTTGAAGAATGTACCGGGTTGAAAACTAATACAGAGGCTAATGCTGATGCAGTTATTATGTTCTCCTGTATTAGTCGTTATCTGTCATTTGGCGTAATGACGAGTGATGAAATTGAAAGGGTGATGAAAGTCTGGAATGCGCCTTTCATAGGTTATTTCAGTTACGGCGAGTACGGGAAATCAAAAAGAGGCAAACATGAATTTCATAATAACACCTGCTGTGTGGTGGCATTAAAGGAAAAAATGTAATGAAAGCAAAATCAATCAAAGGAAGATCACCAGAAGAACTTAAAAGAGCTTTGCAGCAAACCATGACTGACGGATTTAAGCCTACACTGGCTTTTGTATTCCTGACAGAAGTAAAAGACATCGATGCAGTTACGAAAATGCTGGATTTAGAGAATATTACCATATTTGGCGCCAGTACATCTGAAAAATTTACTGAACATGGTTTAGAGCCAGAGGCCATAGTTGTATTACTGATGGATATGAACAGGGCTCATTTCAAAGTTGTTTTAAATGAATTTTCTGAAGTTGAATCAGCATATGAAACGGCATGCCAGACAGGTGAATCAGGCAAAAACAGGTTTGCTCATCCGGCATTTATAATTTCCACTGTAGATATAAGGATTCCCCGAGAGGAATTGATCAGAGGTTTTTTAGACAAAGCAGGAATAGATGTCACAGTTATTGGTGGTGTGGCGGGAGAACATATAAATTTTACCGGTACTGTGTTTACCAATCAATCAAAAGCTAATTCCGGGTTGATAGCATTGATCCTTGATGAAGATAAAATTGATGTGAAAGGAGTGGCTGTATCGGGATGGAAACCGGTGGGCACTGAAAAAAGGATCACCAAAAGTGAAGGCAACTGGGTTTATACGATCGACAATGAGCCGGCGAGAGATGTAATAAAGAAATTCCTTGGCACGGATATGCTGACGAGCACAAAATCGGAGGGATTGGACAGCTACCCGTTGCAGTTTCAGAGAAAAGCGGGGAAACCAGTTATGAACCCGATTGTACGTTGGAATGAGGAAAACCAATCCGTGATGTTAGGAGCCCCGGTAGCAGAAGGGTCCGTATTCCGCTTTTCACTACCACCTGACCTGGAAGTGATCGATACGGTAATTGACAGTACCAGGACTATAAAAGAAAACGAATTGCCCGATGTGGATACGATGCTGATCTTTTCCTGTGTGGGAAGGTTATCATCATTAGGTCCAATGGTGGCTTCGGAAATAGAAGGATTGGCTGCTACCTGGAACAAACCAATGGCAGGCTTTTTCTCGTTGGGTGAATTTGGCAAAGTGGACAATGAAACCCGACCCGAGTTTCACGGGACAACAGTAAGCTGGGTGGCCTTAAAAGAAAAATAATTATGAAAGCAAAGTCAATTAAAGGAGGTTCTGCTGCAGAAATTCAATCAGCCCTGCATCAGAATATGATGGATGGGTTCAAGCCTACACTGGCCCTTATTTTTATTTCTATCAAACAGGACATTAAAGCAGTTTGTGACATCTTCGATAAACTCAACATCAGCATCTTCGGCGCTACCAGCAGTGGTGAAATTAATGATGACGCTGCCAGTCATCAGAGCATCTCCATATTGCTGATGGATCTTGATCCGGCATATTTTCAATTACTGTATGGTGAATATGGTGAAAAAGCTCCGGAAGAGCTGGCAAAAGAACTAACCATAAAAGCACAATCCTGTTTTGACCATCCTGCCTATATTGTTTCCAACAGTATAGCCAATATAGCCGATCTGGATGTGGGTGAAAAAATGCTGAAAACTATCCTGGATGTTGCCGGAGAAGAGTCAGAAGTTTGGGGAGGTGGTGCAGGAGATGATTTTATTTTCAATGAAACATTTGTATTTACCAACGGCCACTGTGGAAACCGGGCACTTTTATTATTAGTGCTTGACGGTGACAAGGTAGTTGTGAAAGGGCTTACGGCTACAGGCCTTAAACCGGCAGGAACTGAAAAAACAATAACAAAGGCGGATGGTAAATGGATCATAGAAATTGATGATCAACCGGCCGCTGAATTCATTACACGATTTTTAGGAATCACATTAAAACCGGAAGATTACAAATACTGGAGTGTAAGGAATTTGTATATGGGCCTTTACCGTGGCAATGCAGATCCTGTGATCCGTTCTGCAACCGGCTTTAACCGGGACAACAAAGCCATTAGTGTTTCCGGTACAGTAAAAGAGAATGACCGTGTACGGCTGATGCTTCCACCGGACTTTGAGATAATTGATGAATTAAACAGTCAGGCATTGGCATTCAGGAAAAATGAAATGGTGGAAGCTGATGCAATGCTGATGTTTTCCTGTGTTGGTCGGTTGGATGTATTGGGCCCTCTTATTGATGATGAGTTAAAAGCGGTTCGTTCAGTATTTAATGTACCCATGACCGGTTTTTTCAGTTACGGTGAATATGGACGAACCAGCGGGGGACAAAATGAGTTTCATAATATGAGCTGCTGTTGGGTAGCATTAAAAGAAAAATAGCATCACTTTTTTATCATAAATCAAAATCAACAAATTTTCAATAATGCAAAACTTAAACATCATTAAAAATATGTACCAGGCAGTGGCCACTGGCGACTTTCCCGGTTTTTTAAACAGCATGGACGAAACTATTGAATGGAACGAGGCAGAAAATTTTCCTTATGCGGATAACAATCCCTACATCGGGCCGGGTGCTGTTGCGGCGGGTGTGTTTGGTCGTATTGCTGCCGATTGGGAATACTGGACCTTGTCTGATCATGAGTACCATGAATCAACAGGCGGTAAAATTATTGTAACCGGCAGGTACAATGCAAAACATAAGACCACAGGGAAAGTGATCAAAGCCCAGTTTGCACATGTTTGGACCTTGCATAATGGCAAAGCAACAGGTTTCCAGCAATATACCGATACAAAACAGGTTACAGACGCAATGAAATAATAGTATCCCGGGTTTAAAAATCAAGTTATGTCATGAAAGCAAAATCAATCAAAGGAAAATCAACCGAAGAGATCAAAACAGGACTTGATCAAAGTCTTGCCGATGGATTTCAACCCACTCTGGCAATTTGTTTTATTTCCAAAAGCCAGGACAGAAAAGCCATTACTGATTTACTGGATGAAAAAAGCATTGCTGTTTTTGGCTGTACCACCAATGGCGAGTTCATTGATGCAGAACCGGAAAAAGGATCAGCAGCTATTTTGCTGCTCGATATGAACAGAGATCATTTTCAGATCTATTTCGATGAATATCCCGAAAAGAACTATCGTGAAGTGGCAAAAGGAATTGCACAGAAAGCCAAAGCAAAATTTACTGTCCCTGCTTTTTTAATTGGTATCAGTAATGCCGCTGCTGATGGTGAAGAAATATTGCGGGGTATAGAAGAGGTGATCGGGCAAGAAGTAAATGCTTTTGGTGGTGGGGCTGGTGACGATTACGCATTCACCGAAACGGTGGTGTTTACGAATGGAAAGGAAAGTACCAATGGCATGGTATGTATTGCCGTCAACGAAGAAAAGGTAATAGTAAAAGGCATTGCGACCTGTGGCTGGAAAGCGGTAGGCACGGAAAAAGTAGTTACAAAAAGTGAAGGAAATCATGTGTATACAGTAGATGATATTCCTGCACTGGATATTACAGTGAAATATGGCGGCCTTGAGAATATTAGTCCGGATAACAATGATCTATTAGTAGAATTAGCTGCCAACTTCCCACTCCAATTACAGCGGGAAAAAGGCGATCCGATTATGCGGCCGGGACTGGTGGTTGATTGGTCAGACCGTTCTTTTTTTACAAGTGGTACTGTGCCGCAGGGGTCAAAGGTCAGGTTCTCATTACCTCCTGATTTTGATGTGATGGAAAAAGTAGTGAGAGGTGTTGAAAATTTAAAAGCTACAGAAATGCCCGAAGCAGATGCACTGGTTGTATTCAGTTGTGCCGGAAGAATACTTTCTCTCGGGCCATTGATGAGTAAAGAACTCGAAGGGGTGAAAGAGGTCTGGAATGTACCGATGGCAGGCATGTTCAGCAATGCTGAATTGGGCAGGGCTACCGGCGGTAGTTTGGAAATGCACAATCTTACAACCTGTTGCATAGCTTTAAAAGAAAGATAGATGAATAAACATCTTCAGAACATACAGGATATTATACAGAATATTGAAGCACTGTCAGAAGAACAGAAAGGGACATTGCTGAAGTTTCTTAGAGATGCCGATAAGGAACTGGAAATTGTTTCCTTTAAACTGGACCGCACGGAGAAAGTAAAACGAACCACAGCGATCCTGTTGGAAGAAACCATTGCGGAACTGGAGGAGAAACGAAAAACTGTTGAAGAGTCGAAAGATGCTTTGCAAAAATCTCTCGAAGAATTGAAAGCTGCACAGGCACAACTGATTCAATCCGAAAAAATGGCCAGTCTGGGTGAACTCACAGCCGGTATAGCCCATGAAATACAAAACCCGTTGAATTTCGTCAATAATTTTTCGGATGTAAGTAATGAGCTGGTTGATGAAATGAAAGAAGAACTGGATAAAGGAAATACAGACGAAGCCAAGGCCATTGCTGATGATGTAAAACAAAACCTGGAAAAGATATTGCATCATGGCAAACGTGCCGGTGATATTGTAAAGGGAATGCTTCAGCATAGCCGAACCGGCAGTGGGCAAAAAGAATTGACTGATATTAATACACTGGCTGATGAATATTTAAGACTGGCCTATCATGGTTTGCGGGCAAAGGATAAAACTTTTAATGCCGCCACCAAAACTGACTATGACGAAAGTCTTGGTTTAATAAAAGTCATTCCGCAGGATATTGGCCGTGTTGTACTGAATCTTATTACCAATGCATTTTATGCGGTGAACGAGAGAAAGAAATTGGAACCCGGGGGCTATGAACCCGTTGTTTCAGTGAGTACAAAAAAACTAAATGACAAAATTGAGATACATGTAAAAGATAATGGTACAGGTATCCCTCAAAAAGTATTAGATAAAATCTTTCAGCCCTTCTTCACTACCAAACCAACGGGGCAGGGAACAGGGTTAGGTTTGAGTTTGAGCTATGATATTGTGAAGGCGCATGGTGGAGAGTTGAAAGTGGAAACGAAGGAAGGCGAAGGAACTACATTTATAATAAGCATTCCAACCAATAACTGATGAAACTGACCAAAAAGCAGGAACTGGAAGCCCGGAAAGTGTATGCGAAATACTGGGACAGCTATATGAAAGGAGACCTTAAAGGGTTTTCATCCACCCTTGATGAGGCTTTAGAGATGATAGGTACGTCGGAAAGCGAAGTTTGTCACAGCAAAGCAGATGGGATAAAATTTTACAAAGCCCAGATGAAGGAAATAGTCGGAAAAGCGGAAATGCGAAACAGGCGTATTTCAGTGAAACCTGTAAACGGAATGTTTTTGTTCAATGAAACTGCCGACATCTATATTTTGGACAAACGGAAATGGACCTTTTATGCGGGGATACGCATATCAACGCTTATTCATGAAACCAGGTCGGGCTGGAAAGTGATTCAGCAGCACGGATCTTTTCCTGATATGCGGGTGGAGGAAGGAGAGACCATCGCTTTTGAGAAAATAAGCAAAGAAAACCTGGAACTCAGGGATGCGGTCAAAAGGGCTACTGTTGAACTGGAAGCAAAAAACAGGAATTTGGAAACGGAAGCTGCTCTCGAAAGAGTAAGGGCCGTTGCGATGGGAATGAAGAAGCAGGAAGATATGCTTGTTATTTGCAAAACTATTGCACAGCAATTGCAAAAGTTGGGTGTAAAAGAGATTCGTAATGTACAAACAGCTATCATCTATCCGCAAAAAGGAAGCTATCTTAATTATGAGTATTATGCAAAACACGATAAGCTGTTAGCCACAGAGGTTTTGTATATCGATCATCCAATGACCAAAGCATTCATAAAAAAAATGCTGGATGGACCCAATGAGTTTTTTAAAAGAAATCTCACTCAAAAACAAACAATGGAATGGTATGCATTCCAGAAAAAATCTACCAAACAGTTTGCTGATAAATTTCTGCTGAAAGCTTCTTCCTTGAGTTATTATTGGTATTCATTAGGGCCTGTTGCATTGGGTATTTCTACGTATACTCCATTATGTAAAGAAGATCAGGAATTGTTTGTTCGCTTCAGAAATGTATTTGAACTCTCCTATCGCCGTTTTAAAGATATAGAAAAAGCCGAAGCACAGGCAAGGGAAGCACAGATAGAAACTGCATTGGAGAAAGTAAGAAGCAGAACGATGGCTATGCATAAGAGTGAGGAACTGAAGGATGTGATAAAAGTGGTGCTTCAGCAATTTATTCATCTTAACATCAATGTGGGGCATGCCGGTTTTTATATTGATTACAAAGCCTATGATGACATGCACATCTGGCTGGCTGATCCCAACATTGAACCATTTTTTGCCATCCTTCCTTATTTTGATACACCTACATGGAATAGTTTTTTAGATGCCAAAGCAAAAGGAACAACGCTTCACACAGACCTGCTGGATTTTAAAACAAAAAACAAATTCTATAAATCCCTTTTCAAATTATTTACGGTACCGGAGGAAGCAAAGAAATTCTATTTGCAATGTAAAGGGCTTGCCGTATCTACTGTTTTGTTAGATACAGTTGGCCTGTACATTGAAAATTTTGAAGGGATACCTTATACAGATGAAGAGAATAATATTCTTATCCGTTTTGGCAAAGTATTTCAGCAAACCTATACCCGTTTCCTCGATCTGCAAAAAGCCGAAGCACAGGCAAGGGAATCACAAATTCAATTGGCTTTAGAAAGAGTTCGTGCAAGAACAATGGCAATGCAGAAAAGTGTGGAATTAGGAGACGTTACATCCATATTATTTAAACAAGTAAATGAGCTTGGTATAAAAGTTTTATCAACCGGTTTTAATATTTGGGATAAGGATGAAGATTCTATAACCTGCTGGATGGCTAACCCGTCGGGAGGCTTCTTGCCCCCCTATAAAGTGCCGATAAATGATTTCTGGCTTCCCAAAGAATTGAATAGCGCCAGGCAACGGAATGAAGAATTTCTTGAACTCAGGATGAGCCGTGAGCAACTGAGAGAAAATTTCGAATATATGAGCAAGCTCTCTGAGTTTAAAACTATTCTTAAATCAATAGATATTGGAAAAATTGATATCCCGGAAACGCAGGTTGATAATTACGCATTTTTTTCACAAGGGAGCATTTTGTTTATTACAAATGAACCATGTCCAGCTTCACATGATATTTTCAAACGTTTTGCAAAAGTGTTTGAACAAACCTATACTCGCTTCCTCGACTTGCAAAAAGCAGAAGCGCAGGCAAGAGAAGCAAAGATTGAAGCAGCATTGGAAAAAGTTCGTTCGCGGACAATGGCTATGCAGAAAAGTAGTGAACTGGCTGATGTGGCAACTGTATTATTCAAAGAACTGAACCAGCTTGTACTTAATCTTTGGACTTGCGGTTTTGTATTGTGTGAAAAGGACAGAGTAGAAGATGAATGGTGGCTATGTGCAGAAGGAGGATTTATTCCTGCTTTTTATCTGCCTAATATAGGCGATGCTACGCATTATAATATTTACCAGGGATGGTTAAATGATGAAACTTACCATACAGAACAATTAGAAGGTGAAGCATTGGAGCAGCATTATGAATGGCTGATGAACATTCCTGTGGGAAAAAAGATTTTTGAAGATATGTCTGCAGCCGGTTTTGAAAGACCGGTCTGGCAAAAATTACATTGTGCCTATTTTTCCAAAGGATATTTATGCATCATTACAAGAGAACCTTGCCCTGAAGAAGAAGTTTTCAAACGTTTTGCACAGGTGTTCGATCTTACCTATACCCGTTTCCTTGATCTGCAAAAGGCGGAAGCACAGGCAAGAGAAGCACAGATAGAAGCAGCTTTGGAAAGAGTAAGAAGCCGGTCAATGGCCATGCATAAAAGTGAAGAACTGGCTGATCTTTCCCTTGAATTGGTAAAGCAGGTCCAGGCTTTGGGCGTCAAAACCTGGTTTTGTGCGTTTAATATCTATGATGATGACCTGCGGGGTTCATTGGAATGGGGCAGCAATGGGGAAGGAACTTTTCCAAGATACAGAACACCGAGAGAAGGCGTTTTTCTCCGGTATTATGAAGCAGGACAAAGAGGTGAAACATTACTCATCAACGAAATTGGCGAAGATGAATGTCCGGCCCATTACGAATACCTGTGCAGTTTACCCGGCGTTGGAGAACAGTTACTTAAAATGAAAGCAGCTGGTATTCCGTTTCCGGCTTCCCAAATTGATCATGTCGCTTTTTTCAAGTACGGCTACCTCCTTTTTATCAGCTACGAACCTGTACCCGAATCACATGATATTTTCAAACGTTTTGCAAAAGTGTTTGAACAAACCTATACCCGCTTCCTCGACTTGCAGAAAGCAGAAGAGCTGGCCAGGGAAGCACAGATTGAATTAGCACTGGAGCGGGTTCGGGCAAAGGCAATGAGTATGCAGCACAGCGGTCATCTCAAAGATGTTATTGAAGTTATTGGCCAGCAATTGCAAGAGATGGGATTATTTTTTGACTATGTGAATTTCATAGTTGGGGATACCGCAGATGGATTTGATACCTGGAATGTATCATTTGGCCAGGCCAATCCTGTACGGTTTTTTATTCCCCGCATAGATAACAGGGTATTCAACGAAGTGATGCAGGCCAGGAAAAATGGGCTGGAATTTATTGCCTACACTTTGCCCCAGGAAGAAACGTTTCAATTTGTTACTCATCTTATCACAATGGGCATTCTCAAATACCTTCCGGAGGAGGCATTACAAAAACGACTGCAATCGAAAGGCATGTCGATATCGACAGCTGTACTGAATGAAGTATTCCTGACGATAGCAAACTATTCCGCCATACCCTACACAGATGAAGAAAATTCAATTTTGAAACGTTTTGGTAATGCATTCCAGCAAGCCTTTACCCGCTTCCTCGATCTGCAAAAAGCAGAAGAACTGGCCAGGGAGGCTCAAATAGAAGCAGCACTGGAAAGGGTGCGAAGCAGAACAATGGGAATGCAAAAAAGTACCGAATTAAATGAAGTGGCATTTGTGCTTTTTGAACAGATCAGGCTGTTGGGGGGTAATCTTTGGGGCACCGGGTTTGGTCTCTGTGATACAAAGGACGGCGAGGATGCATTTTGGTTTGCCAATGAAATGGGTGTAATGCCGCCGGTTACAATTCCCCACACTGATGATGATGTTCATATTGCCATGTATAAGGCCTGGAAAAACAAAGAAGAATATTACCAGTCAGAAAAAGGCGGGGAAGAATTGAAAGCCCATTACAGGTACCTGAACACTTTACCGCCTGTGAAGGATTTTTTTCAGCCCATGTTGGAGGCTGGGTTTCATTTTCCTGAATGGCAGCAATGGCATGCCTCTTTCTTTTCTAAAGGATATTTACTAATTATTACACAAGAACCGTATCCTGATCCGGAAATATTTAAGCGTTTTGCCAAAGTATTTGACCAAACCTATACCCGCTTCCTCGATCTGCAAAAAGCCGAGGCACAGGCAAGAGAGGCGCTGATTGAAGTGGCTCTTGAAAGAGTTCGTGCAAGAGCATTAGCTATGCAGGAACCCGAAGAATTAAAAGATGTAGCCCAGGTAATGAGAAATGAAATGGGGGCATTAGGCGTTGAAGAATTAGAAACATCCAGTATTTATATTCATGGTGATAGTTCAGAAAATGTGGAGTGCTGGTATGCATTGCAGGATCCAAAGCATACGGAAAGGAAAATGATCGCAGATCATTTTATGCTTGATCTCAGCGCTACATGGGTGGGAAGAGAGATGAAAAAATTTTATTTGTCCGGTGGAAAGCAAACTTCTGTGGTAATGCAGGGAAACAATCGCCGGGAATGGATAGAATACTGCTACAAGCATTCACCGGTGTTCAGCGGGTTCTACGGAGAAACTATTCCCGATCGTACATATCACCTGTACAAATTCTCTCATGGCTATATTGGCGCTGCCGCACCCGGAGATATCTCAGCTGAAAGCTGGGGATTGTTGAGCCGGGCAGCCTCTGTTTTCTCATTGGCCTACTCAAGATTTAAAGATTTGTCACAGGCAAAGATCGATCTGCAAAGATTGAAAGAAGAAAAGCAAAGAGCCGAAACTGCTTTATCAGAACTGCAAACAACACAAAAACAGTTAGTGCAATCTGAAAAAATGGCATCACTCGGCGAACTCACCGCAGGCATTGCCCATGAAATTCAAAACCCGTTGAATTTCGTTAACAATTTTAGTGAAGTGAGCAAAGAGCTGCTGGATGAAATGAAAGAAGCGATCGAAAAGGGTGATACCGGAGAGGCAAAAGAAATCATCGATGATGTGATTCAGAACCTGGAAAAGATAAACCATCATGGCAAAAGAGCTGATGGAATTGTAAAAGGGATGCTGCAGCATTCAAGAAGCGGCACAGGTCAAAAAGAGCTGACAGACATCAATGCGCTGTGCGATGAATATTTGAGGCTGGCTTTTCATGGTTTAAGGGCAAAAGACAAAAGCTTTAATGCAAAATTTGAAACCAGCCTGGATGAAACGGTTGGTAAGATAAATGTGATGCCACAGGATATGGGCAGGGTTGTGCTCAACTTAATCAATAATGCTTTTTATGCAGTAAACGAACGGAAAAGGAATGGAGAAACCAATTATGAGCCCACTGTTATCGTTACAACCAGGAAGGAAGGTGAAAAAGTTTTGATAAGTGTAAAAGATAACGGCACTGGTATTCCGCAAAAGGTAGTGGATAAAATATTTCAGCCCTTCTTTACCACCAAACCAACAGGACAGGGAACGGGGCTAGGCTTGAGTTTAAGTTATGATATTGTAAAGGCACATGGAGGCGAGTTGAAGGTGCAGACGAAGGAAGGAGAAGGAAGTGAGTTCATCATTGAATTACCTGTTTAATTGGAATATGAGAAAGCAACTACTAATTATTTTCCTTTTAGCTATTCTATGTAGGCAAGGCTTTGCGCAAAACAAACTGACGGATAGTTTACATAACCTGCTGGCCATTGCAAAGGAAGATACAAGCCGTGTATTAACAACAATTGACCTGGGTCTTCAATACAGAAATACCAACCCGGATTCTTGTATATATTATTGCGAAAAAGCATTAACGCTGGCAAAGCAGATTCGCTTTAAAAGGGGAGAAGTATATGCCCTTACAACCATAGGTCTTGGTTTGAGGGAAAAAGGCGATTTGCCCAAAGCACTGGAACTACAGTTACAGGCATTGCAAATTGCCGAACCAAATAACTATGTTATTGAAGCAGCATTTAGTCTGCGCCGGATCGGTCTGGTGTATATGGATATAAAAAATTATCCGCTCTGCCTTCATTATTTATACCGGGCATTGAATAAACAAGAAACTGTTCAATACAAAAGAGGAATCGCTATCGAATACATGAATTTAGGAATGACGTATGAATACATGAGCCAGCTCGATTCGGCCCTGTTTTTTATTCAGAAAGCAGACGAATGGAAAGATCTTATAGAAGATTTATATCCAGAGGTGAACAGGGTGTTTGGAAATATTTATGCAAAAAAAGGAGATCAGCAGCTTGCATTAGCCTATTATAATAAAGGAATTGAAACCGGTTTAAAATTAAATGACTTTCGCACAGCTTCTTTTATTTATGCCGATGCTGCCCGTATGTTCAGACAGGTGAATAAACCAGACTCCGCAATCGCTTATGCAAAAAAGGGGGTAATGTATGGACAGATGGCCTCTTATAAAAAAGGAATTTTGTTTTCCAGCACAATGCTATCTGAATTATATGATTCGATTAACCCGAAGGAAGCTCTCCGGTATTATAAAATAGCTTCAGCGGCAAAGGATAGTTTATTTGGGGCCGGTAATATTCAAACCATACAAACCCTGATTGCAAAAGAAGAAGCCAGGCAAAAGGAAGTTGAAATTACCAGGACTGCCTATCAAAACAGGTTAAAACAATACGGGCTGTTAGCCGGGCTGGGAATCTTTTTGATCGTTGCATTTATTCTTTTCCGGAATAACCGTCAGCAGAAGAAGGCAAACATCCTGTTGAAACGGCAGAAGGAAGAAATTCAATCTGCGCTTTCGCAGTTAAGGTCAACACAAGCCCAGCTTATCCAATCTGAAAAAATGGCTTCGTTGGGAGAACTCACCGCCGGTATTGCCCATGAAATACAAAATCCGTTAAACTTTGTAAACAACTTTAGTGAAGTAAGTAAAGAATTGCTGGATGAAATGAAAGAAGCCATAGAGAAAGGCGATGCAGAAGAAGCAAAAGAAATAATGAATAATGTGATTCAGAACCTGGAAAAAATTAATCATCATGGTAAAAGGGCAGATGGTATTGTAAAAGGGATGCTGCAGCATTCAAGAAGCGGCACAGGTCAAAAAGAGCTGACAGACATCAATGCGCTGTGCGATGAATATTTGAGGCTGGCTTTTCATGGTTTAAGGGCAAAAGACAAAAGCTTTAATGCAAAATTTGAAACCAGCCTGGATGAAACGGTTGGTAAGATAAATGTGATGCCACAGGATATGGGCAGGGTTGTGCTCAACTTAATCAATAATGCTTTTTATGCAGTAAACGAACGGAAAAGGAATGGAGAAACCAATTATGAGCCCACTGTTATCGTTACAACCAGGAAGGAAGGTGAAAAAGTTTTGATAAGTGTAAAAGATAACGGCACTGGTATTCCGCAAAAGGTAGTGGATAAAATATTTCAGCCCTTCTTTACCACCAAACCAACAGGGCAGGGAACGGGGTTAGGCTTGAGTTTGAGCTATGATATTGTGAAGGCACATGGCGGGGACCTGAAGGTGGAGACGATGGAAGGAGAGGGCTCAACATTCATTATTAACTTACCATTGTAACAACCAGTTGATGAACAGAAATAAAAAACAATCAATGTTCCGGACATACAAGCAGTTTATGGAAGCCGGACTGAATAATGATGAATCTGCTGCATTGCACAAGATCGCTGATGAAAAGGTCTTTGGGTTTGGCACCGCAGTTGATGAAAAGATCTTTGGTATTAAGGAGATAAAGAAGCTGCTAAAAAACCAGAAAAAACAAAGCAAGGGGCTTGATATCAAATGGAAAAGCAAACCGGTTTCCCGCTACATCACAACCGACGAGAACTCCGCGGTATTTGCCGACGACCTGCACCTGTCTATCCGTGCCGGGAAAGAGACGGTGAAAATGTATATGCGGATCTCCATGGTATTAAATTATAGCAATGGCCAGTGGAAAGTAATTCACTGGCATGGTTCCAAGCCTGAGCAGGTGGAGAGTGAAAAGGATACATGGGGTGTTGAAAACTGGAAGCAAAAGGCAACAGAACTGGTGCGGCTGGTGGATGAAAAAACAGCAGACCTTATCGGAAAAAACCGTGAACTGGAAATTGAAACGGCCCTCGAACGTACCCGGACCCGCAGCCTGCTGATGCAACATTCTGATGAATTGCTGGACATTTCAAAGGTCTTTCACGAGCAGCTATTACTGCTTGGTATTGATTCAGCATTCTCTTTTGTATGGTTACCCAATGAAGAAAAAGGAGATCATTTGTTCTGGGCCACCTGGCTGGAGGAAAAGGGTAGTAACAAACAATTTCAAACAAGGGCTATAACCTATCCTTTGGATATGACCGAGCCCTATACCGCTGCTTGTTTTGTGGACTGGAAAAGCGGGGTTTTTGTACATGAGCATTTTGTTGCGCCAGAAAATATGGATACTTTTTTTGCCTCCTGGGCAGAGTTGCTGGAAGGGGCCGAGCGGTTAAAGCCTGCATTTTTCCCCGATGGCATTTATTATACCGAGGCATTTATGAAATACGGGTGTTTTGGTATTGATATAAGGCGGCCTTTAAGCCCGAAGGAAAAAGAGATACTTCATCGATTTGCCATTGAATTTGAAAGATCCTATACCCGCTTCCTCGATTTGCAGAAAGCAGAAGCGCAGGCAAGAGAAGCTCAGATTGAAGCGGCGCTGGAAAGAGTGAGAAGCCGGACCATGGCCATGCACAAAAGTGAGGAACTGCTGGATGTGATCAATGTGGTTTCGGAGCAGATGCAACTGGTTGGTATCCGTTTTGGCTTCGTGTGCTTCGGTATGATTGACAGTTACGGGAATCTTGATTTTTGGATGGCTGCACCGCAGGCCGGAGAGCCGGAGAAGATTCACATGCCTTTTATAGATAACCCCCTTACAACTACTTTACTGGAAGCAAAACAAAAGGGGCAGCGACTGTTGGTCAATTTATTTTCCCGGGAAGAAATGATGGAGTGGTCAAATGTATTTTTTGACAATAATCCTTCCAGTAAGATCATGGCCGTCGCCAGGCCATTTATTCTTGAAAGCCCGGGGTTGGTCCGGACCACTGTTATATTGAAGGATATCAACGTATTTGCCGGCAGGTTTACCGATAAGCCTTTTTCCGAAGAACAAAATGCTGTCATTGTACGTTTTGCAACGGTGTTTGAGCAATCCTATACCCGTTTCCTCGATCTGCAAAAAGCCGAAGCACAAGCAAGAGAAGCACAAATTGAGGCGGCGCTGGAAAGGGTGAGGGCAAAAGCCATGGCCATGCACAGCTCGCAGGACCTTGCTGACACCATTGGAGTTTTTTACAAAGAGCTGCAATCATTCAGCATTACACCACGTCGCTGCGGCGTGGGCCTGTTGAAAAAAGAAAACAAGGTAGGAGAAATATTTACCTGGAATACTACTGAAAAGGGAGAAAGCCTTGAACTGGTAGGTAAATTACAAATGACAGGTCACCCGATCCTGGAACAGGTTTATGAGCACTGGCTTACGCAAACCGATTATTACCCCGTATTAAAAGGTGGTGATGAAATAAAGAAATATTACCGGGTGTTACGGCCACAGATGAACTTTCCGGACTATGACAGTGATGTGATACAGTATGGTTATTTCTTTATGTTCAATGAAGGAGGCGTGTATGCCTGGACAGACCATGAAATGAACGAGGCCGAACTGCAGATTTACCGCAGGTTCAAATCGGTGCTTAGCCTTACCTATAAGCGATATTACGATCTGCAAATGGCCGAAGCGCAGGCAAGAGAGGCAACAATCGAAACGGCATTGGAAAAAGTGAGGGGAAAGGCAATGGCTATGCATAGCAGCAGCGATCTTTCAGCTACTGCCAGTGTTGTATTCACTGAACTGCGCAAACTGGGAGTGAACCCGGTGCGTTGTGGGGTGGGTCTGCTGTCAAAAGAAAACAGGAAAGCACAGCTATATGCCACCACTGTTTCTGAAAAAGGAGATGAAATGTCTTTGCTTGGGTGGGCTTTACTGGAAGGAAACCCCGTGCTGGCAGCACAATACGACAAATGGTTGCTCCAGGAAGATTATTACCCGGTGCTGAAAGGGGAAGCATTGAAAGAGTATAGTCAAAGTATCAGCACCAATTTCAGGTTGCCTGATATTAGCTCAGACTATACGCAATACGGTTGTTTCCTGCCATTTTCAGAGGGCTTTTTATATGCCTGGTCCGAACAGCCGTTTGGTGATGCTGATAAACGCATTATGCAACGCTTCAAAGCTATTATTGATCTCACTTTCCGGCGCTATCTTGAATTGCAGCAATCAGAAGCCAATGCACTTGAAGCCGTGAGACGGGCATCGCTTGACAGGGTGAGGGCGGAAATAGCTTCTATGCGGACGACTGAGGATCTTCAGCGCATCATACCCCTGGTGTGGAATGAACTTACCATACTGGGGATTCCATTCATCCGTTGCGGTGTTTTCATCATGGATGATCCCCGGCAACTGATCCATACCTTTCTTTCCACTCCGGATGGCAAAGCTATTGGTTCGTTCCACCTTCCCTACGACACACCCGGAAAAATTGCACAGGTATTGCAGCACTGGCGGGATAAAAAAGGATACTTCGATCATTGGGATAAAAATGCTTTTGTGGAGTTTGCCAATGTGTTGGTTGGCCAGGGAGCTCTAACATCCCCGGATCAATACCTCAGTTCAATCCCGGACAGCGGGTTTCACCTGCATTTCTTACCTTTTTTACAAGGGATGTTATATGTGGGCAACACAAACCTGCTGGGTGAGCAGGACATCAGGTTAATTCAGTCGGTAGCGGAAGCATTTGCGACCGCTTATGCCCGCTATGAAGACTTCAATAAACTGGAAGTAGCAAAAAAACAGGTGGACGAGACATTGAATGAATTGCAGGCCACACAAAAGCAACTCATTCAATCTGAAAAAATGGCTTCACTGGGTGAACTTACCGCAGGCATTGCCCATGAAATTCAAAACCCGTTAAACTTCGTCAACAATTTTAGTGAAGTGAGTAAAGAACTGCTCGGTGAAATGAAAGAAGCTTTGGAGCTAGGCGACACTGAAGATGCTAAAAACATCATGAATGATGTGATTCAAAACTTAGAAAAGATAAATCACCACGGTAAAAGAGCTGATGGCATTGTAAAAGGTATGCTGCAGCATTCAAGAAGCAGCAGCGGACAGAAAGAACCAACCGACGTCAATGCATTATGTGATGAATATTTGCGATTGGCTTATCATGGTCTACGGGCAAAAGACAAATCTTTTAATGCAAAGTTTGAAACCAATTTTGATGAAAACATTGGTAAAATCAACGTTATGCCGCAGGAGATAGGAAGGGTTGTGCTCAACTTAATCAATAACGCATTTTATGCAGTAAGCGAACGAAAAAATAAAGGTGAAACTAATTATGAACCCACGGTTATCATTACAACAAAAAAGGAGGCTGAAAAAGTTTTGATCAGTGTAAAAGATAACGGCAACGGTATTCCGGCTTCCATTAAAGAAAAAATATTTCAACCTTTCTTTACTACCAAACCAACAGGACAGGGGACAGGATTAGGCTTATCCCTGAGTTATGATATTGTAAAAGCACATGGGGGTGAGTTGAAGGTAAAAACCAATGAGGGAGAAGGAACTGAATTAATCATTCAATTACCTAACAACAAGGCATGAGGAAATGGATCATTACATATTGTATCTGCCTGTTTGTAAACAACGGGTTTGCGCAAATTGATAGTTTATTAAGAAAATATCAATCGCTGGACTCCATCCATACTCAATATTATCGGGATGGTACCGGTGACAATACCGAGAAAGTAGGATTGGAAATGGTACGCATCGCCTTGCAGCTGAAAAATGATAGTATGATTGCTCGTGGGTATAATATCCTGGGTGGTTATTATGCACTTGTAAAAGGAGATTACAGCGTCGGACTGGAATATTTTTTCAAGGGCATACCTTACGCTGAAAAAGAAAAAAACGGTTACTCACTTCCTTCTTTGTATTGCGATATATCGGTAGCCTATTCGATGTTGGGAAGTTTTGACCAACAGGCTGTGTATTTGCAAAAAGCGGAAGCCAGCCTGCCTGATAGCGATCACCCGGGATACAACTATCTGCAAATGCAGATCAGAGTCAACAGCGCCTTTCTTTATTTGTACATTAATCAGCCGGATCGGTCGCTGCAGTTTATTAATGAATCAGCAGCTCTCAATAAAAGGCTGCGTTACCAGGCGTGGGATTATTTTATCGAAACAGCCTGGGGAAAATATTACGATCAGAAAGGCGACACTGCCCGTGCAATGGCAGCATTCCAACGGGCATTGGCGATGGATGAATATATTAAAGTACCCTGGGCACGGTTTGTTTTTATGTTCAATTATATTGATTTTCTTCTTGGTCATAAACGCTACGATCTGGCGAGACCTGTGATCGATAAATTGCAGGAAATAAGTCGCGAAGACCATAACGATTATTTCCGTCTCGCAAGAATGAGATATCTCAAAAAAATATTTGAAGACCAGCAGCGCTTCGACAGCGCATATGCATACTCCAAACTGGAAGCGGCATTAAGTGAAAGCGTTTTTAATCAGCAAACCATCAATCGTGTGCAGGCGCTTACTTTCAATGAAGAAATACGGTTGAAACAAGAAGCCGAAGAACGTCGGCGCAAGATTAGGACTAACATGGTTATCGCAGGCTTTGCTATTATCTTATTAATTGCTTTGATTCTATATAGAAACAACCTGCAAAGAAAAAGGGCAAATAGGATCTTGCAAAAAACACTGTCAGATTTGAAAGCTACTCAGTCACAATTGATACAGTCTGAGAAAATGGCAAGCCTTGGTGAACTTACAGCAGGCATTGCTCACGAAATTCAGAATCCGTTGAATTTCGTCAATAATTTTTCAGAAGTGAACAAAGAAATGATCGCCGAACTAAAAGAAGAAATTAATAAAGGCAATTATGATGAAGTGAAAACAATTGCTGATGATATTGAAGCCAATGAAGAAAAAATTATTCATCATGGCAAGCGGGCAGATGCTATTGTAAAGGGAATGCTGCAGCATTCAAGAACCAGCAACGGCCAAAAAGAACCTTCTGATATTAATGCGTTGTGCGATGAGTATTTGCGATTAGCCTATCATGGTTTAAGGGCAAAAGACAAATCATTTAATGCAACGATGAAAACTGATTTTGATGCAAACATTGGAAACATCAATATCGTTCCTATGGAATTTGGACGAGTTATTCTGAATTTAATTAACAATGCATTTTATGCTGTGAGTGAGAAGAAAAAGCTGAGTGATGATAATTATGAACCAACTGTAACAGTCAGCACAAAAAGGCAGAATGAAAAAGTGGAAATAAAAGTTGCAGATAACGGAACAGGTATTCCTCAAAAGGTATTGGAAAAAATATTCCAGCCCTTTTTTACTACCAAGCCAACGGGGCAGGGAACGGGATTGGGTTTATCCTTATCGTACGATATTGTAAAAGCACATAGCGGGGAGCTGTTAGTGGAAACGAAAGAAGGAGACGGAACCGAATTTAAAATCATTCTTTAGAAATGCTGTAATATGAAACATCTATTCATATTATCACTTCTTATTGTTTCAAATAGTATTATTCTGAGCGGGCAGTTGTCTGGGGCTGACAGTTTGATACAGCAACTTGAAAAGGTGCCAGAAGACAGCAACCGTGTACACCTGCTGCTAAAAATTGCGAATCGCTTATATTTTCATAAACCTGATCTTTCATTCGAATATTCGACTAAAGCATTAAACCTGTCAAGGAAACTACAGTTTACGAATGGGATACAACTTTCACTCCGTTTAGCTGGGGAAAGTTCAAGATTAATGGGTGACTACCCCCATGCACTTAAGTTTCAGCTCGAAGCACTCACCATCAGCCGTAAATTAAAGAATGTGCTAGGCGAAGCATCCTGTCTGACATTTATTGGTGTTATCTACATGGAATTACAGTAGTATCGTGAAGCTGTCAGTTACTTGTTACAGGCAAATCTTATCCGGGAAAAGCTTCCCATTTCGCCAGACGGCGTGTTTTCAATAACCAATACAGGCATTGCGTATGGGCACTTAAAGATACCGGATTCAGCATTATATTACCTACAAATGGCAAATCGCCTGAATAGTGAATTAGGTCATCCACAGCTGAGAAGTTTTATAACAAGGAGGATTGGCAGTGTTTATTCGGACATTGGAAAAAAGGATTCGGCGTTATTTTATTACAATATATCGTTACAAAATTCAATCGTTTCAAATGAATCTATAAACCGGGGGCCTGTGCAGCAACAAATGGCTGAGCTATTTGCATCTACCGGAAAGAATGATTCTGCCTTTTTTTACGTTCGTAATGCCTTTGCAGAAGCACAAAGAACATCTACACGGTCATTTCTGCTGGAAGCAGGTCAACTTTTGGTCAGCTTGCACAGGGCGCAGGGAAAGCTGGATAGTGCATTTTATTACCAGGATATTGTAACTGCACTTAAGGATAGTCTGTATGGGATTGAAAAATTCAAGCGACTTCAATTGCTTATGCTTGACGAACAGAAACAACAACAGCAGGCTTTGCAGGAGCAGGAGCGGTTTAAAAATAAGACCCGCACTGCTATTCTTTGGTCGACAGCCGTGTTATTTTTAGTAATTGCCTTTATTCTTTTCAGGAATAATATGCAAAAGCAAAAAGCAAATAAAGTACTTGAAAAAGCCCTGGTGGATCTAAAATCTGCACAGACGCAGCTTATCCAATCGGAAAAAATGGCCTCATTGGGTGAACTAACAGCTGGCATTGCCCACGAAATTCAGAATCCGTTGAATTTCGTCAACAATTTTTCAGAGGTCAATAAAGAATTAGCAGATGAGTTGCAACAGGAACTCAAGGCTGGTAAAATTGATAGTGCAATCACTATATCAAATGATATTAAAGAGAATGAAGAAAAAATAAACCACCATGGAAAGAGAGCAGATGCCATTGTCAAAGGCATGTTACAGCATTCGAGGAAAAGCGAAGGGAAAAGGGAATTAACCGACATCAATGCCTTGTGTGATGAATATTTAAGATTGGCTTATCACGGCCTTCGGGCTAAGGACAAATCTTTCAATGCCAAAACGGAAGTAAATTTTGATATATCATTACCAAAAATAAATGTGGTGCCGCAGGATATGGGTCGTGTGATTTTAAATTTAATCAACAATGCATTTTATGCAGTAAGCGAAAGGAAAAAAGCCGGTGAGCCAGGCTATGAACCTGCCGTAGCAGTAAGTACCCAAAGAACCGGCAATTCTGTGGAAATAAAAGTGAGTGATAATGGAACGGGCATTCCGCATAAGGTTTTGGATAAAATATTTCAACCCTTTTTTACCACTAAACCCACTGGACAGGGAACAGGACTGGGTTTGAGTTTAAGCTATGACATTGTGAAAGGCCATGGCGGTGAGCTGAAGGTTGAAACAAAACAGGGTGAGGGAACAGTTTTTACGATCGGGTTGCCTCAATAAAACGACAAATTACAGCACGCCGGATGCAATTAAATTTGTTTAACTTACGAATTCCCGATGCCTGACCCTTTGAACCCGGAACTTAATTTTGAAACTCAAACCTCTGTGTTATGCCAAAATTCATTATTGAAAGAAATGTGCCGCAGGCAGGCACTTTCACTCCTGAAATGCTCAGGTCCATGTCGCAAAAATCCAGGGAAGTATTATGCACACTGGGTTCCGACATACAGTGGATTCACAGCTATGTGGCAGGAGATAAGATTTACTGTATTTATATGGCTCCCAGTGAAGATTTGATTCTGGAACATGCCCGGATCGCAGGGTTCCCTGCCAACAGCGTTACCAAAATATCTACAGTGATTGACCCTATGACAGCTGAATAGATGACGGGAACATACTGCATCTGTAATAGCTTTGAAGGTGTAAGGGGGTAATCTTCATTCGGTATGCAGCCCTTCTTGTTGTTGCAGCAGGCTGGGTTTGCCGGTTTTACAAAAGATTTATGTCCAACGACGAAATACAACAACTCAGCGACACGGTTGCTGCTCTTAAAAAAGAGCTGGCGGCAAAAAGCCGTAACCTTGAAGTGGAGGCATCGTTGGAAAAAGTAAGGAGCCGGACCATGACGATGCGCAGCAGTGCTGAACTCTCGGAAACGTCAACACTATTATTTCACGAACTGAAACAGTTGGGTATAAAAGCGATCCGGACAGGTGTTGGTATTTTCGACGATGCCAACGATGCAATGGAACTGTGGGTTACATCGGAGTCGGATAACAAGGATGTTTTAAAAGTGCTTGATTATTTCAGTCTTTATATTCACCCGGTTTATGAAAACCTGATACCTGCCCGCAGGCAGCAAAAACCTTTTGCTTTAACCAGCCTGCAAGGGACTGCATTAAGGGAGTATTACCAGAGCATGTCCACTTATCTCTCCCTGCAGGAACAGTACGCACATACCGAGGAGGAGTTTTTTTATTCTTTCTTTTTTGAGCAAGGTGCATTAAATGTGATTACCCGCCAGGCTCTGACTGATGAGGAATGTGCGGTGATGGTGCGCTTTGCCACGGCATTTGGTCTTATTTATACCCGTTTTCTTGATCTGCAAAAAGCAGAAGAGCAGACAAGGGAAGTAATGAAAAAAGCTGCCCTCGACAGGGTGCGGGCCGAGATCGCCTCCATGCGAACCACCGGAGACCTGGAAAGGATCACTCCACTGGTATGGAGAGAACTAATAGCATTGGGTGTACCTTTTTTCAGGTGTGGTGTTTTTATCGTCAGCGAAGATGAACAGGTTTTGCATGCTTATCTTTCCACTCCAGGTGGCAAGTCCATTGCCGTTCTTCACCTTGATTTCGCCGGCAACGATATATCCGGTAAAATCGTAGAAAGCTGGCGCAACAGGCAGGTGTATAAAGATCATTGGACACAAGCACAATTTCAGGATTGGGTGCAATCCATGTTTGACCAGGGACAAATCAGCACAACTGAACAATACCAGGCAGGCGAAGAATCACCTCTGTCACTATCGCTGCAGTTCATACCATTTTCACAAGGGATGCTTTATGTGGGCAGTCATGAGCCTTTAGAGGATGATGAAATTGAGCTGGTGAAATCACTGGCCGATACTTTTTCCGTAGCCTATGCCCGGTATGAAGATTTTAAACAACTGGAAGCTGCCAAAGAAAGGATCGAGGCAACACTCGATGAATTAAAAGCCACCCAATCACAACTGATCCAATCCGAAAAGATGGCTTCGTTGGGTGAACTCACTGCCGGCATTGCTCATGAAATTCAGAACCCGCTGAATTTTGTTAATAATTTTTCAGAATTGAACAGGGAACTGATAGCAGAAATGAATGAGGAAATCGAAAAGGGAAATTTTGAGGAGGTAAAAAGAATTGCCGGGGATATAGCAGAGAATGAAGAAAAAATAATTCATCATGGCAAACGGGCCGACGGAATCGTAAAGGGAATGCTGCAGCACAGCCGTAGCAACACCGGGCAAAAGGAACTGACAGACATCAATGAACTGACGGATGAATACCTGCGGTTGGCTTATCATGGTCTTAGGGCAAAAGACAAATCATTCAATGCAAAATTTGAAGCAGATTTTGATGCTGCTGCAGGAAAAATTAGCATTGTGCCGCAGGAAGTGGGCAGGGTCATTCTAAACCTGATTAATAATGCATTTTATGCTGTGACTGAAAAAAGAATGCAGGATATTCCAGGGTATGAACCTTTTGTGGTTGTCACCACAAAGCGTTTTGCAGATAAAATTGAAATAGCCGTGAAGGATAACGGAAACGGGGTACCTCAGAAAGTGATGGATAAAATTTTCCAGCCCTTTTTCACCACCAAGCCCACTGGAAAAGGAACAGGCCTGGGTCTTTCGCTCAGTTATGATATTGTAAAGACGCATGGCGGTGAATTGCTGGTGGAAAGTAATGAGGGGGAATTTGCCCGGTTCAGCATTATTTTACCCGTATAAAATCATACATTCACCCATAAACCACCAGTACATGAAAATCCTTGTTGTAGATGATGAAAGAGATGTTCAAACCCTTTTTGAGCAACGCTTCCGGAAGGAAATGAAAAGCGGCGAAATGCAGTTTGCTTTTGCTTTTTCGGGTGAAGAAGCGCTGCAATTCCTGACGGATCATGAGCAGGAAGCTGTCCTGATCCTGTCAGATATTAATATGCCGGGCATGAGCGGATTGGAATTGCTCCGCCGCATCAAGCAGGAATACCACGAACCCCCGCCGGTGGTGATGATGATAACGGCTTATGGTGATGCCGAAAATTATAACCAGGCCACACAACTGGGAGCCGATGATTTTCTGACCAAGCCGGTTGATTTTACACTATTAAAAGAAAAATTAAAAGCGATACACTGATGGCAAAGATCCTTGTAGTGGATGATGAGGCCGACCTGGAAACACTGATCCGGCAAAAATTCAGGCAGAAGATACGGGAGAACCAGTATGAATTTGTGTTTGCCATGAACGGCGTAATGGCGCTGGAACAACTGGAACAACACCAGGATGTGGATGTGGTGCTGAGCGACATCAATATGCCGGAAATGGACGGTCTCACCCTGCTCAGTAAATTGAATGAACAGAACAGTTTGCTGAAATCTGTGATCGTATCCGCTTACGGGGATATGGAAAATATCCGCACGGCGATGAACCGCGGCGCTTTTGATTTTATCACCAAGCCGGTGAATTTTGAGGACCTGGAACTAACCATGCAAAAAACGCTGAAGCATGTGCAGCAGATGAAAGAAACCATGAAGGCGATTAAAGAGAATAATATTCTGCGGATGTATGTGGATGAAACCGTACTGAACTTTATGGGCGGCAGGGAATTTGAAAAATCGCTGCTGGAAAATGAAACGGTAGAAGGAACTGTAGCGTTTATTGATATCTGCAGCTTTACAGCCATCAGTGAAAAAGAAAAACCGGATACCGTGGTGAAGTTGCTGAACAATTATTTTGATGTAATGGTGAAAGAGATCATTACCCAAAAAGGCTTTGTTGATAAATTTATGGGAGATTGTGTGATGGCGGTTTTCAAAGGAGAATATCATCTTGACCGGGCTATAGATGCCGGTCTTGCTATCCGGAATAAAATTGATGCCTTGCCGGAAACAGATGGATTTGTGCCTAAGGTTTCCATTGGCATCAACAGCGGCGAGATGATATCGGGCAATATTGGTTCTGCCACATTAAAACGGCTGGATTATACCGTAATCGGCGATGTGGTGAATGTGGCGCAGCGGTTACAGTCTGCCGCGGCTCCCGGCCAGATCATTATCAATGAAACATCTTATGAACAGGTGAAAGGATCATTTAATTGCCACAAAGTAGGAGAGGTGGTGCTTAAGAACAAGGCAAATCCTATGGTGATTTTTGAAGTATTGGATTAGAAAATTTTCCTGATTGGCTATGCAGTATAACGAGGTTTATACATTCATCATGAACAGGCTGGAGTCTGAATTACCATCCTGGATCACTTATCATACTGCTGCACACACAAAGAATGTGGTGGCTGCTGCAGCACATCTTGCAGCAGCAGAGGGCTTGTCAGATAAAGATAAATTGCTTTTGAAAACCGCTGCGTTGTTTCATGATGCCGGCTTTCTCGAAAATCATCAGAACCATGAATCAATTTCCTGTAAGCTTGCCCGTCAGTATCTTCCGGGGTTTGAGTATAGTGATGAAGACATCTCGGCAATATGTGACATGATCATGGCCACCAAATTGCCGCAATCACCCCAAAGTCATGCGGCGCAATGTCTTTGTGATGCTGATCTTTACTATTTAGGAACCGATGAATATGCCATAAATGCTGAAAAACTTTTTGCTGAGTTTAAAAAAACAGGGTTAGTGAAAACAGAAGCAGAGTGGTTAATAAAGCAGGCGGATTTTTTATCCTCGCATCGTTATTTCACACAAACAGCAAAGGCAGAAAGGGAGTCAAAAAAGCAGGAGGTTTTACAGCAGGTCAAAAAGTCGGTAACGGAGAGCCACTCACATTCCAGCAAACCCTCTTTTTCGGAAAACCTGCAGGATGCTTTGTTTATCATCTTTGGTGTGGTGGCGGCCAGTTTTGCGTTGAAGGAATTTTTGGTGCCCAACCATTTTTTTGATGGCGGTATCACCGGTCTTTCCCTGCTGGTACATGAATTATATGGGTTTAATCTTGCCCTTGCAATCATTTTGCTGAATACGCCGCTTATCATCATCAGCTATTTCTCAGTAGGCAAGAGTTTCGCCATAAAAATGCTGGTCAGTGTGATCTTATTGGGACTTTGCCTGCAATTTTTACCCGGTTACCCGTTAACGTCCGACAAATTGCTTATCTCTATTTTCGGCGGTGTTTTTTTAGGCATTGGCATTGGCCTGGTGATGCGGGCCGGCGCAGCACTGGATGGCATTGAAGTGCTGGCGTTATACACATTGAAAAGAACTTCATTTACGATCACCGAAATCATTCTTGGCATCAACATTTTTATTTTCACCATTGCAGCGCTGGAGTTTGGTATTGAAACAGCGCTGTATTCCATCCTCACTTATTTTGCTGCCACCCGCAGCATAGATTATGTGGTGGAGGGCTTACAGGCTTACACCGGTGTTACCATCATCTCCGGGAAAAGTGAAGAGATCAAATATGAGCTGGTCAATAAACTGGGAAGAGGCATCACAGTGTATAAAGGAGAGAGAGGCTTTCTCCCCGGGAATTTTAATGTCAGCGCCGATTGCGACATTATTTTTACAGTGATAACAAGACTTGAATTAAGAAAACTGAACAACCTGGTACATCATGTGGATCCCAAAGCTTTTGTTTTTGCCAACACCATCAAAGAAGCCTCTGGAGGTATTTTGAAACGCAGGCATAAGCATTAAGCATTACAAACCCAGCACAGCCCTGAGTTTTACATAACCACTGCGGCTCACCGGCACTTTCACACCTGATCGCAACACTGCCACATGATTGTCTTTTTCATAAGGGTCAATCCTGGTTATTTGCTGAATGTTTAGAATATAGGAACGATGTGAACGGACAAAAAGACCCTTGTCCAGGCTTTGCTCAAAATGGCTCATGGTTTTGTTTTTGAGAAAATAGCCTTCCGCCGTATGCACCTTTACATAGTCGTCAGCTGCTTCGAGATAAAACACATCATGCACCGGAATAATTTTGATCTTGCTGCCATTTTTTACCACAATGCGGTTGCTTTGCGAGGGTGATTGGGCTGCTGTTTCGAGCAATTCCTGTGTGGCTTTCTCTGTGCTGTTGCTTTTCTCCATCCATTTGCTGATGGCTTTGTCAAACCGTTCCTGGTTAAAAGGTTTTAATAAATAATCCACCGCATGTGCTTCAAATGCTTTGATGGCATATTCATCAAAGGCGGTGGCAAAAATCACGGCAGGGGGCTGTTCGATCAGTTCCAGCATTTCAAACCCGTTGATCTTGGGCATCTGGATGTCTAAGAAAACGAGGTCGGGTTGGTGTTGCTGAATAGCTTTCACCCCTTCAAATCCATCGTTGCACTCAGCGGCCAGCTCCAGGCCGGTGTGTTTTTGCAAATATTCTTTCACTACACTTCTCGCCAGCGGCTCATCATCAATGATCACTACTTTACTCATGATTGTTCAATTATACCTGCGGTATCTTCACCACAGTTGTAAAAATATTATTTTTTGCATCAGTACTCAGCAGGTCGGCCCTGGCAAAAAGCAGGTATAACCGCCGCTGCACAGATTTTAAGCCAAACCCGGTTCCCTGTTTGGGGGATGATGTTTCAGGATCATAAGGATTCATTACTTTAATGATAAGTTCTCCCTCCTTTCTTTCAGTATGCAAACGGATCACTGTTTCACCAGTTGTGTCATATAGACCAAACTTGATAGCATTTTCCACAATGGGCTGCAGTAGTAATGCAGGTAATTTAAATTTCCTGCATTCCTCATCGCTTTCAATCACAGTGGAAAGGCGGTTACCGAATCTTACTTTTTCGATGTCAAGATATAATTGCAGGTACTGCAATTCTTCTTGCAGGGTTACCCATTGTGTTTCTTCTTTTTTGAGTGTGCCCCTGAGAAAATCAGACAACTGCTGCACCATTTTTCTCGCTTCTTCAGGTCTTGATCCGATCAGGGCATTGATAGAATTTAAACTGTTGAATAAAAAATGAGGTTGCAGTTGCTGTCTTAATTTAAAGAGTTCCGCTTCTTTGGCAAGTTTTTCAGCATCTGATTTTCTCAATTCATTTTCCTTTTGTTCCTGCTGTTTATACCAGAGGATGCTGATCATCGTGACACAACTCAGTAGCAGGAAGCTGATGCTGAAACGGACGGGCAAAGAATGATGCAACATTTCTGTATATCCTTCATGATGTTCCAGTGCTGTTTTCAGCAACCATTTAATAAGCACCAGCCACACAATGGTGAGCATCAGGCAAAGCGAAAAAATATTCACATATTGCTCTCCTTTGGGAAGGTAATACCGCAGGATATTCATTACCAGCAGGCAGGCAAGGAATAATAATGAATTGCTGATGGCACTGTCAATAATGGCGGCATCCCAGGTCAGTCCAAACCAATGCAGCACCACCACATGATCGGCGATCATCACCAGCCAGAAAACACTGAAGATGATGGTAAATCGTCGTATGGAAAACAGTGAACCGGCCATTACAGTATCAGGCTAATTTCAGGAGTTGTGTGGTGGATGTAAAAAAAAGATGTTCAGCTTTTTGGTTTACCGTATATACATAGGCTTCCGCATTTTCTTTTTCCTCAATCCTTGAATAGAGTTCTGCCCCGTCAATCAATTCACTCAACATATACAATTCACTTATATTCACAAATTCCCATTTCACCAGCTGCTCTTTATTATTATAAAAAGTTTCCTCTTCCTTTTTGCCCATCGCCTGTGCTTTCAGGAATGCTTCTTCTTTATCTCCGGCAGTGATCAGCCGGAGCTGTTCATCAAACTGTGCCAGGTGTTTCCCGTCACCACACACTATGCGGTAAACGAGTTTAGCAAGATACCAGTTCATAATCAGGTTGGTTTTTGTATAACTGCTTATCAGCATTACATTGAATGCTCATTGCAGCAGTTACTTTTCAGGTTATTTATAACTCTTGATATCAATACCACCAAAAATGACAGTTCCTTTCAGGACTAAAGTTTTCTCAGGTGTGTCTGCGGTGGGTGATACCTGCCGTTTGTCTTCAATGCCGCCGAAAATGGTGACCACTTCAGTTTTTATATACCAGTTGGAAGGAACAATGAGCTTGGTGCCGCCAAAAATGGTGGTAAAATTCAGCACAGCAACTCCTTTGATATCAGCCTGCGAAAGGTTCAGGTCAGTGCCGCCAAAAATATTTACGACCTCACCTCCGCTAAAATTTTTTGAAAGTATATTTTTGTTGCTGCCCCCGAAAATGTCAGTGATATTCACATAATCTTCGCTGGAATAACTTTTTTCTTCGCCAGCTGTAAAGCTGCCTTCAACGGTATAGCCATCATTATCTTTTTTATCATGCCAATGCCAGCCATGACTTTTAGGCCGGAAGATAAAGTACAGGCCGACTGCGATCAGCGCTGCAGGCCACAGGTAGCGACGAAATTGCAGTTCAGGATAGAATCCATTGAAAAGAAAAATACTGCCTATGATGATTAGAATAAACCAGGCGGGCCCTTTGAAATTATGCCGCAGGCCGATGAACAACCCAAGTGCTATCAGCAGCATTTGCCAGCTAAATATCCATCGGGGAAAATCATCATAAGTAGCCCGGAGCAGGGCTAACACCCCAATCACCAGTATAAATACACCCGTCCATATATGACCGTTTCTATCGGAGGTTGACATGCATCGTTGCCTGCTTTTTTCTCTTTTGTTATAATCAGTCTCACTCATATCCTGAATTTTGACCAAAGCTATGTATCTCAGCAGCTTTGCCCAATAGCCTATTGGTTTTTGGCACTAAAAACTCGGTAAATAGAGGAAAACAGGCGGTGAACAGTTAGGCATATTATAAAGAGAGAGGCGATAGTCCGCCTTTTGTTAGACGCTAAGGAATGTATAGGAGCTATATAAGAGGGTTTAATCTTTGTTTATCTCGATTAGAAAATTCGAAAACTGCACCTTGAACATGGGCGGCTTCAAAACTACTTTTTAAACACAAATTATTTACCTTCAGTATCTTTAAATCAATTGTTATGCTGCTTCAACGACTGCTTTCCTGCCTGTTCTTTCTTTACCCTTTTTTACTGGTTGCCCAGGATAAACCCAAATGGGATGTCAATAACCCGCAGGGACCTTACAAGGAGGTAGCCTTCACAGTGAAGGAAGGCACCTGGATGAACCTCGATGTTTCACCCGATGGTAATGAGATTGTTTTTGATCTTCTGGGAGATATATATTCTATTCCGGCAACAGGAGGCGATGCCAGATTATTGCGGGGTGGTCATGCTTTCGAAGTGCAGCCCCGTTTCAGCCCGGATGGAAAAAAAATCCTTTTTACTTCCGATGCCGGTGGTGGTGATAACATTTGGATGATGAACCGAGATGGCAGCAATGCCAGGCAGGTTACCAAAGAAAGTTTTCGTTTATTGAACAATGCCATGTGGAGCCCTGATGGTGAATATATAGTGGCGAGAAAACATTTCACCTCCAGCCGGTCATTAGGTGCCGGTGAATTATGGCTCTTTCATATCAGCGGTGGCAATGGTCTGCAACTGACAGCAAGAAAAAATGACCAGCAGGATCTGAACGAACCCTGCTTTTCACCCGATGGGCAATATGTTTATTACAGTGAGGATATGTATCCCGGCGGTTTTTTTCAATACAATAAGGATCCCAATAACCAGATATTTGTGATCAAACGATTTGACAGGGAAAAAGGAACGAGTGAAACAGTCACCGGTGGCGCAGGCGGAGCGTTCCGTCCGCAACTGTCGCCTGATGGAAAAACCCTGGCTTTTATAAAAAGGGTGAGAACAAAATCGGTGTTATATCTGCGCAACCTGGAAACGGGTGAAGAATGGCCCGTCTATGACCAGTTGTCAAAAGACCAGCAGGAAGCATGGACCATCTTTGGCATTTATACTGGTTTTGCCTGGAGCCCGGATTATAAACATGTTTATATCTGGGCCAACGGAAAAATAAATAAAGTAGATGTAAATGGTTTTAATAAAGCGAATGATATTCCTTTCACCTGCCAGGTGAAGCAAAGAGTGTATGATGCCGTACGTTTCAAACAGTCATTGAATCCTGACAATTTCAATGTGAATGTGATTCGCCATGCTACTACTTCACCCGACGGAAAATGGCTGGTGTTCAATGCCGTTGGTTATGTCTGGAAAAAAGAGTTACCAGGCGGTACACCGCAGCGTATCAGCAGCGGAAAAAATTTTGAATTCGAGCCTTCCTTTGCTGCAGATGGTAAAACTATTGTTTATGTGACATGGGATGATACGGAGGCCGGGGCAATATACAAAGTGAATTTGCAGGGCGGATCACCGGTGAAGATCAGTACTGAGAAAGCGATTTACCGAACCCCTTCCTTTTCTCCCGATGGAAAACAAATTGTTTTTCTGAAAGAAGGGGGCAGCAATGCCATGGGTCCGGGCTATACAACCAAACCCGGTGTATATACAATGCCGGCAGATGGCGGGGCTTCGTCTTTCATCACCAATAAGGGATTTGCACCCAGGTTCAATAGTAAAGGCGACCGGATCTATTACCAAATGGGTGGCGGCATGAATGTAAATTTTGCCAGTTGCAAAACAGATGGCAGTGACGATAAGATACACCTGAAAAGCACTTATGGCAGCCAGTTCACCGTATCACCAGATGAAAAATGGGTAGCTTTTATTGACCTGCACAAAGTTTATATAGCCGCTTTTGCCCAAACAGGAAAAGTGGTTGACCTGGGAAGCGGTACAGCGGATTTCCCGGTGAAGCAGGTGGCAAAGGATGCGGGTTTCAATTTACATTGGAGCACCAATAGTAAACAGTTATATTATACGCTTGGCAGTGAATACTTCACCATAAACATTGATGATCGGTTTGAGTTTGTGGCAGGCAAACCCGATTCACTCTTTAAAATGCCGGAGAAAGGAATTGATGTGAACTTGTCAGTTGCAATGGACAAACCGCAAGGTCTTGTAGCTTTCACCAATGCAAGGATCATCACCATGAAAGGCAATGAAGTGATCAGCAACGGAACGGTGCTGGTGGAAGGCAATAAGATAAAAGCTGTGGGCAGAAATATCAGCATCCCTTCCGGCACCAAAGTGATCAACTGCAGCGGCAAGACCATCATGCCGGGAATGATAGATGCTCATGCCCACGGCAATCATTTCAATACAGGATTATCACCTCAGCAGTTCTGGCCCTATTATGCCAATCTTGCCTATGGTGTCACCACCATGCATGATCCCTCTGCCAATACAGAGTGGGTGTTTGCACAAAGTGAATTACAAAAAGCAGGAATGACCACCGGGCCAAGAGTGTTTTCTACCGGAACAATTTTATATGGTGCTGACGGCAACTTTAAAGCTGTCATCAATTCATTGGAAGATGCAAAAAGTGCTATTCGCCGTACAAAGGCCTTCGGCGCTTTTTCGGTGAAGAGTTATAATCAGCCCCGCCGTGAACAACGGCAAATGGTGATCCAGGCCGCAAGAGAACTCGGCATCGAAGTGGTGCCGGAAGGGGGTTCCTTCTTTTATCATAACACCAGCATGATACTCGATGGACATACCACTATTGAACACAATATGCCCATCGCCACATTACATGAAGATGTGGTGCAGCTTTGGAAAAATGCGGGAACAGCCTATACGCCGACACTGATTGTTTCCTATGGCTCCGTAAGTGGTGAATATTACTGGTACCAGCACAGCAATGTGTGGGAAAAACAACGACTGCTGAAATATACACCCAGGAATATCATTGATACAAGAAGCCGTCACCGCACCATGCTGCCCGAAGAAGAATATGTAAATGGTCATATCCTGGTTTCAAAACATCTAAAGAGGCTGAATGATGTTGGGGTAAAAGTGAATATGGGTGCCCACGGGCAGATACAGGGCATTGGGGCCCATTGGGAGCTATGGATGATTCAACAGGGTGGAATGAGCAATCATGATGCATTGAAGGCAGCAACCATTAATCCTGCTCAATCGTTAGGATTAGATGACTGGATCGGTTCGATAGAAACAGGTAAGTTGGCTGACCTGGTGATACTGGATAGAAACCCATTGGAGAATATCCGTAACTCTGAATCTATCCGCTACACGATGGTGAACGGAAGATTATTCGATGCAGAAACGATGAACGAAATCGGTAATTACAATAAACCTAGGAATAAATTTTACTGGGAGCAGGTCAAAAATTTTGAGTATTTCCCGCTGATCAGTACAACAGAAACGGAAGAGACGGGTTGTTTGTGCGGGAAACATTAAAAGGATATAAAAAATTGATAACAGGCAATCATTGGGTTGCCTGTTATTTTTTGGGTAACAATCAGGGGAAATAGCGTTTACCTAAAACCAGAAAACCATTGCTGGATTGTTACACTGAGTTGCAGATGCTTCCGGGAGTATTGCGATAATAAATATAACCCGGCAGATCAACCTTGCGGACATTGAATCTTTCTTTTGCTTTTTCCATAAAACAGGAATCTTCGCTGTAGTATACCTGTTTATCAAAACCGCCGAGTGATAAAAAGACTTCCGTTTTTCCAAAAAAGGTAGGCCCGATGGAGCATTCAGATAAATGAATCAATTTGTCCAGGTCGTTTTTATCTTTCACATATTCATCCCCGATAATGATAGCTCCCCCTTCGACCAGGTCCACTTCCGGGTTGTTTTCCATGTATTGTATTCTTTTTTCTATGTAATCGGGTTTGTACTCATCATCACTATCGAGGAAAGCAATATATTGGCCGGCCGCTGCTTTAATACCGGCATTTTTGGACAAAGAAAGCTTTCGGTTGCTGTGCCGGATGAACCGGATATTTTCGTATCGGTTCATATAGTTGCAGACCACATCAAAAGTTTCATCCTGGCTACCATCATCCACTATAATCAATTCACAGTTTTGATAGGTCTGGCTGATAAAGGAAGGGATGCTGCGGGAAAGATAGGCTGCCCGGTTATAAGTGGCCATGATAACCGAAACACAGGGGTTGCCCTGCAAATAAATATCTGGCGGAGATAACGACATGATCCGTTATAGCTATTTCTTAAATATAAAAATCATTGCTGATCATTTTTCTCTCATTTCCACAACACCGGTCTTTCCTGCGGCAGCCCCGGCAGCCAGTATCTGCTGGATATGCTGGAAAAAAAACCGGGCAGTACGGTCGTTGCTGTCTGTTTCAGCCACTTTTTGAAACGCTTCATAAGCCTGGTCAAAATGATTACTGATATAATACGCAACTCCTTCATTAAAAAGAGGCAGCGTGGATGATTTTTTTTCTATATCCTGAGGGCTATTGCCACTAAAACATTCATGGATCAGCAGCGGTTCCTTTTTCCCTTTCAATTGTACAAGCCCCAGGTTGCGCAGATGAAACCCGTCCTTATTTTCAATCTGATCAAGGCTGGCCCCGCTGAGGATAATACCGGCTTTATAGTGTTTGGTCAGTCCTTCCAATCGTGAAGCCGTATTAACTGTATCTGAAATGGTACAGGCATCCATTCTGTGTTCATCACCTGTGATACCCATGATCAGCGGACCGGTATGCATCCCTACTCCAATTTGAATAGGTAACTGCCCATGTAGTTTCCGGGTAATATTGAATTGCTGTAGTTCATGTTGCATATCCACAGCGGCGGCCAATGCATCGGCGGCATTACCGGGAAAAATAGCCATGATGGCATCACCCAGGTACTGGTTGATGAATCCGTTATGACGGCGTATAAAAGGTCCCATCCGTTCATTGAAGGAGCAGACAAACCGAAAATTTTCTTCCGGTGTCATTTGTTCTGCCAAACTGGTATATTCACGGATGTCAGAGAACAATACCGTTACAATTTTTTCAACCTGGTCGCCGAGCCGCACATCTGTTATCACCTCATGACCCAATGAACGGATAAACTCGTAGGGTACAAATTTTCCGGTGGCGTCAAATACTTTCCGCATCGCTTCTTCTCTTTCATTTGCTTCACGGATATTACGTTCATACAATAAGGCGCTTTCAATAGCTGCAGAAGATTGGAGGGCCAGGGCGGTAAGCAGTTTCAGATCGGCGGCAGTATATTGAATCTCTTCGTTGCTTGCAAGGATCACTGCCCCCATCACCCGGTGATTCACTTTGAGTGCAGAGTACAGCACCGATTTGATATGCGGCAGCACAATACCCACTTTTCTCAGTTCTGTTGTATCGGTGATGATCTCTGATTGTCCGCTGAGGATGATGGACAGCAAAACGGGCAACTCGCTGTTGATCTTGTCTTGGTCAAAGAATAATTCACCGATGGAAGCCATTACCTGCAATTGCCGGTTTTTTTCATCCCATAATAAGATAACAGCATTGTCAGAACGTATGACACGGCTGGCTTCTTCTAAAGTCGTTTTAGCAATATCGGTGGCGCCGATGGTCTTGGCAAGTTTGTCGGAGAAGTCAAACATCAGGTTCACTTCCTGGTAAAGATGCAGCACTTCTGCGCCGATCTTTTTCTTCTCTAATTCTTTTTGCAGCAAATGTGTCAGCAATTGTGCAATGACTGAAGTTTTCTCATCGCCTTTCACATATCCGACTAATTCATTTTCGAGTTGTATGGGAAGATGAAGTGTAGCTGTTTCAAAGGGTTCTCCAAAAATGACTTTTCCGTTCTCATCTTCTATCCATGCGGCACATTTCAGCTGCTCCAGCAGTGAAAGGAGTACGGAGGAGGCTTCATTCTTTTTGCCTAATATATTTTTCAGCGAAACTTTTGCCATAGCTGTTTAATAGTGGTATCAACCTAACCCTAACACTTCTTTTGCTTTAGTAAGTAACACTTCGGGGTCAAAGGGTTTGGTCATATAAATATCAGCGCCTACTTCCTGTCCTTTCTGCCGGTCCAGTTCCTGTCCTTTGGCGGTGAGGATAATGATAAAAATATTGTCAAGTTTCAGGTCATGTTTCACCCGGCGGCATACTTCCATGCCATTCATCTTTGGCATCATCACATCGAGAAAAACGAGTTGTGGTTTTTCCGCCTCGATGATCTCCAGTGCCTGTTCACCGTTTTCCGCTGTCATAAAATTCACGCCTTCATCTTCCAGTTCTTCCAGTGTCTGTTCGATGAGCATCCGGATGTGGGCTTCATCATCAACGATCAGTAATTTCTTTTCCATGATTGGTTGGTTGAGTGATCATTTATTTACTGGTATATAAGAAACAAAACATTTTCGAGACCTTTTTCGAACCGCAGGGTCTGGACGATCGCATGATTGTCAGACATGACGGAGTTCAGGATTATGATATCCGGTTGTGTGGCCACCGCTTTTGCCAGCAATTCTTTCCCGTCTGATTCCACCACATGGTAGCCTTTAGTTTGCAGCACATCGGTAAGCGTTTTCACCGCCTGTGTGTCTTCATCCACCACCAGCACTTTCTTTTTTGATTTACCCTGCTCAAGTAGCGAACCAACCTCGGTGAATAATACATTGGTATCAATCGGTTTGGTAAGATACCTGTCCACGCCGATGCGGAACCCTCTTGCTTTGTCCTGCACAATGGATAATACAATGATGGGAATATCCATGGTTTGCGGATCGTTCTTCAGCACAGCCGCCACATCAAAGCCATTCATCTCCGGCATCATTACATCCAAAATGATGAGATCAGGTTTGTTTTTACGAACGGCTTCAAGGGCTTCTTTGCCATTGGAGGCCTGTTCGATCAGGTATCCCGCATCGCTGAGTTCCTGCTGCAACAGTGAACGGATAGAATCATCGTCATCCACCACCAGGATAGTTGCATTGCTGCCATTCGTCAACAACGGGGAATGGGCCACCTGTGCTTTCAGTTGATTCACCAATGCATCTAAATGCAGGGGTTTGTTGCTTTGCGAACGGTTAACAGGCAGTGCAAAATAGAAAGTGCTTCCTTTCCCCACTTCGCTTTCGAGCCAGATGCGACCACCATGATGTTCGATAATTTCTTTACAAATAGGAAGGCCTAAGCCTGTTCCCTTAGGCTTATCAGTTAAGGTATCTCCACCCACCTGTTTGAATTGTTCAAACACAGCAGCATGATCTTCCGGGGCAATGCCGATACCGGTATCGCTGATGCTGACAATCACTTCATCATTTTCAGCATATAAACGGCAGGTGACGGAGCCCTCATCGGTGAACTTAACGGAGTTGGAAATAAGATTGATGATTACCTGTATCAGTTTGTCACGGTCGCCGGAAATTTCAGGTATTTCTGTTTCGATTTGCCTGATGAGTTTGAGATTCTTTTGGTCGAACAAGGAAGATGTAGCAGCAATGGCTCTTTCGGCCACTTCAGGCATGGAAACATTCTCTACATTCCATTCCATTTTACCGGCTTCGATCTTGGCCAGGTCAAGTACATCATTGATAAGATGGGTAAGCCGTTCACCTTCGGAGATGACTACTTTCAGGTTGTCATTGATCTGCCGGATGGTTTTTTCTGTTTTAGGATCTGATTTTTCCACGATGGGAAATATCTTTTCATCTAACCGTTTGCGGATGATCTTGGCAAAACCCAGCACAGAGGTGAGAGGTGTTCTTAATTCGTGGCTTACCGTAGAAAGGAAAGCACTTTTGGCAGCATTGGCCTGTTCAGCTGCTTTGGTCGCTGCTTCGGCTTCCATTTTGGATTGCTGCACTTCTTCAAATAATGTAGCATTACGCAATGCGACGCCTACAGATGCTGCTATTGTGGACAGTAAGCGCTGATCACTTTCATTAAACCGGTTTTGCTGCTCCGTGCTTTGAACACTCAGCACACCAATGATATGCTCCCCAACAGGTATAGGAACTCCAAGATAAGAAGCAGCAGGAATGCCCACTACGCTGGCGCCCATCTGTTGCCCCAATTCTACGACGTCTTTATTTAATAAAAGAGGTTGCCCGGTAAGAATGATCCTGGAGGTCAGTCCTTCGCCCAGTTTCATGGGTTGCATGTTATCACCATACTGGTAAGGGAAACTGATAATATTGTTTTGCTGATCTAACAGTGCCAGGTAGACAATATTCGCCTTAAACAGATCCCGCAGGTGGTCTCCTACAAACCTGATGAGTTCATGCGGGTCCAACTGTGAGGCAAGAGCTTTGCTGATGGTATTAACTGTGGAAAGTTCCGAAGCTCTTTGTTTGGCTTCTGCCAGCAGGTGGGTGGTTTCGTCAAACAATCTTGCATTTTCCAATGCCACACTCATACTGTTGGTCAGCGTCGTGAGCAGTCGCATATCCGCTTCGCTGAATGCATTTTCTTTTTCTACGTTTTGTAAACTCACAGAACCTTTGACAATATCACCTACAACCATTGGAACAAAAACGGCAGATTTAGGAGGGAGGCCTTTGGTAACACCGGTTCCTCCATGTTTTTTTGCTGTTTCTTCATAGTTCTCATTAATCAATAAGGATTGCTTTGTTTTTATAAGTAACTGATTCGCCCAGTTGAACGGCCGTGGTTTGCTGTAATACCGCTGTCCTTTTTCAATCACAAACTGCCATTCTTCGTTTCCTGTTTTATAATCAAAAGTTCTTATCAGTACAGTTTGAGTATCAAATAACTCACAAATGCGGTTACCTACCAATTCATAAATGGCCCTCATATCCATTTCCCGCACCAAACCTTCCTGCACACTATTGATGACAGCCAGTTCAGCTTTGTGCTGCTCGGTTTCTTTCAGCAGGTGGTTGGTTTCGTCAAATAACCTGGCATTTTCCAAGGCCACACTCATACTATTAGTGATGGTGGTGAGCAACCGTACATCCGCTTCGCTAAAGGCATTTTCTGTTTCTACGTTTTGCAAACTCACCGAACCTCTTACGGTATCGCCAACGATCATGGGCACAAACACTCCTGATTTAGGGGGCATGCCCATGGATACACCGGAGCCGCTATATTTCTTGGATGTTTCCAGGTAATTCTCATTAATAAGGATCGGTTGCCTGTTTTCGATCAGGTGGCGATTGGCCCAGATCAACGGTCTTGGTTCACTGTAATGTCTTTCTCCTTTTTCAATTACGTAGCGCCAATGTTCCATTTGGTTTTCCAGGTCAAATGTGCGAATGAGTACGGTTTGTGTATTGAAGAGATTGCAAAGTCTCTCACCAACCAATTCATAAATGGCATTGATGTCCATTTCTCTCACCAGCCCATCCTGCACACTGTTGATGACCGCCAGTTCGGCTGTTCGTTGTTCTGTTTCCTTGAGCAGGTGAGTGGTTTCATCAAAGAGCCTTGCATTTTCCAATGCCACACTCATACTGTTTGTAAGTGTGGTGAGCAGGCGAAGGTCTGATTCAGAAAAAGCATTTTCCCGGTCCACATTTTGCAAACTGATAGAGCCTTTAACTATATCACCCACGATCATGGGTACAAAGACTGCCGATTTGGGTGGCTGGCCTTTGGTGACACCGGTGCCACCGTATTTCATGGAGATCTCTACATAATTCTCGTTGATGAGCAGGGATTGTTTAGTTTTTATCAATAGCTGATCTGCCCAAATAAATGGCCGTGGTGGCACATCCATTTTCACTCCTTTTTCGATGGCGTATTGAAAATGTTCCGTTCCTGTCTGATGATCAAATGTGCGGATGACAAGGGTTTGTGTGTCGGGGAAAAGATCACACAAACGATCGCCTACAAGATTATAAATTGCCTGTATATCCAACTCACGGGCCAGTCCCTGCTGCACACTATTGATGACTGCTAATTCAGCGGTTCTTTGTTCAGTTTCTTTTAATAAACGGTTGGTTTCATCAAAAAGCCGGGCATTTTCCAATGCCACACTCATGCTGTTGGCCAATGTTTCCAGCAGCCTTATATCCGAATCACTGAAAGCATTTTCTTTATCAAGATTTTGCAGGCTGATATAACTGGTGATCTTATCACCGATCACCAACGGCACAAAGGCGCCTGATTGCATGGGTTTGGTACCGGGCAAAACTTTATCGCCAAACCACACAAAAGCTTCACCGGGGTTATTGATAACCACTTTTTGTTTGGTTTGAATAAGGTGTTTTCTCAGTTTGTCAAGTGGTCTTGGTTCCAGGTGAAAACGCTGCCCGTTTTCGAGAGTGTATTTAAAGATCTCCTGTTTAGCTTCAAGATCAAAATTGGCAATAATGACGGCCTGTGCATCAAAAATGTTCCGGATGCGTTCACCCACCAAATCATAGATAGCCTGCATGTCGAGTTCATGCGCCAAACCTTCCTGCACACTGTTAATGACAGCTAATTCGGCAGTTCTTTGCTCGGTTTCTTTTAATAAACGGTTGGTTTCGTCAAAGAGTCTTGCATTTTCCAATGCCACACTCATGCTGTTGGCTAATGTTTCCAGCAGGCGTACATCGGATTCCGAAAACGCATTTTCTGTAGTTGCCTGCAAGCTGATATAACTATTTACTTTGTCTGCGGTAATAAGCGGTACATAAACCCCCGATTTGGTTGGGCTGGTTCCCGGCACAGTTCTTAGTCCAAATCTTGCATATACTTCTTCATAATTTGTATTATAAAGAAACTTCTGGCGGGTGACGATCATGTGTTGCCTTAATTTGTCATATGGGCGGGGAGGAACATCAAATCGTTGTCCGTCTTCAATAACATATTTAAAATGCTCGGTAGCAGTATCATGATCAAAAGTGGAGATGATCACTGCCTGTGCATTAAACAATTCTCTTATCCGGTTTCCCACCAGGTCATATATGGCCTGCATGTCTAATTCTTTCGCCAAACCTTCCTGCACACTGTTGATGACGCCGAGTTCTGCTTTCTGCTGTTCGGTTTCTTTCAGCAGGCGGTTGGTCTCGTCAAACAATCTTGCATTTTCTAATGCCACACCCATACTGTTGGCCAGGGTCTCCATCAACCGTACATCGGATTCACTGAATGCATTTTCCTTATCAATATTCTGTAAACTGATATAACCTGTGACCCGGTCACCGATCACCAGCGGAACATATAAAGCAGATTTGGGCTGCTCAGTTCCCGGCACTTTCTTCATACCGAAAGTGGCAGCAACGTCATCAAAATTTTTATTGATAACCACTTTTTCTCTTGTGGCGATAAGGTGTTTTCGCAAAATATTCAATGGCCGCGGCGCAGGATAATACCGTTCTCCTTTTTCGATAAGATAGTGGATGTGTTCCGTTTCAGTTTTATGATCAAAAGTGGCAATACCCACTACCTGCGCATCAAATAATTCCCGGATGCGGTTGCCCACGAGATCATAAATGGCCTGGATATCCATTTCTTTGGCTAATGCATCCTGCACACTATTGATCACAGCTAACTCGGCCGTTCTTTGTTCTGTTTCTTTGAGCAATCTTGCATTTTCCAATGCTGAACTCATGCTGTTGGCCAATGTTTCCATCAGGCGGACATCCGATTCGCTAAAGGCATTTTCCTTATCTACATTTTGCAGGCTGACATAGCCGGTCACTTTATCAGCCAGGATCAGGGGAACATATAATGCAGATTTGGGAAATTCAGAACCGGGCAATACCCTCATTCCAAATTGCCTGTAAGCATCTTCAAAGTTTTCATTAATGAGAATTTTTTGCCGGGTATCTATTAAGCTTTGACGCAGTTTGTCAAATGGCCGGGCCTTCAGGTATAACCGTTCTCCTTTTTCAATAGCATAACAAAACTCTTCCTCTCCCGATTCATGGTTGAAAGTGGCAATGATGACGGCCTGTGCATCAAAGGTGTCACGGATGCGGTCACCCACCAGGTCATAAATGGCCTGCATATCCATTTGATTGACCAATCCCTGTTGAACGCTGTTGATAACGGCCAGTTCCTGTGTACGCTGATTGAGTTCTGCAGTACGGTCGGCTAATTTTTTTTCCAGTTCGGCAACCCTGGATTCTTCGATAGTCATAGAGGCAATAAATTATTGAAAACAATGGTGGTTTCCCGGTTGTAAAGGATTGATCGGTGTTTTCAATAAGCCAAAATGGGGTGAAGGATCATGTCAAACAGTGGTTAGTAAATATAACACAATCCTTTAGAAATCCGATAGTCACACAAAGGAAAAACTGTCGCCGTCAAAAAGGCCTTTGTCACTCAGTTTTAGGTGGGGGATCACCAGCAGCGCCATAAAAGAAAGGGTCATAAACGGAGAACCCAGTGTGGAACCGGCTTCTTTGGCAGCTTTATCTATCAGGGAATATTGTTCGGCTACTTTATACCCGTCCTCATTGCTCATCAGCCCGGCCACCGGCAAGGGAACAATCAGCTCCAGGTCATCTTTCACAAGGCTGACACCTCCCTGGTGTTCAATGACCATGTTCACCGCTCTGCAGATACTTTCATCATCCACACCGACGGCTACAATGTTGTGACTGTCGTGGGCGACTGAGGATGCCAGTGCTCCTTGTTTTAATCCAAAGTTTTTGATGAAGGCTTTGGCAACAGGGGCTTCATTATAACGATTTACGACAACGATTTTCAAAATGTCTTTTTCAAGATCGCAGACAATGTTTCCTTCTTCAGTCTTTGGCTCAAGCAAAAGTTTATTAGTGATAAGCTGACCATCGAGGGCTTCGATAACGGGGGTGGTGAATGGTGAATGGTGAATAGTGAATGGGGTGATGAAATCAGATGTTTCTTTTTTGTTACAGGAGAAATTGTTTATGACTTTAGACTTCTGACTCCTGACTAACGACTTTCCTTCCTCTGCAACCAATTCTCCGTTGATGAAAGTCTTTACAACTTCAAATTGCTTCAGGTCTTTAACGGCAATAAAATCTGCCGGGTCACCTTCTCTTAATAATCCCACATCTAATTTATAGTGATGAACCGGATTGACACAGGCGGCTTGTAATATTTTGAAAAGATCAATGCCTTTGGCAACTGCCCTGGCACATAGCTGGTTGATATGACCCAGCACCAAACTATCAGGATGCTTATCATCACTGCAAAACATGATCATATCCGGGTAGTCGTGCAACAGGTCGATCAGTGCCTCAAAGTTTTTAGCGGCGCTGCCTTCCCGGATGATGATCTTCATGTCGTTTTGCAGTTTGTCGAGGGCTTCTTCTTTGGTGAAGCATTCATGATCCGTATAGATACCGGCATCAATGTATTGTTTAGCTTTTTCCCCTCTTAGTCCCGGGGCATGGCCGTCCACAGGTTTGCCCAGGCGATGTGCTGCTGCAATTTTTTTCATCACTTCCTCATCTTTGAATAACACACCGGGGAAGTTCATCATTTCACTGAGATATTTAATATCCTCTCTTTTTAATAGCTTTTCTACATCAGTTGCATCCATTGTTGCTCCTGCCGTTTCAAATGTTGTGGCAGGAACACAGCTCGGTGCACCGAAATTGAATTTGAAGGGAACCGTTTTCCCGTTTTCGATCATGAATTCAACTCCTTCCATGCCGCAGACGTTGGCAATCTCATGCGGGTCGCTGATAGTAGCAACCGTGCCATGCACCACAGCCAGTCTTGCAAATTCTGACGGCACCAGCATGGAACTTTCGATATGTACATGGCTGTCAATGAACCCGGGGAGGATGTAGTCGTGAGTCTTGAGTTGTGAATCATGCGTCTCCTTTATAGAAACAATCTTACCGTTTTGAACTGTTATGCCGGCAGGATAGATTCTTTGCTGGTGAACATCAACAAGATTGCCATTGATGGAAAAGGAAGACATGTGTATGCAGTTTTGAACTGCAATAAAGATATGAGAATCGGTTTAATTGGAGTTAGCCGATGGCCAGGTTCACCTGTTCTTCCGAAACAGGCTCATGTTTGACAGGTTTCATCTTCCGTGTACGCTGTTTCAAGACTTCGATGGCTTCTTCCCTGCTGCTGAACATACCATTAATATTCACCAGGTGGTCGGCCAGTTTATCGTAGCGTTTTTGCATCAGCCAGAGAAAAATATGCAGGTAATGGATGCCATCGAATATAAGTATCTTTTGTTCTGCAAAACTGTCTTTGTTCTTCATGAATTCCACCGGTATTTCGGTGTAATGCAAAGCAGGGCGGACATGGTGTACGGCATGGTAGCCATCGTTCCAGCAGGTGTGGTTGTATTTGGTGTTGATGCAATTGATGGTGTTCTGTTCGGGGTCATCCACATGTATAAAAGCATGTTGTGCCCAGTTGCCCAGCATCATGACGATGCGGGCAAACACAAACGGAATGATGAAAATGAATAAAGTGGCTTTGAAATTCACAAAACTCATTCCCACGCAGAATGCATAAAAGGACATTTCACCGTAAGTAAGCCGCATGTATAATTTTTTCCGTTTGCGGTTAAAGAGGTACATGAAGGTGTCGCGGAAGCCGAGAAAGAGAAAACGACCAACATATTGAATAAAGTTCCACAAGCTGTCCCGTTGGTAGTTCATGGTGCTGCTGGCATCATCTTCATGATTGTTCTCCACATGATGCATAGCCATGTGATGAACAAAATAGGTTTCAGGAGTGTGACCAAAAAAAGGACAAATAGCCCAGATGATCCAGTTATAGATCCAGGTATATCCTTTTTTAAAAAGTTTTCGGTGGCTGATGCAATGCAGCATCAAACCAAAACGGCCTTTGAAATATAATTGCGAAACATAGAAATAGGGGATATATAATAACCACCATTGCCAGCCCTGCAGCAAGGGGGTGTAGAGAATAATGGCAGCCGGAAGAACAAGCAGGTGAATGGCTGTGAGCAGATGAATAAAAGGTAGATCCCGTTTATCATTGATATAGTTCAGCCAGAATTTTTCATACCGGCTGAAATGTTCTTTTGGGATATAAACCGGGTCTGTGATAGTGGTCAGGGCCTTCATGAAATGCTATACTGATTTTTTTTATACTCCGCCAGGTGACGGTTCTTTTATGTTTTAACCAATTGCTACAATCCTTAACTAAAACGCCGTGAAATTAGCGTTTTCCTGCAATCTGCACAGTGATTTTCGTCAATTGTTGCATGTATAAACGGCTGAAATACAGTTAATGTTACACAAAACAGGTAGTTTGTACTACGGAACCAGTTGTTTTGACCCGGTTTTTTCAATTTTCCGCACCCCGGTGCTGCCTCCGCCCTCCAATGTGAGGTTAACCGGCTTGTTTGTTTTCCATGAGCCCCGGGTGAAATCAGGAACATCCACCGTTCTTGATTTTTTTGCCACCGATCTTTCGCTTAGAGGGGCAATGGCACTCCATAACGCAGCATCATACACATCCTGGTCGAGCGGCAGGCCATTACGAAGGCAGTCAATCAGCCGCCAGTCCATGATAAAATCCATGCCGCCATGGCCTCCTACTTTTTTTGCCAGTTCACCAATATGGTTAATGATGGGCGGTGAATATTTTTTATACAGATCATCCAGTTCTTCTTTTTTGATCCAGCCATGTCCAAAAGCAATTCTTTCCGGTGAAGGCCACTTACTGGCGGCTCCCTTTGTGCCGCTTATTAAATGTATTCTCGAATAGGGTCTTGGTGAAGTAACATCATGCTGCACCATGATGGTCTTTCCTTTGTAGGTTTTGATCAGTGTGGTGTTCATGTTGCCCCTGTAAGGTCTATCAACAAATTCATTGTAAAACGAATCGGCAGCAGCTTTTTCTCTGGCAATAGCATTCATCATAAAATCAGCGCTGCTCATGGAAACAAGATATTCCATTTTGTCACCACGATTTATGTTGAGACACTGGGCAACGGGGCCAAGTCCATGCGTTGGATATAGATTGCCGTTTCTTGATGCATTCTCTTTAAGCCGCCACATATCAGTATAACCGGTTTTTGAAAAATTCAGGTCACGCAGGTCATGAATGTAGGCGCCTTCGGCATGTATCAGTTCACCAAACAATCCCTGTCTTGCCATATTCAATGTCAGCAGTTCAAAGAAATCATAGCAACAGTTCTCCAGCATCATGCAATGCTTCTTTGTTTTCTCTGATGTTTCCACTAATTGCCAGCATTCATCCAGTGTGACAGCAGCAGGCACTTCCACGGCCACATGTTTCCCGTTTTTCATGGCATATAAAGCCATCGGGGTGTGCAAATGCCAGGGTGTGCAGATATAAATTAGGTCCACCTCGTTGCTTTCACACAAAGCTTTCCAGCCGTCATTGCCACTGTATTCTTTGGCTTTGGGTAAACCTGCTTTCTCTACAATTTTCTGTGCTGATGCCGCCCTTTCTGGAAATTTATCACACAGTGCTTTTATTTCCACACCTTCAATGAAACTCATTCTTTCAACAGCACCGGGCCCCCGCATACCCAGGCCAACGATTCCGACCCTGACAGTTTCAAGCTTCGGCGCTGCATAGCCGCACATATTGAAGCGTTGTTTACCATTTTGCAGTTGCAGCGATCGTTCTGTTTCTTCATCTGTAGTGGCAAAATTGCTGGCAAAAGAAGGAAGGCCGGTAGCCATCATTCCACCACCAATAGCGATGCGGCGTAAAAATTTTCTGCGGTCTTTATTCATACAATCAATGTTATGCTGTGCAATTTCCCAAATAAAAGGATAGGTTGGGATGCTGCTGAAAAATCAGGCAATCGTTTGATGAATGTTTTAATCTTTCCAGCCCCAGGGAGCTTCGGGTGCTGCAACAGGTTTTGAAAGATCGAACCGGATGCTGAATAACCTGTCGGTTCCCATGCGACGAAGATTATAGGTAAAATATTTTCCGGGCATCAGTTCCACCCACCACATATTGCCCGCTGCAGCAGGTAATATATTTACCGTTTGCTGGTCGGCAGGAAAATATTGAACTGTTGCCGATCCGCTGTTGCTGGTTCCTCCGCCGTATTGTGTGATACTGTCTTCTTTACCGTCTTCATGACGGTGATCATGCTTTAATAATAATTTACCTGATAATTTGGTGAATATCCATGTGCGGGAACGATTGTCACCAACCATAAAGGGTATCCTTATTGCATTTTCATTACAGCTTCGTACATGCATCAACAGCTTTTTGTTGCGAAAAGCAATGTCGTTGGCAGGCGCTGCTGTTATAGTAGCTTCATAGGCATTGCCGCAAAGTTTTTGAAGTTCATTCCAGAAAATCTCCTGGCTTTCATTCGGAGTTGCGGTACTGCTGCCACTTTTTTGAGATGAATGACAGGAGATAAATGTTACGAACAGAAGTATAGCCAGGATTTGTTTCATTCCTGCAATATATAGATTTCCGGCAGGAGAAGCCGGAAGGTGTTTTTTGTCGCCGTATAGATTGATTTTGTCTTATTAAGCAAAGCGTAGAATTGCTTTTTGCAAAAAGTGTTTTCCGTTCGTATTTCCTGCCGTCTCACTTTTACAGCCCGCTTGTTATTTTACCCAACTCGTATAAATCCATTGTGGATAAGCTGCCACTGGCAATAAAATTGATTTTATTTAGTGATATAACCAAAATCAGTACTTATGAAAACAACCATTGCAATCAACCTGCTGTTCATCCTGTGCTTTTATTTTATTCTCCTGGCATTAGCATGAAGAAACAGCATTTGTTTACTGTTCGTCCAGCAGGTCGGGTCTTCTTCTTTGTGTTCGTTGCAACGATTGCTCATGCCTCCACTCTTCGATGAGCTTATGGTTTCCGCTCATCAGCACATCCGGCACTTTCCAGCCGCGGAAGTCTTCGGGTCTTGTATATACAGGCGGCGCCAACATATTATCCTGGAAGGAATCAAAGAGGGCAGATGTTTCATCGTTCAGCACACCGGGCAGCAAACGTCCGATGGCATCTACTAAAATAGCAGCAGGTAATTCACCACCGCTTAATACAAAATCACCGATCGAAATCTCCTTTGTTACAAAATGTTCCCGTATTCTTTCATCAATTCCTTTGTAATGCCCGCAGATGAGCAACAGGTTTTCCTTTAGCGAAAGGTTGTTCGCAATTTTCTGGTTCAGCTTTTCGCCATCCGGGGTCAGGTAGATGACTTCATCATATTTTCTGTTTGCTGATAGCTCTTCTATTGCTTTGGCCAATGGTTCACACATCATCACCATGCCGGCGCCGCCGCCATATTGGTAATCATCCACCTGGCCATAATCATTCACGGCCCATTTGCGGAGTTGATGCACTTCCACCGTCAACAATCCCTTTTCCTGGGCCCGTTTCATGATACTGTGCTGCAAGGGACTTTCCAGCAATTCTGGCAACACGGTGATAATATCTATTCGCATAAGGTCAAAGATAGAAACTGCTGTTAAATATTTCTTTTTCAGTGTACATACAAATTAATTCATTTCTAATTTTATATTAATTGCCCGCCAACAGCCTCAATTTAATTTTGCAAACCTGGCAGGAGTTGATGAAAAAATGATCGTATGGCAGTAAAAACAATTACAAAAAAAAGGATCAAATGCCGAAATATTTCTATCAATGATCACGAAGCAGTTTGCCACTTGCAACTGGAATGTTTCCCGGGAATGAAACCCTGGAGCATAGAACAGTTTCAAAGTATCTTATCGGTTTTTCCTGAAGGTCAATTTTGTATTGAATACAATGGCAAGATCATTGCTTCCTGTTGCAGCCTCATCATAAACCGAAGCGAATATGCTGAAACCGCAAGCTGGAATGAACTCACTGATAAAGGAATGATCCGCAATCATGATCCGGGTGGCGATACTTTGTATGGCATGGAGATCATGGTGCATCCGGCTTACCGCCAGATGAAACTGGCCCGGCGATTGTATGAAGCAAGAAAGAACCTGGTGAAAGAGTATAACCTGAAAAACATCCTTATCGGCGGCCGGATCCCGCATTATCACCGGTATGCTGACAAAATGGAAGTAAAGGAGTATGTGCAGCAGGTAATTGATAAAAAAATTTATGACCCGGTGCTGACGGCACAGTTATCCAACGGGTTTGTCCTGAAACGGTTGCTTCCCGATTATTTACCCAATGACAAAGAATCGGTAGGATATGGCACTTTCCTGGAATGGAACAACCTGCTTTATACCGACAAGAAAGACCAGATGCAGAAAGCAGATCCTTATGTGAGGGTTACCTGTATCCAGTACCAGATGCGGATGATTAAAGACTTTGATGAATTTGCCGCCAACTGCGAGTATTTTGTAGATGTAGCGTCTGATTACCGGACCGATTTTGTCGTATTTCCCGAAATGCTGACCATGCAGTTACTTACGTTCTTGCCCAAAAAACATCCCGCAGAGGCGGTTAGGGAACTGGACAAATTCACCGGGCAATACGTGGAACTTTTTACAAGATTGGCCATCCGGTATAATGTCAACATTATCGGAGGATCGCATTTTGAAGTAGAGAATGAGAACCTGTATAACGTATCTTATCTATTTAAAAGGGACGGCACCCATGCCCGCCAGTATAAAATCCACATCACACCTCATGAAAAAAAATGGTGGGGTGTGCAGGCAGGTGATGAAATAAAAGTATTTAATACGGATTGCGGGAAAATTGCGATTGCTATTTGTTATGATATTGAGTTTCCTGAATTATGCCGCATTGCCGCCAGCAAAGGAGCCAATATCATTTTTGTACCTTTCAATACTGATGAGCGGCGTTCCTACCTGCGGGTGAGGTATTGTGCACAGGCCCGTGCCATAGAAAACCAGGTGTATGTGGTGATGACAGGCTGTGTGGGCAACCTGCCCAATGTGGACAATCTTGATATTCATTTTGCACAATCTGCAATACTTACCCCGAGTGATATAGAATTTCACCGGGAAGGGCTGGCTGCCGAGGCGCCCCCTAATGTAGAAACTGCCATCGTGCAGGAACTGGATATAAATTTATTGAAACGGAACCGGCAGTATGGTTCAGTTCAGACATGGAATGACCGCCGGACCGATCTTTACCATGTAGTTTGTAAGGATGGAGATAAACTGATAAAAGTCTGATATTATAGCAGGATATTATGATGCAGGATATACATATTCTTATTGTTGAGGATGAAAAGAAGATTGCTGATTCACTGAAACAGGGTCTTACGGAAAACAGTTTCCAGGCCGAAGTGGCCTATGATGGTAATATCGGGTTGAAAATGTTTCGTAACCGTCATTTCGACCTGGTCATTCTTGATATTAATCTGCCGGGAATGAATGGGTACGAACTGTGCATTGCCATGCGCAGCATCAATCCTTCTGTTCCCGTGGTGATGCTGACTGCGATGAATGCTGTTGAAGACAAGATAGAAGGTTTTGATGCAGGGGCTGATGATTATATCATCAAACCGTTTGATTTCCGGGAGTTGCTGGTTCGCATCCGGGCATTATTAAAAAGAATGCACAGCACGGTGGCAACAGGCACATTGCTAAGGGCCGGCAACCTGGTGATGAACCTGGACAGCAAAGAGGTGACCCGTAACGGGCAGCCGGTTTCCCTGACGGCCAAAGAATTCCAGTTGCTTGAGTTTTTATTGCGCAACAAGAACAAGGTATTATCCCGTGCAGATATTGCCCTGCAGGTATGGGATATAGATTTTGATACCCGCACCAATGTGATAGATGTTTATGTAAATTACCTTCGGAAAAAAATTGACAAGGGTTTTGAGGAGCCGCTTATCCATACCCAAGTCGGCATGGGCTACGTCCTGAAAGATAAAAATTAATGAAGCTTTCATTAAAGATCATCCTGCTTTTCACGGCTATTGTATCGGGCATTTTGTTATCTATGGCCATTATCATCTATAGTGTCAGCCGTCAGAATATCCAGGATGAATTTCGTGACAGGTTGTCCAACCGGGCTTACCGGACCACACAATTATACAATGTGTTTCAGGATGACAGTTCAGGCCTGATGAAATCACTGGATGCAAACTCTCCGCCGGCATTGGTGAACCGGAATGTCAACATCTACAACTCAGGGGGCATAAAATTATATGAGCATCATGATGACAGCACCAATGTGCTGGAGCCTGACAGTTCCTGGTTTAATCTGCCGGGTGCAGAATCAAAGTTTTACAAGTTTGGGAATAAAGATGTATGCATCTATCGTGATACAACCGGCAAAGAGCCTTTTATCGTGATGGTGGCAGCAGAGAATATTTCGGGCCAGCAATTCATAACAGATCTGAAGCGCATATTTTTCCTTTTTTTCCCGGTAGCAATTTTAGCCTCCCTTCTTGTCGGACGCTGGTTTTCGCATAGTATCATCCGTCCTATAAGAGAAACGATTCATGATGTTCAGCTTATCACCACCCAGAATCTTTCTCATCGCTTGTTTGTTGGCAAAAGAAAAGATGAGCTGGCTGAACTGAATGCCACGTTCAATGATCTGCTGAACCGGCTGGAAGAATCATTTGCCATACAACGACGCTTTATTTCCAACGCTTCACATGAAATGTCCACTCCGCTGACAGCGGTTTCAAGCCAGATAGAGGTGGCCCTGCTTCATAACAGAAGCGAAGGTGAATACCGACGGGTGCTCAATTCTATCCTGGAAGACGTAAGGCACCTGCACCAGTTAACAAAGACTTTGCTGGAAATTGCCAAAGCAGGAACGCATGGGACGATTTCATTAGATAAAGTGAGAATTGATGAAGTGCTGGTAAAAGCCCATGGAGAACTGGTCAGGCAAAATCCATCTTTCCAGGTTGGCCTTGAATTTTCTGACCTGCCTGAAAAAGAAGAAGAATGCATGGTCTTTGGTAATGCGCCATTGCTGCAGAGTGCTTTCAAAAATATTATGGAGAACGGGTGTAAATATTCACCGGATAACACAACACTGGTGCAATTGTTTTTCAGAGGTGACAAAGTGGAACTGGTTTTTTTAAACAAAGGCGACTTTATCCAGGAAGAAGAGATGAACAGGTTATTTGAGCCTTTTTACCGGGGAAAAAATGCAGATGGCAAACAAGGGGTGGGGCTAGGATTAACACTTACCAAGCGGATCATCAGCCTTCACAAGGGAAACCTGCTGATAGAGTCTCATCCTGATAAGGGCACTATGGTTAAGCTAACACTACCTACACTTAAAACCTAGTTTTAATTGCATTTTAATCATTGTACCCGGTGTTTATTTGAGATAGAAAACTAATTTAACAGGTCAATCCTTACCACGCAAGTGCGGTACAAATGGAAAAACTATTTAATCATATTCTTGTCCCGGTCAACTTTAACCGCAACACCGGTATGGTGATGCAAAAAGCGATAGAAATTGCCAACCGGTTTGAATGCGATCTTCATGTGTTGTATGTTCAGCCGCCTTTGATGACCATCCCTTTTTTATATGATGGTAATTTTTCCGGCACTGTCTATAACAATTTTACAACAGAGGAGATTCGCCAGAAGATGGACAATCTTGCCCTGGAGTATAAAAGCCTGCTGGCTCCTGGTCTCCAACTGACCACTGAGTTTGTTAGTGGAAACTGGTATGCGATGATTAAAGAGCAGGTCATCACCAAAAAAATTGACCTGGTTGTTATACCGAGAAATGAAAAAAAATTCCTAGGAGCGCTGCTTTACAGGATTAATATCAATAGGCTTACGCTGCAGACACAATGCCCGGTTCTCACTGTTACCCGTGATTTTGATATCAGCCACCTGCATCATATTGTCGTTCCGGTTGCTGATTTTATTCCGGTTCGTAAACTTACTGCAGCTACTTATTTGGCAAGGCGGGTGAACGGAGTTATTCACCTGATGGGTTATACGGGCAATACATTATCGGGTACTGATACAGGTACAAAGAGCCTCACCAGGTCTTACCATCTGTTGCAGAATTATACCAATGTACAGGTGTATTGCGCCACCATGAACCGGAGCAATACAGCAGAAGAAACCCTGGCCTATGCCCGGAAAGTCAATGCGGATCTCATCGTGGTGAACCCCGGCCGGGAAACCATATTAAAAGGATGGCTGGGAAAACTGATGGGAAAATACCTGTATAAGGAATCGAATATCCCGGTGCTTACTGTGGCTCCCCGCCAATAATATGACAAGGCAATTAGTTGCCACTTATCAGCACGGTCGCATTGTTCTCATTGGCTGAATTGTCTTTAACCAGCAACTGAATTTTATATTGTATTCCTGCCTGCACGGTAAATGTCTCATTCAGTGCATAACTGGCTGCATTGGGGTAGCGGTGAACATCCATCAGCAAAGTTCCGGTGGCATTATTAGAAACATGAACATGCACTTCTGCTACTCTTTTGTTATCACTAAGAGAAGCACTGATCGGTACAGCTTGTCCACCGGAAAATACCTGGTTATTGGCTGGTGAAGTAAAAGTGATGACTGGTGCCTCATTGTCCTTGCCGTTGTTACTTTTGGAACAGGCATTCAACAATAAGAAAAGCAAACAAGTAACTATAATTTTTTGCATGGCTGTAAAATTAATCATTCTCTGCGGTGGTTAAAAATGAAACCCCCGGGGAACCGGGGGTTGTAATCGAAACGAAAACCAACGATTCCTGCCTAAGCAGGATCTTTTTCATTCAGCACTTTGTGCTGAAAGTATTTCATTCTTACAGCAAACACCAGCGATGAAATGAGCAAGCCTACCACCGCCAGGAATCCAATAAAGAAGCCATAATCTTTTTGCAGGGTAAGCGGTTTATAATCTGCTCTCTTCTTTCCTGGCTTTGAAAAGGGAGCTGTTTCTGCTGACACAGGTTTGCTTTCGGTCTTGATATAATCAATGATATTTTTAATGTTCTCTTCTGTCAGGTCAGGATGGTCTGGCATTGGGATGCGGTTAAACTGTTCATATACTGCAACTGCGTCCTTATCACCACTTTTCACCAATGCCTGGGACGATTTCACAAAACTAATGATCCAGTCAAGTGAACGTTTTTCATCAATACCTGCCAGCGCCGGGCCTGTCATTGGTTTGTTTATGTTGTGGCAGGCAGCACAGCGGGTCATAAAAAGTGTTTTACCTTCTTCGATCGGGTTTGCATTTACTGACCCGGCAGCCGCTATGAATAGTGCCACACCTATAATACGCCACTTAGTTTTCATGTTTCAGTTTTTTTATGTCGGTTATCAATTGATCAACTTCTTTTTTACTGGTTCCATCATAATAGCCTCTTATCCTTTTTTGCTTGTCTATCAGCACCAGCTTTTCACTATGAATAAAATCGTCAGGGCCACCATCGCCGTCTGTAGCTACCAGCATAAAACTGTTACGGGCCATTTTATAAAGCTCCTTTTTATCTCCTGTCAGCAGGTCCCATTTTTTAGTGTCAATTCCGAATCGGGCAGCAAACTTCTTCAGTACTTCCGGGGTATCTCTTTCCGGGTCTACAGAGAAAGATGCAAAGTGAAGCATCGGGTCATCCGCAAAGCTTTCACTAACACGTTCAAGATTTTTGGTCATTTTCGGGCAAATCACGGGACAATGCGTGAAAAAGAAATCGGCCACTACTATCTTATTATTCCATTTTTCAGCACTGACCGCCTGCCCATCCTGGTTGATAAATAAGAAATCCGCAATGCGATGGGAAGGACTTTTCCCAAGAACAGGTAGCTTTTCAATTTTACTTTCATACCAGCTAATCAATAACCAGGCAACAGCAGGCAGTATGAAAACTGCCATGATAAACCACCATATGGCTGATTTCTTTTTCATTACTGATTTTTCAGGCTTAATTCCGGCACCGGGTTGTCAATACTGAACCGTGGTGCACCCGGACCGCTGTTCTTGTTCACGTTTAACAACGCCGGGATATAAGCCAGCAGAATGATGATGAACATGGTGACCAGCCATGGTTTGAACCTGTCAAACAGCGGAATCCTTTTTTCATCATGATATGCTTCACTGACAGGGATTTCCAAAACACCCTCTTCTTGTTTTTTGCGCAGGATAGTGCCGAAGAATACAACAATGAATAACATACCGGCTACAAACATGATGATGCCGCCAAGCAATGCCAGCAATGTGGTGGGTACCCAATCGCTGCGGAACAGTTCGCTTTCAGGGTTCAGGTAAGTGGTGCCAAGATTGGTTCTTCTTGGCTCGCCTCTCAATCCGCCCCAACTCATACCAAAGGAAAAGATAAGCATACCGATCACCCACAGGTAAGGAATGATGGTATTGATCTTAGGCATAAATATCTTTTTACCGCTAAGCCTTGAATAGATGTATAAACTCATGCCCACAATACCCAGGAAAACAGGGCCGGCAACCGTCATATGAAAGTGTCCGGGCATCCAGGCTGTGTTATGCACCACATTGTTTAATGAATAAGAGGCATTGATGATGCCTGTTACACCGCCAAAAACAAACAGGATCAGGCCGCCAATGAAATAGGCAAAGAGATATTTTCTTTCATCAAACCAGGGCAGTTTTACCATCCAGCCAAACAGTCCTTTGGCGCCTCTTTGCCTTCCTGCATATTCTAAGGATGCTGCAATGGTGAAAGCGGTTATAAAGCTCGGAATAGCTACACCATAAGTAAGCATTCCATGAAGGAATTTTACCCCCTGGGTGATAGTGGGGTCGCTGTACTGGTGGTGTACACCAACCGGAATAGAGAACAACAAGAATAAGAAAAGAGCAATTCTTCCTGCCATGTCTGAATATAATTTGCCACCGGCGATCTTTGGTAGTATGGTATAAAACATGATATAGGCTGGCAGCAACCAGAAATACACCAGTGCATGACCAAAGAACCAGAACAGCGTTCTTGCCAGGTTCACATTCACCGTATCGGTCCAGCCCATTGACCAGGGAATCAAGAGTACCAATACTTCGTATGCCACCGCTAATGTGCATACGAACCAAATGATGAAGTTGATGAGTGTTCCTAAAACAGCCAACGGTGTTTTGGTTTGCGGATTTTCTTTTTTCCAGCGGTTGTACATTTTTGCCCAATCAAACAAAGGAACCCAGGAGCCAATGATGAGCAATGCAGCGCCGAGATAAAACAATGGGTGGGCTTTCAGAGGCGGATAAAAAGTATAAAGTACCGAGGCTTTACCTGCCAGCATAGCCCAGGCCGCCATTACTGTGCCCGTCAGCATCAGCCAGAAACTGAGCCACATCAGTTTTTTATTGGGCTCTTTTTTAAAGTAAAAAGCCATAGTGATGTGTCCAAATGCCACAGCAAAAAAAGTGGTAAGTACAATGGCATTGATGACACCGTGCAGTGTCAGCCCCTGGTAATAATCTAATTTGGCAAATGATGCTTGTTTCAGCACACCAGCCCTGTAGATAGTCTGCATCAGACCGTGATAAATACCAATGGTAAGAAGTGCAACAGGAATGGCCAGCTCAAGAAAGATGACCCGTTTAAATGATTTGGATACTTGCATGTCTCGGAGGTTTTCGGTTTACTTAGCTGCTGGATAATTCACAATGACCTGTGCCCGCATATTTTGGTGGCCGACACCGCAATATTCATGGCAAACGATATCATAAACCCCGGGTTTATCAAACTTTACGGTGGTTTTGTTGATAGCGCCATACACTGCCATCATGTTGATGTTTTTTTCTGAAATATTAAATCCATGTACCACATCTTTTGACGTGAGATAGAAATCTACTTCACTGCCGACCGGAACATATATTTCTGCCGGTTGAAACTGCCACATGGAAGCCACAGAGAACACCTGGTAGGTGTTGGAGTCAAGCTGGTTGATCTTCGGTTCCGTGTAAGCCTTATCATAGGGCAGGCATTCAGGCACATCGCTTTTGTATTTGTTTTTGGCGTAAAGCAGCGAGAAAACAAACAGGCCAATCAAGGCGAGGGTAATTCCCAGTATCTTTTTTTCTGATTTATCTATTGTCATAGCATTTGTTTTAGGTGCGTCCGATCATTAAAGCATAGATACCATACCAAAAGGCCAGCGTAAGGATGATGAGCAGTATGAAAAAGGCCATCGCTCCTTTAGGGATGAATTTCTTTTCCCGGGGTGATTCCATAAAGATTGTTTTGTTGTTGCGGTGTCAAAAGTACCCGTGGACCTAAAAAGGGGATATGACCTGCCCGAGGAAGGGAGGCTGATTTTCGTCAGGTCAAGGGATGAGGAAAGTCACAAACACGGCAATGTATAAATTGAAGGCCAGGTCACATCACCTGGCCTTCAATTGTTTAATCTGTTTAAGTAATCAGTTGAGGCTTTTTTGCCTCATTGATCTCATCAGTTCCATTGCTTTCGGGAAAAGAATATTATTTTCTAAGTGCACATGCTGATGAAGATCTATTTCAAAAGCCTGTAGTGACGTATAGGCCAGTTTATAGGTAGTACAAGCATCCGCAGGAACTTCATAATTATTACTCAGGGTTCTTATTTCTTCCATCAGCGAACCGGCGTGGTCATGTTCCTGTTCCATCATTGTCACCGGCCCCCGCAGGCTGGAAATATTAAATCTGGCACTCTCTTCTGGTTCTAGTGCTTTTTTTTCTATTTCCTTTATCCGGGGAAACAGCACATCCTCTTCTTTTTGCATATGCAATTCCAGTTCTTCTTTCAATGTTGCCACAAGGTCAAAGATTTTGAAAAGCTCTGGATGCCGTCCGCCATGCTTTGATGCTACCTTTTGCATATATGCGAATAATTGCGGCATTTCCTTTTTTACATAATCATGATGCGTACTTACAATGTAGTCTGCGAGTTGTGGCAAACCAAGTTTGTCAAAAGGAAACGAAGCCCGGTCACCATTAACAGCATTTGATGATAGATTATGTAATTCATTCAGCAGGTCGTCAATAGCAATGTTCTGTTCAGCACATGCCTGCTTGAGCGACCTTTTCCCTTTGCAGCAAAAATCAAGATGGTATTTTTCAAATACGGCGGCGGTGCGGTGATCGCCTGTTACGATCTGTGCCAGGCTCAGATTGCTGAGTTCATTCATGGTATATATATTTTGATTGAGTTAGTCATTACATGTCTTTTCGTTTAAAACTTCTTACTGCAAGCCAAAGAGGTAAAGCAGCCCACAGCAGCATGATGCCGGTGGTAAAAAGAATACCTGTACTGCTGCCAAAAAAATCTTTATACAAGGCGCCGGTATAGCCCATCAGGGCACTGACGTCCATTTTCAGCATGATGAAAATTCTTCCGAGATCAATCGGGTTAAGGGCAGAAAGCAAGAGGGTGAATTTTTCCATCGGGTAATCGCTGAAAGCAAAAAGTATCAGCAATACGAGGCCATCATAGATGAGGGCAAAGTAAAACCACAGGAGCAGTGCAAAACCAATGCCTCTTGTTTTATCCTTTGATTTTACAGAAGCTAAAAACGCAATGGAGGTAAACACAATCGTCAGCGCAGTACCCGTAAACAGCAAGGCAAAACCTGTTTCATCTGCAGAAAATAATAATACAGGAACTCCTACGCCGATCCAGAAAGCGCTGAGCAGCGATACGCAAACACCGCCAAACTCACTCAGAAGGATTCTTGTGCGGCTCATAGGCTGGGCAAGCATCAGTTCAATGAACTCATAGGAATTGTAATAGTGTGTGGTAGTGAACACAAGACTGACCAGTGGCAATACGATGAGAACAATATTCAGCAGACTGAGCATAGCCCGGCTGCTGTTTTCTTCCATGCGGAACATGCTCACAGAAACGATCAGCAGGAACAGCGTGTAGGCAAGAATGATCTTGTTGCGGAGAATATCATATAAAACGTATCGGGACAATTTAAACATGATGCTTATTTTGAACGTTCCTGTATTTTACTTATCGAAAAAATTTTATCTACCCATTGGCTGTCGGGCTCGTATCCTTTCATCACTTTGGCAATGGCTTTGCTCAGCTTTATCTCACTGGTTTCTTCCTGCAGTGTTTCGAGGTCTTTGATGAACTGTAGTTTCCCTTCCTGCAGGTACATGATATGGGTGGTCAGTTCTTCCAGGTCACTCAGCACATGCGAAGTGATCAGGATGAGTTTATTTTTTTTCTTTTCAGCAATGATCTTTTCTTTAAGTATCTCTGATGATAACGGATCGAGACCGGCTGTGGGTTCATCGAGAATAAGAATAGAAGGATTGAATAAAAAAGCCAGTGCTGCACTTACCTTTTGACGGGTTCCGCCACTGAGTGTTCGCATAGGTTTTTCGAAGATCAGGGGGATATTGAATTTTTGCAGCAGTTCAGTATCAGTGTCAGCATCTGCTACATTTCTGAACTTTTTCATCATTTCAAAAAGCTGGCCCACTTTCATGTTATCCGGGTAACGGCCGATCTGGGGCATATAGCCTATATCACTCCGGTAGGCCGGGTCATCAGTAATAAGTTTTTCGTTCACAATGATTCTTCCTGTGTCCGGCCTCACCATTCCGAGGATACATTTAATCAGAGTTGTTTTGCCCGAGGCGTTTGGCCCAATCAATGAAATAACCTGTCCTTTATTCATCTCAACCGTTATTTCATTTAACGCCTGCAGTTTTCTGAATCGTTTACTGACCTGTTCGATGCGGATCATAGCTTAATAAATTTCATCATAGGTTTATTGTCGAAAAGAGATTGTGGTGTTAATCCCGGTATAGCTTTTTCTGCTTTATCGAGCAGGGAAACCATAAAGCTCCGGTATAATATCAATGTCGTAGGGTTTTGTTCGATAATCATGGAATACATACTGACCGGGTGATAAGGTATATCGCCTATGCCGTCTTTGTTGATATCATATCCCTCGTACTTATCCCAGTAGTTCTGTGAAAATTTGTTCAGTACCATGGTGCCGTTGGTGCCTACATCAAAACTATTGCCGGTAAAATTGTTCTGTATAAAATTATTGTCATCACAACTGGCCTGCACTTTAATGGCCCAGCCGTTTTGTTTGAAAAGGTTTTTCTGTATTTCGATGCGGCTGCTTCCCTCCATGTGAATGCCGACCGTGTTTCTGAAAAATGTATTTTGCTCTATATGACTGTCGGTTATGTCTTTTAACAATATGCCATAGGCAGAAGGTCCCCAGTTTTGCTCAAAATGGTTTTTCTCCATCCATACTTTTTTGGAATACATTACCGCCACTCCTGCGCCATTATTCCGGAAAGTGTTGTTTTCATAACGGTCATCATTTGAGAACATGAAGTGTAGTCCGTAGCGGATATTATTTTTACTTATGTTATTCCGGATATGAGATTCGGTGACAAATTCAAAGTATATGCCATCCCGGTGACCCTGTACATGATTGTTCTCAATCAATGCATGTTTAGATTTCCATAAATGGATGCCATTGCCGGTTAGTTGTTCGGATGTGGGTTTGCCGCTTATCTGATTGTTGCGGATAGCAGCATGGCTGGTATTGGAAATATGAATGGCAAAGTAAGCGTTATGTATAATATTATTTTCGACCGTAACGTTGTTGCAGTCTACCAGTTTCACGGAAGCAAAGTCATTCAACGCAGAGTAGCCGGAGTTTCGGAATTCAATTCCTTTTATGACTATGTTTTTACCGCTGACAAGTAAAATTTCGTATTTATTTTCACCATCCAGCACCGGGTAGTCTTTTCCAAGAATGGTCAGCGATTTGGTGAGGGTTATGCTGCCTTCTTTATAAACCGCTTTCAGCAGGATAATGCTATCGCCATCTTTGGCGGCTTCAATGGCTTTTTTAAGACTGGTGATTGGCTGGCCGGGGCCAACGGGAATGGTTTTCCCAAAACAAACACAGTCCAAAAATAAAAACAGTATGACAAAATAAGATTTCAAACTATCACAGTTTTTTCAGCAATTCACCCCAGCTAAGCAATACTCCGCTTTTGCCTATATTGAATTTTTCGGCAGCTTCTTTTGTTGCAAAGGCAGCCGCATGACTGTTCATCGGGCTCCTGATCTCTTTGGCTAATACAAAATGAGCTTTGTTCATATCAAGAAAATCATTCTCTTTTTCAAAATTGATCACTACCAGTTGCTTGATATCTTTTTCCGGCATTTTTCCTTCTTCATTGAATCTTGCCAAACAGATCACATCGTCAAATTTGTAAACCTTTCCTTTGTGAGTGATTACCTCGCACCCGAATTTTGGATCCATGATTGTCATTTTGCACACATGACATTCATCGCTTCCATACTTAAATGGCTCAGGCTGGACTGAACAAGATGAGAGCAAAATGACGATTGCCAGGAATGTTACCAGGTTTTTCATGACAGCTGTTTTTTGAGTTTTCTTTGTTTAAACCATTCATAAAACCAGACACCAAAAGCAAGCAGTGAAGCTCCTACCACGATCCAGCCAGCCACATCCGGAAAGGAATAGGCATCAAAATTCAACAAGCGTTTATGACCAAACAAAGGGGGCTGATAGGAAAGTCCCGGTACCTGTATGGCTGCTTTTGGATCCAGGTTATGCCCGTACTCATAACCCCATTGATAAAAATCATACATGGCCAGTGCACCGCCAATAACAGTTAGAATTATATAATAAAGCAGGAACCTTCGATTTCCGGTGATGGCCACCAACATCCCCAGCAGCATAAAGAAAGCCACTACATACGGCAGAAATTTGAATTCCGGAAACATGTCAACGGTGATATGCCTCATACCGATATAGTGATTCAATCCATTGATCACATCCACATCACCGGTTATGTTATTGACCCAGATATACATGGTCAATCCTTCGGGATATTGCGGGGCAAAGAGATCAATACGCCATGCAGGTAAAAAGAAAACAGCGATCAACGCCCCGGATGCAAAAGCTACAAGGATACGGGATGTAACACTTAACTTATTGTTCATGATCGTTGGTTTAAGAGCTTCCGGGAACAAGCCCCGGAAGCTGATTAAAGTGAACTATAAAGAAAACGCAACGCCTGACTATTGCCTGGCCGGTGGCAACAACACTGCATCAATCACATGGATAATACCATTGCTGGCAGGCACGGATGCAACTACATTGGCTGAACCGTTCACCATCACTTTTCCGTCTTTCACATTGATAGTAATATTATCTCCGTTTGCTTGCCCTATCACCTGGCCGTCTCTCAGATTTTCCGTTTTATATACGGCAACCGCTACATGATATTGCAGGATGTTTTGCAAATCAGCTTTTTTATCATTTTTCATTAGCCCGTCAACTGTTCCTGCAGGCAGTTTGTCAAAGGCAGCATTGGTGGGGGCAAAAACTGTGAACGGACCGGCATTGGAAAGCGAAGTAACCAACTCTGCCTGTTTCAGGGCGGCTACGAGTGTTGTATGATCCGGTGAACCTACTGCAACTTTTACAATATCTTTTGCTGATTCATCATCCTGCACAGCCTCCTGTCCACCTGTAGCTGCCACATCGCTGCTACCAGAAGTGTTTTCATTGGTTTTTTCGTTGTTGCATTGACTGCAAATAAGAGCCAGCGCAAAAGCAGGGAGAATAAGAATCTTTTTCATAACTTAAAATTTATGAATGAGTATTCGGTTTGAAAGAGCAACCCTGTAAAGGAGGGTTGCTCTGTATGGTATTAATTACCTGCTGTAGGTGCAGGTTCTGTTTCGCCGGTACTGTATTTCAGCGCAACATTTGAACCTGCCGGACTCACCCGGATATAGCCCTGCATTTCCTGGTGCAATGCAGAACAAAAGTCGGTGCAATACATGGGGAACACACCTACACGATCAGGCACCCATTTCAGCGTTTGAGTTTCACCCGGCATAATAAGTAACTCGGCATTGTTGGCGCCTTTGACAGCAAAACCGTGTGGCACATCCCAATCCTGTTCCAGGTTGGTGACATGGAAATAAACAACATCGCCAATTTTTACCCCTTCAATATTATCTGGTGTAAAGTGTGAGCGGATGGATGTCATGTAAACATGCACTTCATTTCCTTTGCGTTCTACTTTGGCGTTTTTCTCACCAAGGGCTGCATAGGGATGCTTGTTCTCTTCCAGCTTATATATCTTCAAACTGTTTTTCATTACCATTTCAGCCGGGATCGCTTCTGCATAGTGCGGTTCACCAATTGTGGGGAAATCAAGAATGAGTTTCATTTTATCCCCGCTGATATCATAGATCTGGGCACTTTGTGTCAGTTCAGGACCTGTTGGCAGGTAACGGTCTTTTGTGATCTTGTTGTAGGCGATCACATATTTGCCATGGGGTTTTTTAGTTGGACCTCCCGGCACACTCAGGTGGCCGATGGAATAATAGGTGGGAACACGGTCCACCACCTGCAGATCTTTTACATTCCATTTTACAATTTCAGATGAGACAAAGAAAGATGTATAGGCAAATCCGTTAGCATCAAATTCAGTGTGCAAAGGGCCAAGACCGGGTTTTTGCACTTCACCGTGCAGCACAGCTTCATACTTCAGAACGGGAATACCATCGTATTCTCCATCAAAAGCTTTGTCAGCAATGGCTTTTTCAATTTTAGCAAACGAGAACACCGGGATAGTTGCAGCCAGTTTACCGCTGCCTACAATGTATTCACCGGTAGGATCGGTATCGCATCCATGCGGAGATTTGGGGCAAGGCATAAAATAAACCATATCGGGACAATCGGCAGGATCCAGTACCAGCACTTCTGTTTTAATGGTTGAAGTGGCTGTATGTGTATGCTCATCAAATTTGTTATGGGCATATTTCACTGATTTTTTCACTCCTTTGCCGGCTTTGGCATATTCTTCGGCCTTTTTCCAGTTTACGGCCATGATAAAATCTTTGTCCTTTTGAGAAGCATTTACTTCCAGCAGTGTGTTAGCTTTTTCAGAGTTGTAGCAGCTAAAGAAGAACCAACCGGCTGATTTTCCTTTACCGGCACGGGCCAGGTCAAAGTTGATACCCGGTGTCAAAATCTGGAAGGCAATATTCATTTCTCCCGAAGTTTTATCTACGGAAAGAAAACTGACAGTGCCTTTAAAATTTTCTTTGTATGAACTGATAGGAACATCCTGTTTGTCACCGATTGGAACACTAAAACGGGTGCCGGCGACAACATATTCGGTATTTTCTGTAATAAAGGGAGAGGAGTGATTGCCTGCACTGTTGGGAATTTCAATGATCTCGGCTGTCTTAAAAGTCCTTAGGTCGACCCGGGCAATGCGGGGTGTGTTATTAGCATTCCCAAACGCCCAGCGGCCATCATGTTCGCTGGCTGTTGTGGATAAGGCAATATGGTGAAGGTCATCCCAGGGCACAAAACCATGGGAAGTGTTCAGCATGGGTTTTGTTTCTTCACTGTATCCCCATCCTTTTTCTGGGTCAACAGAGAAAACCGGTATAACCCTGAACAGGCGACCCGATGGAATACCATAAACGGACATCTGGCCGCTGAAGCCGCCGGAAACAAAATTGTAGAATTCATCATACTTACCCGGCGCTACATAAGCTTTTGAGGCAGCATCTCCGCCAACGGCAGATTGTGCACCTTTTGGTTTGCAGCCCTGCATCCACACTAATCCAGCCGTCACAAGGGAAATTGCAAACAATGATCTGGCAATTGAGAGTTTCATTGTTTAGTTTTTTTTCAGTTAAATAATTAATTATTGGCTGTTGATTTTCGTGTTATATAGAGCTATTTTTCTCCGTCATTGTTCCGCATAAATTCAAGCACTTTTCTTGCTTCATCTTTAGTGATATTCTGGTTGGGCATTCTGACAAGACACTGTTCCAACTGCCTTTGGGCTTCCTCATCTGTTTCCAGCATAATTTCCACGTTGGTGATCATATTCATGATCCAGACCGGTTGCCTTCTTTTGGTAACATCCTTCCAGCCCGGTCCCACCAGCCTTTCTTCGGTCAGCCGGTGACAGCTCTGGCATTTCAATTCATAGATAGCTTTTCCGGCTGTTACCATGGTCTGGTCCAGCGGGCTGCTGATGGTAACATCTGCTTCTGTCAGCAGGTCACCATGCACTTCTGGCTTATCCTTAGTAAGTTCAGCTAGATCCACCGGTTCCTTGTCTTTTTTGACACCTTCTTTACAGGCGAAAAGCAAGAAAGCAGTGAAAAGCAGCAAGGCAGCAATAGTTGTGTTGCGTTTCATGTTGGAGGTTTTAGTGAAGAAATAAAAAAGATATACGTGTCTTTAATGGGCTCAAAAATATTGGCACATACCCTGGCTGTTTGTGACAACCATCATTCCCTGTATTGATATTAATCAGTTATTGAACTAAAGCCTGTCTGTAGGTTTGAAGCTCTTAATAAAGATATGATATTATCTAAATCGTTTGGTTATGCGTTGCGGGGAATTTTGTATGTCGCTATGGTGAATGATAACAAAGACAAAGTGCAGCTTCATGAAATAGCCAATCAGCTTATGGTGCCCCGTCATTTTCTCGCAAAAGTGATGAAGCAAGTTGTGAGGAAAGGAATTCTCGATTCTGTGCGGGGCCCACATGGGGGCTTTAGTGTTAATGAGAACACACTGAAAACAAAGCTCGTACAGATTGCAGAAATTTCAGGTGATAATTGTGGTTATGAATCATGTATTCTCCGGCTGCGAAAATGTAATGCAAAGAATCCCTGCCCGATGCATAGCCAGGTGGAACTGCTCCGCAAACAGTGGCTGACGCTATTAACTTCTACGACTTTGGGAGACTTGCTTAGAAAAGATCAGCCTGAATTTATTAACAGTATTGCCGCAATATGAAAGGTTGACGTAAATCATTTTATTCCCGCCGTTATTCTTATTTATTTGTTTTCAGTTATTAACAGATCAGGAATTGAGTTTATGTTTTTGCCAACGCTTGAAATAAGTCCGCAAACACCCGTATCAGAAATTGTAAACCGGGATTACCGTACTGCCGATGTTTTTCGCAGGCATGGGATTGAGTATTGCTGCGGTGGCCGCTGGCCGCTGGAAACCGCCTGCATGATCAAAGGGGTTGACACAGACCAACTGATCCGGGAATTGCAGGATGCATGCCGCAATCTCCGGTTACCTGCCATGCTGCCGTTCGAAAAATGGACAGCGGAATTCCTCGCAGACTATATCGTTAATGTACACCATCACTACCTGTACAATACATTACCCGCATTTGAACCAATGCTGGAGCATTTTGTGAATGAACACAGAAATAAATATCCCTCGTTCGAAGAAATTCAAAAAGGATTTTCTCAGTTACAAAGGGAGCTGGTGCCGCATATGCGGGAAGAGGAAGAAGTAATCTTTCCCTATATCAAACAAGTGATCCGTGCCTGGAAAAACAAGGACTCCTATGGCAGCCTGCTGGTAAGAACCCTTCGCAAACCGGTAACACATATCATGGACCAGGAACACCACATGTTTTCAGGTATCATTTTTAAGTGGAGGGAACTGACCGCTAATTACCAGCCACCCGACCGGGCCTGTATCAGTCACCGTGTTGTTCTTTCAAAACTCAGGGAACTGGATAATGACCTCGTACACCATATGTATCTTGAAAACGAGGTGCTGTTTCCTGAACTGATCCGCATCGAAAAAGAACTACTTCGCCAGGGATAAGGGCATCCCGCCAGAATCATTATTAAGTATGATAAACTTCATGTTTGCCCGGCTGGCAGCGGTTTACTTTTATTTATTGACAAAACATCAATTATTTGAAAATGAAATCTATGATCATTTACAAAGGCAGGTACGGCGCTACCCGTCAATATGCGTCTTGGCTGTCTGAAGAATTATTGGTTCCGGTTATGCAGGCTGGAGCTGAGAACAGGAAAGAATTGCAGGACGCTGATTTTCTCATCATCGGAACGAGTGTATATATTGGGAAGCTGGAAGTAAGAAAGTGGTTACAGAAAAGTATTGATATGCTGAAAAGCAAAAAGATTTTCTTTTTCCTGGTGACAGGGACACCGCCATCTGAAAAGGAAAAACTTCAGGCTTATATTCTTGCAGGAATACCGGCAGAAATTTTACCTCAATGTGAATTGTTCTTTCTGCCCGGAAGACTGATTAAGAAATCTCTCTCCTGGAAAGACAGGTTCATGCTGACCATTGGAGCAAAACTGACCAAGGATCCCACCGAAAAGAAAAATATGCTCACAGAGTATGATCATGTGCGTAAGGAAAACCTGGTTGAAATCTTAAATGCTGCCAGGCAATTTGATAAAGCTGCAAAAGCATCCGTTGTTGCAGTATGATATTCCATCTATATGTGACCCTTTTCTCAAGTCATACGGTTTCCGGTTGTTCCTTATATTTACTTTAGTTTTCAATAGCAAATATTCCATATGCTGAATGTTGAGCACATGACATCGCTGTTTGAGAATGCCACGGAAGGGATCCTTCTTACGGATAAAAAAGGAAATATAGTGTTGGTGAATCCTGCTGCCACCCGGATTTTCGGGTATGAACCGGAAGAGATCATCGGCAAACCTATTGAGGTGCTTATTCCGGAAAATATCAAACCGCATCATAAAGAATTGAGAGAAGGGTTTTATAAAAAACCTTCCAACAGGTCTATGGGGCAAGGGAGAGATCTTTTTGGCAGAAAAAAAAACGGGGATAATATCCCTGTAGAAGTGAGCCTGAGTCATTACAACCGTGATAATGAAATTTTTGTTATTGCTTTTATAGTAGATATTACAGGACGCAAGGAGATTGAGCAGAGCATGTTGCATCAACAAAAAGAACTGGAAAAAGTGAGTAACGAGATCAGGAAACTGAATGCTGAACTGGAAATGAAAGTGGAAGAACGGACAATGATCCTGAAGGAAGCCTTGCAAAGGCTGGAACGATCACAATCAGAGTTAAGCGAAGCACTTGATAAAGAAAGGCAGTTAAACGAGATCAAAAGCCGCTTTGTTTCAATGGCTTCACATGAATTCAGAACCCCGCTGAGTACTGTTTTGTCATCGGCGTCACTGCTGGCAAAATATACAAAGGAAGAGGAACAGGACAAAAGGTCCCGGCATATCGACAAAATCAGAAATTCTGTGAAGCAATTAAATGATATCCTGGAAGATTTTTTATCACTGGGTAAACTTGATGAGGGCAAAGTCATAACTCATAGCAGCAGGTTTGACCTGAAATCATTTATTGAGGAAACTGCCGACGAAATGAAAGGCCTGCTGAAGAAGGATCAGCAACTGGTCACTGCATTCAGCGGTGACACTGAAATACAGTCTGATAAAAAGCTGCTTAAAAATATCATCTTCAACCTGGTCACCAATGCCATCAAGTTTTCTGACGAGGGCAGGAAGATTCGCATTGAAACCAGCGTCAGCAACGGGGGAGCCACTATAGTCGTTACGGATGAAGGAATCGGTATTTCCGAAGAAGACCAGGAACATTTATTTTCCAGTTTTTTCCGCGGAGCGAACGCCGTAAACATTGCGGGCACAGGGCTCGGACTGCATATTGTGAAGAGATATGTTGATTTGCTGAAGGGTAGTGTACATTTGCAAAGTAGTCTTAATGAGGGCACAATCATTACTGTTAATATCCCAATAAACGAGTCAGCATTATGAAATCAGTATTAGTTATAGATGATAATCCCGATATCCGGGAAAATACAGCTGAAATTCTGGATATGGCCGGGTATAAGACCTATACGGCGGAAAATGGAAAAAAAGGTGTGGACCTGGCATTGAAGGAAAAACCGGATGTGATCGTATGCGACATTATGATGCCGGAACTGGATGGATACGGGGTGTTACATTTATTGCGTAAAAATCCGGATGCACAGCATATTCCTTTTATTTTTCTGACAGCCAAAACAGAGAGAACCGATTTCAGGAAAGGAATGGAGATGGGCGCCGATGATTATATCACCAAACCTTTTGAGGATATAGAGTTACTGAACGCTATCGAAGTTCGGCTTAGGAAGGCAGAAGTGATGGATCACCCATATAGCCTCTCGAAGCAGGGTATCAGCCAGTTCTTAAAAGATGTGAAAGATGCAGGCATGATCAGCCAGCTGGCCGAGCAGTATGATATTGAACCATACAACAAAAAGCAAACGCTTTACCAGGAAGGAAAACGACCCCGTTTTCTTTATTACCTCGTGAAGGGAAAGGTAAAAGGTTTCCGGACACATGAGGACGGGAAGGACTATATCACTGATATTTACACCGATGGTGATTTTATTGGCTACCCGGCATTGATAGAAGACAAGAATTACGATGACAGCACCGTTGTGCTGGAGGATGCCGAAGTGATGCAGATACCTAAAGAAGATTTTCTGCAAATGATTTATGGCGACATCAATGTAGCTGCCAAATTTATCCGCATCATTACGCAAAATGTGAGAGAAAAGGAGGAGAGATTGCTAAACCTGGCTTATAGCTCTTTGCGGAAAAGGGTAGCCAAAGCATTGGTAGACATTCATGGTAAATTCAATACAACCGGAGGCAGCAATCCCATCGAAATATCAAGGGAAGATATTGCGCATTATGTCGGCACTGCTACTGAATCATTAATCAGGACCTTAAGCGATTTCAAGGCTGAAAAGCTGGTAGAAATTAAGGAAGGGAAAATTTGTATTGTAAATCCTGAAAAACTGAATAACCTGCTTTACTGATATTCACCGTCAGTTCCCTCTTGGATTGATTTGTCCGGCGTAGATAGCTCCCGGCCATGTTCATTCTGTTTTTGCAAGGTCCAGTTGTCCGTCATAGTGGTTTCAAGCCATAAATTTCCTGACTTACGATGCACCTGTACACCCAGGCCAAAAAGAGCCAAAAACTGGTTTTCCAGTTGTGATACTGTCATGTTCTCATCCACGAGCACATCACCTTCCTGTTTGCTGCGTCTTGCGTTTTGCACCGCATATTTGCCGGGCAGAAACCGCTTGGCGCCACTACCGGATAGTGTTTCATCTGCCCTGTAAAATTCCAGCTTCAGAAAGGGGAAAACCATGTTAAAGTCTTTCTGAATATCACCAATTAAACGGGTGGAGGCAATGTGCAATAACATATTCCTGATCGTCTTGAACATATTCAATACATAAAAGTCATTTCAACTGCTAAAGTAGAGTTGGGGAGAAGTCCGGCGGCTGACTTATGGTGGCGAAGCGGCTGATTTTTATCAGGCGGGTTCAATCGTGCAGGAAATCATCAAGATCTCTTCTTTCTTTTTTGGTTGGCCGTCCGATCTTGCTGGGTCGCTTGCCGGTGTGGAAACTGGCGGCCTGGTATTGAATGCGTTCTATTTCTTCAGTCGGTGTGATGTCTATATAAAATTTGATCGCTTCTTCATGTTTCATCCGTTTGTGCAACAAGCCTGTCACTTTGATGCGCCAACGTTTGTGTTCTGTTTTCACTTCGTATTCATCATTCACGGCCACCTGTTTGGCTGCTTTTGCCGCAGTACCGTTGAATTTCACTTTACCGGTATCGCAGGCTACTGCCGCCAGTGTCCTTGTTTTAAAAAGACGAATGGCCCAGAGATATTTGTCGAGGCGGAGTTTTTCTTTTTCAGCCATGAGCCAAAATTAAAAGTCAAAAGTTAAATCCTGTTCAACTTTTGACTTTCCAAATAGTAAAAGAGTAATGATCAGGCTTCCGAAAAATATTTATGGAAATAGGGGATCGTTTCTATGCCCTTGTAATAGTTTTCAATATTGTATTTTTCATTCGGGCTGTGAAGATTGTCATTGTCCAGTCCAAAGCCCATAAAAATGATCTTAATACCTAATTCTTTTTCAAGAATAGAACAAATGGGTATGCTGCCACCACCACGCACCGGGATCGGGGCTTTGCCAAAAGTTGTTTCCACCGCTTTCGCTGCAGCCTGGTAGCCTTTACTGTCAATCGGTGTCATATAAGGCTCTCCGCCATGGTGCAACTCGGCTTTCACCTCTACACATACGGGTGCAATAGACTTGAAATAATTCAGCAATATTTCTGTGATCTTGTCAGATGATTGATTGGGCACTAATCTCGCCGAGATCTTTGCACAGGCTTTTGAAGGCAACACCGTTTTTGCCCCTTCCCCGGTATAACCTCCCCAGATGCCATTCACTTCAAGTGTAGGACGGATTCCGGTTCTTTCATAAGTGGTATATCCTTTTTCGCCCCACAATTCTTTTACGCCTAATTCCTCCATATATTCTTTTTCATCGTAAGGGGCCTTATTGATCAGATCTCTTTCTTCCTGGCTCGCCGTCACCACATCATCATAAAAACCGGGAATGGTGATATGATTGTTTTCATCATGGCAGGAAGCGATCATTTGTGCCAGGATGGTAATGGGGTTGCCTACTGCTCCCCCATAAGTGCCGCTGTGCAGGTCACGATTGGCCCCGGTCACTTCCACCTGTATATAGCTTAGACCGCGGACACCGGTATCCAATGAAGGATGTTCCATGCTCAGCATGGAACTATCACTGATCAGGATCACATCGGCCTTCAGCAGATCTTTGTGTTTTGCCACAAATTCTCCCAGGTTGGGTGAACCTACTTCTTCTTCACCTTCAATCAGGAACTTGATGTTGGTGGTCATAGAGTTTGTCCTGGTGAGTATCTCCAGCGCTTTCACATGCATATAGAACTGCCCTTTATCATCAGCAGCACCACGGGCAAATACTTTCCCGTTTTTTATTACCGGGTCAAAGGGGCCGCTATGCCAAAGCTCCAGTGGCTCCGGCGGCTGCACATCATAGTGGCCATATACTAACACAGTCGGCTTCGAAGGATCAATGATCTTTTCACCATACACTGCGGGATGACCGCCTGTTGGCATCACTTCTGCTTTATCGCAGCCGGCATCCAGTAAACTTTTCTTCACAGCTTCGGCGCACTTCAGCATATCCGCTTTATGCTCACTTTTGGCGCTAACTGACGGAATACGCAGAAGGTCCAGCATTTCATCCAGGAAACGGTCTTTGTTTTTTTCATGGTACTCTTTCCAGGCCTGCATAATGGTATATTTTTTTAATAGCGGCAAAGGTAGGGAAACACCTGTTATATGTTTTGTATATAATAGCAATTAATATGTTCAGAATACCGCTATCAGGGTATCATTATAAACCCGGAAATTATTTATTTGCAGCTTATTGTTAACTAAAATTTCAGCTATGAATGTTCGTCTTACCATGTTGAAGATTTTCATGTTATCCGTATTGGCAGCCTGCTCAGGCAAATCAACTGACTCCCTGCCCGGTAAACCAGCCAATGCAGAAGCAGTTAAGGAATTGATCAGGGGAAAGAAATATACAACGGAAAAAACCGGTTTTTTCGGAAATCTTACCATCAATGATAAAACAGAGATGGAATGGATTGATGCGGAAACGGAAAAAGAAAAGTATACAAAAGAAGCTGCGATAGAACAAAAAAAGTTTCAACTACATTTTTTAACAGATAGCACACTTACGCTTTTTAAAAAAGATACCAGCTTTACTGCTAAGTATAAGCTGGATGAAGAAATGGGAGAGTATGATGAAGACCAGCAGGGAGTTAAACTAAGAGTCTCTTATGTTGACCCGGAGTTTAAGTTTGGCGGAGAAGACTCAGAGATAACTTTTACCTACGTTGTGCTGGGTGCGGACGATAAAAATCTTTTATTGCAACTACCTCAATCTGTAAACAGGCGAAAACTTATTTCGTTACTATCATCAGCATAAAGAAAGCGGGTTAATCTCCTGCTTTCTTCTTTTTATTATGTTTTGTGGTGAACTCATTGTCACTGTCTTTTGAATGAGAAGTAACAGCTTTGGTCACCAGTTTACTTCCGAAGCGGTCCTTTATATCATCTACAGCTTTATAGAGATTGAGTTTCTCAACGTTGTTGTCAAATAAGTTCATCTGCATGGTGATAGGTATCATGTGGCTGAACCGGACACCCAGCAACCTGACAGGTCTTCCCTTTTGCCAGGTCTTATTGAACAGGTCTTTCACTTTTGCGATCAGCACATCATCAAGGGCGGTATAATCCACCGTTTCCTGCCTTGATGTCGTTTCAAAATTGGAATAGCGGATCTTCACCGTCACACAGCCCGTCATCTTTTCATCTTCCCGCAGCGAGTAGGCGGTTTTTTCGGTAAGCCTTACGAGTTCTTTATATAAGAAATCAATGTCTGTATAATCCTTGTCGAAAGTATTTTCATGGCTCATGCTTTTTTGTTCCCAGTCGGTAGTGATGTCGGCGCTGCCGATACCCTGTGCTTTGTGCCACAGGCTTTCTCCCCATTTACCGGCATAGCGTTCCATCAGTTCGACTGGTGTTTTGGCAATATCTTCAATGGTATAGATGCCTAAACTTTTTAAGTGTTGCTCCGTTTGTTTACCAACACCGTTTATCTTTTCAATACCCAGCGGCCAGAGAAACTCTTTTTCTTTTCCATGCGGGATTTCTAAAAAGCCGTTTGGTTTGGCTTCGTTGGTGGCCATCTTGCTGATGAACCTTGCTGATGACAAGCCGCCTGAAATAGGCAGCCCGGTTTCATCCATTATATGTTGCCGCAGTTCCCTGGCATATTTACTCACGCCAAAAAACTTATCCATCCCCGTCAGGTCAATATAAAACTCATCAATGCTGGCCTTTTCAAACAACGGCACTTTGGTAGCGATGATTTCTGTTACCCATCTTGAGTATTTGCTATAGTCACTTCTGCTGGCATTGGTGACAATAGCATGCGGACACAACTGCATCGCTTTTTTCATGGGCATGGCCGAATGGATGCCAAACTTTCTTGCTTCATAGCTACAGGCTGCTACTACACCTCTTTCATAACCGCCAACCAATACGGGCTTTCCTTTAAGTGCAGGATTGTTCTTTATTTCTACTGATACAAAAAATGAATCAAGGTCAAAATGGGCAATATGTTTTTTTAGTTCATCCACCCGGCAAAGATAAATTTTCTTCAGGCCATCTGATTTATCTTTGAGATCAATTGAACCAGCTTACAGCTATAGCGCAATTCCGCCGGTTTATCGGCGCAGCCTACCCGCTAAAACCGGATGAACTGGATGCTTTGTCAGCCATCTGGCAGCCGTATGAATGTAAACGCAAAACAGTGCTAACCACAGCCGGTGAAACAGAACGCTATCTTTATTTTGTGCTGGATGGAGTGCAACGGGCCTTTTACATTGGCGGCGAAAAACAGGAAGCGACCATCGTTTTTATGTATCCGCCCTCGTTTGCCGGTGTGGCCGATTCTTTCCTGACGCAATCTCCTTCTGCTTTCTTCTTTGAAACATTAACGGCAAGCCGGTTTCTCCGGACAACCTACAAACAGATAGACGAACTGATGAACCAATACCCCAATATTCAACGAATGGTGTTGCACCTGACCGGGTTTATTTTAAAAGGAGTTTTGGAAAGACAAATAGAACTGCAATGTTTCAGCGCTGAAGAAAAATTCAGGGCCCTGCTCAAACGCAGCCCCCATGTACTGCAACTGATTCCCCATAAATACCTGGCTTCTTATCTCGGTTTGGATGCCACCACGTTCAGCAAACTGCTGGGGTCTGTGAGATTATAAACCTGCCTTCATGCAAAAATCTTGGTCTTCGCCAAGATTTACCGGAAAACCGGCATGTAGGTTTGTGTAAAATTTACAGACATGAAAAAGTATAATAGTATAGAATTATTAAATCAACTCCAGGCGGATGTCCGCCAGTTGATCACTTATGCCACTTTATTGAAAATGGAAGACCCCGGCATATTATTACAGCAACCGGAACCGGGAAAATGGAGTGTGACGCAGGTGCTGGAACACCTGAACAGCTATGGAAGATATTACCTGCTGGCTATTGAACGATCGTTGCAGGAAGAAAAACCGACAACAACTTTGTTTAAACCAGGCTGGCTTGGTGCTTATTTCACAAAGCTGATGCGTCCTTCAGAAGAAGGAAACATAAAAAACAAAATGAAAGCGCCAAAAAATCACCGGCCGTCCCTGCTGCAGGATGCGTTTCCCGTCCTGAATACGTTTATAGAGCAACAGCATTACCTGCTGGAATTGCTGGAAACCGCCAAGTCAAAAAATATTGGTGCCATCCGCACACCCATCTCTATTTCACGTTTTATCAGGCTAAAACTGGGAGACACATTCCGGTTTTTGATTGCTCATGAGCAACGGCATTTTGTGCAGATTGCCAATGTCATGCATTTACTGAAACAGGACAACAGCAGCTTTAAACTTGTTAGCGCTGGCAGAAGAAAAGAAGCAGTTTGATTTCCCGGGCCAATGATTATTTTAGCCTATGCAATGGGAATGGCTAAAAACGGGAATTTCACCCCTGAAAGACCTGCTGATCTTTTTGAACAAGGAAAGCAAGACCAATGACGCCTTGAAAAAACAGGTGATCCGTGAATTGCGGAACAACCTTAATATTTTTCACAATGCTTTCCTGAACAATGTGGAGCCCGATGTGATGATTGACATGCTGAGCAATGAAGCCGTAAAAGAGGCCATAAAAAACAACTTTAAGTTTAAAAAATTAAAAGCCGGAACAATAGAGCCTTATCATGTTCTTGACGACCGGAATAAAAAGTACATTGGCTGGGATGCAGAAAAACTGGTAGATAAGATTGACGAGAAGATCGAAGAACTGAAGGATATTAAAAAAATGAATGGTGGAAGTGTTGCAAAAGCAAAAAATAATGTGTCGCTGATGCTGAGTAATCTTTTTTTCCGAATGAAGTTGCTGGCTGACTTTATAAAGGGGCCTAGGTAAGATATATGCCTAATAGTCCTTCCGGCAATTTCACAAGCATCTGTTTTTTTCCTATGGTCAATTTTTCTTTTTGTCTGGCCAGTAAAAATTGATTCCAGGAATATTGACAATATTAGACGATTGGTTTCCTAATTTAGAGAAGTCTTTAATAAATGATTCAATATGATTTGGAGGATCAATATTTCCAATAATAGTCAACGGGATTATGAGTGTTTTGTTTATTGCAGCAGTAGTTTTCCAGTTGCTAAAGTCTTTAAGGGTAAGTTGCTTGAATATAGAGTACCCGACATCGGTATTGGCGGCGTCAGAAAACAGGTTTATTGATTCTGCTTTCCCGTCAGAATCTGTACGCATAATGAAAAAAAGTATCTCAAACTTTAGAGAATCGGGTGGTTTTTTTTCTTTGACAAACGGGGAATTATAAAAATGTAAATGAATTATCCTCTGGAAATTTGAAAGCTCTTTATTATATTTTTCTTGAGCGTTGCAGGCAGGTGTGTTATAAAGAATAAGCACTGTTGCCCAAAAGAAATTTTTCATATTTGAAGATATTTAAATGAATTTATTAGTTACAGCTTCCTCTGAGTTTTAAAGAATCTGAGTAATGGAGGTTATATGTGCCACAACCAGAAATGCTACCCCTCCGGCAATTCCACAAGCACCTGCTTTTTCTTATGGTCAATTTTTTGCAAACTGTTTTCATGCAAGACTTTGTAACCCTTATGGCTGAAGCCTGTTATTACTAAAATGAGTAAACATATTTATTTTATTCCCGATTTCTTCTTTCTCATTTCTTCAATTTGTTTGATAATTCGTTCCTTTTCTTCATTATTCCTTTCCTTATGTTGGATGTCATTCCAAAATCCGGTTTGTTTTTTAGAGTTAGGACTCATATTGTTTATAATGACCGGCTTCAAAATCTGGTGTTTGTCCGTATTTTTAATACATCGTCTGAACGAGCTTTCGATAGAGGCGAGTTGATCCGATAAGAGTTTTGACACCTCTTTCCAAAGGTTTGTGCTATTTAAGGCAGAGTCGCTTGTATTGCTGCACCAGAGAATATTGTTGAAATAGAACTGCTGTAAATATCTTTTTCGGCTTTTTCTTACATGACATTTCTTTACGCCAATTGACACAGCATTCAATAAGAACTTTTTTAAAATTTGTAAGGAGTCATTTGAGAACTCAAAGTCAACTACTTTGCTATTCCTGGTGATTCTAAAAGTTAATGAGTATATACCGGTAGGGAATTCAGTGCATGGGAATTTATTCAGGTTTTCGTAATCAAAATATTTACTTATTGTATCCGGTAAAGATATGTTGATGTAACGCTCCTGCCCGGGAACCGATAATATTATTAGTATCTGAAAACCAATTGCTGTAATAATCTTTTTCATGTCATATTCTTTAGTTGCAATTACTTCTAATCCCCTTTGATCCATTTTCTGTATATTCTATGCCCCGGTCAATCAGTTGTTGTGCTTGTATAGATGGATCGTTTAATTTGTTTTTTACTTCACGAAGCATTATATACAAGAATGCCGGATTTGCAGAGATTCCATCAATTGAGTAATAAAAACCAGCATAGCACATTGCATATGCATCAAAGGTAGATAGCCCGGGATAAGCTATCGTTAAACTGTTAGCCATTTCGGTAAGATATTGGGATATCATTACCTCGTGGTGTGAACTAGTAGTGTCCCACTGGATAGCATTTGCGAACATTCCAGCATGTGCAATTTCATGTATAAAGACGTATGCAATCCATTCTTGCGAACAGCTTATCAACTTTATTGTATCAATATCTACTGTAACAACGAATCCAATACTTGCAATTGTAGAAGTATCTACTACCCCATATGCATTTATCGAGTCAAGGTTAGCTTCGTTAAAAATGATATGCAGGTTAGTGGCGTTGTCGAAAATATTAAAAACTTGTTTAAAGAAAGTGTTTGATACGCCTCCACTGAGGTTGTTTAAAACCGCTTTTAAACATGGCTTGCTCAAATTATTGATAACATACGGAGGTAAAGGTTCGTCAACTATGGGTTCCCATCCACCCCTAGGGTCACCAGTACATGGATTTTCTCCTCCATTAGGAGTCCGACATCCAGGCGGGTCATCATACCATGCTAATCCACCTCCACCACCGTCAATCGGGATAGTCGTGACATCGCCAGTGCCACCACCACCTCCATCTATGTTTGAAATCCACCAACCTATTGTCCAACAGGTGGTTTCTTCATGCACCCAATTAGGTTGTTGACCCGGCTCAAATCCTACAAGCTGACCCTCATAGTTTGAAACCTCATAGGTAATACAAACAGTGACAGTAAAATATGCAATTTCACGATTGTTGCCGCTGTTGTGAATATTTCTTTCAGGTTGCCTGCTTTCTTTCATTGTAACAAATGTGCTTCCTGAATCAGGTCTTTGTTGAAATTTGAAGAGTCTGTTTCTGTCATTGATACGAAATGTATTGCGTCTGTTATTCTGAAGATACTCAAGATACATGCAATACAGTGAAACAAAATCGCCACTTACAGTATCTGTTATTTGAAATAGTTTGTTGGCTGGGTCGTAAGAAGGATACAGGTCACCACGAAACAATCTCATTTTTACACTATCAGGCCCAACTGCACAAGCAAGAAAAGAGCTAACCTGCGAGGAACCTTCTTTTTTAAAAGGAATAAAGACCAGTGTGTCAGTAGATTGTCCCGGACCGTTCGTTCTTTGCATCGTGGCGGCTGTTCCATAATACAAAATAGCATCTTCCCATTGTGGCAACCCTGCTTTTTTGACAAGGCTGTTTACAAACCGAGCTGAATCGTTTTGTTGTTTAGCTTTTGCAATGATTCTTTTTACGGGTGACGATGCATTGGTGGGTACTTCAAAAAAAGTGTTGGAATGATCTTTTAGTTCGACCTTATTTCCTCTTAAGCTGTCAATTTTTCTACAGGAGGTTATAATCACTAGAGATATTGTACAGATAAAGAAAATGAATAAAAATGCTTTAAATGAATGAAGATTCAGTTCTTTTAACATAGAAAAAGTTTAATACTTGAGTGAAGAAATATTTTCTCAAAATATAAAAAACCCTTTTTCCTGCAGCACCGTTTTTAAACGGTACAACTTCCCGTTTTTAACGGTTTCTCCCAATCCGATTATAAACCAAGGCGTTAAAAAATATAAATATCCAGCAAACCCTCCGGCAATTCCACAAACACCTGTTTTTTCTTATGTTCAACTTTCTGCAAAGTGCTTTCGTGCAGTGGTATCAGGACTTCTTTTGACTGGATTTCGAGGCGACAAAGCAGTTGATGTGGTTGTTCGATCACCTCTAATATTTCGCCCAACACCTTGTTTTCATGAATGATAGAATATCCAAGCAAGTTAACAGGGGATGATTTAGCGGCAAATTTTTTAAAATCTGCTTCCGCAAGCCATATTTCTTTGGGAGTAAGTTTAGCTGCCACTTCTCTTGTGTCAACGCCTTCCAGCTTTAGGTAAACTTCAGATTCGCTTTTTATCTTTGCTGCTTCAATAAACCAGGGCAGGAAAGACCCTTTTTTTTCTTCAATAAAAACTGCCTGCAATCCTTTCAGGGATGTTTTCTTTCCCAGTTCATGCTTGAGAATACATTCGCCTTTCAAACCATGGACCGCAACCAGTTTTCCTATTTTGAAATATTCAGCCATTGAAGAATTGCAAATTTGTACAAATAAGCTGATAAAAAAATCCTGTCTCACTTTTAACGAGACAGGATTCATGAACTTTCAGGATCAGGATTTGTACCGGCAGTTGCGCCTGTATATTTATCCTTCACCACCGCCGCTTTCGCTTTCTGTCCTTCTCTCAGGTCTGCGACCCGGCATCGGACGTCTTGCTCTTTTGTTGCGGTAGGCTTCTTCCTGGCGTTTTTTGATCTGGGCGTCGTGTTCGGCGCTCCATTTCGTGAATTTTTCCATTGCTGTGGCATCATCAAACAGTCCGAGGCCTACGCCACGGAGCAGGTGCTTCAGGTACAACACACCTTTGAAGCTCAGGATGCGGCGAACTGTATCAGTGGGGGTAGCCCCTTTGTTCAGCCATTCCAATGCTTTCTGGCGATCCAGCTGAATAGTGGCCGGAACGGTCAGTGGATTGTACGTACCTAATTTTTGGATGAATTTACCATCACGGGGTGCCCGTGAATCGGCGACTACAATGAAGTAGAAGGGTCTCTTCTTGGACCCGTGTCTTTGAAGACGGATTTTGGCTGACATAAATAGAAATTTAACAGCGTTAAACAATAATTGTTAGTTCCGGTAGAAACCGGGCGACGAAGATAAGACGGGAAGGGGAGAATGCCAAAGGAAAGTCCGAAAGTTGGGAAGTCAGAGAAGACAATAAACGAAGGTGTCCGGACTTACGGACTCCTGACTTTCTGACTATCTCTTCATACCCGGCATCATTTTACCAAACATACCGGCTTTGTTCATGCCTTTCATCATATCCCGCATTTGCTCAAACTGCTTCATAAAGGCATTTACTTCGGCGATATCTTTCCCGGCACCCCGGGCAATGCGTTTGCGGCGGCTGCCGTTGATGAGGTCAGGGTTACTTCTTTCTGCCGGGGTCATGGAATTGATCATGGCTTCAATGCCCTTAAAGGAATCATCATTAATATCAAGGTCTTTGATCTTGCTGCCCATCCCTGGTATCATGCTGAGCATGTCTTTCATATTCCCCATTTTCTTGATGGCTTCCAACTGGGTCTTGAAATCGGCAAAATCAAACTTGTTCTTGCGGATCTTTCCCTCCAGTTTTTTGGCTTGCTCTTCATCAAACTGTTCCTGGGCTTTTTCTACGAGAGAGGTGATGTCGCCCATGCCAAGGATACGCTGTGCCATCCTTTCAGGATAGAAAATATCCAGTGTGTCCATCTTTTCACCACTGCTGATGAATTTGATGGGTTTGTTGACGGTGTATTTGATAGAAAGTGCCGCACCTCCCCTGGTATCACCGTCTAATTTGGTGAGAACAACACCGGTGAAATCCAAACGGTCATTGAATGCTTTGGCTGTATTCACCGCATCCTGGCCAGTCATTGAATCAACCACAAACAATATTTCCTGCGGATTCACAGCGCTGCGGATATTGGCTACTTCGGTCATCATCACTTCATCAATCGCTAAGCGACCGGCCGTATCTATGATAACAACATTCTTGTTCTTGCTCCGGGCTTCTTTCACGGCATTTTGTGCAATGGCAACAGCATCTTTATTCTCCAATTCAATATGCACATCCACATTAATCTGCTCACCCAGCACTCTCAACTGCTCCATCGCAGCGGGGCGATAAATATCCGCCGCCACCAGCAGGGGAGAGAGCCCTTTTTTGGATTTCAGGTAATTGGCCAGTTTGCCGCTAAAAGTGGTTTTACCGCTACCCTGCAAGCCAGCGATCAGTATGACTGCCGGGTTGCCTTTTGCATTGAAACCAGCTTCCTGCCCGCCCATCAGTTCAGCCAGTTCATCCTTTACGATCTTGGTCATCAACTGGCCGGGTGAAATGGCATTGATCACCTTTTCCCCAATAGCTTTATCCTTTACCTTATCCGTAAATTCTTTGGCTATCTTAAAATTCACATCCGCATCCACCAGGGCACGACGAATCTCCTTCACAGTAGCAGCCACGTTCAGTTCGGTAATGCGGGCCTGTCCTTTGAGGTTCTTAAAGGCCGATTCTAATTTTTCCTGTAAACTGTTAAACATATATCACGTTGTTTCCTGTTTCACAAAACAAAAAGTGAACATCGTAATGTTCACTTTTATAAGAGTTGCAAAGATAATGTAGATGTGTAAAGTTTAACTCAGTGTGATCGGGTTTAATTTAATTATGCACCCAGGTAAGTTCTCAGGATTCTTGTCCGGGTGTTGGTTTTAAGTTTTGTGATGGCTTTGTCTTTGATCTGGCGAACCCTTTCCCTTGTCAGGTTAAATTTTTCACCTATGTCCTCAAGGCTCATGGGATGGTCAACGCCAATACCGAAGAAATAACAGATCACTTCTTTTTGTCTTTCCGTCAGCGTTTTCAGGCTGCGGTCAATTTCGGTTTTCAGTGACTCGTTATGATCAAGCTCTGCATCTGTTTTTTCCGCATTCGGATTTTCCAGCACATCTATAAGTGTGTTTTCCTCCCCTTCAGATAGTGGTGAATCCATACTGACATGGCGGGCATTGATGCCAAGTGTGGAGGCAACTTCTTCCAGGTCCATTTCCAGCACTTCGGCGAGTTCTTCAGCCGATGGCTCTCTTTCAAACTGCTGCTCTAATTGAGAAAAAGCTTTCTGAATGCGGTTGGTCAGCCCCACTTTATTCAGTGGAAGGCGAACGATCCTTGATTGCTCGGCCAATGCCTGCAAGATGCTCTGGCGGATCCACCAAACAGCGTAGGAAATGAATTTAAAACCACGGGTTTCATCAAAACGCTGTGCGGCTTTGATCAAACCGAGGTTGCCCTCATTGATCAGGTCGGGTAAGGACAAGCCCTGGTTCTGATACTGTTTTGCAACAGATACCACAAAACGCAGATTGGCCTTGGTCAGCCTGTCGAGTGACTTCTGGCAGCCTTGCTTGATAAGGGTTGCTAACTTGACCTCCTCTTCGGGGGTAATGAGTTCGACTTTGCCGATCTCCTGGAGGTACTTTTCTAAACTTTGAGATTCACGATTCGTAATCGACTTCGTGATCTTCAACTGTCTCATGCTCATAGGTATGGCTTTAGAATGGTGTATTTTAAGGGTTTAGGAATAATTGTTTGGTCAGCTCGGACTCGAAAAATACCCACCACGGTTTCTCTTGTAGCTCAGAACATATTGAACTTCAAGGCAATTTAAGTATTTGGTTAATATATGCCAAAAATAATTTTGGTTTTACTTTAACGCCGCCCGGTTGATTTTATTTTTCAAAACCCTTATAAAGACCGTAAAAGAGAAAAATAAACTGCAAAAAAGTTTGGCGGAATCATTTATTTTTTATTATTGCATCGGTCGCTATGATCTTATTTAATATGAAGAGATGAGCAAGCAGCTATATACGTTGGAGTTCCCCGTTCGTTGTTCTCCGTCCATTTTATATGAATTTTTATCCACCCCTGCCGGCCTGGGTGAATGGTTTGCGGAAAAAGTTGATGAAAGAGACGGCGTTTATTATTTTGGCTGGAATGGGTCATTTGACAAGGCAGACCTGCTGGAAAGCGAACAGGATAAGTTTATACGATTTCGCTGGCAACATGCTCCCAAAGAAGAGTATTTTGAATTCAGCATCGAAAAATCCGAAATCACCAACCAGACCATCCTGGTGATAAAAGATTTTGCAGAGAAAAAAGAGATCAAGGATCAAAGCCTGCTCTGGGATCACCAGGTAAAGGATCTCTTTCACCGCCTCGGCAATTAATTAATCAGCCAACAACGCTAAGAAGTAATTGAAATCTGCCACCAGCAGGCTCGTTGCATTATCCCATGCAGACAGTGGTATTTTTTTTGACAGTTTTATAAATGACCGGTTGGTTATTTCCCTGTCATAATCATCCTGTGTCATTCCCCGTATGGGCCTGTAGTTTTCGTTTTCAAAATGATGCTGCCAGGGATCATCATTAATGCATACATAAAAATCAAGTGCTGCCATCTCCTGGCGGGCATTGATGATATGCTGTTGAAAAATTTCTTTATACATACCCGATAGATGAATGCTGGTACTGAAAAAGTGTCCCCACCAGAAAAAAGTGCGGATGGCCAGAATATCATCTTTGTCAAAACAACGGGGATGGTCAAGCACCAGGTAAGGCAGGCCACGATAATTTTCTCCTTTTGAAATCTTGGGCGCAGGTTGCAACGCTTTTGGAGGTATGCGATGCGGGGTTTGTTTTAATATTTCCTGTTGCATGAAACAAACAGCTTCCAGCAACTCCCGGGCTTTTTGCATGATTGCATTTTTGGTTAAAATCCATTCAGCATTATTCACCAATTCCATCTCCTTTGGCGAAAGCCGTATTTTTGCTGTATCCATATTTAAAGATAAGTGTTCAAAAAATTAGATAAACTCATCATCCGGGCCTTCATCGGGCCTTTTATTGCCACCTTCTTTATTACATTGCTGGTGCTGGTGATGCAGTTCTTCTGGTTGTATATTGATGAATTTGTTGGCAAGGGAATTGGCATACCCATCATTCTTGAATTTATCTGGTACCAGAGTGCAGCCCTGGTGCCATTGGCACTACCGCTGGCCATCCTGCTCTCTTCGCTGATGACATTTGGAAATCTGGGAGAAAGTTTTGAACTGGTGGCTGTCAAATCTGCCGGTATTTCCCTGCTTCGGTTTATGCGGCCGGTTTTCATCATTACAATATTCGTCAGCGGAATAGCATTTCTCTTTTCTAATAATATTATTCCGGTAGCTAACCTCAAGTCAAAAACAATGCTGGGAGATATTGTTTCTGCCAAGCCGGCGTTTGATCTGAAAGAAGGCATTTTTTATGACCGTATACACGGGTTTTCTATTAAGATCGGAAAAAAAGAAGCCAATGATACGATCATCCGGGATGTAATCATTTATGAACAAAACAATCCTTTGCAGGACAATTTCATTATTGCAAAAAGAGGTGTGATGAGGGTTTCTGCAGACAAAAGATACCTTGAATTCAACCTGCAGGACGGGTGGCGCTACCAGGAAAAGGGTGATAATACCGGCGGAGCAGGTACGGATTTTATCCGCATGGGATTTAAGGAATACAGGAAGCAGTTTGACCTTAGTTCATTTGGACTGGTGAACCGAACACCTGACAGCCTGAACCGCAACAGCTCTAAAGTCATGAGCATGCGGCAACTCGATATGACCATTGATTCATTGAAAAAAGAAGATGAACGGATCCGCAAACAACAGGAGGAAAGCATTTTCTATCCATTTGCTTTTTCCAGGTACAAAGACAGTACCTGGTCGGCATGGACTGCTCCTGATTCAGGCGCCATACTTACCGCAAAAAGTTTTAGCGAACTTTTGCGGGATCCGGCCAGGATCATGGCTGCAGACCGTATATCGGAACAAGTCAGTAATGCCCGGATGAGCCTTGAGTCGGTTATGGGAACAATGAAGGAAAGGGGCAACAACCTGCGCAGGCACCAGATCGAATGGCACCGGAAAATTTCCCTCTCTGTTGCGTGTCTCGTACTTTTTCTGATCGGAGCGCCGTTGGGATCCATCATCCGCAAAGGTGGCTTAGGTACTCCCATGATCTTTGCCATAGCTTTTTTCATGCTCTTTTATTTTTCTTCCACATCTGGTGAAAAACTGGCTAAGCGGGACAGTCTTACTCCATTTACCGGTATGTGGTTGTCTTTTTTTGTACTGGTTCCTGTTGGTCTTTTTCTTACTTATAAAGCCATGCATGACTCTCAATTATTTAATAAGGAGTTTTATTACAGGATTGCCCGCAACTTCCGCCGTATTTTCAAAAAGGCGGGCTGATTATTTCTGTATTTTCGGCTGCAAATAAGTGCTGATGAAATACTGCATTTTTCTTTTTGCTGTTGTATTCATTGCCTGCAATAACCAGGGTACGGGTACAGATAAATACACAGCACTATCACCAGAAAAACTTTCAAAAGAGCAGATACCGGCCGGCATCAACTTTCCGGGTAACCTGCATGAGGCATGGCAATGGATTGACCGGTCTGGCGAACATGTTTTGCTTACCGCTGTTTTGTCGCCTTATACCGGTAAAGAAATGAATGAAGAAGATGAGGAAGAGGAAGGAGCAACAGCCGCCCTCTATATTTTTCATTACCTTAAGAAAGATGGAAAATATACTTTGCTATGGAAGAAAGAGGACGGTGAGAAAGCTTGTCCTTTTGATCTTACAGTTGAATTTATTAAAAATGCCATCAGTATCACCGACCTTGACAGCAACGGTATTGCTGAAACAACAGTTTTATACAAACTGGCCTGTCGTAGTGATGTTTCACCGGCTGAAATGATATTACTGATGCATGAGGATACAACAGCCTATTCCCTGCAGGGAAATATGTGGATTTTTGACGGAAGCAATGGTGAATTTACGGTTACGGAAAATGATGCCAGTCTTGAACAACTCACTGCATCCGAAGATGAATTAGAAAGAATGTACCAGCGATATGGCCGTTACAAATCAGACCTGGCATTTGCCAATGCGCCGGCTTCGTTTTTAAGTTTTGCCCGAAAACAATGGCTGAAACATGCGATAGAACACTTTGAATAACTCATTTTGAAACAACAACAGCAAAACCTATCAGTCCAGAAGTGGGTGGCCGGCATTTCCGTCCTGTTGCTGGTTGTTAAGATCATTGCATATTATTCAACACGATCAGTTTCTATTCTTACAGATGCACTCGAAAGTATTGTTAACGTTGCTGCAGGTTTCATCGGATTGTATAGCCTGCATATTGCCGCCAAACCCAGGGATGCCGATCATCCGTATGGACACGGTAAAGCTGAATTTCTTTCTGCGGCAATCGAAGGAACGCTTATCGGCTCAGCAGGAACAATAATTTTATATAAGGCCATCCAGCAGTTGTTGCATCCCGTGCCATTGCAAAAAATTGATTACGGGATGATACTGGTGGGTTTTACGGCAGCCGCCAATTTTATCATGGGTTACTTTTGCCTGCAAACCGGGAAAAGGAATAACTCTGCCGCTTTAATTGCCAGCGGGAAACACCTGCAATCAGACACATGGTCAACACTCGGAATCATCGCCGGTTTGTTATTGTTATATTTTACGGGTTATGGGTGGATAGACAGTGTGGTGGCAATCGGTTTTGGATTTTTTATCATGTTCACCGGGTATAAGATCATCCGCAGTTCGGTAGCTGGTATCATGGATGAGGCAGATAAGAAACTGTTGGGTGAAATGGTGAAACTGCTGAATCAAAACCGCCGCGAAAACTGGGTGGACCTGCATAACCTGCGGGTAATAAAATATGGCAGTGTGCTGCATTTGGATTGCCACCTGACTGTACCCTGGTACCTGAATGTGCATGAAGCACACCGGGAAATTGACTTTCTTTCGGCCCTGGTAAGAGATAAATTTGGCGAATCAGTGGAACTGTTTGTTCATTCAGATGGTTGCCTGCCTTTTTCCTGCCGCATTTGTGAAAAAACCGATTGTTCCGAACGAAAACATAATTTTGAGCAGAAAGTGGATTGGACCACATCAAATATCCTGCAAAATAAAAAACATCAGTTGGCGTAAATATGAAGACAGTAACAAAATGGTTGGGCAATCATCTCTTTGAAAGCGAACACGACGGAAACAAGATTCATGTTGACGGCGACAAAAAAAAGGGACATGGCCCTAAAGCCTTGCTGCTTTCCGGCCTGGCGGGCTGTTCGGGTATTGATGTAGTAGATATATTGGAAAAGATGCGGGTAAAATTTTCAGACTTCAGTATAATGGTGGAAACAGAGCAGACAACGCAGCATCCTAAAGTTTTTAAAGATATCCTTGTCACTTTTCGGATGAAAACTGACAAAGACAATGAAGATAAAATAAGAAAGGCCATTGATCTTTCCCTGGAAAAATATTGCGGCGTATCCGCCATGTTACGCAAAAATTCAGCAATAAAGTATAAATTGGAAATTCTGAAATAACGATATGCTTTCAAAAAAATCACAATATGCTTTCAAGGCCCTGACCTACCTGACTGAGAAATATGACCAGGGGCCGGTGCTGATCTCCGAAATCGCCAGGAAAAAAAAGATACCGTTAAAATTCCTCGAGAATATCTTGCTGGAGCTGAAAAAGGCAGACATTCTGGACAGTAAAAAGGGAAAGGGAGGCGGCTATTTTTTAAAACAAAGACCTGATAAGATCAAGGTGGCTACGGTAATCCGCCTGGTGAACGGGCCGATTGCCATGCTGCCCTGTGTAAGTCTCTATTTTTATGAGCGATGTAAGAATTGTAATGAAAAGCACTGCGGGCTGCATGATATGATGATTGAAGTGAGAGATGCCACATTGAATATAGTGGAGAACCGCACCCTGACTGACCTCATTATATAAGGCCAATCCTGTATAAAACAATTGTTCGTAATCCGGTTATTTGAAAAGTCCACCAACTTGGTGGGCTAAGATTTTAAACCTATTTTTGTCACCTGTAAATTTTATTTTATGGCATTACATCTTGGTGATGCGGCTCCCAATTTCAAAGCCCAGACCACTGAAGGAGAAATTGATTTTTATGAGTATCTCGGCAATAGCTGGGGTATCCTTTTTTCTCATCCTGCTGATTACACACCAGTTTGCACCACTGAGCTGGGCAAAACTGCTTTATTGAAAGATGAATTTGCCAAACGAAACGTAAAAGTGCTCGCCGTCAGTGTTGACCCGATTGACAAACATGAAGGCTGGGTGAAAGACATTAATGAAACTCAGCACACTACGGTCAATTTCCCCATCATCGCAGATCCCGACCGGGTGGTAGCTTTTTTATACGACATGATTCACCCCAATGCTTCGGAAACTTTCACGGTCCGTTCATTATTTGTCATCGGCCCGGATAAGAAGATCAAACTGATGATCACTTACCCGGCTTCAACCGGAAGAAATTTTGTTGAAGTGCTGCGGGTGGTTGATTCTTTGCAGCTCACTGCCAATTACAGCGTGGCTACGCCTGCCGACTGGAAGGCTGGTGAGGATGTGATCGTGGTACCGGCAGTTTCAACGGAAGATGCAGAAAAGAAATTCCCGAAGGGAGTGAAAGTGGTGAAACCTTATTTACGCTACACACCCCAGCCCAACTTATGATTTTAACGGAAGAAAAAATACAAGCGGTTGAAAGTGCTTCCCTTCCGGAAGCAGTGAAGCTGGTAACCGAATGGTTTCCGGGCAGCGTTGTTTTTTCTTCATCATTGGGACAGGAAGACCAGGTTATAACGGATGCTATTTTTAAAAACAACCTGCCGGTAAAGATATTTACGATTGATACGGGCAGGTTGTTTAATGAAACCTATGAGCTGCTTGACAAGACCATTGCCCGCTATAAACAACCGGTGCATGTTTACTTCCCGGATGCCGGTGATGTGGAAGCCTTTGTTTTGAACAAAGGTGTAAATAGTTTTTATGAATCGGTAGAGAACCGGAAAGAATGCTGTCATATCCGGAAGGTGAAACCATTAAACAGGGCTTTGAAGGGTGCGGCTGTGTGGATAACAGGGCTTCGTGCCGAACAATCGGACAATCGCATGAGCATGCCGGTGATAGAATGGTCAGAGGAAAAACAGCTGTATAAGTTCAACCCGCTGCTTCACTGGAGTTACGATGAAGTGCTGGATTACCTGAAAAAATACAATGTTCCGTACAACCCGTTGCATGATAAAGGATTTATCAGTATCGGTTGTGCACCTTGCACCCGTGCCATTGAACCGGGTGAAGATCCGAGGGCAGGAAGATGGTGGTGGGAAGCATCACACAAGGAATGCGGGTTGCATGAAAAAGTAACAGCGGCTAAGGATTAAATTTTTTTGATTAAATAGTCTACTGAAAAAGTAGGAAATATAAAATATGAGTAAATATCATTTAGATTACCTGGAGCAATTGGAGGCGGAAAGCATACATATTTTCCGTGAAGTGGCTGCACAGTTTGAAAAACCGGCTTTGTTATTCAGCGGTGGCAAGGATTCCATCACCATGGTGCATCTGGCAAAAAAGGCATTTGCTCCCGGAAAAATTCCGTTTCCGCTTGTGCATATTGACACCGGGCACAATTTTCCTGAAGCATTGGATTTTCGTGACTGGCTGGCCAACGAAGTGAACGCCACATTGGTTGTAAGAAAAGTGGAAGACACAATCAAACAGCGCAGCCTGACAGAACCGAAAGGAAAATTTCCCAGCAGGAACTGGTTGCAGACCTACACTTTGCTTGACACGATCGAAGAATTCAAATTCGATTGTTGCATCGGTGGCGCCAGGCGGGATGAAGAAAAAGCAAGGGCTAAAGAGAGAATATTCTCCGTGAGAGACGATTTTGGTCAATGGAATCCCAAACTGCAAAGACCCGAACTATGGAATATCTATAACGGCAGGATTCATAAGGGAGAAAATGTAAGAGTGTTTCCCATCAGCAACTGGACAGAACTGGATATCTGGAATTATATCCGGAAAGAAAAGATTGCTCTTCCTTCTATCTATTTTTCTCATGATAGAGAAGTGATAGAACATGAAGGCCAACTGGTGGCTGTTTCTGCGTATGCCCGGATTGATGAAACAGATAAAGTGGTCACCAAAAAAGTTCGCTACCGCACCGTAGGCGATATGACCTGTACGGCGGCAGTGGAATCAACGGCATCCACCCTGGATGAAGTGATCAATGAGATCATTGCAACCAGGATCAGTGAAAGAGGGGAAACAAGGATTGATGATAAAGTGACCGAAGCAGCGATGGAAGACAGAAAGAAAAACGGATATTTTTAAGATACAGGAAGTTGGAAAGTCGTAAAGACTGGAAGACACACCTGAATATTGGAGTTTACATCGGATTTACGGACTTCCCGTCTTTCCGGCTAACGAATGGAAAAAAGTATAAAATAATATGGATCTACTTCGGTTTATAACAGCAGGCAGTGTTGATGATGGTAAAAGCACTTTGATAGGCAGGTTGCTTTATGACAGTAAGAATATTTTGATTGACCAGTTAGAGGCTCTGGAAAAGTCAACAAAGAACAAAGAGAACGGAACTGTTGACCTCGCATTGCTCACCGATGGCCTCCGTGCTGAACGGGAGCAGGGTATTACGATTGATGTGGCATATCGTTACTTCTCTACCCCCAAAAGAAAATTCATCATAGCCGATGCACCGGGGCATGTGCAATATACCCGCAACATGATCACCGGCGCCTCCAACACCAACCTCATCATCATCTTGATTGATGCCCGGCAGGGAGTAGTGGAACAAACCCGCCGCCATTCTATCATTGCATCATTGCTGAAAATACCGCATGTGGTGGTGGCAGTGAATAAAATGGACCTGGTAAATTATTCCCAGGATGTGTTCAACAATATTGTGATTGATTACAGCGAAGTGGCAAAGCAACTAGGATTGAATGATATTACGTATATCCCCATCAGCGCATTGGATGGTGATAATATCGTTGATAAATCAACACATATCAATTGGTATAGCGGCAAGCCTTTACTTGAATTTTTGGAGGAAGTGGAAATTGACAATGATATTAATCTCACTGATCCCCGTTTCCAGGTGCAGTTTGTGATCCGTCCGCAGACAGACGATCTGCATGACTACAGAGGCTATGCCGGTAAGGTCATCAGTGGTACTTATAAAAAAGGGGATAAAGTAAAAGTGTTGCCACAAGATATTGAGACCACTATTTCTTCAGTCGAAATAGCCGGCAAGGAAGTGGAAGAAATATTTGCCCCGCAAAGCGCCGTCATTCAACTGGCAGATGATATTGACATCAGCCGCGGCGACAGTATTGTGAAAATTGATAACCTGCCACAGGTAAGTAATGAACTGGAAGTGCTGCTTTGCTGGATGGATGATAAGCCGCTTATTTCCGGCAACAAATATTTATTGCAGCATAACAGCCGCTTAGTAAGGGCTGTGATAAGGAATATAGAATACAAAATTGATGTGAACTCTTTACAGCATCAGCCGGTAGATGGTAATGTGAAGCTGAACGAAGTGGTAAAGGCAACTATTAAAACAGCTTCTCCGTTGGTCTATGATAGTTATGAAAGGCTTAGTGAGAACGGCAGCGCTGTATTAATTGATGAAACAAGTAACAGTACTGTAGCTGCTGTGCTTATCAAATCATAATGAGCAAAGGGGCTACTATAGGAAAAGTGATACTGGCAGGAGCCGGTCCCGGAGATCCGGAGCTGATCACGGTGAAATTGAAAAAGCGTCTCGCCGAAGCAGATGTGGTCATTACCGACAGGCTCGTAAATCCTGCTATTATCAGGGAGCATGCAAGAGCTGATGCAGAAATAATTCTGGCCGGCAAGCAAGGTTATAATGATGCTTCTGCAACAAGAGAGCAGATTAACTCGTTAATAACGACTCATGCTTTGAAGGGAAAAACAGTATTACGTCTCAAAGGAGGGGATGTTGCTTTTTTCAGTAACGTTCTGGACGAACTGATCGCCTTAAAGCAGCATAGTATCTCTTTTGAGATCATTCCCGGCATCACGGCAGCATCCGGCGCATCAGCTTATGCCTCCATTCCGCTGACGGCAAGAAACCATACTCAAGGTGTGCAATGGCTGACCTATAATCCCAACAGCCAGTTTACTGAGGAAAAATGGAAGGAACTGGCGCAGAGCAGTGACACACTCGTGTTTTATATGGCAGCAAAAGGTATCTGCGATCTTGCCATGAAGTTGCAGGAATATAGCCCCGGAATTGATACACCGCTTGCAGTGATCGAACAGGCGACCACTGTTTACCAGCAGGTACATTTGTCTTCTCTGAAGAATTGCTGTGCTGATTTTGAGGTGAAGGAATTCAGTTCTCCTTCGCTTGTCATCATTGGCAAGGTGACCACCTTGCACAAAGAATTTGCCTGGTTTGAAACGGCTGATGAAAAGGGCTCTGTTTTCCAGGAGCTATAGACTTATTTTTCTGCCAGCACAGCCTGCTCTCTCCATTGCTTTGCATACGCAATGAATTCCCTGGCCTGTTGAAGGTATTCCGCTGCAAAATTTTCTGACGGAGTTACTTCATTCATCCGCATTACGGCTGATTTAAAACTTTCAGTGTCTTTATAAAGACCTTTTGCTGTAAAATGAACATCGAAGTCTTTTAGTATGCCATGTTGTGTGTTGCACTGAACTCCCTGTTGCAGCAACAGAGCTTTTGCTGCATGCACCTGTGCAGCATAAGCATTATAAATAGCATCGGCCCATTGAGCATTAGAAAGACATTCTTCCGCAGCGGTTATTTTTTCTTCTGCTTCCAGGATAAGCGTCGCTACCAGGTCAATCATTACCCCGGCACATTCACCCACGCCGATTGCAGTGGAAAATTTTTCCTCTTGCCCCCAGTCAATGAAATCTTCTGCCTGTAATGTTTCAAGACTGGCTAATGGTTTCAGCAGTTCATAATAATATCTTTCGCCATTGCGGTGACTATAATCTTTAAAGGATTCACCGGGTTGTCCATTTGTTTTATAATCAACAAGAATTGTCCTGATCACATCAGGGCCACGTTTACTGGGCACTTTGATCACTTTATCTGCAATTCTGCCTTCGCCGCTTCCCAGCACGGCTCCGCCCACCAACACCTGCAGCGCCGGTATCACCTGTCCCTTTGCTTTCAGCGAACTACCGTGAAAACCTATGGAAGCCATTCCATGCTGGCCGCAACTGTTCATGCAACCACTGATCTTGATGGCTAACTCTTTGTTGTATAAAAATTCAGGGAATTCCTCTTCTATCACTTCGCCTAAAGCTAAAGCAATACCTGTGCTGTTGCTGATGCCCAGGTTGCAGGTATCGGTGCCGGGACAACTGGTAACATCCGCCACGCTGCCAAAACCTGGCTCTGCAAAACCTTCTTCTGCTAAAACAGAATATAGGTATTCGAAGTGTTCAGGACGGATGAAACGGAACTGCAGCCCCTGGTTGATCGTAACCCGCACATCATCTGCAATAACATCTTTTAATTTTTCAATAAGGCTGCGGCTGGTCACTGAGCTTATATTTCCATTAGGCACACGGACATACACGGCATAGTAACCTTCTTGTTTTTGCTGGAAGACATTAGTGTTTTTCCAAAACTGAAACCTGTAAGGGTCAATGGTGAATGCTGAATTATCAATTGTTGAAATGGTACCACTGGTATGATTTCCCGGATTGACCATTGACCATTTACCATTGGCTTCTACTTTATACCGCTGATGTGTCAAAGCTAATTGCTCTTCTGTCACCAGTTCATTAAAGGCATCAATGCCGATCTTTTGAATCAAAAATTTAATTCTTGCCTTATGACGGCTGTTGCGTTCACCATGACGATCAAACACTCTCAGCACCGCTTCGAGATAGGGGATGAGCAGGTCCTCATCTAAAAATTCATGTGTTGTAATAGCAAGATGTGGCTGTGCGCCAAGCCCGCCGCCAACCAGCACTTTAAAACCTCTCACTTCTTTTCCATCAATGATCTTTTTCCTGGGAATTGCGCCAAGATCATGCATAAAGGTCAGCGCCGTATCTTTTTCACTATTGCTGAAAGCGATCTTAAATTTTCTGCCCATTTCCTGGCAAACAGGTTTGCGCAGGAAATATTCAAACATGGCATGGGCATAGGGGGTTACATCAAATGGTTCATCCGGGTCAATGCCTGCCGTGTCGGATGCAGTGATATTTCTTACCGTGTTGCCGCAGGCTTCTCTGATCGTAACATTATCTTTTTCCAGCTCAGCCCACATTTCTGGAGTTCGGTCAAGACTTACAAAATGTATTTGAATATCCTGTCTTGTGGTTAAGTGGAGGTTGCCAGTGGAGTATTCATCTGATACATCAGCAATACGTTTCCATTGGGCCAGCGTCATTTTTCCATAGGGTAATTTGATGCGCACCATCTGCACACCGGGTTGCCGCTGACCATATACGCCTCGAGCCAACCGGAGGCTGCGGAACTTTTCTTCCGGCATCTTTCCTTCCCGGAAAGCCCGGATCTTTTGCTCCAGCTCTATTATATCTCTTTCCACCAGGGGATTTTCCAGCTCTGTCCTGAAACTCTGCATAGTCGTTGATTTCGTTAATTACCCTACTTTGTAGGTAGACTATACAAAAATAGGCCTGCAACACCGGCGGGCAAAAATTATTTCTGACATTAACGAATGTAAGTACAGGGCAGAAAAATAATAGTCTATAAATTTAGTAGGGAAATACTATCTTTACCGCCACATTGATTTATTGATGAGTTATGCTTCTTACTTTAATGATGCCTTACAGCAGCTAAAAGACAGCGGTGCTTACCGTCATTTCCTCGAGGTAAATAAAAGTGCCCAGCATTTCCCAAAACTCTATTATACAGATGAAGCAGCAGTGCAGCGGTCGGCTGTTAACTGGTGCAGTAATGATTATCTCTGTATGAGTACGGAGGAGGCGGTGATTGCCAAATTGGGTTTTGTCACTCACCGCAGCGGTGCAGCAAGCAGCGGCACCCGGAATATCTCTGGTACCACTGTCTATCACAGGGAACTCGAGCAAACACTGGCAGCATGGCATAGAAAGGAAGCCGCACTTTTATTTAATGGCGCCTACCAGGCCAATGTAACCACATTACAAACAATTGGCCGTTGTATAAAAGATCTCGTTTTTGTTTCTGATGAAAGAAATCATGCTTCACTGATTGAGGGAATACGTTCGGCGGGAAATGTAAAAAGAATTTTTAGGCATAATGATATGCAGGATCTTGAAAGAGTGTTACAGTCATTACATGTAGCACAGCCCAAATTGATCGTTTTTGAATCAGTTTATTCAATTTCAGGCACCATAGCGCCGGTCAGAGAGGTTGTGAAGCTCGCTAAAAAGTATAATGCACTTACTTATGTGGATGAAGTGCATGCTGTTGGGTTATACGGAGAAACAGGCGCAGGTATCCTCGAACTGGAAGGATTGCAAGATGAAATTGACATACTCAATGGTACCCTGTCAAAGGCAGTTGGTGTTTTTGGGGGCTATATAGTATCTTCTGCACAAATTATTGATTATATCAGAAGCTATGGCAGTGGCTTTATTTTCACTACATCATTACCTCCTGCAATTTGTGCTGCCGCCTGCACCAGCATAAAATTGATCCGTGAGAACACAGCAGGCAGAATTGCTTTCCACCAGAATGTGCGATTGCTAAGGGATGCAATGCGGAGCAATAACATTGTGTTTAAGGAGAATGATTCACATATAACCGCTGTAAAGATCGGCGATGCTGTTCGTTGCCGCAGAGTGGCCAATGAATTGTTGCAACAGCAGGGAGTGTATCTGCAGCCGATCAACTTTCCTACAGTTCCCAAAGGAGAGGAATGCCTGCGGATCATTATTACGGCAAGACATCAACCGAAACATATTAGTCACTTAGCCTATAGTCTCAGTAAAATTTTAAATGGAAACGATCAGGTTAGCAGGCAGGGGATCGAAACTCTCATTACTGCAGATGCAGATAGTGAAACAGAGGATTGAGACCTTTTATCCTGGTATACATATTGAACTTGTAAAAAGTACCAGCAAGGGAGATGCCTTGCAGGATGTTCCGTTGCATACAGTGGAAGGAAGTGATTTTTTTACCCGTGAGATCTATGAAATGCTGTTGAAGGGAGAGGCGGACATTGCTGTTCACTCTTTAAAAGATTTGAGCAGCGAGCATTTTTTTGGGGAAAATAAGTTTGCTGTGGTTGATCGTGATGATACAAGGGATGTTGTGCTGTTTCATCCTGGTGTGGAGCAGAAAATTAAAAACGGACAGATACTTACTGTTGGTACCTGCTCACCCAGAAGGGAACAAATGGTTACTTTATTTCTGAAAAAGGCTTTGCCTCGTTGGAACAATGAAATAAATATTGAAACAAAGCCAATCCGCGGCAATGTTGAGACAAGGCTGCAGAAGCTGGACAAAGGGGATTATGATGCTACAATTCTGGCCACAGCAGGACTAAACCGCCTGCTGCGCAGTGAAGCAGATGCCCCGTTGATCAAAAAATTATTGGAAGGGAAAAGAATGATGCTGCTGCCGCTGATAGAATGTGCACCTGCTCCCTGCCAGGGAGCTATTATTGCTGAAGCACATCCCGCCAATGCAAGGGCCGTCGAATTGCTGAAGAAGATTAATGATGGTGATCTGATGAGTGATTGCAGGAATGAAAAAATGGAAGCTGTAAAATATGGAACCGGTTGTTTGCAGCGATTTGGTGTTACCACAATTAAAACTGTAAACAGTAAATATCAGTATGCAGCAGGCACAGATGCAGAGGGAACCGATTTTGTAAAATGGAGTCCCTTGCCTGTTCTTGAGTTAAAAGACAAGAATCTTTTTTCTACAACTGAGAGGATGAAAGATTTTTTCAGGTATGAATGGGTTGAAACTAAAATTGAAATACGTACACCGGTTGTTTTTGTTGCTAATTACAAAGCGTTATCCGATATCAGCAATAATATAAATAATATACTTGAGAGCAAAACCATCCTCGCATCAGGCACAAAGACCTGGTATGAACTGGCAAAGCAGGGATATTGGGTTACCGCCTGTGCAGATGCTATGGGATTTGAATTTTTGCTTTCTTCAATGGAAATGCCGCTGCTGAATATTAACCCGGGGCAGCTTACTATCATTACACATGATGCTGCCCTTGCAAGATGGCAACAAAAAGGATTCTGTGCAATAAGTACTTATCGCCTGCATCCTGTGTATGACAAAGACATTGAACAAAAACTTGCATCTGCTGATATCGTATTCTGGAGCAGTTATGCGCAGTACGAGTTTTATGGAAAATTTGTAAAAGCAAATGCAAAGCATGTCTGTGCAGGCGGGGAAACAGCCCGTTTATTGCAGCAGCATGGACTGGAGCCGGTTGTGTTTCCTACAATTAAATCGTTTGAGCAATGGAGAAAAACTTTTATCCCCTCACGCAGCGTCGCCTGAGAGCCGGGACACATATAAGGGAACTGACTGCATCTGTAAAACTGCATCACAGCAGTTTTATCCAGCCATTTTTTGTGGAGGAAGGAATTGTAAGACCACGGCAAGTGAATGGTTTAAATGATGTGCAGGTGAATACAAAAGAATCGCTGTTGTTTTCCATTGAGGATAGTATGGAAAAAGCAATGAATAAATTCCTGTTGTTTCCTGTTCCTGCGAAAAAAAAGGAAAGCAGTTTTGATTTTTCTTTTGCAGCAGATGTCATAAGACAAATAAAAAATCATTTTGGAAATGATGTGTGGATAGCCAGTGATCTTTGCCTTTGCAGTTATACAACACACGGGCATTGCGGCATATTGAATGAAGATCATTCACAACTTCACAATAGTAAAACTGTTGAGATACTTAGTCGCTATTCGGCAATCCTGGCGGCTGCAGGCGCAGACTGCATTGCTCCCAGCGATATGACAGATGGGCGGATTGGTGCTATCCGCAGCAAACTGGATGCATTGGAACTTGAACAGGTCAGCATCATGAGTTATGCAGCCAAATTCAGTTCGCAATTCTATGGACCTTTCAGGGATGCCTGTAATTCGGCTCCCAACACCCATGGACTTCAGAACAGGAAATCATACCAGGTATCCCCGCTGCATCCCGATGATGCCATCGCCAGCGCCTTAAGGGATGAAAAAGAAGGAGCAGATATTTTAATGGTGAAACCATCCTCTTTATACACAGATATTATTGCCAGATTGAAACAACTCACCTTAAAACCAATTGCAGCATATCATGTAAGCGGAGAATATGCAGCCATTGAGGCATTGGCTGAAAAAGGTTTGTTGAACCGTGAAGCGGCACACCTGGAAACATGGGCTGCATTGCAAAGAAGCGGGGCTGGTATCATTATTTCATATGCAGCAACGAATGCTAAAGCATGGATAAAAAAAATGGAGTACTGATTGAGAACTTTTTTTTTAATATTGACAACAGTTGCAGTAAAACATGCTGCTTCGCAGCAGCCGGAAACATCCGTATGGACTGCCTTGCAACTGCCTGTTGATATTGGCAACAAATGGCAATGGCATAACGACGCAGGCTACAGAACAATCGGATTTAGTCAGTCTGCTTACCAGTACCTGTTCAGAACAGGGGCAAGGTTTTTTGTAAATAAAAAAACAAGTGTAGCTGCAGGCACGGCTTTCTTCTTCACAAGAGCTAGTTTCAAAAAAACAGATGATGAGTTCGGAAATGAGTTCCGCATCTGGCAGGAACTGAATCATACTATTTCTATTGGAAAGGGATTTTTATTACAAAATCGAATTCGTACGGAAGAAAGATGGTTTGATGCGATGCAGAATAAATCAGCGTATTATGCTTTCCGGTTTCGGTACCGGGTTTCAGGAACACAACAGTTATCAGCAAAATGGAGTGTACAGCTGGCTGATGAGTATATGCAGCAAGCTGTTGACGGAAATTTTTCTTTTAATCAAAACAGGGTTATCGGCACTATTATTTACCAACCGGAGCATTCTGTCTCTATACAGGGTGGTTATATGTGGATGTTGCGCCAAGCAATATCACAACATGCTTTTATAATTACATTTCAAAAAAGTATTTCTCTGAATGGAAACAGTAATAAATAAGAATCAGTTATACCCGGTATTCCTGAAGCTGGAAGAGTTGAACATCTTGCTGGTAGGTGCTGGTAATGTCGGATTGGAAAAATTACATTCCTTTCTTGCAAATTCTCCTGCAGCAAAAATTACTATTGTCGCCCCGGAAATAAAGGAAGATGTCAGGAAACTTGTCTATAGGCACCCTTCCTGCATCATTGTGCAGCGGAAATTTGAAAAAGCTGACCTGGATAATAAAGACCTCGTCATATTGGCAACTGATGATCATGAGCTGCATAAACAGATCAGATCATCAGCGACAGAGAAGGGTATCCTGACAAATGTTGCTGATACTCCCGATCTCTGTGATTTTTACCTGGGAAGTATTGTACAAAAGGGAAATCTCAAGATAGCCATATCTACCAACGGGAAGTCTCCCACGGCGGCAAAGCGAATCAAAGAGGTTTTGCATGAGGCATTGCCCGGTGAACTGGATGAAGTAATTGAGAACCTGCACAAAGTGAGAAGCAAACTCAACGGAAATTTTGAGTATAAAGTTAAAAGGCTGAATGCCCTGACAAAATTGCTTGTAGAAAAGGACTCATTAAACACTGAGAAAAGATGGAAAAAGATTGCAACCTATTCGCTGGCTGCTTTTGCATTGATGATAGTGGGCCATTTTATTCTATCTTATCTGCCGCTTAAAGAAATGGCGGGGGATGCAGTGGCGTGGTATGGAACGTTAGATAAAAATTTTCATTGGATGTTACTGGCAGGATTCATGGCGCAGATGGTAGATGGTTCTTTAGGGATGGGTTATGGTGTTACCAGTGCTACAGTTTTATTATCAGCAGGCATCAGTCCTGCAGCCATTAGCGGAAGCATACATACAGCCGAAATGTTTGCCGCAGGTGCATCCGGCTACAGTCATTATAAATTTGGCAATGTTAATAAAAAACTATTCAAAGCGTTGGTAATACCTGGTGTGATCGGGGCCATTATCGGAGCTATCCTATTGACAAAGCTGGATAAAAGCAACGGCGAATGGTTAAGGGCATTGTTGGCCGTTTACACATTTTTTCTTGGCATTAAGTTTTTGACCAATGCATTCCGGAAGCAGCGGCAACAAAAAAAATTCAGGCATCACGGCTGGCTGGCTGGTGCCGGTGGATTTTTTGATTCTTTTGGTGGCGGTGGCTGGGGACCACTCGTTACCACTACTCTTATCAGTAAGGGAAGAAGTCCGAAATATGTGATCGGTTCAGTGAGCCTGACTGAATTTTTTGTAACACTGGCCAGTGCATTTACTTTTTTTACACTCTTAGGTGTCAGCCACTGGCAAACGATCCTGGCCCTGATCATTGGCGGTGTGATTGCAGCGCCGATTGCGGCAAAACTGGCAGGGAAAATGCCCAGGAAGACGGCGTTCATACTATTAGGCATTCTTGTTATCATCTGGAGTGTCAGAATACTCGTCAAAGTCCTGTAATATCTTATTTGATTTTAAAAGCAAACAAACCCGGCGGTTTATCTTCGCATTCTGTAAAGAAATCAACCCATGTCAAAGCAACGACCCGAAACCAAAGCCATACGACTACAAACTCCAAAAACCGGCGAGAAGGAGCATGCTACACCATTATTTCTTACAAGCAGCTTCACCTATGAATCAGCAGAAGATATGGCTGAAGCATTTGCCGATGATTCATTGGATGTAAATATCTATTCCCGTTTCTCCAACCCCACCGTGGATGAGTTTATTCAGAAAATTGCAGCATTGGAAGAAGCGGAAGACGGCGTAGCAACAGGCACAGGCATGGCAGCCATTTTTTCCACTTTCATGACCTTTCTGAAAAAAGATGATCATATCATTTCTGCCTCTGCAGTGTTTGGTTCTACGCATACCATCCTGACTAAATATTTACCGAAATGGGGGATTGAGTATTCCTATTTTGATATGAACGAACCGGAAAGTATTGCAGCGCTGATAAGACCCAATACAAAACTGCTTTACTTAGAAACACCGAGTAATCCAGGCCTTGATATTATAGATATTGATTTTGTTGCCTCACTCTGCAAAAAGCATAACATCCTTTTTGTTGTAGATAATTGTTTTGCCACACCGGCAGTGCAGCAACCTATAAAATTTGGCGCTGACATTGTTTTGCATTCTGCCACAAAATTTATTGACGGGCAGGGAAGAGTGCTTGGTGGTGTTGTTGTGGGTAAAAAGGAACTTATTAAAGAGCTCTACTTGTTTATCAGGAATACAGGTCCTTCTTTGAGCCCTTTCAACGCATGGATACTGAGCAAAAGCCTCGAGACATTGCATATACGCATGGATAAACATGCCGACAGCGCTTTAAAGATTGCAAAGGCTTTGCAGGATAATCCGGCGATCAGTTGGGTTAAATATCCTTTTTTAGAAACACATCCTCAATATACCATTGCCAAAAAGCAAATGAGCAATGGCGGAGGTATTGTGACCTTCGAAGTGAAAGGTGGCATTGAAAGCGGAAGAAAATTTCTGAATGCCCTTCAAATGATTTCCATGACAAACAATCTTGGTGACAGCCGCAGCATTGCGTCGCACCCTGCTTCAACTACGCATTCAAAATTATCAGAAGAAGAAAGACAGGCAGTGGGCATAACACCGGGACTCATCCGCATTTCTGTTGGCCTTGAACATCCTGATGATATTCTTGCCGATATTTTACAGGCGTTGGAAAAAAGCTAAGAGTCCAAAGGAGTGAAAAAAGGAAAAGAGTTTTTGCTGGGATCTATTTTTTGTAAACAGTTTTCACTTTCGGATTAGGGTTGCCACAAAACTATATTACTTCTGGCAGAACTCTTTTATCTCCTTTACTCTTTATCTCTTAGTCTTCCATTTTCGTAGCTGTTGCAAAGTAGCGCTGAGGTCTTTTGTAAGTGGCGCTTCCAGTTCCACTAAATTGCCATTTAAATCAGTAAAGTGCAACTGGTATGCATGCAAAGCCAGGCGATTAAGCAGTGGCTTTTCCTCCAGTTCATTTTTGGAGAGCTTGAATTTTTTATGTTTAAGAGAAGAAAGTAATACAGGTTTGCCATCACCATATAAACTATCACAACCTATCGGGTGACCCATTTCCCTGGCATGAACCCGTATCTGGTGGGTTCTTCCCGTGTGAATACGGAACTGAACCCATGAACAAACGCCAAAATCTTCCAGCACTTCATAATCTGTCAGCGCTTCCTTCCCCTTGCGATGAACGATCATGCTTCCGTTTTTTGCCGGATGTTCAGCAATGGGAGCATCCATGCTTCCATTTTTGTTTTGCAGCGAACCATTCACCAGCCCGAGATAGATCTTTTTGGTTTGTCTCTCTTCAAACTGTTGCGATAAGTGTTTGTGTGCGGCTTCTGTTTTGGCAAAAATGATAAGGCCGCTGGTGTCTTTATCCAGCCGGTGAACAGTGAATATCTCGCCATACTTTTCTTTCAATAGTTGTTTTAATGAAACTTCTTTTCCTTCCCGGTCGGGAATGGATAACAGACCGGAAGGTTTATTGATGGCCATCCAATCTTCGTTCTCTGCAATAGTAATATCAGCGATTCTCATTTGGATTGTTTGGCAGGACTGAAATGCTTGAGGGTTCTTACTTCTTTCTCCGTCAAAAACCGCCACTTGCCCCTGTCCACATTTTTCTTGGTGAGGCCGGCAAACACGACACGGTCAAGACCTTTTACATCATAGCCAAAATGCTCAAAAATGCGGCGGACGATACGGTTGCGGCCACTATGTATTTCCACGCCGATCTGCGTTTTATCTTTTATATCAGCATATGCCAGCACATCCACCGAAGCGGGCCCGTCTTCCAGAACAATTCCTTTTAATATTGAATCGAAATGATTTTTTTCCAAAGGCTTATTCAGTGTAACATGATACACTTTCTTTACTTCATTGCTGGGATGTGTGAGCTTTTGTGCCAGTTCACCATCATTAGTGAGCAGCAAAACGCCGGAAGTATTTCTGTCTAAGCGACCAACCGGGTAGATACGTTCATTTGTGGCACGGCCAATAATATCCAGCACTGTTTTTCTTTTCTGCGGATCATCCGTGGTGGTGATGTAATCTTTGGGTTTGTTCAGCAGGATGTAAACAAGATTCCTGGCCAGAAATATTTTCTTTCCATTTACCCTCACATCGTCTTTTGCAGAAACTTTATGACCGGGTTCTGTCACCAGTTCGCCGTTCACTTTCACCAGGCCTTTTTTCACCAGTTCCGCAGCGTCTCTTCTTGCAGCCACCCCGGCATGGGCGATGAATTTGTTTAGTGGCATCTGTTCTGCTGAAGCTTGTCTTTCGATGCTGGCAGGTCCCGTTGCAGTCACTTTACCGGCAGGATGCTGACCCCTGGCCTCTGCTTTTTTCTTTTCAAAATATTCTGCCCGTTCTTTTTTGTATTTTCTTTTTTCCTGCCTGAATTGCTCTTTGATCGCAGCGTTGCTTTTCTTTTTGGCAAACTTGTCGAATTGACTTGATTTCTTTTTCATTGAAGGGGTTGCTGTTTTACAACAGTAATTTGGTGAGGGACAAAGATAAATAAAACCCCGCCTTACAGTTATAAGACGGGGTTAGGTATATGCTGAGGGATATTATTCAGGTTCCGTCAGATCTTTTTACCGGGTTTTCTTCCTTCCTTCATTTTTTGCAATTGTTCTTCCGTAAGTACAGACTTCATGGTTTCCTTTTGTTTTTTCATCAGCTCTCTCACCTGTTCTTTTTTCTGTTCCGGTGTCAACGATTGGTTTTCACGAAGGGCTTTCATCTTTTCTGCCGTGGCTTTCCTGCTTTCTGCCAGTTTTTGAGATTGGGCATCTGTCAGGTTCAGGTGTTGTTTCATCCTTTCACCTCTTTTTTCTGCCATCTCCTTCATTTTTGCCTGGCGTTCTGCTTTGTTTTTTTCAATCTGTGCCTTTTGTTCTGCGGTCAGTATTGACTGCACTTTGGCCTGGTGTTCTTTGCGCAGGGAAAGCATTTTTTCTCTAGATTCTTTCACTGTGATATTATCCTGTTTGCGGAGTTCGGTCATTTGCTGGCGGTGAGCTTCATTCAATGATTTGAATTTCGCTTTTTGTTCTTCACTCAGGTTCAGGTTATGCATCTTGTTGCTGTGATGCATTTTCATGCCCCGTTGCTTTTTAAAGCCATCATGCTTTTTTCGCTGGGGAATTTCCTGGGCCTGGATAGCTGTCACCGTAAATGCAGCGACGATCATGGTTACGACTATTTTTTTCATGGTTATATGTTTTTGTGTTTAGATGTCCTGTGCTGGTGCAAACCTTTGACAGGAGTTGTTAAAAAAAAATGAACGAACAAAAGACCTGCAGTATTTCTTATGGTTTAATGAGAAGTAGGAAAAAATTCGTATAAGGTTTTTCACTGTGATGAGCGGTAACAAAAAAGCCTGCGATCTGTTGTCGCAGGCTTTTTAATCTATTTAGTGAAAAATCAATTTTTGGCCTTCTTTTCGAGGTTGTGTTTTTTTTGTTCTTTTAATTTTTCCGCTTCTTCAGCACTCAGTGTTTGGTTGGTCTCATTGTTCAGCTGATTCAGCAATTCTTTTGTTTTTATTTTTTTCTGCTCTTCTGTCAGGCTTTTATCCTCCTGAACGGCTTTGATCTTTGCTTTTATTTCATCCTTTTCAGAAACAACAGCCTGTTCTTTTTCTTTTTGCATTGCTACCTCAGTAGCTTTTTTTTCTTTTTTCAATTCTTGTTCGTTGCGGGTTGATTTGTTTTTTTCCCAGGTTTCTTTTTGCTCATCGGTCAAAACAGACAGGATCTGATCTTTCTGATCTCTGCGAACCGCATCAATTTTTTCCTGTGAAACTCCCTGTTGTTTCAGTTCTTCAAGCTGGGTTTTGTGCTGTTCTTTAAGCGTTTTAATTTTCTCCTGTTGTGCAGCACTCAGGTTCAGGCCATCAAAGCTGCTATTCATTCCGTGTTTGGGCTTGTCCTGGGCCTGTTTGGGAGCAGTCGTTTGCTGTGCATTCAGCATCGTTGCAGAAAGGGCGGCGATCAGGGCAGTAAAGAATATTCTTTTCATGTGTCTTTTTTAGAGTTTTGGAGAACCCGAATGTATAAAAATTCCGGGAAACGGGTAAAAAATACTTGAACTGGTCTAATGACCATCTTTATTGGCCAGTTGGCCACAGGCAGCGTCTATATCCTTGCCCCGGCTGCGCCGCAGCCTTGCATTTACCCGGTTCTTTTCCAGGTGTTTCATAAAAGTTTCTACCTTTTCTTCATCTGGTTTTTCAAAACTGGCAAAGTCAATAGGATTGTACTCTATGATGTTGACCAGGTCGGCGGGAACCTGGCGGTATATTTTGATCAGTTCATCGGCATCTTTCTGTGAGTCATTGAAGTTTTTAAAAAGTATATATTCAAAAGTGATCTCGTTACCTGTCTGTTTATAGAAATAATTTAGTGCATCCACCAGTGATTTGATATTGTTAGTGTCGTTGATGGGCATGATCTCATGGCGTTTGGCATCATTGGCGGCATGAAGGGAAAGGGCCAGTTTAAATTTTACTTTATCGTCCCCCAATTGCCTGATCTGTTTGGCCACACCAGCTGTGGATACCGTAATGCGCCGCGGACTCATGCCCAGCCCATCAGGAGATGTGATTCTTTCAATGGCTTTCAATACGTTTTTATAATTCAGCAGAGGTTCACCCATTCCCATAAAAACGATATTGCTGAGTTTTTTGCCATACACTTTTTCGCATTGACGGTTGATCTGTACCACTTCATCATAGATCTCGTCAAAGTCAAGATTGCGTTTGCGGTCTATATATCCGGTTGCGCAAAACTTGCAGCTTAAAGAACAACCTATCTGTGATGAAACACAGGCGGTGAATCTTGTGCTCGTAGGTATCAGCACGCCTTCCACCAGGTGGCCATCCCATGTTTTGAAACGGCTTTTAATAGTGCCGTCAGCAGAGTATTGGGTAGCATCTACAGTGAGGGCTGGTAGTGTAAATTCTTCACCCAATTTTTGCCGCAGTTCTTTGCTCAGGTTGGTCATGTCGGCAAAACTCATGGCTTGCTTTTGCCAGATCCATTCATACACCTGCCTGGCCCTGAATTTTTTTTCGCCAAGTGTTTCAAAATATTGCTCCAGGTCTGCCAGCGATAATTGCCTGATATTGTTTTTTGCTTTCTTCATGACGCGGCAAAGATAAACAGGGATGGAGGGAATAAACGGAATTCACAGATATTTGCCATCCTAATCATTTTTGAATGAATACTGTCTATGTCATTGATGCAGTGAGAACACCTGTTGGCAAATATGGTGGCAGTTTGAGCAGCATCCGGCCAGACGACCTGCTGGCGCATGTTATCAGGACACTACTGGAGAGAAATCCCGGTGCAGATGTAAATGCTATTGAAGATGTGATTGCCGGGGATGCTAACCAGGCGGGTGAAGATAACCGCAATGTGGCCCGCATGGCAGCTCTGCTTGCAGGCTTGCCGGTTACAGTGGCAGGAAATACAGTGAACCGTCTTTGTGCATCAGGTTTGCAAGCCGTAATGGATGCGGCAAGGCAGGTGATGTGCGGTGAAGCAGAACTGGTGATTGCATGTGGTGTGGAAAGTATGACGAGAGCCCCGTTTGTAATGGCAAAAACCTCTTCGGGTTGGCAACGCAATGTGGAGATGCATGACAGCACCATTGGCTGGCGGTTTACCAATAAAAAACTGGCGGATATGTATTACCCGTTCAGTATGGGAGAAACAGCTGAGAACGTGGCAAAGCAATGGAAGATATCAAGACAGGAGCAGGATGAATTTGCGCTGGCTTCACAGGAAAAATATTTTGCAGCACTCGCAGCAGGCAAATGGAAAGATGAACTGGCGCCGGTGCTGATATTAGGGGCAAAGCAGGAACAGGTATTATTTGATACCGATGAGCATCCGCGGCAAACTTCAATAGAGAAACTGGCAGCACTGAAACCTGCTTTTGCCAAAGATGGAACCGTGACAGCCGGCAACTCATCCGGTATAAATGATGGCGCAGCAGCACTGCTGCTGGCTTC
>CAYPOD010000001.1:35883-38431 GCA_964412375.1 uncultured Chitinophaga sp. | reverse complement strand
TGCAGCGGTGTCCGCATTTCCACCACTTTGCTGCATGAAATGAAAAGAACAAAGGCAAAACTGGGACTGGCCACCATGTGTGTAGGGGTGGGGCAGGGCGCTGCTGTTATTTATGAAGGGGTATAATGTTTTTTTACCAGGCAGTAACTTTTTTCTATTTTCAGCGTAAAGGAAAAAAATAATAATATGAGAAAACTTTTCTTAGCCTTCGTGGCCATTATAACCGTTCATACCATTCAGGCACAAACGGATTCCACTTTACAACAATATGTCGGGAAGTATAAATTTCCCGAAGGCAGTGCAGTGACAGAAGTGGTGGTGATATTAGACAACGGGGTGTTATTCGCCACATCGGTAATGGGCAATGCAGAATTAAAAAGATATGAGGGGGATGTTTTTGAGATCATGGGTTACAATGGCATGGCCAGTTTTAAAAGAAATGGTGATGGAAGGATAAGCGGAGTAAGAATTGAAGTTGGAGATATTGTTTTGGAAGGATCAAAGGAAAATCTTTCAGTGTCAAAAACTCATAGTTTTCAAAAATATGATAGGAGAGTAATCTGAGAATTTATTTTTGTCGGGTTTGTTCATCACCACCATTCGGACTCGTTCTTAAAATAATGGTACGTAAAGGGAAAATGACTGCGACGCTAACACCTTGCAAAATAATAAGTAAGGCCTGGAAGTTGACTTGTTTTAAAGTAACTGAGGACTTTGGAGTATTATTATGAATATTATAGCCTGACCTGGTTGTTAAACTCCGCCAGCTATAACTAGTAAAATTTTTGAGCGGATTTCGATTTTCATTTCTGAAACTATTCCTCATTTTTTTTGCCTTTTAAACCACTAAGCCCTTATTTTCGTGCAGCAATAATTAACAATTATTTGTCTTAGTTTTTTTCTGTCCCTTTGATAACAGGTTAAGGTATGAGAATACTATTGATATTTTATTGATAGACAACTGTTTTTGTTTTTTTACCGTTCCTTATCCCTTGAATTCGTTAAACTACAATTTAAAAAAAAATCACATGAGGAAACTGACAATGCTCCTGCTGGGGGTGTTGCTGCTTGCAGCGCAAACCCATGCCCAAAGAACTATCACCGGTAAGGTGACAGATGATAAGGGCGCCCCGATTCCCAATGTAACAGTAATGGCCAAAGGCACTACGACGGGTACCACCACCAAAGCGGATGGTACTTATTCACTTGTTGTGCCTGCTACTGCTAAAGCGTTGGTATTCACAGCTGTTGACATGACACCTTTCGAGGCAAACATCGGCAGCCAATCCACCATTAATGCGAGTCTTTCTCCCGAAGACAAGTCGCTTACTGAAGTGGTTGTAACCGGCTATTCCCGGGAAAAGAAAACACAATTCGTTGGTGCAGCTACTACCATGAGCTCAAAAGTAGTAGAAACTGTTCCGGTGGGTTCTTTCGACCAGGCATTGCAAGGCCGGGCTCCGGGTTTGCAGGTATCGTCTGCTTCGGGTCAGCCCGGTGCCAGTGCTACCATGCACATTCGCGGATTCAAATCAATTCAGGCAGCTTTTGCCCAGCCTTTGTTTATAGTAGATGGTGTGCCTATCCCAGCAGGTGATATGCAGGCTCTGAATCCTAACGATTTTGAATCGATAACAGTACTGAAAGATGCCTCTTCTGCTGCATTGTATGGTGCCCGCGGTGGTTTGGGTGTTGTTGTTATTACCACAAAAAGAGGTAAGAGCGGTGCCCCGGCATTCTCTTACCGCACACAGGTTGGTTTCACCCAGCCGCCAAACTGGAATAAATTTGATATGATGAATACCCAGGAAATTCTTCAGTATGAAGAAAGATTAGGTATGGCAGGTTTTGCTACAAACACACCAGGTTGGGTTTATTCCCGCAACAATCCTGCTTATGCCGGTTTGCCGGCAACATCTCCGGCAAATAATCCTTTTGCCCCATCCCAGGCCCGTTACGATTTTCTTCGTGACAGCATTGGCAGTATAAATATTTATTACCCGGATATTTTATTCCGCCAGGGACTTTCTACTACTCATGAAATCAACGTAAGTGGTGGAACGAATAATATGAAGTACTTTGTTTCCGGAAGCTATTTTGATCAAAAAGGTACAGACCTGCGTTCAAGGCTTAAAAGATATACCAGCCGTTTCAACCTGGAAATGACAGCCGGTAAATTGAATATTGGTTTTAACACAACAGTGGGTTATGCCATTAATGAGTATAATGAAGGTGAATGGCTGGGTAATTCGGCCAGGAACCCTTTCCAGATGGCATGGAGAGCTAAACCTTATGAGAATCCTTATCGTGAAGACGGGTCAATTATTTTCGGACCCAGCACCAGTTTAGTGTTAAAACAAATTGGTAATGTGCTGGAAGGTCTTTACAACTCACTTTGGGAACAACGCCAGTTAAAGGTAGTTTCCGGCCTGACATTGTCATATAAACTTCATCCAACTGTAACATTGAAGAATGTGTTTGGAGTTGAAGCATCACTTGACCGCTGGCAGCGTGCCATCAAAGCAGGAACATATGTTGGTAGCCTGCA
>CAYPOD010000001.1:0-35783 GCA_964412375.1 uncultured Chitinophaga sp. | reverse complement strand
CACTTGACCGCTGGCAGCGTGCCATCAAAGCAGGAACATATGTTGGTAGCCTGCAGGCTTTGGGCGGCAATGGTATCAATTCAGAAGCTTTCCGTAGCAGCGCCAACCTTATCAATACTTCCAGCATTGTGTTTGCAAAGAAGTTTGCTAATGTGCATGATGTAGAAGTAGGCGGCTATTTTGAAGCAGTAAGAAATTTCCAGAAAGGTCTTGGATTTACGATTTATAATCTTGACCCGCGGATTGACCCCACCGGTCAGAATGCCGGACAGCTTCCTGTGGCTCAAACTGCACAGTTTGGAACCAGCGCCAGTGGCGGATTTGGTATCCGTTCGTTCTTTGCTACAGGCCGCTACACTTATAATAACAAGTACACTCTTACCGGTAATATCAGGAGGGATGGTACTTCAAGGATAGTTAACCCGGATAACAGGGAGATCACTACCTGGTCTGCTGGTGCAATCTGGAATGCCATTTCTGAAGATTTCCTGAAAAATCAAAACATATTTACAGATCTTAAGCTGAGAGCATCTTATGGCGCTGTGCCGAACATCGGAAGTATCCCGGCCAATACATATGGTGCCGGTGGTGGCCTTGTAGGTGTAACCAACTACCAGGGTCCACAATTACCTTCATTTGGAACGGGTGGTGCCCAATATGCCAACTCAGGTATTACAGGGCAAGCACCTCTTGCAGCGGTTAATGACCAGCTTCGCATTGAGACAATCAGGAAAATCAACGTTGGTGTTGACATTGCAATGTGGGACAACAGGCTCAGGTTAAGTGTGGATCATTACAACGAAAAAACCGAAGACCTGTTTGTTAACCAGCAGATACCTTCCACTGCAGGATTTGGCAGTGGCGCTACATTGAATGTGAATGCTGGTATCATGCGCAACAAAGGTTTTGAGTTTGCTTTCAGTGTGGATGTGGTGAAGACAAATGATTTTGATGTCACTTTTGGTATAAATCATGCCATCAATGATAACCTGATCGAAGACCTTGGCCAGGTAAATGAAATACCCCAGGGAACGTTTATCATCCGTAAAGGATTGCCTTACGGATCACATTATACGCAAAATTATCTCGGGGCCAATCCTGCTGACGGTCGTCCATTATTTGAAAAAGAAGATGGCACAACAACTACCAACACGGCAGAAGGATTTTTCTTTGCCAAATACGGAACCTTTGTGCCCAAACATGTAGGTGGTTTTACACTGGATGTTCGTTACAAGAGGATTTCACTGAGTGCCTTATTCTCCTACCAGTTGAAAGTGACCCGGTATAATAACATTGAAAACTGGGTGAGAAGAGGAATTATCGGTTATCACTCAGCTGTAAATGCATCAAGAGTGCTACTTACGCAACAATGGCAAAAACCAGGTGATAATGTGTTCTACCAATCACCTGCTTTTGACAGAGGCTTTAACTCTTCCGATATCCAGGATGCTAAATTCCTGCGTTTCAGAAATCTGAATATTGCTTACAGCATTCCCGAGATCAATATCGGCGGATTCAGGTTGGTTAAATCAGCCAGGTTCTATGTGCAGGGACAAAACCTGGCAATCTGGAGCCCATGGAGAGGTCCGGATCCGGAGGATAACAACAATATCAGCTTGAACGAATTCCCCAACCCAAGGATGTTTGTAATGGGTATTGATATTAATTTCTAATTTAAAACTACATTACAATGAGAAGATATTATGGAATACTGATGATCTCATCCTTGCTGGTAGTGCTGGCAACAGGCTGTAAAAAGCTGGTTGAGATCAAAGAAACTGACCTTATTGCGGGTCCTACGGCTTTAAAAACCGTGCAAAATAATGAACAGGCCATTATTGGAGCATATGCTGCTTTTGTGCCGACATTGACCATGGCCATGCTGATGAATGGTGTATTTTCTGATGAATTGAGAGTGTCTGAGTTTTACAATGCGGGCACAGTTCATGAATGGCAATATACTTCACAGGATGTAAGTATAAGAGACTCCTATACGGCCGTAACGCCTAACTACAGGGTTATTGACAGGGTGAACAGGGTGTTGCAATTTGTAGATGGTGCAGATTCTACACGGCCCGGAGATAATACACTTCGTGCAAGAATCAAAGGTGAGGCTTTGTTCCTGCGAGCATTCTGTCATTTTGAATTGTTCAGGTATTACAGCGGCAATTATGATCCGGCAGGCTTGGCTATGCCTTACTTGGAAACACCTACCATTGTGCCGCAGCCCCGTATTGAAATGGGTCCTTATTTTCAAAAGATAAATGCGGACCTGGCTGCAGCAAAAAACCTGCTTCCCACTGCACTTACTGATATAAAAAGGGTTACAAGACTTGCTGCTGCAGGTTTGCAGGCAAGGGTTGCTTTGTATATGAGAGACTGGGCAAATGCAGAAACTTATGCCACTGAGTATATCAATGGAATACCTCTGGCAACTATGGCCAATTTCCCGGGCATCTGGACTGATGCAAATACCAATGAACAAGCATGGAGAATCGAAATGACACTCTCCATTGGTGGAAGAATTGGCGGCTTGTGGCGTGCTGGTCTTTCAGGAGGCACTCCTGCTAACCCGGCTATTGGTACAATCACATGGCGCCCTTCAGAAAAATTGTGGAACAGTTTTGACCAGGCTAATGATGTTCGGTTCTCATCATATATGATTAATGAACCAATTTTGGCAAATGCAGGCAGATTTTCTGAGTTGGTACATAAATATCGCGGTACCGGTTATGCCACCGCAGATGAGAATGTGAATCACGGAAAGATCATGCGTACCGGTGAAATGTACCTGATCCGTGCAGAGGCCAGGGCTGAGCAAAATAAAGTGTCCGGTGCCAACAGTGCTGAAAGTGATATCAATACACTCAGGGCAGCGAGGATCACTGGCTATACCAATGTAACTTTTGCTAACAAAGATGCGGCTATCACAGCTATCCTGGAAGAAAGGTTCAAAGAATTGGCATTTGAAGGCCATCGTTTCTGGGATCTGAAGAGAAGAGGTTTGCCAGTAACACGTTTGGCAACTGATGCTCCGACTGGTCCATCGCAGTCTTTGCCTGCCGGAAATTTCCGTTTTGTTTTTCCGCTTCCGAATGTTGAGATACAAGCCAATAATGGTGTTTGGATTCAAAACCCGGGATACGAATAGTCTTATAACTTTAGTATGATTATTAAAATGCCGCTTACAAAGCGGCATTTTTTATACCTGCATATTTAGGTAAATCTGAATAGTAATTTTTTCACCAACCGGTAATTAGTGATAGCTGAAAGACCTATAAGCAAGAGTGCAAGCAAAATAACAATCCAATGAACAGGTGATGTAAGTTCAGGACGATTATACATCGCATACTGGTGGAAGGCCCATTGCATCAGTTGGGTTATGGCTAATGCGAGTAAAACGATAATGAAATAAACAGGAATAAAACGTTTGGAAAGATTGCGGCAGAGCCAGCCGGGTGAATAGCCGAGTGTTATGAGCAATACTAAACTGTCTTTACTGCGGGCAATGACCAGTTGCAGGTAAAAAGAAAAAAGCAGCAAAGCAAGAATTACTACCAGCAAACCAAAAATACCCAGACCACTGAATATTCCCTGTATCACCATTTTATTACGGCCCAGCAGTGTTTTGTCTTTGTTCACCTTGTATTGCTTTTCATCGAGGAAACGGAGCAGCGCCGGGTTATTGGCATCTTTGGTTTTGATGAAAACACGGCCGGCTTCTACCGCACGGTTGCTGCCAAATGCAAAATTGGCCCAGTCCATAAATGTTTTGGGAACCAGCACAGAATTGATGCGATCGCTGAATGCCACGATCTTTCCGGTGAAAACTCCTTCCCGTCCATTGCCATAGCAGGTGATCTGTACCGGGATGCTGCCGGCTGTTTCTTTTGACACCTGTGGCAATTCCTGCCCCGGTGCAAACACATTATATATCTCAAAAAAATCGGAAGAAAGGATGATAGGAATAGTGGTTTGCCCTTCCTGCCAACTGAAAGAAGGAGGGATGGTGTCTATAAATTCATTTTCCAGTGTTTCCAAAAAAAGATCGGTGCTGAAGGGCAGCATATTACCGGCGCTGAGCTGCACCCTGAAATCATTGGCAATAAGCGGCGCCGCACCGTCTATAAAGGGCTGTGCATTCAGTTCATCAATATCAGCCTGCTGAAATAAATTTTTTTGCGGTTGCCCCATGGTTTCATTGGTAATGGTTTTGGTGATGGAAACAAAATCAAAACCATTTTTTCGGATGCTGCTTTTGGTGAGCAGTTGCTGAATATTAATATACATCTGTGCCGAACAAAGCAATAATAATACACCAATGCCCAAACCGATGTAGGAAAACCAACGGGAAACAGCGCTGGCGCCGGTTTGCAGCAGGGGTCGAACAGGTTTAAAGGATAAAGCCAAATCAGTTTGTTTATAAATGATACATTCGGGTGAAAGGGAAATAATCAATCCGTTCCAGGTCGGCAAACACAATAGTGGCCTGGCGCAACCTGCTTTCTTCCAAAATCAATTCCATCGCCTGCTGTGCATTTTGTTCATCCAGGTGACTAAAAGGCTCATCGAGTAATAGTATTTCAAATGGTTGCAGCAAAGCACGGATGATGGCAGCTCGTTGCTGCTCGCCATACGAACATATTCTTGCTTTTGTTTGCAGGCGGCTGCCAATGCCTAACCGTTTGGCCATTTCACTGATCTTTTGTGCCGGGTGAAAAGGGTTGAGCTGTCTCTTTAGTTCTAAGTTTTCTTCAACGGTCAGATCAGGAAACAACCGCATATCCTGGAACACCACACTGACATGATCTTTCCGTAATTGTGCCATTTCTTCGGCATTCAAAGCAGTAATGTTATTGTTGTCATAGCGAACCGTTCCTTTAAAATCTTTTCTAAGGCCATACAGGAAATTGATCAGCGAAGATTTGCCGCTACCTGATGGGGCAACGATCTTTATCAGTTCCCCTTTGTCAAAAACCAGGTTGCGGCTCCATATCTCTGAGTTGTCTTTGGCACTGTCATCAAACCAGGCGGGCAAGATGTTTTGTAAATGCAATTGCATAGTACAATAATAAAGAAAAACCACAGGTTCCGGGAAGAGACCTGTGGTTGAAAATGATGTTTCAACGGGAAAAATCAGAACGCCTTCAATTCTTTCGTTTCTTCTTCCATATGTTTTTTCCGTTCTGCTTTATAAATAACAGCCATTCTGTCCAGGAAGCTATTGAGTTGTTTCAGGCTGTTGGTTTTCTTATCCACCAGGTTGATTTCCGCATTTATCTCTACTGCTTTGTTTTCGTATGTACCACCCCATGCTGTGATATCTTCCCAAGTGGTCAGTGCTGCATCCAGCGCTGCTTTTGAACTGCTGTCTTTTGTTGATGTTGCAGCAGCCGTCATGATTTTTTTGAGATCAACAAAAAAGCCCATCGGGTGCCCGCTGATCCTGGCAGTGAAAGCTGATTTTTTACTGTCTCCGGCAAAAAATTTTGCTACCTGTGCAGAGTCATTACCGGCAGCAAACCAGTTGTTTTCTAATTTGTAACTAATTGGCGGAAGCTCCTGCATGGGCAGCTCTTTGGTTTGATCCCACAGCAGGGTAATCAGTTTTTCAAAAGCCGCCTTATCATTTACAGAAGTTGCAAAAAGCACTTTTGCACCGGGCTCTGTTGTTGAATAGGAAGATTTTTTACCATTGCCCATATCCAACTCCCTTGTTTTTTCTTCGATAGAAAAATCCGATACAGCCAGCAATACATCGCCTTTATTCGCTTTGATAAAATCATCGGTACTGTAACCACTCTGCGCCAGCAAAACATTTACCAGGCCATCCACTTTTATTAACTTCAGCAATTCGTTTAGACCTTCCGGCGGATAGTTCATTACCAGGGCAGCAACTACATTATCAGAAGGAATAAGTCCGGCCATTTCTTCGCTGATGGGTTTTGATGGGTATTTTGACACCAGCGCATCCATTTCTTTGCCATAGTATTGCTTTGAAGTCATTGTGATCTTGCCATCAGCAAAATTGATGGAAGATGCAGATATATTGCCTTTGGTCAATGCAGCAAGATTTCCGAACATGGATAGCATGGGGCCAAACATATCTCCATAATATTTTTCGGTATCTGCCCAAAAGTGCATATCACTGCCATCAGCAATCAAATCAGCAAAACGGCTGTCTTTATCCAGCCGGGCACCCTCTTTAAGGGTAAGCACATTCTTGGCATAAGTTTTCAGTTCTTCCACCGGGATGGAGGTGCTAAAATCATATTCCCGGTCATTGTTCATTTTCATCAAACTGCCGGCATCGGGCATGGGCATACCCGTAACAAAGCTGAAGTGGGTGGCATTCCAGGCCATTACGGTCTTGTTTTCGTAAACAGTAAAAGATATGCTCCCGTCTTTGCTCGTGGCGGCAGCAGGGTCCACCTGTTTAGTGAAACTTTCTACAGCTGCAGCATCTTTCACGCTGCCCTGCACGACCACGAACCCGTTCTTTTTTTCTTTTTTGAAGAATATCACAAAATCACTTTTCATATCAATACCGGATGCAGCAGGGTCGGCGAATATTTTTTTAGCCCACTCTTCAGCTTCTTCATTGCCAGCTTCCCTGAACCACTGGCTTTGTTTTATTTCTTCCCAGCTCAGTTTGGATGAAAGGGATGCGTTGTTAATATGAAAAACGATAGCCGCATCTTCCGGGACAAGCAGGCCGGTTTTGCCTCCCTTACTGCAGGAAACAAAAGCGGTAACTACAAAGGCGGCGATAGTCAAAAGCAAAAGGATTTTTTTCATGTCAAAGGTTTGTTATTAATAATTAGATAAAAGGTTTTTGTAATAGCTGCTGAATGGACAAGGTTTGCTGTTCTCCTGACCGCAGATCTTTCAGTTTGCAGGTGTTGTTCATTAGTTCTTCCTCTCCGATGATGACTACAAACGGGATATTCTTCTTTTCTGCGTATTTGAATTGTTTGTCGAATTTGCTGTTTTCATGATACAGTTCACAACTCACCCCATTGCTGCGCATTTGCTGCGCTACCCGCAAGGCAGCTGCACTTTCTTTTTCTCCAAGATTAAAAAATAAGATCTGCGTACTGGTTTGCACGGTTTCGGGAAAAAGCTGCAGTTCTTCCATCACATCATAGATACGGTCCACACCGAATGAAATCCCAACTCCCGGGATATCCGGCACACCAAACAAACCTGTAAGATCATCGTACCTGCCACCGCCACCGATGCTGCCCATCTGAACTTTTTTTGCTTTCACTTCGAAGATGATCCCGGTGTAATAGTTGAGGCCACGGGCTAGGGTGAAATCAATTGTGAGTCCGGGAATGGCCATTAAATATTCAATTTCCGCTATTCCTTGTTTGCCGGGTGCTGTATGACCCAATAGTTTATTTATTTGTTCAATTTTTTCAGTATTGCTGCCGCCTATGCCGAGATATTGTTCAATGACAGCTACCTGTTCTGATCCAATCCCTTTTTGCAGCAATTCCGCTTTTACTTTTTCGGTACCGATCTTATCTAATTTATCTATGGCAACTGATATAGCGGTCATTTTATCTGCCCCCCCGCATAATTCAGCTAAAGCGGTTAATATCTTCCGGCTGTTGATTTTTATCTCCACATCAATGCCCAGCTTGCTGAAAACCTCAGCATAGATATTGGCAAGTTCCGCTTCATTCAGCAATGAATAACTGCCCACCACATCGGCATCGCACTGGTAAAATTCCCGGTATCTTCCTTTTTGTGGCCGGTCGGCCCTCCAAACAGGCTGTATCTGGTATCGCTTAAATGGAAATGTAAGCTGCTGGTGATGCATGGCCACATAGCGGGCAAAGGGAATGGTGAGGTCGTATTTTAATGCTCTTTCTGTAATTCCTTTCACATTTTTCCCCAGCAACACTTTTTCAAAATCTTCCCTCACCTGTTTTTCCTTTTCGGGATTATCAAGACCATTGTTGAGGATTTTGAATATAAGTTTATCTCCTTCCTCGCCATATTTCCCCATCAGTGTTTCTATGTTTTCCATCGCCGGTGTTTCCAGCGGCTGAAAGCCATACAATTCAAAAACAGTTTTGATCGTGTTGAAAATATAATTCCTTTTCCGGACCACGTCAGGTCCGAAATCCCTTGTTCCTTGTGGTAGCGATGGCTTTGACATGAAAATTTTTACCGGCTGTTAGTAGTGAGAGTTCAGAACAGAATATTTTTCTATGACCACATTGCACACTTCATCTATCATGTCAAACACTTCATGATAGCCGTGTTCTTCTCCATAATAAGGATCAGGAACATCAAGATTTTTACCGGGATGTAATTCATCCATCAGTAAAATAGCTTTTGTACTGTCAAATTTTTCCCGGGCTATGCGTCTCATTTCATCCAGCACATCCCCGGCCAGGGCATAAATCCTGTCATACTTTTCAAAATCTTCGGCTTTGAACCGTCGGGCTCTCTGGCGGGAAATATCAATGCCATTCAGCAAAGCTACTTTTTGAGATAACGGATGGGGAGGTTCCCCCGTATGATAGCTGTTGGTGCCGGCACTTTCCACTTTCCAGTTTAACCCGGCTTCCAGTACTTTTTTCTGCAAAATGCCTTCCGCCAGCGGGCTGCGGCAGATATTGCCAAGGCAAACCATCAATACTTTCATGCCGCAAATATATACTGGGCTGCTTTGTAAGCAGCAAAACTAAACCTACTATTTTGATTTGCTTAACGGCCTGGGCCGCCTAACTTATGGATTTACAGGCATTGCTGCATCTAACAATCATTAGTTTAAAGGAAATTCAATTAGATTTTAATGAGAATTAGCAGCATAATTTTAAGCAATGCTTCACCCGAAAGATCAATGAAATTCAGCTATACCGGGCTTTCGGGCAGATGAAAGAAGGATAATGCTAAGATTAGCGGTAGGATGATTACGGTCAATGTTAGTATTTGAATACGAAAAAAACCAAAAAATGTATAATTTGCCAGACCCTTAAAACTATGTTTGAAGAATACGAAAAGAATAAAAAGAAACAGGTTTCGCTGATGCGGTCACTCCTTGATTACGGGATGGGAGTACTAATACTGCTGGCGGGTTTTTTCTTTTTGTTCAGGGGACGGTTTGATCTGCCGCTGAATGAAAGATTTCCACCGAACGAAACTGACAAGATTTTTGGCTTTATATGCCTTTTGTACGGAGGATGGAGGATCTACAGGGGCTATAAGAAAAACTATTTCAGATGAACAAGGGCCATGCTCTTTTATTTTACGGGTTAGTACTGGTTTGGCTGGTTGTGACAGGATGTAAATCATTTGAAGAGCAAAAAAATGCTTTGCCGGACACAAAAGACAGGGGTTTCATCCATGTGAGTGCAGATGAGTCATTCAAACCGATCATTGATGCCATGGTGCAGGTGTATGAATCCAACAGGCCGGATACAAGGATCAATGTGCAATACAAGCCGGAAGCGGAATGCCTGAAAGATTTTGCCACCGACAGCATCAGGGTCATTATTGCGACAAGAGGGTTCAGCGAAAGTGAAAAGAATTTTATGGTAGACTCGATGAAAGTGTCGCCGGAAAGAATGACAATCGCAAGGGATGCAATTGCAGTGATTGTTCATCCCAAAGCTGCAGACTCGTTGTTTACAATGGAAGAGATAAAAGATGTATTGACAGGACGTTTTAAGAAAAAATTAATTCCGGTATTTGACGGAACCAATGCAACCAGCACAGTACGTTTCATCATCGATTCAGTATTAAAAAGTGAAAAGCTGACAGCAGATGCTGTAGCAGCCAGGACAAGTGAGGGAGTCATAGATTATGTTGCAAAGAACCAGGCAGCGGTTGGTTTCATCGGTGTTAGCTGGATAGGAAATAAGGAAGACAGTACACAGATAAGTTTTTTGACAAAGGTGAAAATGGCGCATTTGGAAAGCACAGACCTCGAAGGGTATTTTGTGTTGCCGGTGCAGGCCAATATTTACATGAAACGTTACCCTATGGTACGGGATTTGGTTTATATCGTAAAAGAGAATCATAAAGGACTTGGACATGGATTTGTTGATTTTATGAGTGGGGAGATCGGGCAATTGATTTTCAAAAGGGCATACCTGGTGCCGGCTAAAAAAGACTTCCGCATCAGGCCGGCCCGGCTGAGAGAGTAACAAAGTAGTTATATTTACAATCATTTAAAGTGAAAAGAAAATGAAGAAAACCATCATTAGCTTATTAACTGCCGGACTGGTGTTGACCACCGGTCTCAGGGCACAAACGGTCCAGGAAGGCGTCAATCACCTGTATGCCGACCGGTTCAAGAGTGCTATCAGTACTTTTGAAAAGATCCTGGCTGCCAATCCCAATAACATTGAAGCAACCTATTGGCTGGGGCAAGCATATTTTGAAATGGATGAATATGCCGGCACCCGTATGGTGGCAGCCCGTCAATTGTATGAAAAAGCTTTGCAGGCAAGCAACAGCGCCCCGCTGATTCTGGTGGGGATGGGCCATGTGGAATTGAAAGAAGGCAAAACCAATGATGCCCGCCAGAAATTTGAATCAGCAATTACAACCACACGTACAAAAAAAGGCGACGACCCGGATATCCTGAATGCAATTGGTCGTGCAAACGTGGATGCCAAGCAAGGTGATTTGGCTTATGCCATTGAAAAACTTGAAGAAGCCGCAAAACGTGATGCCAAGAATCCTGATATATTTCTAAATCTTGGCAATGCTTACCGCAAGGCAAGACCCGGTGAAGGCGGAGGCATGGCTTATCAAAACTATCACAAAGCGATTTCTGTAAATCCGAAGTTTGCAAGAGCATATGTTCGTTTAGCAGCGCTATTTGAAGCCCAGAAAAACTGGGACCTGATGTACGAAAACCTGTCAAAAGCTGTGGAAGTGGATCCCCAGTTCACCAAGGCATATTATGAGCTTTTTTACTATTACTGGTTTTTAAAGAAAGATTATCCGCAAGCAGAAGCCCAGCTTAACAAATACATTCAAAGCAAAGGCGCTGACACAGACATACAGGATCAGTTCATGTATGCTCAGCTATGTTATGGTAAAAAAGATTATAACTGTGCTATTCAGAAGGCACAGGCAGTCGTAGCTGACATGGGGGAGAGAACCAAACCCAAAGTGTACAGGTTGCTGGCATATGCCCATTTTGATAAAGGTGAATATGTCCAGGCCTTAAAAAACAGTGATATCTTCTTCGATAAGAAAAATCCGGAAGATCAGATCGCCATGGATTATAAATTACGTTCTGACATTCTTTCAAAAACCGGCGGCACTCCCGAGCAAATGCTGGAGGCTTATGTCAAAGGTGCTGAGATTGATACTGTAATGGAATCAAAACTCAATTTTTTGAAAGATGGCGCTACCTTTTTTGCGGAAAAAAAGTGGAGATCTCAAGAAGTTCCGTTACGGGAAATGATCATCAAACTAAAGCCTACTCCAACGATCAACGATTACTTTTCGCTTGCCATTGCCAATTATTTTGACAGCAATTATGCGAAAACAAGGGATGCAGCCCTGGTTATGATTGAGAAATATCCCAATGAAATATATGGCTATGAATGGGCTTATAATGCCAGCCAGGCTTCGGATACCGTCCGTAAAGACAGTATTGCCGTGCCGGATGCAATAAAACTTTCTGAATTTGCTTACAAAGACACAGTTAAATTCAAAAGGCAATATATCAATGCAGTGAGGTACCTCGCGGCATACTATATCAACGATGCCAAAGACAAAGAAAAATCGCTGGAGTATTTCAGAAAATGGCTGGATATTGACGTGGCCAATGCTGAAGCCATTAAAGGATATATCGAACAAATTGAAAAAATGCAGACGCAGCCTCCCAAACCGGCCTCACCCAATGGTAGTAGCGGAGGCACCAAACCCGGATCATCAAAAAAGCCCTGACGTTTCAAACATATTTAAGTCGGTTTTCTTCTTTTACTTTGATGTCCCCTGCTGTAATGGCGGGGGATATTTCTTTTTATAAGGTTAAGCACTACAGGCCCGATTAGCCCCGATTTTTAAGGTAATTTGATGCGGCAGTCTTATTTTTGCCGACCAGTGTAAAGGCTATGATTTATTTGTTGCAAACCCATTTGAATCCTGATGATGCCGGGGCTTTTTTACCGGTGGCGCTGCAATTCCTGATCGCCGGGGGACTTGTTACGTTTTTGATGTTGCTCACCCACCTGCTGGGACCCAAAAGAAGAACAGCTGATAAGTTGCAAAATTTTGCCAGCGGTATCGAAAGTCATGGTGATGCCCGCCAGCCGATTGCAATCAAATACTTCTTAGTTGCAATATTATTTGTGTTGTTTGATGTGGAAGTGATCTTTTTTTACCCCTATGCGGTGAATTTTAAGGAGCTTGGCTGGAGCGGCTTTTGGGCTGTTATCATGTTTGTCAGCTTCTTCATGTGCGGATTTATATATATCATCAAGAAGGGTGCTTTGAAATGGGAAGACTGATGTGCGAATGTGCAAATTTGAAGCTGTGAAAATGAAACTTAAAGCAGTGTGGGGTTGTTATAATGACGGAGTTTTCAAATTGTACAATTGTCAAATTTTCAAATTGTAGCTATGGCTCGTCCTGTATCATACAATCTTATCAAAAAACCGCTGGAGACTGACATCAGCCGGGTAGATATGCCAGAAGGCAGCATGGGAGAAGGTTTTTTTGCCACCAAACTGAACAATGTGATTGGTTTGGCGAGAAAGAATTCAATCTGGCCTCTGCCATTCGCCACTTCCTGTTGTGGTATTGAATTCATGGCTACCATGGGTTCACATTATGATTTAGCAAGATTTGGCTCAGAACGGGTGGGTTTCTCTCCACGCCAATGCGACCTGCTGATGGTGATGGGTACTATTGCCAAAAAAATGGGGCCGGTTGTGAAACAGGTGTACCTGCAAATGGCCGAACCCCGCTGGGTGATAGCAGTTGGCGCCTGTGCATCAAGCGGCGGCATTTTTGATACTTACAGTGTGTTGCAGGGCATTGACCAGGTGGTGCCGGTGGATGTATATGTGCCGGGTTGTCCGCCAAGACCCGAAGCGATCATTGATGGTGTATTAAGAATACAGGACCTTGTGGGTAAAGAAAGCCTGAGAAGAAGAAATGGGGAGCAGTATAAGGCATTGTTAGAAAGCTACGGGATACAATAAAGAAAAGTTACGAGCTACGAGCCATGTGCTACGGGTTCTTAAAGCAATAATCAAACTATAAATGTCTCGCAGCACACAACTCGGGACTCGAAGCTAAAGATGGCATTGACCAACGATATAGTAAAACATAGACTGGCAGAGAAGTTTGGCGAGCAGGTCTTCAATTTTGAAGAACCTTATGGCATGCTGACGTTTGAAGCACCAAAGGAGCTTAACCTGAAAGTGCTGAATTTCCTTTATGATGATGAAGAGCTGAAATTTCGTTTCATGACCGACCTGACAGCAGTGCATTATCCCGGGCAAACGGGAAAAGAACTGGCGGTTGTTTATCACCTGCATAATATGGCAGACAATGTACGTATCCGATTCAAAGTGTTTACTGATATCAAAAAACCGGATGTTTACACAGCAACGGGACTATTTTCTGCGGCCAACTGGATGGAAAGAGAAACCTATGATTTTTTCGGGGTGAACTTCGTAGGCCATCCCAACCTGAAGCGGATTCTGAATGTAGAGGAGATGGATTATTTCCCGTTGCGCAAGGAATACCCGCTGGAAGACCAGACCCGGATTGATAAAGATGATGAGATGTTTGGAAGAGGAGGAACTAATTAGCAAATGTGACGATTTGAAAATGAAAACTGCTGTTTAATTTTCAAATTGACGAATTCACAAATTCTCAAATTGACAATGTCAGAACATCACATAAAATTACCAGAGGGCTCGATTGAGAAGACCACCACCACGCTGAACCTGGGTCCCACCCATCCGGCTACTCATGGCGTGTTTCAGAATATCCTCGAATTAGACGGCGAACGTATTGTTTCTGCAGAGCAGACCGTAGGTTATATTCACCGTGCTTTTGAAAAGTTAGCAGAAAGACGACCCTTAGCACAGATCACTACACTGACAGACCGGTTGAACTATTGCTCTTCTCCCATCAACAACATGGGCTGGCACCTTACCTGCGAGAAACTGCTGGGAGTGAAAACGCCAAAAAGAGTGGATTATCTCCGGGTCATCATCATGGAGCTGGCAAGAATTTCTGATCATCTTATTTGCAATTCCATTGTTGGTGTAGATGCCGGGGCCTACACAGGGTTCCTCTATGTGATGCAATACCGGGAACTCATTTACGAGATATATGAAGAAGTTTGCGGGGCAAGACTCACCACTAATATTGGCCGCATTGGTGGTTTTGAAAGAAATTTCAACGATATCGCTTTTCAGAAATTAGAGAAGTTTTTGCGGGAATATCCCAAAGTGCTGAAGGAGTTTGAAAATCTTTTCCAGCGCAACCGCATTTTCATTGAACGTACACAGGGCACCGGGGCCATCAGTGCTGAAAGGGCATTGAACTATGGGTTCACAGGTCCGAATCTTCGTGCTGCCGGTGTGGACTATGATGTAAGAGTGCATTCACCTTATAGCAGCTACGAGGATTTCGATTTTAATATCCCTGTCGGAACTACAGGCGATAACTATGACCGCTGGCTGGTCCGCAACCAGGAAATGTGGCAATCACTGAGCATCATTGAACAGGCTTATCATAAAGTGCAGGAGTTTAAAGGAGCGGAGGCAGAAGTATATCATGCAGATGTGCCTGAATATTATTTGCCGCCCAAGGAAGATGTGTACACAAAAATGGAAGCATTGATCTGGCATTTCAAGATCATCATGGGGGAAACAAAAATTCCTGCCGGTGAAGTATACCAGGCAGTCGAAGGTGGTAATGGTGAATTAGGATTTTACCTGATCAGCGATGGTGGACGGACACCTTATCGTTTGCATTTCCGTCGTCCTTGTTTCATTTATTACCAGGCCTACAGCGAACTGACTAAGGATTCTATGTTGAGTGATGCGATCATTACGATGAGTTCGCTGAACCTGATTGCGGGGGAGCTGGATGCATAGTTTTTTGTGATAGGGAGAAAGTTGAAGTATGATGTAAAATTGATTGGAGATTATGGTGAAATTTTCTGACGATACATTAAAAGAAGTACAGCGGATTATCTCTTTTTATCCTGAAGGGAAACAAAAGAGTGCGGTGATACCTGTGCTGCACCTGGCGCAGCAGGAGTTTGGCGGTTGGTTAAGTGCCGATGCAATGGACTATGTTGCGTCTCTTCTTCAGTTAGAGCCTATTGAAGTGTACGAGGTGGCTACTTTTTATAGTATGTATAACCTGAAACCGGTTGGTAAATACATGTTTGAAGTGTGCCAGACAGGTCCCTGCATGATCAATGGCAGTGATGATATCGTGAAATATATCTATGATAAACTGGGCATCAAACCTGGTGAAACGACGGAAGACGGCATGTTTACATTAAAAACAGTGGAATGCCTGGGAGCTTGTGGTTATGCCCCCATGATGCAGTTGGGAAAAAATTACAGGGAACACCTGACCAGGGAAAAGGTGGATGCCATTATCGAAGAGTGCAGGAAGAGTGCGGTTGTTGGCAACTGAACTTAAAACTTGCTATATGAAAAAGATCATCATTCCAATGGCGATCCTGTTCTTTGTTTTAATCGCCTGTAATAATGCAGGAGATAAAAAAGACAAGCCGGCAGATTCAACTGCAGCAGAAACAGTGAAAAAGGAACCAGTGGTTGTAGCCAGCTACACAGCTGTTATCCCTTGTCCGGATTGTGATGGCATTGAAGTGATCGTTACACTGATGGATGACAACAGTTATAGTAAAAGAGATCTTTATATAGGGAGAAAATCAACCGGGGCAGGAAGCAATGAGATAAGCATGGCGGGAAAATTTATGATGCATGGTGATACATTGCACCTGCTGGACGTAACTGATGGAGCGGATCATTATTTGAAAACCGACTCCAGTCTTATTCAACTAGGACCGGATGGTAAAAGAATTTCCGGAAACCTCGGCGATAAATACGTACTGAAGAAAACGAACTAATGAAAAGAGTGGCTGCTGTTATAGGGTTGTTACTGGTAAACCTGGTTGTAGTTGCACAGGCAGAGGAAGCAAAGCTGACAACAACTGTAAAACAATTTCATCAGGCATTGGTGATGAAAAATGTGGTTTCTATCAACCAGCAAACAGATAAAGCCCTGAGTTATGGACACAGCAACGGTTGGGTGGAAACAAAAACAGAACTGCTGAAAAACCTGGAAACAGGTTATACCAGTTATAAAAGTATAAAAGAGGACAGCATCGAGGTTGCGATGAATGGTAATATGGCGAATGTGAGATTTATTGGTGATTATACAGTTTCGTTGAATGGTGGCACTACAGTCACTTATCATTTAAAAGTGCTGGAAGTGTGGGTAAAGAAGGGAAAGAGATGGCTGTTGTTTGCAAGGCAGGCGATTAAAGGATAGTACTTAAAATTGGCCCCTTGGGGGCAGGGATATATGGGAAGAAAATTATTATTAGACAAAGCACATGTGGAGGGCATCCGTTATTACGATGTGTACCGTCGTGAAGGTGGCTATCGCAGTGTGGAGAAGGCATTGAAAACAATGAGTCCTGATGCTGTCACGGAAGAAGTGAAGAAAAGTGGTCTGCGTGGTCGTGGCGGTGCAGGATTTCCAACGGGAATGAAATGGAGTTTCCTTGCCAAACCTGAAGCTGTGCCCCGATATCTTGTAGTGAATGCAGATGAATCGGAGCCGGGTACATTTAAGGATCGCTATTTGATGGAATTCATTCCACATTTGCTCATTGAAGGAATGATTACTTCTTCATTTGCATTAGGAAGCAACCGCTCTTATATCTATATCCGTGGTGAATATGCATGGATCGTTGACATTTTGGAACAAGCCATACAGGAAGCAAAGAATAATGGCTGGCTGGGCAAGAATATTTTAGGCAGCGGTTTTGACTGTGAGATTTATGTGCAGCGTGGCGCCGGTGCTTATATCTGTGGTGAGGAAACCGCTTTGCTTGAATCGTTGGAAGGAAAGCGAGGAAACCCAAGGATCAAACCTCCATTTCCTGCTGTAAAAGGTTTGTGGGATTGCCCCACGGTGGTGAACAATGTGGAAACAATTGCAGCGGTTGTCCCCATCATTAATGAGGGAGGTGAGGAATATGCAAAGATTGGCATTGGCAAATCAACCGGAACGAAGCTGATCTCTGCCTGCGGCAATATCAAAAAGCAAGGTGTATATGAGATCGATATGACGATCTCGGTTGAAGAATTTATTTACAGTGATGAATATTGTGGTGGCATTGCCAACGGAAGAAAACTAAAAGCCTGTATCCCCGGTGGGTCGTCTGTTCCCATTTTGCCGGCTAATCTTCTATTAAAGACAGCCAAAGGTGAAACAAGAATGATGACCTATGAGAGTTTGGCTGATGGCGGTTTTGCAACAGGTTCCATGATGGGCTCAGGAGGTTTTATAGTTTTAGATGACACACAGTGTGTGGTGAAACATACTTATACTCTTGCAAGATTTTATCGTCATGAAAGCTGTGGTCAGTGTTCACCTTGTCGTGAAGGAACAGGCTGGATGGAAAAGATTTTGTTGAACATTGAGAATGGCAAAGGCAAGATGAGTGATATTGATCTGTTGTGGGATATACAACGAAAGATTGAAGGAAATACAATTTGTCCTTTAGGTGATGCGGCGGCATGGCCTGTTGCAGCAGCGATCCGTCATTTCAGGGATGAATTTGAATGGCATGTCAATAACCCGGAGGATTGTGTGAGAAAAAATTATGGTTTGGCACATTATGCTGACCCGATACCCCCAGCCCCTAAAGGGGAGTTGACAGGGGTTTAAATAAAATTTAATTAACTATAAAATTCCCCTTTAGGGGACAGGGGCATGGCGGAAGAAAAAAAATTATTTAAAGTAACCATTGACAACATCACGATTGATGTGGAGCCGGGGACAAGCATCCTGCAGGCGGCACGCAAAATTGGTGGTGATGTGGCACCACCGGCCATGTGTTACTATACCAAACTGAAAGGCAGTGGTGGCAAATGCCGCACTTGCCTGGTGGAAGTCGCTGCCGGTTCTGCGGCTGATCCGAGACCGATGCCAAAACTGGTTGCCAGTTGCCGCACCAATGTTATGGACGGCATGGTAGTGAAGAATATCACCAGCGATAGAGTGATTGATGCAAGAAATGGAGTAGTTGAATTTCTATTGATCAACCACCCGCTGGACTGTCCTGTTTGCGACCAGGCCGGTGAATGTGATCTGCAGGATCTTAGTTATAACCATGGTGAAGAGGGCACCAGGTATGAATTCAAAAGAAGAACATTTAAGAAGCATGACCTGGGGCCTTATATTCAATTGCATATGACCAGGTGCATCCTTTGTTATCGTTGTGTGTTCACCGCCGACCAGGTGACGAATAAGAGAGTGCATGGTGTATTGGACAGGGGCGATCATTCTGAGATTGCCACTTACATAGAAAAGAGTTTGGACAATGATTTCATCGGGAATGTGATTGATGTATGCCCGGTGGGGGCATTGACCGATAAAACATTCCGTTTTAAAAACAGGGTATGGTTCACAAAACCGGTTGATGCGCATTGCAATTGTGATAAATGCAGCGGGAAAGTAAGATTATGGATGCGGGGTGAAGAAGTGCTGCGTGTAACAGCCCGTAAAGACGAATGGGGTGAAGTGGAAGGTTGGATCTGTAATACCTGCCGCTTTGAAAGAAAGAATGCAAGTGACTGGATAGTAGAAGGTCCGACAAATGTGAGCAGGCATTCGGTGATTTCCCAAGGACATTATGTAGATATGGTGAAGCCTAAGGAAACTTTGCCGGAAGTGATGGGAGGCCGTGGACCGAAACTACTGATGGATATTCACGACATCAGTGATGTAAATTCGGTTGAGTTGAGTGCATTGCCCGGACCGGCCACAAGTAAAACATTTGAGAAGAAAGATCAATAATAACAGAACATCATGCATTTATTGACAATAGATTGGTGGTTGCTACTTGAAAAAGGATTGTTGATAGCAGTGATCATCGGGCTGTCATTCTTTATTGCGATGTACACCACGTACGCAGAAAGAAAAGTAGCTGCCTGGCTGCAGGATCGCCGAGGCCCTAACCGGGCAGGTCCCTGGGGGATTTTACAACCCCTGGCAGATGGCGGTAAGCTATTCTTCAAAGAAGAGATCATTCCGCTGGCATCGTCTAAAATGCTTTTTATTCTCGGTCCTTCATTAGCCATGATGACAGCCTTGCTGACCAGCGCCGTTATTCCCTGGGGCAGCACCTTGGACATTAATGGAAGACAGGTGCCACTGCAGATCGCTGATATCAATATTGGCATTTTATATGTCTTTGCAGTGGTGAGTATGGGTGTTTATGGCATCATGGTAGGGGGCTGGGCGTCAAATAATAAATTTTCCCTGCTGGCAGCGCTTCGCGGCGCTTCGCAAATGATCTCTTACGAACTGGCCATGGGTTTATCGCTGATTGCTGTGCTGATGCTGACAGGCACATTGCAAATGAGCGGTATAGTCAATAACCAGATCGCCAACGGAAGTGTGTGGCATTTCTTTTTACAGCCACTGGGATTCCTGATATTTTTCATTTGTGCACTGGCTGAGTGTAACCGTACGCCATTTGACCTGCCCGAGGCTGAAAATGAACTGAACTTTGGATATCACCAGGAGTATTCATCCATGAAACTTGGATTTTATTTGTTTGCTGAATACATCAATATGTTCATCAGCAGTGTGATCATGGCCACATTGTTCTTTGGCGGTTATGATATATTGCCTTTTGTGGATGAAAGCAAATGGGGCTTGTCGCAGAATGTGATGGCTTTGCTGAGTTTTGCTGCATTGATGGCCAAAACATTCTTCTTCCTGTTTGTCTTTATCTGGATACGGTGGACAATTCCCCGTTTCCGTTACGATCAGTTGATGAACCTGGGTTGGAAAAAACTCATACCGCTGGCATTGATCAATATGGTTATCACAGCAGCAGTGGTCTTGTGGTTGAAGAAGTAGGGGCCTCCCCAAACCCCTCCGAAGGAGGGGCTTATGGAGTCTTAAAGAAGAAAGCGTTCTTAATATCGAGGAAATTTTAGCTGTTTAGCCCCGTAGGGGCAGCATATTGGTAGAAATAAAATGTTTTTTGATAAGTGAACCCCGCAGGGGTTCAACAAATGATGATAAGCGATCCGAACGATGAAGAGTGCGACGCAACAGGCGATGATAAGAATTACTGAAGCTGGGAACATAAACAATATATTTGCGAAAATTTTTAAAAGCTGAAAAGCTTTATGCAATTAACACAACGAGCAAAACAGGTGGACCGCAGTCCTATGACATGGGTAGAGAAACTCTACCTGTGGAATATTGTGAAGGGGATGGCGATCACGTTCAGTCACATTTTCAAAAAGCGGCCGACGATCAATTACCCCGAGCAGAAAAGAACTTTCTCCCAGGTGTTTCGTGGCCTGCATGTGCTGAACAGGGATGAAGAAGGCCGTGAACGCTGCACTGCCTGTGGTTTGTGTGCAGTGGCTTGTCCTGCAGAAGCGATTACGATGGAAGCAGCTGAACGGTTGCCTGAAGAAGAACATCTGTACCGCGAAGAGAAATATGCAGCGAAATACGAGATCAATATGCTGCGCTGTATTTTCTGCGGTTTGTGTGAGGAGGCCTGTCCCAAAGATGCGATCTATTTGTCACAGACCTTTGCACCGGCTAATTACGGAAGAAAAGGATTTATTTATAAAAAAGACGATCTGTTGATACCTAACCCGCTTACACAACCTGAAGAATATAAAAAAGCTTTGGGCGACAGGGCGGTGAAGGAAAAGATGAATTAAAACCAGCAACAGCATCAACTGCTTTAAGGAATGAACATTACGCAAATACTTTTTTGGGTGCTGTCAGTTATGGCCTTGTTCAGTGCACTGATGGTCATCACCAGCAAGAACCCGGTGTACAGTGTGCTGTGGCTTATCGCCACTTTCTTTGCTATTTCAGGTCATTATATTTTATTGAACGCACAGTTTCTTGCCATCGTAAACATTATTGTTTATGCCGGTGCCATCATGGTGCTTTTCCTTTTTGTCATCATGTTGATCAACCTGAACAAGGAATCGGAACCACAAAAGCATAAATGGCTGAAACTGGCCGGTGCTGTTTCAGGTGGCTGTTTGATGCTGGTGCTGGTGGCGGCGCTGAAGAATGTGGCAGCTAAAGAAGACCTGGCCCAGGTGAAAGAAGGAAAGATCGGCCTGATAGAAAGTCTCGGAAAAGAATTATTCACCAATTATGTGGTGCCGTTTGAGATCAGCAGTATTTTGTTTCTGAGTGCTATGATCGGTGCAGTGGTGATCGGGAAGAAAGAATAGCTATGAGCCGTGAGTCACGGGCTGCGGGTATAAAACTCCGGCTCACTGCTCACAGCTAATAGCTCAAAGTTTAGTTTTTATGCCTATAACATATTATATATTATTGTCCATTGCACTGTTTGTGATCGGTATCGTGGGTGTGCTCACCCGCCGCAATGCCATTATAATTTTTATGTGCATTGAACTGATGCTGAATGCTGTGAATTTGCTCCTGGTGGCATTTTCGAAAATGCATCATTTGAAAGCTGCTGCAACTGATGCAGCAACGACTGCGGGTACAGACGGGCAATTATTTGTATTCTTTATCATGGTGGTGGCGGCAGCGGAAGTGAGTGTGGGGCTGGCGATCATTGTGATGATGTATAGAAATATTCATTCGGTGGATATTAATTTTTTGAACAGGTTGAAACATTAAAAGCCTCCCCAATCCCCTGACGAAGGAGGGGTTTGGGGGTCGTTTAAATATGAAGAACGTTTTAGAAATTGTGTATTTGATCCCTTTTCTGCCGCTGATCGGTTTCCTGGTCAATGGGCTGGGAAGAAAGCATTTGTCCAAATCAGCAATTGGCATAATCGGAAGCGGGGTTATCCTGGGTTCTTTTGTACTGAGTGTATTGGTGTTAATGCAGGGCAGGGAATTGAGCTCACCTTTTGTTGCCAATTATTTTGATTTTATTGTTGTTGATAAACTGAAAATATCCTTTGCTTTTCAGATTGACCAGCTATCTTCTTTGTTTCTTTTAATCATCACCGGTGTCGGTTTCCTCATTCATGTGTATTCCACTTCTTACATGCACGAAGAAAAGACCGAACACTTTGGAAGATATTTTGCCTATCTCAATCTGTTTGTGTTTTCGATGCTGCTGCTGGTGATGGGAGCTAACTATGTTATTCTCTTTATCGGCTGGGAAGGAGTGGGGCTTTGTTCTTACCTGTTGATCGGTTTCTGGTTCAAAAATCATGAGTATAACAAAGCTGCCAACAAAGCCTTTGTGATGAACCGCATCGGTGATTTGGCATTCCTGATCGCCATTTTCTGGTTCATTGCAAAAGTTGGCTCGGTTTCTTTTGCCGATGTTTTTGCAGCAGAAAACCTGGCTAAACTTTCTTCAACAGATATTACTGTAATTACCTTATTGCTTTTTATAGGTGCCACAGGTAAAAGTGCACAGATACCACTTTACACCTGGTTACCGGATGCGATGGCTGGCCCTACACCGGTATCTGCACTCATCCATGCAGCTACAATGGTGACAGCCGGTATCTACATGATTGCCCGCAGCAATGTGCTTTACTCCCTTTCGCAAATTACAATGGATGTGGTGGCATATATTGGATTAGCCACTGCTTTGTTAGCTGCTACCATTGCTCTGAAACAAAATGATATTAAGAAAGTGCTGGCATATTCAACGGTTAGCCAGTTAGGATTTATGTTCCTCGCTTTGGGAACAGGCGCCTATACGGCGGCAGTCTTCCATGTGATGACACATGCCTTCTTCAAAGCCTTGTTATTCCTCGGCAGTGGGAGTGTGATCCATGCCATGAGTGGTGAGCAGGACATTCGTAACATGGGCGGACTGAGTAAAAAATTACCAACCACTTATTTCACTTTTCTTATCGGCTGCATTGCGATTGCGGGTATTCCGCCGTTAAGTGGTTTCTTTTCCAAAGATGCCATTTTGCTTAGTGCATATCTCAAAAATCCAGTGCTCTACGGCATTGCTTTATTCACAGCTTTGCTGACAGCTTTCTATATGTTCCGCTTGCTGTTCATTACATTCCATGGCAAATTCAGGGGAACACATGAGCAGGAACATCATTTGCATGAAAGTCCCTCTGCGATGACCATTCCGCTTATCATTTTAGCAGCACTTTCTGTAGTTGGCGGGTTTGTCGGTGTGCCGGAAGCGATCATGCAGGGAGGTGATAAACTAACAGCATTTTTATCACCAGTGATTGCGAAAAGCGAGGGCCATCATATTTCTCACACTGAAGAATATATGCTGATGGGTATTTCAACAGCGCTGGTTTTAGGAATGATATTTTTTGCGTGGACCAAATTCAAAAACTACCAGCGCAGTGAAGAAAAAGGTTTTGGAAAAGTGCTGGAGAACAAGTGGTATGTGGATGAACTGTATGATAGAATAATTGTGCAGCCGCTGCATCAGTTTGGCGGGTTCTTAAAATCAGTTATTGAAAATTCAGTGGTGGATGGATTGGTGAACGGGGTTGGAAAAGCTGTTAACTATGGCAGCCGTCAATTGCGGTTGCTGCAGAGCGGGCAGGTAGGTAGCTATGTGCTGCTTATGGTGCTGAGCATGCTGCTGGTGTTTGCCATACAATTCTTTTTAAGAAAGTAGATCGGATAGAATAAAAATTATGATTCCTGTTTTACTCATAGTAATCCCTTTGCTGGCCGGGTTGATTTCTTTCTTTATCAAGGAAGAAAAAACAGCCCGTACCTGGAGTTTGTTTGCTTCTTTTGCCACACTGGCCGTATCCCTGCTGGGTTTGTGGGTATTCCATGACAAACAGTACCTGCAACACCAGTCGGCATGGATGGGATTGCTGGGCAGCAGCTTTGCAGTCAAACTAGATACATTGGGGCAGGTGCTTTGCCTGCTCACGGCTATTGCCTATCCTTTAATATTTATCGGCACCTGGAACAGTACCTATAAGAAAGCAAATAATTTCTTTGCACTGATGCTTCTTGGGCAAGCGGGTATGATGGGAGTGTTCCTTGCCATGGATGCGCTGCTGTTCTATTTTTTCTGGGAGCTGGCATTGATACCTATGTATTTTCTCTGCTCACAATGGGGTGGCGAAAAAAGAATCAGGGTCACTTTCAAATTCTTTATCTACACTTTTGTCGGATCACTGCTGATGCTGATAGGTATCATATATCTGCAATCTCTGACACCCGATAAATCGTTTAGCATCGAATCATTTTATGCGTTGCAGGTGGGCGGAAAAGAACAAACCTGGTTGTTTTGGTTATTCTTTATAGCCTTTGCCATAAAAATGCCCATATTTCCTTTTCACACCTGGCAGCCTGACACCTATGAGCAATCACCTGCTGCCACAACTATGGTGCTGAGCGGGGTGATGGTGAAAATGGGATTGCTGGGGGTGCTGCGCTGGCTGATGCCGGTGCTGCCCGTTGCTTCGTATTCATGGGGAGATGTGACCATGTCGCTGGCAGTTACCGGAATCATTTATGCTTCACTGATTGCTATCCGTCAGGATGATATTAAACGGCTGGTGGCATATTCTTCCATTGCACACATCGGGTTGATGTGCGCCGCCATCTTTGCTGAAAGCAAAAGCGGTATGCAGGGAGTGATGATACAAATGTTCAACCACGGTATCAATATCATTGGTTTGTGGATACTGGTGGAACTGATCGAAAAACAATTTGGCACCAGGAAAATTTCAGAGCTGGGTGGGCTGGCACAAAAGGCGCCAGCTATGGCGATATTATTTGTAATTATTGCATTGGCCAATATTGCGCTGCCATTGACCAATGCGTTTGCAGGAGAATTCCTGATGTTTAACGGTTTACTGCAAGCCAAATCTCAATACAATGTGTGGTTTACCTGCTTTGCAGGACTCGGAATCATTTTAGCAGCAGTTTACACACTGAACATGATCAGGAAGGTGTTTTATGGTGAGCTGAACTCTGTCACTGCTTCAGCACATGATATTGGGTTAAATGCAAAATTTGCTTTAGGAATAATAGTAGTGTTGATTTTCTGGTTAGGTGTTTACCCGCAGGCCATACTGGGTTATACGGATGAGATGTCTCAGACAATCATGAACAAAATTGATATAAGCCATTTGTTCAAGAAGCAATAAGGAAAGGAAGATATGAATGCATTAATATTATCGGCAGTATTAGGTGTGGTGATGATGTTCAGCGGCATTGTGCTGAAACAGAAATCGGCTGTTCGCAATATTGCTATCGGGGGAATGTTGTTGCTGCTGATAAGTAATATTCTCGAAACAAACGGCACCGTGTTTTTCAAAGTGAACACGGTTGGAATGATGGCATTTGAACGTTTTGGATTGCTGTTCACCAGTATCATGCTTTTTTCCATCCTGGTATATTTCCTGCTTTCGGCAAGGGATATGGAAAAAGTCGGCGTGAATTATGCCGATTACTTTGCATTGATCTTTTTTATTACTTGTGGCATCATCCTGGTTTCTTCATTCAAGTCATTACTCATTTTGTTCCTGGGCATTGAGATCATTTCAATACCGTTATACATCCTTACCGGTAGTGATAAGCGTAACCTGAAAAGCAATGAGGCAGGCTTGAAATATTTCCTGTTGGGTTCGTTTTCAACAGGCCTGATGCTGATGGGTATAGCGTTGGTTTATGGTGCAAGAGGAACATTCAGCACAGATGAAGCAGCGATGTTTGCCAGTGGCCAGCCCACCTTGTTACTGGTGACCGGAATGTTATTGCTCTTGTTTTCCATGTTGTTCAAGGTCTCTGCTGCGCCGTTTCATTTCTGGACACCGGATGTGTATGATGGTGCGCCAACTGTTTTCACTTCTTTCATGGCCACCATTGTGAAAGCGGCCGTATTTTTTGCTTTCCTGCGGTTGTTTGATGACACTTTTGGTGTACTCAAACAACAATGGAAACTGTGGCTGGCAGTAGCCACCGCCGCCACACTTTTTATCGGTAACATCACTGCTGTTTTTCAGCAAAGCGTAAAGCGAATGCTGGCTTATTCCAGTATAGCGCAGGCAGGATTTATGCTGCTGGCTGTGTATGCCATGAACACAGAGGCCAAAGAAGGTATTTTATTATATGCAACGGCATACTGCCTGGCCACTATCGGTATTTTTGCTGTGCTGGCAAAAATGAAAGACTATAGTTTTGATGGATTTAATGGTCTTGCCGGTAAACAACCATTATTGGCAGGAGCACTTACCGTTTTCTTTTTGTCGCTGGCCGGTATTCCATTGACAGCCGGTTTTCTCGCAAAATTTTATATGCTGAAGGCCACCCTGGCCACGCCACAGGGATTATGGCTGGGCATTTTTGCCATTCTCATGGCGGCCGTTAGTGTTTATTACTATTTCAGGGTTATTCAGGCCATGTATTTCAAAGATGGTGAAGCACAACCTGTAAACACAACCCCGGTTTTCAGGGGCGTTTTGATGGTTTTGGCTGCTCTTGTAATATTATTAGGCGTATTTCCCAACCTGCTGCTATTTTGGCTCTATTTCTGACAGCGCCTCTCCTGTAATTTCAACCGGTTTTACTAGCTTCTTTCAGTAATTTAGGGGCCAATCACTTTTATGAATATCCGGGATGTACTGGCCTTGGCTTATCGCACTGTAAACAGCAACAAACTGCGAACCGGTCTTACTGTGGCTATTATCGCTTTTGGCATTATGGCACTGGTGGGCATCATCACAGCCATAAAGGCGATGAACCAGAAATTCACGGAGAGTTTTTCTACGATGGGTGCCAATGCTTTCACCATCCGGTACAAGGAACGCAACATCCGTTTTGGTGGCAGCAACAATGAAATAAAGGTTTCAAAAAAAAGCAGCCGCAAGGCCAAACAATCAAACCTTGACAGAAGGATCACAAAAGATGAAGCAGAGTTATTCGTAAAGCATTTCAACTTTCCTTCCGTGCGCAGCATTTCCATTTTTGGCAACCGCAATAATATTATTTCTTTTGAGTCAAAGAAAACGAGTCCGAATGTGACCATGTTCGGGGGCGATGAAAACTATTTACTGCTGAATGGATTTTCTCTTGCTTACGGACGAAATATCAACCGGATGGAAGTGGAAGCAGCCCGCAACGTTTGTCTCCTGGGGTACGATGTAGCTAAAAACCTTTTTGGCAACAGCGTGGAAAGGGCAGTGAACAATGTGATTCGTATCAATAATATCCCTTTCCGGGTGCTGGGAGTGCTGGAAAGCCGGGGGTCAGCTTTTGGTTTCAGCCGGGATAATGTGGTTATCACCAGCTATACCAATGTGGACAAAAACTTTCCTTCCGGTTTTTCTTTTGTAGTGGCCGTAATGACGAACGATCTGTTGTATGTACCAGCAGCGATGGGTGAGGCAGAAGGCAAGTTCCGGGCTATCCGAAAACTGACTACTACTGAGGAAAACAATTTTGTGTTAGACCGAAGTGACAGCATTGCCGAAAAAGCAATGAACAGCCTTGGTTTTCTTACTTTCTCGGCCACTGTGATTGGCTTTATCACCTTAATCGGGGCAGCCATCGGTCTGATGAATATAATGTTGGTGTCTGTGTCCGAACGAACCAAGGAAGTGGGCCTGGTAAAGGCAATTGGCGGCAAAAGCCAGATGGTGAGGCGGCAATTTCTGCTGGAGGCTGTCATTATTAGCCTGCTGGGAGCCGTTTTCGGGATCATCCTGGGCATATTTGTAGGTAACGCTTTTTCAATTGTACTCGATACCGGCTTTGTGGTTCCATGGAATTGGGTGGCCTATGGCATCATTATATGCAGCGCTGTAGGGTTGCTCGCCGGAATTTACCCGGCCTGGAAGGCAGGCAGGCTGAATCCGATAGAGGCGCTGCGGTATGAGTAAGCAACCGGGCTTTTGCCTTTTTAATCCCGGTCACAAAATAATGCAGACAGTTGGCGCATTTGAAAAAATCCTTAACTTGAAGCCCTTTCCCGTAAAAAGGCAAAGCCGGGAAAATTTTGTATAAACTTTTTTATTAGCATTGTAACTCCGAAATCTGGATTAGTATATTTTAAAATTAAAAACACTAAAAAACAAAGATCATGGCAGAGACAAAACCAACTGCATCCGTTAAGGCGACATCGGTTCAACCAAAAAAGAGCAGTAATATCATTTCATGGGTTGCCCCCGTTGTATGTGTTCTGGCGGGCTATTGCATCTGGCGTTTTATGATGGGAAATCCCAGCGGCTTTGAAGCTCCGTCTTCTGAAGGCTGGTTCTGGCCAGAGCACAAAAAACCAAAAGATGCCTTCCACAGGATATATGAAGGTGGGATCATTGTACCGTTACTTATCGGTATGTTCCTGATGGTGGTTGTATTTTCTATAGAGCGTTATCTCACCATACGTAAAGCATTGGGCAACGGTTCGATCTCTGATTTTATCCGCAAAGTGCAATATCACCTTGCTAACCGCAACGTAGATGCAGCTTTGTCAGAGTGTGATAAACAAAGAGGTTCAGTGGCCAATGTAATGAAAGCCGGTCTGCGCCGCTATAAAGAAATGATCAACGAAGGCGGGCTTGATACAGAACAAAAAGTAATGTCTATTCAAAAAGAGGTGGAAGAAGCAACGGCCCTGGAATTGCCAATGCTGCAAAAGAACCTGGTGTTCCTTTCTACTATTACATCGGTTGGTACACTCGTGGCCCTGTTGGGAACGGTAATCGGGATGATCAAATCATTTGCCGCTCTTGGTGAAGAAGGTGGTGCCGGCGCAGCCAGTGAACTGGCGGTTGGTATCTCTGAGGCACTTTATAACACAGCCCTGGGTATCGGTACATCGGCTTTGGCACTTATCATGTACAATGTGTTTACAACCAAAATAGACTCAATCACTTACGGAATAGATGAATCAGGTTTTACCCTGACGCAAAGTTTTGCTTCTCTGTACAAATAAGCTGTTTTTCAATAGCTATCCTGTATGGAAAAAACAGACTAATTCATCTAATTATTAAACTTATAAGTACATGCCAAAGGTTAATATACAAAGAAAAAGCACCGATACGGACATGACACCCTTTGTGGATGTGGCATTCCTGATCCTTGCCTTCTTTATAATGGCAACAAAATTCAAACCACCAGAGCCCGTAGAGATCACAACGCCCAACTCTGTTTCATCACAGAATTTACCAGAGAACGATGCTGTGATGGTTACAATTGGCCCTGATAACAAGGTTTATTTTACAATCCTGTCAGAAAAAGACCCGGCTGTTTTTGACCAGATCATTAAGAATCTTAATGAATCTCAAAAGATCGGATTGACAGATGCTGAAATGGCCAATTTCAGAAAAACTGTTTCCATTGGGGTGCCTTTTTCAAAGCTAAAGCCATTGCTTGCCGTTCCTGCAGAGGAACATAAAAACATCAAGCAGGAAGGCATTCCGGTTTTGGATACTTTAAATAATGAGCTTGTTTGGTGGATTTTGGAATCTAAGAAGGCTTTTGCAGGAAAAGTACTTAAATATCTCATTAAGGGAGATGCTAAATCAACATATCCCACTTTTGAAGCCGTAGTAGCAGCGCTGAAAAAGAATGAAGAATTCAAGTACAATCTTGTAACAGCACCGGAAGATGTGCCATCAGGTTCAGAACTTGAGGCCCATTACAAAAAGAGCAGTAAATAATTTTTTAACCTAAAACCCATATTATATGGCAAGTGTTGATACCGGTGGTGGCGATAGTGGCCACAAAAAAGGACCAGGGGTGAAAAAAGCTAAAAAGCTATCAACCCGTGTAGATATGACGCCGATGGTGGACCTGGGTTTCCTGTTGATCACATTTTTCATTTTCACAGCAACAATGAGTAGTCCTACAACGATGGACCTCAGCATGCCTAAGGATACGGAAAAAGAAGAAGAAAAAAACCAGGCAAAGGAATCAGGTGCCCTGACGATTATGCTTGGTAAGAACGACCAGGTCTATTATTACGAAGGCCAGTTGAAAGTAGATGCAAGCGGAAATAATTTCCTGCAAACGACTTTTAAAGGTATTAGGGATATCATCATTAAGAAAAAAAGAGAGGTGATTCAAAATCACCAGCATGATGACCAATGCCAAAAGATCAGGGACAAGGCAAAAGAAAGAGGAGAAGCTGATTGGGAAAAGTCATGCCTTGACAGAGACCTGGTAGTTGTTATAAAGCCATCCGTAGATGCAACCTATAAAAATACGGTGGATATTCTGGATGAAATGACAATCAACAGGGTACAACGTTTTGCTATGATCAAGATTCTTGACCAGGAAATTGAGTTGATTAAGGCGACTGAGCAGGCCTCCGGCAATAACTAACCTGGTTTTGGATTATGGAATAATTATGAGCAGGCATCTAACATAAAAACAATCAAACAAATGGAAGCTAACAAAATATTGTCGGCAGATATTCTTGACCTGATCTTTGAAGACAGGAATAAGGACTATGGCGCCTACCAGCTTCGGAAAACTTATAATAAGCGCATTTCTACTGCCTTGATTATTACAGCCTCAATCGCCTTATTGGCTTTATTGGGTTCTGTTTTGGCCAGCAGTATTGATAGCAATAAGAACAACAAGCTGGAGATCAAAGAGGTGACGCTGCAGGATATCAAACAAGAAGAAGAGAAAAAGTTTGAACCCCCTCCGCCACCCCCGCCGCCTGTTGAGCCACCTAAAGTGGAAATGAAACAATTCACTCCTCCTAAGATTGTAAAGGATGAGGAAGTGCAGCAACCCCCGCCACCGGTTGAAGAACTGAAAGAGGCAAAAATTGACCTCAAAGACCAGGAAGGTATTAAGGACATTGGTATTGCCGCACCGGTTGAAATTGACCAGGGAAAACAGGTAATTGAGGAGAAAAAAGAAGATGACCCGAACAAAATCTTTGAAAAAGTGGAAATTGAGGCTTCTTTCAAAGGTGGTGAAGCTGCCTGGAGAAAATACCTGGAAAGAAACCTGAATGCAAATACGCCGGTTGATAATGGAGCACCAGAAGGCACTTTTACAGTTTGGGTTCAGTTTGTAGTGGATAGGGAAGGTGCTATCAGTGATGTTAAGGCATTGACGAGCCATGGTTTTGGCATGGAGCAGGAAGCCGTTAAAGTTATTAGTAAAGGACCAAAGTGGGAAGCAGCTGTACAAAACGGAAGGAAAGTGAAAGCATACCGTAAACAGCCCATCACCTTTGTAGTCCAGTCAGAATAAATTAAACTATTAGTTTTTTCAGAAAATCCTCCCGCTTTTGGGAGGATTTTTGTTTTTATAAGCTGCACAGGCAGGTCTAATTTTGAAGAATGAACACAACCTTTGGATGGGATGATAGTATTGTCGCATTGGCCACACCACCGGGAGTAGGTGCCATTGCAGTTATTCGGGTAAGCGGGAAAAATGCCATTGCAATACTAAACGAGTTATTTCCATCAAAAAACTTAATGAAGCAGCACTCCCATACCTTGCATGTAGGCCTGCTGAAAAACGGTGATGAAGTTTTGGATGAAGTGGTCTTGTCACTTTATAAAAACCCCCGTTCTTACACGGGGGAAGATGTAGTGGAGATCAGTTGCCATGGTTCTCCTTTTGTGCAGCAGCAGATCATTAATGCCTGCCTGGAAAAGGGAGCAAGACTGGCAAAGCCCGGCGAATTCACACAAAGGGCATTTCTCAACGGTAAACTTGATCTGGCCCAGGCAGAAGCCGTGGCAGACCTGATTGACAGCAATACAAGTGCGTCCCAAAAAGCAGCTCTTCATAACATTCGCGGCGGATTCTCTGCACAATTAAAACAATTGCGGGAAAGACTGATCCGGTTTGCTGCACTCATTGAACTGGAACTTGATTTCAGCCAGGAGGACGTAGAGTTTGCAGACAGGGAGCAACTTTATTCACTAATTGCAGAACTGACGCTTTCGACCCAGCAACTGACCAATTCTTTCCGGTTGGGCAATGTGATCAGGAATGGTGTGAGTGTGGCTATTGTAGGTAAACCCAATGCCGGCAAATCAACTCTGCTGAATGCTTTGCTGAATGAGAACCGGGCTATTGTCAGTGATATTCCAGGTACTACCCGTGATACTATTGAGGAAGTGCTCAATATTGATGGTATCCTTTTTCGCCTGATTGATACGGCAGGAATACGGGAACACACCAGTGATGTAATTGAAACTGCCGGAATCGAACGCAGTCTTGAGAAAATGAAACAGGCCGACCTGGTGCTATACCTGTTTGATGCAAACGATGATCGCCACAGTGTCGTTGCGTTAAAAAGAGAATTAGACAAAAAGGAACTCAACTACCTGCTCGTCTGCAATAAGATTGACAAATTGGGTGAAAAAGCAGCTAAAGAGAAATTTGCTGATTTTAATAAGATCATATTTATTGCTGCTAAAGCTGGTTTACATACGGAGACGCTGAAAGAACGGATGGTGGACAGAGTATTGCACGGAAAGGTGGAGATCGAAAACACAGTAGTGACCAATGCCAGGCATTTTCATGCCCTGAAAGAAGTGGAAAAATCACTCGATGATATAAAAAAGGGATTGGATGCAAAAACACCAGGTGACCTGCTGGCTCTGGATATCCGAAGGTGCCTGCACTACCTGGGCGAAATAACAGGTGAGGTCAGCAATGAAGATATGCTCGACTATATTTTCTCCAAGTTCTGTATCGGAAAGTAACTATCTTTCCTTTGTTTCATAAATGCTTGTTTTTGTTGGGTTTTAGCTGATTTATCCTTCTCTTGTTTGTTGCCCAACTCTACTTTTTTACTTATATTTGTTGCCTAATTGTTGCCCAGATTTGTTGCCCACAAATCAGGCAACAGTCGGGAGAAATCTTGCTACATACAGCTACAAGCTGCAACATGTAGCAACAACAGGCAACAAAATGAGCAGTAACATTCGTCTTCAAAAAACTTGTCAGCACTGCGGTAGCCGCTTTACCGCCAAGACTACTTTTACACAGTTTTGTTCAGATACCTGTGCCAAGAGAGCATACAAACAGCGGAAGCGGAACGAGAAAATTGAAGTGGCCATCAAGGAGGAAACCGAGAAAGCCCTGTACAACCCTGCCATTGCTCAAAAGGAATTTCTAACCGTAGAGGAAGCCTGCCAGTTAATCAACGCCAGCCGATGGACCATTTACAGGCTCATCGAGAAAGGCGAACTCAAAGCAGGCAAACTGGGCAGAAGTACCCGTATTCCCCGGGCAGCTATCAATGAATTATTCAAACTAACTGAAGCATGACAGTAACACTTAGGCAACGCAAAAAAGGCGATAAAATAAGCCTGTATCTTGATTACTACAGCGATGGTAAAAGAGATTACGAATACCTGCAACTCTACCTGATACCGGAGCCGGAGAAAGGCAAGCTCACCAAAGAGCAGAAAGAAGAGAACCGCAAAACACTGGTATTGGCAGAGGCCATCAGGTCGAAGCGATTGTTACAGATAAAGAATGAGGAATACGGCTTTCGGGATACCGATAAAGCCAAAGGCAGTTTCATTGCCTACTTTGAACGCCTAACAGAGAAAAGAAGAAACAGCCAGGGGAATTGGGGCAATTGGGATAGCGTATTGAAACACCTGAAGAAGTTTGCCAAGAACGGTGCATCATTCAAAGACATTGACAAAAACTGGCTGGAAGATTTCAAAAACTACCTCCAGTATGAAGCCAAGAGCAAAACCAATAAACGCCTTTCGCAAAACTCCCAATCTTCCTATTTCAGCAAGATAACAGCAGCATTGAAAGAAGCCGTAAAAGAAGGCATCATTCAAACCAACCCGGCAAATCAGGTCGAGGGCATCAAGGCAGATGATCCAGATAGGGAGTTTCTCACATTGGAAGAACTACAGGCAGCCGCTAAAGTGGAGTGCGAAATGCCGGTGCTGAAAGATGCTTTCATCTTTTCTGCATTAACAGGTTTGCGTTGGTCAGATATTGAAAAGCTGGTCTGGTCAGAAGTGCAGCACTCTGAGCAGTCAGGGTATTACATCCGTTTCAGGCAGAAGAAAACAAAGGGAGCAGAAACCTTGCCCATTTCAGAACAGGCTTTTCAGTTGTTGGGTGAAAAAAGAAAGCCCGAGGATAAAGTATTTGAAGGCTTGTATTACAGTGCCTGGCATAACTTAAAACTCCGTGAATGGGTAATGAAAGCCGGTATCACCAAGCACATCACTTTTCACTGTGCAAGGCACACCTACGCCACCCTGCAAATTACATTGGGTACAGACATTTATACCGTTTCAAAACTGTTAGGTCACAGGCACCTGAAAACAACCGAAATTTATGCCAAGGTGATTGACCATAAAAAACAGGAGGCAGCCAATAAAATAAAATTAGACTTATAGCGATGGAGATAAAAGTATTAGATAGCATTATGCACGGTGCTTTGAAACCGTGGAAACTGGATACCACCAACACAAGGCGGTTAACTGAACTGGTGAAAGCTGCAAAAGCAGCTTCACCGAAAACAATGGCCGAGTTGCAGTCACAAATGACTGCCCTGCTGGCGGATTATCCCACCCTCCAAAAAGTGCTGACAGATGAAGTGACAGTAAATGCTCCACTCCACCCACTTTTATACTCCATTGATTTGCCAAAGTATAAAGATGCCGTTACCCATTTTTATTATTTCATAATTACCGGAGAAACACTTCGTGTTTTCAATGCGGTAATGCAGCAATCCGCAAACTGGAAGGAGTTGGTTGATATTCGCTATCAGGTAGGCAAAACGCTTACCAATGTGAGGGTATTAGCCAAGCAGGTTACCATAGAGTTAAACGAACAGAATTTTACAACCGTTCCGGATGCACAGAGTAATGTAGTTCACTATGCTTTGTATTACTTAAAACACAGCCTCATCCAGCTTTATTTCAGCATACAGGAACAGTTCAAGGCAAGCCTTTCACAAACAACCACCATTGAAGATTTTTACCTGCTGGATTTGGAAGAGCCAATTACAAACATTCTTTATCCAATACTCGTTGCTGAACCTTCCGGTGACATCCAGGAACAAAACACAGGCAACACCATTCAGGAGAAGTTTTCGTTCGGATTCACCGGTGATAAAGACAGGCTGAAAGCTGTGATTGTTCAGCTTTGCCAAAAGATAGAATTGCTGAATGAGGACCAAACAAGTTCTGATACCCTATTCAAAATATTTACTTCCCGGGATCTGGAAGCTATTACCGACAAAGTGTACTTAGGTTGTGAAACAACACAGTTCCGTTACATCGTTGATAAACTGGCTCCATACTTTACTAACATGAAGTTGAAAGCCATCGAGAAAACAGGTGCTTTTTTCTCCAAGAATGGAACAAAAATAACAGCACAGAATCTATCGGCAGGAAAGGTAGATAACCCCAAAGAAAAGGGCACCATTGACAGTATTCTGAAACAACTGCAATAAAAAATATTGAGTAGGTTGAGATAGCAGATTGAGTGCTTAGTAACTCAACCTTTACCCCTCCGCAGCTTCGCAGTTTTGCCTTCGTAATCAAAAAATTAATACGATGGCAAACGAAGATTTAATCTTAGACAAGCTCACCGAAATTGCTAACAAGCTG